>CAZWFY010000036.1:16469-26565 GCA_964633415.1 uncultured Clostridia bacterium | reverse complement strand
TATTTACTCCTGATTAAATAGTAAGGGAAGCACTCACGCATCTTGAGACAGAGTGAATAAAATATTGAAATTTTGCAATAAATTTCTTTCACTATTTTAAATCTATTCTATTCTTGCTCAGTAATAATTAAAATAATAATGTATGCATTGTTGAAAATGTACTAATATTGTATTATATTGTTAGTGTGAGGAGAAAATGATAAGAGAGAGTAGTACATTAACTGTCAGAACCGATAAAGAGTTAAAAAATAGAGTGGGAAAGATTTTAAAAGAGCTGGGGCTTAATCATTCAACTGCAATAAATATGTTTTATCATCAGGTATTATCATATGAAGGAATTCCGTTTCCAATAAGAATACCAAACAAAGTTACGAGAAAAGCTTTGGAAAACTCCAGAAACAAAAAAAATCTAACTCAATATAAAAATAGTGAAGAACTATTTAACGATCTGGATATTTGAGTGCTTAAAATATTTGTAGAGAATCAATTTAAAAAAGATATTAAAAAAATTTCCAAATCCGGAACAAAAAAGATAGAAAAAATTAAAAGAGTTATAAAGCTACTTGAGAATGAACTTCCGCTTGAATCAAAGTATAAACAGCATAAGCTTTCAAACAACTGGAAGGATCATTTTGAATGTCATATCGAACCTGATTGGCTGATGATATATAAAATAGATAAAAATAATAAAGAGCTTATTCTTGTTAGAACCGGATCTCATTCCGAATTATTTAAATAACTACAGAAAGATTGATTTGGGTATTTAAATCTATTCTACTCTTGCTCCGAGGGAAGAGAGATCGTCAAAAAAATTTTTATAGGATTTTGAAACAGAATTCCAGCCCTCGATCTCAATATTATCAGAGGCGCCCAGTCCGGTTAAAGCAAGTGCCATTGCTATCCTGTGATCGTTATGGGATGAAACTCTCCTTCCGCCTTTTACAATATCTCCAAAGATTTCAACTTTATCGTCAAAGATATCAACTCTGATCCCGAGGGTGTTAAACTCTTTTTTTATAGCTTCGGTTCTGTTGCTCTCTTTATATTTAAGTCTACCTGTTCCATAAATAGTACTTTTCCCGTTACAGAAAACTGCGAGTGCAGCTATCGGAGGGAACAGGTCGGGAGATTCCGATATGTCAAATTGAAATGGGGGAAGCTTCCCCTTTTTTACGGAAATATCATTATCCGATATAATTATTTCCGCTCCTGTCAGATCAAGAACATCTAATATCGCTTTATCAGCCTGGGGTGAATCGGTTCTCAAATTTTTCACAGTGACTTCCCCGGCTATTGCTCCTGCTATAAGTAAAAATGATGCACTTGACCAATCGCCCTCAACAGTTAGGTTTAAAGGATTGTATTGTTGTTTCCCGTTAATCTTAAAAATGTCAGAGTTTATATCCTCTTTTATGATTATCCCTGCATCCTTCAGCATCGTTAAAGTTATATTTATATAAGGTCGGCTTTTAAGGTTGTTTACTATTAAGGTGGAATCTTCAAAGCAGATGGGAAGTGCCATAAGAAGCCCTGAAATGAATTGCGATGTGATCGATCCGTCAACCTCAATTTTTCCTCCGGATATCGGACCTGTTATCCCAATCGGAGGATATCCTCCCTTGGATTTTATTTTAGCTCCGAGTTCCGAAAGTTCTTTTTCGATCATACCCATCGGTCTTTTTTTTAGTGATCCCTCTCCCGTCAATGTAAATTTACCGTTGGAAAGCGACAATACCGGCGAAACCATTCTTAAAAGCAGACCCGACTCTTTGCAGTTTAAAACAAACTTTTTATTGCTTCCCAAATATCCGCTACTTTCCAGAATAAGAGTTTCATCAACAATTTTTTGTTTTACTCCGAGCTTAGAAACAAGATCAATTGCGGTAATGGAATCATCGGATAGAGAGGGATTTTTAATAACGGATTCTCCTTTTGCAAGCATCGCCATGATAACCGCTCTCTGGGTAACACTCTTTGAAGAAGGAGCATAGACAGTTCCTCTAATTACGGACGGGAATACTCTTTTTATACCCATGCCTGTTTTCCCCCGGAATTAATATTCGATTCTTTTCCGGTTTTTTTCTACCAACCTCCGGAAGCGCCTCCTCCTCCGAAACTGCCTCCTCCTCCTGAGAAACCGCCGAAACCTCCTCCGGATGATCCTCCGCCGAAGCCTCCGCCTCCCCAGAATATAGAACTGCCTCTTCCTTTTTTCCCCTTTGAGAACATCGGAATTATAAAGAAGATAAGAAGGAAAATAATGAATGCGATACTTCCTCCGCCTGAATCCTCGTCTTTTTTCTTGAATCGTTTTAGGTCTTCGGGAGAAATATCACTCTCTTTTGAAATGATCCCCGTTATAGTTGCCGCACCTCTTAAGATCCCTTTGTAATAGTCACCTTTTTTAAATGAAGGTACGATTATCTTTCTTATAATGTAATTGCATTTGAGATCGGTTAATGCACCCTCAAGTCCGTATCCGACCTCTATTCTCAACTTTCTCTCTTTCATGGCTATCAGAAGAATTACTCCGTTATCAAGTCCTTTCTGCCCTATTTTCCAATCCTTCTGTTCCGTTAGTCTTATGGAGTAGTCTTCTATTGTTTCACCTTCAAGAGATGGAATTGTGAGTATCACAAATTGCGATGATGTTTTTGTCTCAAGATCCTTGAGAAGATAATCCAAGGTCATTTCCTGCTCTTTGTCTAATATATTTGCATAATCGTTAACTCTTCCTTTCAACTTCGGAAAATCTATAGGGAAGATCGGAAATGCAA
This sequence comes from uncultured Clostridia bacterium, assembly GCA_964633415.1. Taxonomy (GTDB): domain Bacteria; phylum Acidobacteriota; class Aminicenantia; order UBA2199; family UBA2199; genus CAZNLS01. The sequence goes on along the minus strand of CAZWFY010000036.1, from coordinate 23,788 downwards.
AAACAAGTAAAAGCAGCAGGATTATTATATTTTTAGTTCTTTTCATTCTACTTCTCCAGGATCGTCACATCATCTTTAAGTTCGTTGGTATCATCCGGCTTTATCGGAACATCATGTGAGATCAATTCTCCGCAAAGCTCAATCGATTTGATTAACTTTCCAACGGTTTGCCCGGTTTTTATTCCCGAAGTGATATTGGAAATTATTTCCGGAGATCTTTCCGAAAAAACTTTGGAATTAATTCCAATATCTGCAAGCAGAACAACTCTTCTTTCAAGAAATGAGAGAAATATCAGTATCCCCGTCCTGTCTCTTGTGTTTGAAATTCCCGCTTCAATAAAGTATCGGGATGCTCTCTCTTTCACATTTTTTTCCATCTTTTTTTTCGGAATTATTATTCTGTCGACAACCGGAATATTTGCAATCAGATAGAATAGAGTGATAATGACGAAAGGTGATAATCCATAGAAAAGGATCAGATGTGTTGTTGAAAAATCCCAGAAAAGATTTTTTATCAGAGATTCTGTCGGAGATCGGAAAAGCATGATAAGTCCGGTATAGATAAAACCTGAGATTATAGCAAAGAGAAGCTCATATTTTGCATAATCATTGCTTTCTTTAATAAAAGCGACAGAGATCTCTCCCGAGGTTTTTTTTTCAGCCGATTTAACTGACTCTGCAATTCTTTTCAGATCTTTTTCCGAAAATTTTATCTTTGACATTTCAGCTAAAATTTAACTTTAGGAGCTGTTTTTGCACCTTCATCGGATGCGAAGTATGCTTTGTTCTGAAAATTTCTAAATGAGGCAATAAATGAGTTAGGAAAAACCTTTATATATGTGTTGAATTCTCTCGCTGCTATATTATATTTTCTTCTCTCCACCGCTATTCGGTTCTCAGTTCCTTCCAATTGACTTTGAAGGTTCAGGAAATTTTCATTGGCTTTCAGATCAGGATATTTTTCAACAACGACCATAAGCCTTTGAAGTGCACTTCCGAGGGATGATTGAGCCTGCTGGAACTGTTGGAATGCCTGCGGGTTATTTATTACATCTTTTCCAAGTTTTAATGTTCCACCTGCTTTTGATCTTGCTTCCGTAACCGCAATAAAAGTGTCCTTTTCGTGAGCGGCATATCCCTTTACCGTTTCTACAAGGTTCGGGATAAGATCAAATCTTCTCTGGTAAACATTCTCAACCTGGCTCCACTTTTCCTTGACATTCTCTTCCATCTTGATCATATTGTTGTTTACTTTTATTCCCCAAACAACAACCATCGCAACCAATACTAATGCGATTATTAAAAAAGTCCCACAACCGAATGCAAATTTTTTACTCATTGTTCCTCCGTTTAATTATCATAAATATATTCTAATTCTATATAATCGAACAAATAATGTAAAGAGTGTTTTTTTTAAATGTTTTTATGTATATAAGGTTATGGATGAGAAATAAAATAGTTTTTAATGTATAATTTTTACCGGAAATAATATGGAAATTAAATTTATTTTAAACGGAACAAAAAAAATATTTACCGGAGACGGAGATATATCTTTATTGAAGTATTTAAGAGAGAGCGAAGGGATAAAAAGTGTTAGGGACGGATGCTCGGGTCAAGCTTTTTGCGGAGCCTGTATGGTGGAGATGAATAAAAAGCCGGCACTCTCTTGTGTAACAAAAATGAAAAATGTTGATGGGAAGGAGATCAATACTCTTGACGGATTTCCTGAAGAAGTGAAAAAGATAATCGCAGATGCATTTATAAACAGAGGAGCTGTTCAATGCGGTTTTTGTTCCCCCGGTCTTTTAACAAGGACAAAGATACTATTGGATGAAAACCCCGATCCATCGCGGAAGGAGATCGTTGATGCTTTAAAGTTTAATTTTTGCAGGTGTACCGGATATAAAAAAATCATTGAAGCTGTGGAGATGGCTTCCAAATTATTAGCTGGAAAACAAAAGATCGAATTTGAGAATTCCGGCAGAGTCGGAACCTCATTACCGAAATATGGGGCATATGAGAGGGCAACAGGTCAGGCTCTTTTTGTAGATGACATTGATATTCCGGGAATGCTGCTTTCAGCATTAAGATTTTCCGATCATCCGAGAGCAAAGATTATCCGAATAGATACGAAGAAAGTAGAGAATCTGAAAGGGGTCATAAAAGTTTTTACATGGAGGGATATTCCTGGAGAAAGATTTAACGGTCTGATATTAAATGATTGGCCTTTAATGGTTGCAGAAGGAGAGATTACGGGCTATACGGGTGATGTTATTGCCGGAGTTGTTGCGGATAGTGAGGAGACAGCGAGATCCGGAGCAGCAATGATCGAAGTGGAATATGAAGTTTTAAAGCCGGTTACAGATACGGATGAAGCTTTAAAGGATCAAATAAAAGTTCATAAAAAAGGGAATCTCCTTGAAACTTCAAAAATTGTAAGAGGCGGTAATATTGATGAAATATTAAAAAAATCCGCCTATATATCCGAAGGGCGATATGAAACCCAGCGGATAGAACATGCATTCCTTGAAGTAGAATGCGGGGTTGCAAAGCCTTTTAAAAAATCGGGTATTGAACTTTTTTCTCAGGGACAGGGAGTATATGAGGATAGAAGGCAGATAGCAAGGCTTCTTGATCTTGATGAACGTTTAATAAAAGTGAATCAGGTATCAAGCGGAGGAGCTTTCGGCGGGAAAGAGGATATGACGGTTCAGGGGCATGTCTCTTTATATTCATATATTTTAAAAAAGCCTGTAAAACTGAAGCTAAGCAGGGAAGAGTCCTTTCGTATGCATCCCAAACGACATGCTCTTATTATGGATTATAGACTCGGATGTGATAAATCCGGAAAACTTACGGCTTTAGAAGCAAGAATTACGGGAGACACCGGAGCATATGCATCGGTAGGCACTAAAGTTCTTGAGAGAGCTGCCGGTCATGCTGCCGGAGCATACTTTATTCCTGCGGTTGATATAGAAGCAAAGACACTCTATACAAACAATGTTCCATGCGGGGCGATGAGAGGATTCGGAGTAAATCAGGTTACATTTGCAATAGAGGGTTGCATAGACGATTTATGCATGAAGGGTGGATTTGACAGATGGGAATTCAGGTTTGAAAATGCTCTTGACAGAGGGTTGATGAACTCAACGGGTCAGATCCTCGGTGAGGAAGCCGGGGTTAAAGCGACTCTTCTTGCCGTTAAAGATGAATTTTATAAAAACAGATATACCGGAATTGCATGCGGAATAAAAAATACGGGTATAGGAAACGGAATGACGGATTTTTCCGAGGTTAAGATCTATATCGAATCGGAGAAAAAAGTAATCCTTATGCATGGATGGACTGAGATGGGGCAGGGAGTCAATACTGTTGCAATTCAGGTCCTTAGTACGGAAACAGGAATTCCTCCCGAAATAATTGAAGTCAGGGTCAATACCGAAGACGGGGCTGTTGCGGGTATGACAACTTCAAGCAGAGGAACATCACTGATAGGAAATGCGATTATTGATGCATCTAAAAAGATAAACGAGGACATGAAAGAGAAAAATTTATCCGAATTATCCGGAAAAGAGTATTCCGGAAGGTGGAGTTTTGAAGAATCAACCGAACCCGGAAGCAGTGGAAAAGTCATAACTCACTATTCATACGGATATGCAACTCAACTTGCGATTGTCAACGATTCGGGAAATCTGGTTAAGATAGTTGCTGCACATGATGGCGGAAAGGTTATAAATCCTACTCTTTTTGAAGGGCAGGTGGAAGGTGCGGTTCATATGGGTATCGGTTATGCACTTTCGGAAAATTTTCCTGTTAAAGAAGGTCATATTGTTTTTAGAAAACTCAGGGAACTTGGAATATTAAAAATAGGAGATCTTCCTGAAATTAAAGTTATACCGGTTGAAGTGGGTGACAATTTAGGTCCGTATGGAGCGAAGGGTATAGGTGAAATAGGTTTGGTGCCTACGGCTGCCGCTATTGCTAATGCTTTAACTCAGTTTGATGGAAACCCGAGGAAAAGATTGCCTCTCGATTTTTCAAGCGGAAATAAGTAAAAATCTTTTCACTATGATATAATATTTTCCGGATTTTTAACAGATGAAAGATATTAAAAAAAAGAAGAGTAAATGCATATCATTCAGTTCACTCGGAATAGACAATTCAACTCTTCTTGATAAAGTAAATGATGCTGTTATCCTGATGAAGGAAGGCAAATTTATTGATTGTAATATTAAAGCTGTTGAGGTTTTCGGTTATGAAAACAAGAAACAGTTGATTAATCGAAAACCATATGAGTTATCTCCGATATTCCAGTTAAATGGAGTCTATTCAAAAGATCTTGCCAAGAAAAAGATAAAAACTGCAATTAAAGGAGAACCTCAATTTTTCGAATGGAAACATATAAAGTCCGGAGGGGAGATATTTGACGCTGAAGTGAGTTTAAATCTTCTTTCTGTTGATACCGAAAAATTGTTGGTTGCGGTTGTAAGGGATATTTCAAGGCGGAAAAAATCCGAAGAGATAAACAGCGTTCTTTATAATCTTTCAAAAGCTTCGGTGGAATCGGGTTCTCTCGAAGAGTTGTTAGCGACCATTCAAAAGGAAGTTAACAGGTTGATGGATGCAAGAAATTTTTATGTAGCTCTGATAAAAAATTTGCAAAGAGGGATATACACTATTCCGTATGTGGTTGATGAAAATCCGGAAGATATTGTCTCTCCGGAAGAAAATCTTGATCTTGCAGGAGGATTTACCGATTATGTTGCCAAAAACGGTAAACCGCTGCTCGCTAATAAATCTGTTTTGGAATCACTCAGAGACGAGGGGGCGAGACTAATCGGGACAGACTCCAAATCATGGTTGGGAGTTCCTTTAAGAATTTCAGGAGGGAAAATTATTGGAATTGTAGCGGTTCAGAGCTATTCCGATCCTACCGCCTATTCAAAAAAGGACCAGGAGGTATTACTTACAATTTCAAGTACTATTGCATCGGCAATTGCTCATAAGAGAGCGGAAGAATCCATCAGGTATAATGAACAGAGATTTAAAAAATTATCCGAAGCTGCCGAAGAGGGACTTGTGTTTTATGGCAAAGGCGGAGTAATTCTTGATTCGAACAGAGCATTTCTCAATATGTCCGGTTATAAACTTTCCGATATAAACGGGAAGGATGTCAGATCATTTCTTCATATCTCTTCGGTTAAGGGTTTCTTTCTTAAAGAAAAAAACAGATCAAATACACCTGTGGAGGTAAAACTGTTAAAAAAGGACGGAAAGGTTTTATTCTGTCTTGTCAATATTAAAAACTTCAATCCGAGAAAAAGTGAGATAAAAGTTGCTTCTTTTAAAGATATTACAGCTCTCAAACAGTATGAGATGGAAAAGAAGGAACTTACCGAAAGGTTGATAAGATCGGAAAAGATGGAAGTTATAGGACGTCTTGCCGGAGGGGTTGCACATGATCTTAATAATGTTCTTATGGGAATCGTGAACTATCCCGATATGATCATAATGAATATAGATAAAAAAAAGTTTGTTTTATCAGCTGTAAAAAAAATTAAAGAATCGGGACTCAAAGCCGCCGCAATTGTTGAAGATCTTCTGACTCTTACAAGAAGAGGGATTTCAAGGATTGAGATATTTAACATAAATGATGTAACAAATAAATTTTTAAATTCTCCGGAGTTTGAAAAAGCAAGCAGAAAATTTCCTGATATTAAATTAAAGCTTGATCTCGATCCGGATTTAAGAAATATCAAAGGTTCGGTAGTTCACATTAATTCAACTTTAATGAACCTTGTTTATAATTCGATGGAGGCTATAAAGAAAAAGGGAATAATTGAGATTGTATCTCGTAATATTAAATCCAGCGGAAAATTGTTTGGTAAAAAGGGTGATAATTATATTATGTTATCGGTTTCGGATAATGGAGTCGGTATGGATGAAAATGAACGTGAAAAGATTTTTGAGCCTTTTTATACAAAAAAAATTATGGGCAGAAAAGGAACCGGTCTGGGGATGTCTGTAATCTGGGGAACCGTAAAAGATCATAACGGCTTTATTAATATTAAAAGTAAAAAAGGGAAAGGTACCACATTCGAACTGTTCTTTCCGGCATCGGATTTGCCTCTGGCAGATGAAGAGAAAGTTTCCGATATTTCCGGTTTTAAAGGAAGAGGGGAGAAGATCCTTGTGGTTGATGATGATGAATATGCAAAAGATATTGCGTGCCGGTATTTGAAAAAATCAAATTATAAAGCCGAATCCGTTTCTTCCGGAGAAGAGGCGATAAAATTGATTAAAAAGAAAAAATTTGATCTTATTATACTTGATATGCTTATGTCTCCGGGGATGGACGGGCTTGATACATTCAAAAAAATACAGGAGATCAAGCCGGGATTAAAAACATTGATTGCAAGCGGATTCTCAGAGACGTCCAGAGTAAGAGAAGTATTAGAAACAGGTTTGTCAAAGTTTGTAAAGAAACCCTATTCATATGCAAAGTTAATGTCATCCGTTCAAGAAATAATCAATGGATAATTCAAATCTTTATCTGAAAGATTGCCTTTATGTAGAACCTTTTTCGGGAAGAATTTTTGATGGTGATATAGAGGTGGAGAAGGGGAAAGAGGGGAATTTGAGATTCCTTCCGAAAGGCTCTTTTTCAAGAAATTTTATTGATTGTAAAGGAAAGATAGTTACGCGGTCTTTCATTAATTCTCATCATCATATTTATTCATCTCTTGCGAGAGGAATGCCTCCTCCGTTAAAAGCACCGGGAAATTTTCATGAGATACTTAAATTTATCTGGTGGAAACTGGACACTTCTTTGAATAGAGAGATGATCGAAGTTAGTGCTTTGACAGCTGCAGTTGAGTCTTTAAGAAACGGAGTTACTTTTGTAATTGACCATCACTCGTCGCCGGGATCTATATCCGGTTCACTTGAACTTATAAGTTCGTCTCTGAAAAGAGCGGGAATCAATTCTCTCGTATGTTACGAGTTGAGTGATCGAAACGGGCCTGAACTTTTAAACAGAGCTCTGGAAGAATCCGAATCTGTTTTTAAATCCGGAATCCCTGCTCTTGTAGGACTTCATGCCTCATTTACAGTATCCGACGAATTGCTGAAAAAATCGGTGGGTATTGCTGAGAAATATAACTCCGGAATTCATATTCATGTTGCCGAATCTCAAATGGATAATGATATATCTTTGGAAACATATGGGAAAAGAGCAGTAAAGAGGTTGAAAGATTCGGGAGTTCTTGAATTCCCCAAAACCCTGCTTGCACACTCTATCCATATTAATGAGGAAGAGA
>CAZWFY010000036.1:0-16369 GCA_964633415.1 uncultured Clostridia bacterium | reverse complement strand
CTTGAATTCCCCAAAACCCTGCTTGCACACTCTATCCATATTAATGAGGAAGAGAGGAAACTGATTGCCGAATCTCCGGTAATGATAGTGAGGAATCCGAGAAGTAATTTGAATAACGGTGTAGGTATATTTGACGATACCGGATTGGAGGGGAAAATACTTATCGGAACTGATGGAATAAACAGTGATATTCTTTCGGATGTAAAATTATACTATTATCTTAACGGTGGAAGGCCTGATAATTCTCCGTGGAAAGCGTATAATAGTCTGAGACGTGCTGATGGTTACCTTATGAAAAACTCTTTTATTTCCGACCGTGAAAATGACCTTCTGATTATTGACTATAAAAGTCCTACCGATATAAATAAGCAAAACTTTTTTTCACACTTTATTTACGGAATAACTTCCGCAGATATTAAAACCGTGATCTCGGCCGGTGAGGTTGTTATGGAAAACGGAGTTCCTGTCGGTATTGATCAGGATGATCTTCTGTCGCGTTCGAGGGAACTCGGATCTTATCTTTGGAAAAAGATTTCCGATTAGATCCGGATATTTCTGTTTTTCTTGACAAACCTATAGTCCGGATTATACTATTCTTGCCGGAAAAAGGATGAATAAGGAGAAATAATGATTGAATTGTCAACAAAAGTGGTTAATGAAAAAATTCTTGAGAAGAGTATTAAAAGATTCAGAGAAAAAAAAATAATTCTTCCGACTTTTGCCCAAATGAGGGATCCGGAATTAATTCCCGGGAAGATAAAGGATGAATTAAAAAAAATAGGACTGTGGGATCTTCATCCTCTAAATCTTTTTCGAATAACATGGAAAAATGAACCTGTTGAAAACGGAGGCGGTTTCGGGAAGGTAAACTATCTGGAGCTTCCGAAAGAGATTACCGGTGTTAAAGCGAGAATTGTAGTCCTTGTCGGAAAGTATTTTCCTACCGGAGCTCATAAGGTTGGTGCTGCATACGGCTGTCTTGCACCAAGGATAATAACCGGTGGATTTGATCCTACTTTTCACAAAGCAGTCTGGCCCTCGACGGGAAATTATTGCAGGGGAGGTGCTTTCGATTCATATCTGATGGATTGCAAATCCGTTGCTATTCTGCCGGAGGAGATGAGCATGGAGAGATTTAAGTGGCTTGAGGATATAGGCTCTGAAGTTATTGCTACTCCCGGATGTGAATCAAATGTAAAGGAGATATATGATAAATGTTGGGAATTGAGGGAAGAAAGAGATGATATTGTTATCTTCAATCAATTTGATGAGTTTGGGAACAGCGTTTGGCACTATAATATTACCGGTCATGCGATTGAAGAGGTTTATGGTGGTTTGAAAGGAGAGGATAAAGATTTTTTTGCATTTGTATCTGCCACCGGATCTGCCGGAACTATCGGTGCAGGGGATTATCTGAAAAAACAGTTTCCTAAGATGAAGATTGTTGCTTCGGAAGCACTTCAATGCCCGACGCTTCTTAACAATGGTTTCGGCGGTCACAGGATCGAAGGAATAGGGGATAAACATGTTCCGTGGATACACAATGTAAAGAATACCGATATGGTTGTTGCTATAGATGATGAAGATTGTATGAGAGTTTTGCGTCTGTTCAATGAAGATGAAGGAAAGAGTGTTCTGCTTTCACACGGTCTGGATGAAAGTTTTATAAAAAACCTTCATCTGTTCGGTATCTCATCTATTGCAAATATTCTTGCATCAATTAAAACTGCAAAATATTTTGAACTTGACGAAGAAGATGTGATATTTACGGTTGCAACCGATTCGGCTGATCTCTATTTATCCAGAATTGAAGAGTTGAAGCGCGACAAAGGGGAATATAGCAGAACCGGAGGTGAAATAGATTATGATTCGGTTTTACTTGGAACTGCTGTTGATCATCTTAAGGAGTTGAATTATCAGGATAGAAAAGCAATTCATAATTTAAAATATTTTACATGGGTGGAGCAACAGAAGAAAGATGTCGAAGATTTGAGATCTTTATGGCAGGATAGAAATTTGTGGGATCGGGTATTTGCTCAACCGGAAATATGGGATGAGTTGATAAATGATTTTAATGACAGAACAGGATTGTTAAAGGAGATCGGTTAATATTGAGCAGAGATATTCTTGTCAAAAATGGAAATATTATTACTCATAACAGAATGTTTTTATCCGACATTCTTATTTCGGATGGAAAGATAAAATCCGTCGGTAAAAAGATAGCGGGAACAAAATTTAAAGGAAAGATCATAGATGCTGCCGGGCTTTTTGTTTTGCCCGGAGGGGTTGATCCGCATGTGCATATGCAACTTCCTGTCGGAGATACTGTTTCTTCCGATGATTTTGAGTCCGGATCAATTGCCGCAATTGCCGGCGGAACGACTACGATAATTGATTTTGTAACTCCTTCAAGAGATGAGGATATTCTGCTTGCACTAAAATCAAGAAAAGAGGAAGCAAAAAGTTCATATTGTGATTACGGGCTGCATATGAGTATTGTTTCTCTTAATAAAGGAGTTGATGATCGGATAAAAACATCGGTTACCGATGAAGGAATAATTTCATTCAAGTTATATATGGCATATAAAAATTCAGTCGGTATGGATGATAAAGATATTCTGAATGCAATGGAGATGGTGGAAAATGCCGGCGGGATTGCGATGATACATTGCGAAGTCGGAGATGCCGCTGAATTTCTTCGGAACAAGTATCTTTCCAAGGGAAAGAGCAGTATAAAATATTATCCTGAAGTCAGGAATGATAAGGTTGAATCCGATGCGGTCGGGAGAGCGATATTTTTTTCCGAAGTGACCGGATGTCCTCTCTATATAGTCCATTTGTCGTCTGAAAGCAGCCTTGAAAAAGTATATTCTGCAAGAGAGAAGGGTGCAAAAATCATTTCGGAAACTTGTCCGCACTATCTGCTGCTTGATGATTCGCTATATAAAGATCCGGAGAAAGGGAAAAAATTCCTTATGTGTCCGCCTTTAAGGGGAAAGAGTGACAATACTTCGCTTTGGAATGCCGTAACGGAAGGTTTGATAGATGTTGTTTCGACCGATCATTGTCCATTTAAAGGAAAGGGGGAGACCGGGAGTTATTCGGATGATTTTTCCGTAATCCCAAAGGGGATCGGTGGTGTGGAATACAGATTGAAACTGCTCTATACATACGGAGTCTCAATGGGAAAAATAGGGCTGAACAGATTTGTAGATCTAATTTCGACAAGACCTGCAAAGATATTCGGGCTATATCCGCGTAAAGGTACTATTATGCCGGGTTCGGATGCGGATATTGTTTTATGGAACCCGGAGAAGAGTGAAAAAATTTCAGTTAAAGATCAATATCAGAATTGCGACACTAATGTCTATGAGGATTTTAAGATTAAAGGTGCTCCTTCTCTCGTAATGATCGGCGGAAGAATCATATTTGAAAATGATCTTTTCGATCTTTCTGAAAAAAGGGGAAATTACCTCTTTAGGAAAAGGTGACACTTCTTCACAGACTAACATTCCTTTTTATTAAAATCCGAAATAGATAAATTCCTGGGACTGATCCATAAATAAAATTATTATTAAACAGATAAATATGGCATATGAAATAACCTTTAGTGATGAAGGAATTTTGATCCGTTTTATTATTGATTGCCTGTTTTTTAATACAAATTCCGCAACTATCAGGAATAGGATTAAAATCAGATTTATGGAAATATAACCGGCTCCGGTCCCGTTTATTCTGAAATTAATATTTTTAATATATATCCATGCTTCTCCGATCCCGGAAGCTCTGAAAAATATCCATGCAAAAGTAACGAGATTAAATGTAATGAAGATCTTTATAAATTTATGTAGACGGGGTGCTTTATTAAGTTTTACTCTTTTTATTAATCTTTTCCTTAATCTTTTTGATAAATGGCTAAAGCTCAGATAGACACCGTGAAGAACTCCCCAAACTACAAAGGTCCATCCCGCTCCGTGCCATAACCCGCCGAGGAACATTGTTATAAACATTCCTCCCACATATGCAAGTGATTCGGTTTTCATTCCCAGAGTTTTCTCTTTTCTATATTTACCTAATATAAAGTATGCAATAGGTAGGAACAGGTAGTCTCTTAACCATGTGGAAAGGCTTATATGCCATCGTGTCCAGAATTCAGAAATGGTTTTACTGAAGTACGGGAAATTAAAATTCTCCATAGATTTATAACCGAGGATTCTTGATATTCCGATTGCAATATCCGAATATCCGGAAAAGTCACAATAGATTTGAAAAGCAAAAAAATATGCACCGAAAATAAGGTTGATCCCCTGCCCTTCGGGGTTTTGAAAAACATTATTTACAAAAACAGCCAGTCTGTCTGCAATCACTGCTTTTTTAAATATCCCCCATACTACCTGTTTAAATCCTGATAATATTCTATTGGCATCTAAGTGTGTTCTCTTTTTCAGTTCGGGGATGAATGTTATAGCTCTATCGATCGGACCGGCAAGTATCTGTGGAAAAAATGATATGTAGAGTAATAAATATCCGAGATTTCTTTCCGCCTTTATCCTTCCGTGATATAGATCCGCCAGATAGCTGATGGTTTTAAATGTATAGAAAGAGATACCGATAGGAAAGATTATATTTACGGGAGTGTATGATCCTTTATGTCCGAACAGATGAAATATCGAATGGATAGAGTTTCCGAAAAAATTAAAATATTTAAAGATTAGTAATAGTCCTGTTGAGATCGCAAGACCGGAAAAGAATATTGTTCTCTTTTTTCCTTTGGTCTCCGTATGATCAAAATTATATGTAAGAAAAAAGATAATTATCGGAGGAATGAACAGGATGGGAATGAATATTATATTTAATGATGCATAAAATAAAAAGCTGGCAGTAAGAAGGAGGATCCATCTGAATCTGGCAGGTATTGCAAAATGAAGCAAAAAAACTGTTGTGAAAAACCCTAAAAATTCAACTGAAATGAAGTTCATCTGGTTTTCCCTCTCAGGATCTTTAAAATATCTCTTATGAGCATACGGTTGAATTTTTTTGCACCTTTAATTGAGAGATGTGAATTAGTGCTTCCATAGTCACCGTCAAGGAAGAAATTTTTATTGGAAAGCGGGAATTTTGACGGATCGTTATAATCGAGAATATGAATATTATTAAATAATTTTGAAAGTTTTCCAATATCTTTTCTCAACAATTTTTTCTGGAAATTTGTTTTATAAGTTCCGATATAATCAGGGATGTAAACAAGAATAACTGTTACTCTGTCCTTATATAATTCTTCAAGCAGTTTTTTAAAATAATATCCCTCTAATCCGGGGAATCCTTTATATTTAATTTTTTTAAATGGGGTTAATCCGGATCTGTTTGATCTGATCTTCCCTTTAAAACCGATGAAATCATCAATAGCCGGCGGGTCTTTCTTATTGGGTTTAAATTTGTTAAAGATTTTTTCATTAAACCTTTTAATAAGATTGTTCATAAATACATCTATCTGTTCTTTATTTGTAATCAAGGTCAGTATCCCTTCTGCTTTAATAGTTGAAAATTGCTCTTTTCCTTTGAAATATTGCATCCACTTCGGATTTGTATTTAACTTGAATATAAAGTAATCAATACCGTAGATAACAATTTTAGGTGACTTTACATATTGTCTGTATTTGCGATAAAAATAGTAGTTGAATTTTGCACTTCGGACATTGCCTGCAATACTCTTGGCTTTAAGTTTTGCATGATTGTAAAAGTAGTATGGGAAAATCCCTCTCTTTGCTCTTGACGATCCCATTATCAGCGTATCATAATTGTAACCTGAAGCTCCGAGATAGTCCTCCCTGAAACTTTTGTTTCTGTAGAAGTGCTTCTCCCAGTTTTGAAAAAAGAATAAAAAAATCCTGTCAAAAATAAATATAGATATAATAAATAAAACCGGAATTATTATTATTTTTTTCATTCTCAGGATAAATTAATTAAAAATGATTCTATCACGGAGGTCTTATGTTTTCAATTTTCAGTTTTTCTAAAAGAGTTGATTTTAAAATTTGAAATATATAAATTCCTGGGATTTATCAATAAACAAAATTATTATCAGGCAGATAAACAATGCATAGGAGATTGATTGAATTATCATCGGGATTTTTATTTTTTCTTTTATCAAGTTCTTATTCTTTAAAATATATTCGATCAGAATAAAAAAAACTACAAGAAGAGTATTAAAAAGGATATGTCCGGCTCCTTCTCCATTATATTTGAAATTGATGCTCTTTATATATAAAATGCCGTTACTAATGCTTGTTGATCTGAAAAATATCCATGCAAATGTTACCATATTGAAAGTAATAAAAATCCTTATTCCGGTAAGAAAATGGGGAAATGAAAAAAGTTTTAACTTTCTCAATATTTTTCTTTTTTTCTTTTTTGTTACATGACCAATTATCAGAAAAAAGCCATGAAGAAGTCCCCAAAATATAAATGTCCATCCGGCACCATGCCATAACCCTGCTAAAAACATAGTTATAAACATACCTGAGATATAACTCCATGTTTCTGTTTTAATGCCAAGTGTCTTTTCACTGCTATTTTTTCTGAGCGTATAATATGCTATAGGTAAAAAAAGATAGTCTCTGAGCCATGTTGAGAGACTTATGTGCCATCTTGTCCAGAAATCGGATATACTTTTACTGAAATAGGGAAAATTAAAATTAATCATTGATTTGTATCCGAGAATTTTTGAAAGTCCGATTGCAATATCGGAATAAGCAGAAAAATCACAGTAGATCTGAAATGAATAAAAATATGCAGTTATTATAAGAGTAACTCCTTGATGCCCTGACGGGTTCTGATATATATTATTAATGAAAATCGCTAAACGGTCTGCAATAACTGCTTTTTTAAAAATCCCCCATATAATTTGTCTTAGACCGCTTATAATTCTGTTTATATCTATATTCGATTTTTTTCTCAACTCGGGAATGAATTTTGAGGCTCTGTCAATAGGTCCGGCCAACATTTGAGGAAAGAAGGAGATGTATAGTAGAAAATATCCGAAATGTTTCTCCGTTTCTATATCTTTTCTATATATATCCACAATATAGCTGATAGTCTTAAATATAAAAAATGAAATCCCAATAGGGAAAAATATGTTCACAGGGGAGTATGTCCCGGGTTTTTTAATAAGAAAAATAATGTTGTATACAATATTTCCGAAAAAATTAAAGTATTTAAAGATCGCTAAAATTCCGATTGATAATATCAGATTTATATATAGTAACTTTTTCCTACTTTTGAGATTTTCTGTATCTGACATCTTTTTTGTCAAAAAGAAAATGACAAATGTGAATGGAATTATAAGGGTCAGAAAAAATTTTAAATTGATAGATCCATAAAATATCATACTTCCGAAAAGTAATAAAACCCATCTGAACTGTTGAGGAATTGAGAAATGAATGATGAACAATAGTGTGAAAAATAGAAAAAATTCAACAGATATGAAATTCAAATGTGTCTCCTTTGCAATATTTTCCTGATGCGTTTTGTTAGCATTCGGTTGAACACTCTTGCTCCATTTCTTGAAAGGTGAGAATTCATATTACCGAAGTCTCCATCAAGGAAGAAATTTTTGTTTCTTAAAGGAAAGATTTCAGGGTTATTGAAATCCAATATATATACATTGTTAAACTTTTTTGTGATCTTTCTGATATCTTCCCTCAACTTATTTTTCTGATAATTTGTTTTGTAAGTTCCGATATAGTCCGGAATATACACCAGAAATACAGTAACATTATCTTTATTTAATACTTCCATGAGTTTTCTGAAATATTTCCCCTCTTTCCCAGGATATTCAGTATAATCAATTTTTCGAAAATGTCTTTTTTCAGTTTTCTTTGATATGATCTTTCCGGGAAATCCGGTAAAATCATCAATATACCCGCGATGTTTCTTTTTTAATCTAAAATTGTTTGATATTTTATTGTTTATTCTATTTATCACATTGTTCAGAAACGAATCTATCTGTTTCTTGTTTTTTATCAATGAAAATATCCCTTCTTTATTTATTGTTGAATGGGATTTGCTTTGTTCAAAATATTGAAGCCATCTTGGATTTGAATTCAATGAAAATATAAAATAGTCAACTCCATAGATGACAACATCTGGTATTTTGGCAAATTTTTTATATTTCTTATAAAAAAGATAGTTGAACTGTGCACTGCATGCACTGTGAGCAAAATTTTTAGCTCTTAGGTTTAGGTATTTAAAAAGATAATATGCATGAATTCCTTTGTGAGATCTGGAAGATCCCATGATTAGAGTATCATAAGTATTTCCGGGAAATTTGATAAATCTATTTTGAAAATTTTTATTTTGATAAAATTTTTTTTCCCATGTTTGTAAAAGATGGAATAGTATTTTATCAAAAAAGAATATAAATATAATAATAGAAAAAAATAATACAAACTTTTTTTTCATAATTGCCCGGATTTTAACTGCAATTTTAAATTAAATCAAGAACATGTAATTGTTATTAATTGGCCGGGAATCAACGGGTTGTTAAAACGTATGAATGTTGATATAAAACTATTATGTCAAAAAAATTATCCTATGAAAGATATTTGTGGTTTCACGGGAAGTTGAAAAGGGGAAGATATCCCACTCTTTCGGAGATGTCGGAATATTTTGAAATATCAAAGAGACAGTCCGCAAGAGAGATAGAGTTCATGAGAGATTTTTTCAGAGCTCCGATTGAATATTCGGCTTATGAAAAGGGATATTACTATTCCGATGATAAATTTGAACTTCCCGGATTGTGGGTGGCAGACGGGGAAATCATTACTCTGATGATTGCTCGTAAGTTATCCGGAATGATTCCCGGTCAAGCGAGAAAGAGAAGATTTGAATTTCTTGTGAATGGAATATTGAGAGACACGGGAATGGATCTGAAAAAGATCGAGAAACATTTTTCGGTTAAAAATGTCAGATATTCAAGGGTCGTTCCGTCTGTCTTTGAATCTGTTCTTGTATCTTTTATAAATGAGAAAAAGTTGAGAATCAGTTATAGTTCACCATATTCAGGTTCAAATAGTGAAAGAACAATCAGCCCTGTTCACTTGATCCTCTATATGGGAAACTGGCATCTTATTGCCTATTGTGATCTAAAAAAAAGTATAAGAGATTTTTTACTTTCCAGGATATCAAAAGTTGAAATGCTGAATGATATGATCCCTCAGGATACCAAGGATAGCATTGATAAAAAAGATATATATAAGAATTACGGAATATTTTTTGAAGGAAAAGGTGAAGAGATCGTTCTGAAATTCAGTGAGAGGGGACGTGAGATGGTTAAAGAGCAGATATGGTTCCCCAATCAGAAAATATCCGAAGATAAAAACGGAAATATGATACTATCTTTTCCGGTTGCCGACTACAGGGAAGTAATAGGGGATATTCTCCGTCTCGGACCTGAGGTTGAAGTTATCTCTCCAATATCATTGAGGGAAAAATTAAAAAAAAAGATAGATGAGATGAAAAAAATTTACGGTAAAGAATAATCGGAATTTTTAAATACCGGGACACTATTTGTCATACCTCCTAAATATAATCTATTCAGGAGGAAATATGAGATTAAATAATGAACTTATTTCTGTTGCAGAGGATTATATCTTTGAAAAAGGCGGAGATATCTGTTTAAATAACCCTGATACTCCGAGTTTTATTAGAAGACAATCGGATTTTATTCTTTCGGAAACTATTTCGAAATCCACTAAAAAAACCGAGGAGGCTCCCGGTCAGATAACTTCTCTTCTTAACATACTTTTCGGAGAGGATGATATTAAATTTGCATATTGATTTGTAATTTTACCCGAATGTTTTAACTAAAAAAATATGATATTATTATTTTATGAAACTTTCCGATATTGATATGTCCCGATCTGATATGCACATTCATTCGGTTGCTTCCGACGGGGAGATGAAAGCCGATGAGATAATTGATATTGCATCAAAATTAGAACTTAAAAATATTTCCATTACAGACCATGATGGTGTCGGAGCCTATAAATCGAGAGATGGAAAACTTAATGATCTATTGGTAAAAACAGGAGTTCATCTGATAACGGGAATTGAATTCGACTCTGAATACGAAGGGACGGAAATTCACATTCTCGGATATGGTTTTGATTACAGGGATCCGGTTATCACACAATATCTGAAGGAAAATCATCGCCAGAGAAATGAGAGAATAATTGAACTTATCCGGGGGATAAATAAGTTTTACGGCAAGGATATTTTAAAAGAGAGTGAAATATTCTTGCCGGGAAGAGAGACTTTGATGAAACCTCATCTTATTAAAACTCTTTTAGAAAACGGGCTTTTTAAAAGCTATCCCGATGCAAAGATGTGGCTTCAAAAAAATATAGATGTTAAAACAAAGATTATAAAACCTTCACCGGATTATATTGTCAATCTGATCAAAAATTCCGGAGGTGAAGCTGTAATTGCCCATCCCGGATATTATTTAAAAAGTTTAGGAGAAAAAGCTCTTAACGATCTTATAAAAAAACTCGTTTCAAACGGTCTTTCCGGAATTGAAGTTTTTTATGATTATTCAAGATTATCTTCCGGAGAATTTTCACAAAAAGATGGAAAAAAATTACAGGATATATTTTTAGATATTTCCGTGAAGTTCGGTTTGATCGGAACAAGAGGAAGTGATTCACACTCTAAAAATGATTTTATGAAAAGAAATAATCGGGAGAACTTTTGAAAAAACTTTTGCTTCATATATGCTGTGCACCGTGTGCCGTATATGTTTTTGAAAAATTAAAAGAGGAATATGATGTTACGGGTTATTTTTACAACCCGAATATTCATCCTGAAAAAGAGTATATGTTCCGGTTGGAAGAAACCAAGATAGTATCGAAAAAACTCGGTTGGAAAATGGTATATGGAGAATATGATATAGAGAGATGGTTCGAGTTAACAAAAGGGCACGGGGATGATCCGGAGAGAGGAGAGCGTTGTTCCATATGTTTTAATATGAGATTTGAAAAAACTTTCGAATATGCAAAGAGTAATAATTTTGATTATGTTGCGTCCACTCTTTCGATAAGCCCGTATAAAGTTACGGACCGGATTAACAGGGAAGGATTTCTGTTTGAGAAGATGTATGATGTCAAATTTCTTCCTGAGAATTTCAAGAAAAAGAATGGCTATAACATCGGGCGGAAAATGGGAGCGGAACTCGGGATAAAACATCAAAATTATTGCGGTTGTGTTTATTCAAGACGTGATAGAATGAGAAAAGTTAACAAACGGTAGTTTTTTTATTAAATCTTAAAATGGTTTTATTCGGTTAAAGTTATTTTTCAGCCGTTCGTTTTCTGATGACATTATAAACACCTTTTGTTTTTGAAAAATCATTTACTATCTTTTTTAATTGATCAATATGGGAAACTTCAAATACAATTATGAGTCTGCTTGAGCTTTGAGTAACACTGACATTCCATACTTTTTTTATATTCGATTTGTATTTTGCAGTAATATTTGAAATTGTACCGAGAATTCCCGGTCTGTCATCGACAACAAGCTCATATCTGACCCGTTGAATAAACTCCTCTTCAGGATTCCATTCAACATTTTTCAATCTTTCTCTATACACCTTTTTAAGACTCGGGCAATTCGCTCTGTGAACTACAAGCCCTCGGTTCAGAGTAATATAACCCTTTATATTTTCACCTTTTATCGGATTACAGCATTTTGCAAATGTAAAATCTACATTTTTATGCCCTTCAAGAGTTATCAGCTTAAAGTCAGTGCTCTTTTTTTTCCTGGAATTGGTAATAGCTTCTTTAACTTCAATAGCTTTTCCTTCGGGAAATAGTGTCTCAAGTGCTTTTCTGTCAAGGTGTTTTTTATATGAACCCAAATCTTTGTAAAAAATATCAGGATCTTGATAATTAAGATTTTTTATCCTCTCATTTGCCTCTTTGTTTGATGTGTTGATCGAATATTTCTTCTTATATTCACGGAGGACCTTTCCCCATATTCTTTTCCCTTTTTCAATGCTGTTCCTGTTCTCTTTTAACTGAATAAATGCAAGAATGTTTTTTCTGGCTTTGGATGTTGTCGCATGCTTTAGCCAGTCAATATTTGGGGAGGTCTTATTTGAAGTAACAATTTCTATGACATCCCCGGAGTTAAGTATCTTTTTAATTGAGGCATTCTGTTCGTTTACAATGGCTCTACTGCAATGGTTTCCCACTTCGGTGTGAATAGCATAAGCAAAATCAATAGGAGTTGATCCCGACTTCAGATTGATGACTTTCCCTTTCGGTGTAAAAACGTAAATTTCTTTATGAGTAAGATCTCCTTTTACGAGATTTAAAAAATCTGTCGGGTCGGGATTATTTTTGTGAGCCTCTATCATCTCCCTAAACCATTCGAGACGCTGGTCATTCTCGATAAAGGAAATTCCTTCCTTATATCTCCAGTGAGCTGCAATTCCCTCCTCCGCTATCTTATGCATCTCTTTAGTCCTTATCTGGATCTCATACATAATACCGCCTGCAATTACCGTTGTATGGATCGACTGATAGCCGTTGTTCTTTGGGTTGGCAATAAAATCTCTCCATCGTCCGGGAATAGGTCTGTACCGTTGGTGTATCTCTCCCATTATTGCATAGCAGTTTTCTATACTGTTTGTGATTATTCTCAATCCGAGGAGATCGAATATTTTATTGATATTAATATCTTTTTTTCTTAACTTTCTGTAAATGGATATCTCTCTTTTAATTCTGTAATCTATTTCTCCTCTTATTTTAAGATCTCTTAACAGTTTCTGAAGTTCTCTTTTAAATTTTTGAAGTCTTTCGTCCGCCCATTCACGTTTGCTTCCCACTTTTCTGTTTATGTCTGCATAATCTTCGGGGGAAGAATATTTAAAAGATGCGTCTTCGAGAATATCCCTTATTTTTCCCATCCCGAGTCTTTCTGCGATCGGTGCATATATTTCAAGCGTTTCCGTTGCTATTCTTTTCCTTTTCATTTCTCCGAGTGCGTCAAGCGTCCTGATATTATGAAGTCTGTCGGCCAGTTTTATCAGAATAACTCTGACATCATTGGTCATTGCGAGGATCATCTTTTTTAAAGTTTCAGCCTTTGCATTCTCCGGGTCAATGTTTGATATTTTTGAGATTTTTGTCACACCCCATACAAGATCTCTTATCTCCGTCCCGAACATTTTTTCAATATCTTCAATAGTATATTGGGAATCCTCAACAACATCGTGAAGTAATCCTGCAGAAATGGATATTTCATCAAGTCTCATATCCGCAAGAATTCCGGCAACACTTAAAGGGTGAATAATATACGATTCATTGGTGGCTCTTAATTGATTCGTATGGGCATCTGCGGCAACCGAATAGGCCTTTTTCAGAAGTTCGGTGTTGGCTTTTTTATGATAAGCCAGAACTTTCTCCTGCAGTTCAAAAAATCTCTTTATCATTTGTATGTATATAATACAAATTTGATTTAATATCAACATTACTTTATTTAATGATTAATTTACCGGAGTGAATTTATCTGTTAGAATAAAAATATGAAAAGAATCTTTCTCCTGATTTTTATTGCGATATCTTTTGTTATAACTATCGACGGATCCGATTATTTGTCGCTTCGAAAAAAAATGGTAAAGGAACAGATCTTTGCACGGGGAATAACCGACCGGAGAATATTGGATGCATTTTTAAAAGTGAAAAGGCATCTATTTGTAAAACCGGAGTATAGAATTCGTTCTTATGGAGATTATTCATTGGAGATTGGCGAAGGACAGTTGATAGACAGACCCTATATTGTGGCATTGATGACTTCGGTTATCGCTCCCGATTATAATAAAAGAGTTCTTGAAATAGGGACCGGTTCCGGATATCATGCTGCCATTCTTGCAGAACTTGTAAAAAAAGTTTATACGATTGAAAACAGGTCGGTGTTGTCAAAGAGAGCGGAAAAACTACTTCTTTCCCTCGGATATAAGAATATTGAATTTAAGATCGGAGACGGTTCGTTCGGTTGGAAAGAGAATGCACCTTTTGACGGTATTATTTGTACTTTTTCTCCGGATCATATTCCTCCCGCACTGTTAGACCAACTTGCAATCGGGGGGAGAATGATAATACCCGTCAGTTATTCCTCAAAAGTCCAGGAATTTATTCTTATTGAAAAAGAACAGTCGGGAAAACTTAAAAGAACGAATCTTATTCCTTTACCATATGTTCCCAATATAAGGAGAAAAAATGGAGAATGATATTTTCGAGGGATTAAACAGTGAACAGACAGATGCAGTTAAACTTATAGATTCTCCGTTGTTAATCATTGCCGGAGCAGGTTCCGGAAAAACCAAAGTACTTACAAGAAAAATTGCTTATCTTATAAAACAGAAAGATTATTCTCCTCTAAATATCCTCGGAGTTACCTTTACAAATAAAGCTGCGGGAGAAATGAAATCAAGAGTTGAGAAGATTACCGGGATTGATGGAAATCTTTTTAATATTTCAACATTTCACTCTCTCGGGCTTAAAATATTAAGAAGCTCCGGGAAAGATTTCGGATTTGAAGGTATATGGCAGATATGTGATGACCGTGACCAGAAAAAGATTATTTCAAAAATCATTAAAGATAAATTCTCCTGGTTTACAAATGATATGACCGATTCGATCGTAAGGAGAATCAATCGTGCGAAAATGAATCTGTTGTATCCGAACAACAAAGCTCCATTGATTAGAAAAGGTTTTACCGAAGAGGAATTTGAGATTTTTTCCGAATATTATAAATATCAAAAAGAGAATAAACTCTGGGATTTTGAAGATCTTGTTTCTCTTCCGGTAATATTATTGGGGAGCAATAATGAATTTAGAAAAAAATATGAGAAAAAATTCAAATATATTCTTGTTGACGAATTTCAAGATACTAATCCCAACCAGTATGAAATGATCAGATTGATCGGCTCTGTCCATAAAAGAATAACGGTTGTGGGTGATGATGATCAGGCAATTTATTCCTGGCGTGGAGCTGACATACGGTCAATGTCCGATTTCGAGAGAGATTTTTCAGGTGCAAAAATAGTGAAACTGGAAAGGAATTACCGTTCCACTATCGGAATACTTGATTTTGCGAACGGTTTAATAAAAAAAAACCGTTTCAGAAAATTAAAAAAGATGTGGACGGACAGGGAGACGGTTGATCCGGTTATTGTTCTATTGTCCGGTTCAAAAGAGAGTGAGGCGGACTATGTTGCAAGGCTGATAGAAGCTTTCCCCGAAGATCCCGATTTTTTCCCGGTTGCAATATTATACAGAGTGAATTCACAATCTCTTCCTTTTGAAACGGTTTTTCAAAATAGAAATATAGAATATAGAGTTGTAAAGGGATTGAGATTTTTTGACAGAAAAGAGGTAAAGGATACCGTTTCACTTTTAAGACTGGCTCTTGATCCGGATGATAATCTTGCATTTCTGCGAATAATAGATTTCCTGTCTCTCGGAATAGGGAAAAAATCGTTGTCTGAGATCGAAGAACGTTCCAAGGAAAACGGTTTATCTCTTTTCCGTTCACTCGAGAAGGATTTTCCGGAAAAATTCAAATCAAAACCTCTCTTTAAAAAAATTTCAGAGTTAAACGGAGAAAGTGGAGATCTTCTACCTTCGGAAATAACCGAAAGCCTGCTGAATATTTCGGGATATCTTGATTATCTCGAAGGTAGAAAAGAAGAGGACAGGATACTCAACATAAAAGAGCTGCTAAACTATATCGAGAGCTGGGAATCTGAAAATGAAGATTTAAAAGATTATTCGGAACTCCTGGACAGTCTCGCTCTGAATTCAGCCAAAGTGGGAAAGAGTGACGAGGATTCTGCGAAAGCACTTCTGTTAACAATGCATAATTCAAAAGGTCTTGAATTCCCGACGGTTGTTGTTGCCGGTGCTAATGCCACATATCTTCCTTTTTTCATGAGAAAGGGAACGCTTGAAATAGAGGAGGAGCGGCGGCTTTTTTATGTTGCTTCGACAAGAGCTGTGAACAGATTGATCATTTCCACGGGCGGTTCAAGGGAGTCGAAATTTATTTCCGAGGCTAATTTGAATGGTGTAAGGATCGGATATTCGGACAGGGATGTTCTCGAATTCCTGGGTAAAGGGAATTCGGGATCAAAAATGAGCTCAATTCCGGAGGTTCAGAGAGAGATTGTTGTGCATCCTGTGTTTGGTGAAGGGGCAATTATTAAAAAACTTGATGAACAAAAATTCCTTATAGATTTTAACGAAAAAGGGGAAAAGATCATAGATACTTCAATAGTTTCACTTGAAATGGAGAAGTAGATTTCAGT
>CAZWFY010000035.1:0-29182 GCA_964633415.1 uncultured Clostridia bacterium | reverse complement strand
TTATAACCGAGTGTTTGATAAAGTTTGGATTTTATAGTTCAATTTATTCATGGTGGAAAAACAGTGTTATAAGAAAAAGTGAAAAAATTATAGCATTTACGAAGCCTGATTTAATTATTGTCTCTTACCCACCCGTAGAAACACTGGAGATTGGATTATTTTTATCAAAAAAATTTAATATCCCGTTAATTTCTGATTTCAGGGATGGGCTTTTGTTTGAACCTATTGAAAAAACAAGGATTAATAAATATAAAATAATAAAAGAAAAATATTCTGATATTGAAAAAGAAATTGTTCATAATTCCATTTCTATTGTTTCTGTTTCCGATCCCGTTTCCGATTATTTTATAAATAAATACAGAAAAAAGGAATCGTATACAATTTATACGGGTTTTGATCCGGAGGATAGTTTAAATGTTAAATTTAATGATGGATTTTTTGATATAAATAAATTTAATATTTTATTCACAGGAAGGTTTAGCCTTGCTGACAAGAACAATAGAGTTCAATATTTCTTTGATGCAATAAGAAGTGTTGTCGGGGAGGATAAAAAAAAGGCGGATAAAATTGTCATTCATCTGATTGGAGAGTTCAACAAAGATGATATAATTCCTCTGACAGACCTTATAGAGAAAGGGTTGATTGTTAATTGGGGTTATATGGAAAGGAATAGGGTGCTGGAATTGCAAAAGCAAGCTAATCTTCTACTTATTATTACTCTTCCGGACAGAGTAAGTTCGGTTTCCACAAAAATATTTGAATATCTAATGTCGGGTACTCCTATATTGGCTTTAACCCATAAAACAATACTTGAAAAAATAGTAGTTGATACGAGAACAGGCTGGGTTGTTCATCCGCAGAAGGTTGATTTAATAAAAAGCTTATTGAAGAAAATAATCAAGGATAAAATTTTTTATAATTCAATTAATCGTGATAAAAAAAAGATAAATTTTTATTCTTCGGAAGAACAGGTGAAACATTTGGTCACAATAATAAATAGGATGATACATTAATGGATGTTAAAAACATTATTGTTTCAGTTCACCAGCCGAATTTTTTACCTTGGATCGGTTATTTTTACAAAATTGCAAAGAGCGATATATTTGTATATCTTGATAATGTACAGTTTATTAAGAGAAGTTATATAAATCGAGTTAAGATAAAAACTATAAATGGTGCTCAATGGATTACGGTTCCGGTAAAAACGAAGGGTAGATATCTACAAGAAATTGATAAGGTTGAAATCGACAATAATTTGGATTGGAGAAAAAAATTTTTAGGTATGTTAAAAACTAATTATTCAAAATCTCCTTTTTTTGAATTTTATTTTTCAAATTTAAAAGAGAGAATATCTAAAGATTTTTGTTGTCTTATTGATTTAAATATTGAGCTTATTGATTGGATATTTGTTGAATTAGCAATTAATAAAAAAGTATTAAGGGCATCTGAAATTATTGATGATAATTATAAATCCACTGATAGGATTATATCAATTTGTAAAGCTTTGGCAGCAAATGCGTATTTATCCGGTTTTGGTGGTCAAAATTATCAAGAAAAATTTATATTTGATAAAAACAATATTGATTTAAAAGTTTATAATTTTAAGCACCCTGTATATAAGCAGTTATGGGGAGAATTTGTTCCGGGATTATCAATTTTGGATTATATGTTTAATATTGATATTGAGAAAATAAAGGAGTTTTTTAATGAAATACAATAACATTAAAGTGAAAAATATTAATTATTTTAACACTACATTTATTAATGCCAAGGATGATCATGGTGCTGTAGCTCAATCAAAAATTTCTCATTCTAAAAGATTTGAAAAAATATATGAAATTGGTGATTGGAATAATAAGAGTATATTAGATGTTGGTTGTGGCTTGGGTGCTTATTACGAATTCCTAAAAAAAAAAGGTAAAAAAATAAATTATACCGGATTTGATATTAACGAATTAATGGTAAAAGAGGCTAAAAAAAGATATAAACTTGATGAAGCATATTTTGAAGTAAAGGATATAATTGAAGAGCCTGTGACGGAGAAGTTTGATTATGTCATATCTGTTGGACCTTTGAATCTTAAATTTGAAAAATTAATGAATATGGAAATAACCGAAATACTTCTGAAAAGGATGTATGAAATATCAATTGATGCTTTTGCGATTTCTATGACATCCTCATTATCAAGAAAAAAAAATGATGAAACTTTTTACTATAATCCTTTTGAAATTGGAGAATATGTTTCTTCTTTTACTAATGATTTTAAAATAGATCACTCGTTTTTACCACATGATTTTGTGTTGTTTGTTTATAAAAAAGATTTATATGATTTTTAAAAAATAAATTCGGAGATTAAAATGTTAAGAAAAGAAAGAGTATTGATTCTGGCACCACATACCGATGATGGCGAATTTGGATGTGGAGGCTCTATTTCAAGATTTTTAAGAGAAGGAAAAGATGTTTTTTATATAGCTTTTTCAACAGCTGAGAAATCTGTTCCTGCAGGAATGCCGAAAAATATTTTAGAAAAAGAAGTTCGTGAAGCGACAGAAATTCTCGGTATTATTGAAAAAAATTTATTTGTATATAAGTATGAAGTAAGAAAATTAAATTATGTTAGACAAGAAATATTAGAAGAGTTGGTTAAGATTAAAAGCGAAATAAACCCTGATTTGGTTTTCTTACCTTCTTTAAATGATCTTCATCAAGATCACAGTACGGTAGCTATGGAAGGTCTAAGAGCTTTTAAAGAGGTAAGTGTAGTAGGCTATGAACTTCCTTGGAATAATATTACATTTCATACAAATATGTTTGTGAAATTAACCCAAGAGGATATGAATAAGAAAATTTCAGCATTAAAAGCTTATAAATCACAATATGGAAAAAAGTATGCAACGGAAGATTTTATATTCAGTTGGGCAAAAACCCGAGGTACTCAAATAGGAACGGATTTTGCTGAAACTTTTGAAGTAATTCGGTGGATTGTGGAATGAATATTATGAAATGAATATATTATTCTAACTTAATCAACGAAATTATCGGATAATTTAATTTATGGTAAAATGTTTAAAATTCTGATAAAATTTTACTACATGTCTATATCTAGCATTGCTATTATAAAAAAATGAGTAAAGAAAAAAACAATCATACTGACCCGAATTTGGATATTTTTGATTCCGGTCAGATAAAATATTTAATAGACAATAGATTTCATATTAAGAAAAAGTTGGGTCAAGGTGGAATGGGGGAAATATTTCTTGCCGAAGATACAAAGTTAAAGCGGATGGTAGCAATTAAGTCAATTTCCAAAGAAAATCTTGCTGATAAAGATTCAAAAATCAGATTTCTCAGGGAAGCACAAACTGCTTCTCAGATTGAACATCCAAACATTTGTCCTATTTATGAAATATATGAAGAAGAAAAAAACAATTATATCGTAATGCAATATATAGATGGTGTTACTTTGGATAATATCATTAGATATAATGAATTAGATATAAAGAAAATTTTAAATATATCCATTCAAATTTGCGATGGAATGATTGAAGCTCATTCGATTGGAATTGTTCATCGCGATTTAAAACCCGGAAATGTAATGGTAAATAAGAAGGGAAATGTAAAACTGCTTGATTTTGGGCTTGCAAAATTCCGGGATGATTCGGATACAAGAAAGCATGGTATCTCGAATTCCAATTTAACGGAGAAGGGAATAGTTATAGGTACTGTATCTTACATGTCACCCGAGCAGGCAAAAGGAGAACCCCTTGATTTCAGGAATGATATTTTTTCATTCGGAGTGATAATGTTTGAGATGGCAGAGGGTTATAATCCATTTTATGACAAAGAGCAGATAACTACTCTTTATAATGTTCTGAATAAAGATATTATTTTTAAAAAAAATCCGGATAAATCACTTAACAAAATTATTAAAAAGTGTTTAATGAAGAAACGAGAAGAGAGATATTCTTCTTTTGAAGAGATTAAAAAAGATCTTTTAAGAATAAGATCAAAAATATCAGGAAAAGGAATGGAAGATGATGAGTCCGGAAGAACTGAGATAATTGACCTTCATGAAAAAGAGGAGTTAATGAAGGAGATTGGGAAATCTTCATCAATAGAGGATCTTGGTGATATTGTTTACAGGATTAAAAAAATTAAAACAGAGACAGTTCCGGTAATTTCAACTAAAAGAAATTTTTTTAAAAAAAATATTTTAATTATTTCATCTGTTATTTTAATGTTTTTATTTTTAATTATAGGCACAATTTTAAAAAAGAATGGTAATGGTTCTCTCTCCTCTTCCTTACAGTATATTACTATTCACCCTTTTTCGGGTGATGGATCCGATCTATTTAAAAGAGAATTATTGTTTTTATTAAAAGAAGGATTTGACAATGTGAAAAATCTGAACAGCGTTGATGAAGAAGCAATTTTATCTCTTCATAACTCCGTTAAAGCTTTAGATAACAGAACAAATGTTAAGGAAAAATTCAATATAAACTATGATCTTAAAGTAAAAATTACAAAGATAAAAAATATTTATAATTTTGATGCCATATTACAATCCAATATAGACGGGAAGAAAAGATCAATAACTGTTCCGGGTCTGGATTCTGATGAATCTTTGCTTGATTATCAGATAAAAACATTAATTGAGCGAGTTTTGAAAAAAATTTATAAAGATAGAGAAAATAAAGGTATTTCAATTAATATTGTTAATACTTACGGAAAAAGTTGGAATGATTTTCAAAATTTTTATAAAGGTATTGAATATTTTAAAAAGTTTAATATTCCTTATGCAAAAAAGTATTTTTTACAGTCTAAAGATATTCCGGCTTCATCATACTATTTATCGAATTTACTCTATTTTAATGGTGATAGAATTAGATCTAAAAAGCTTATTTCAAAAATAATTCCTAAAATAGATATGTTGAATGAAGTAATAAAATTAAAGATTCTTTCTTTAAAGGCAAGGCTTGACTTAAATTTTTCCGAAGAAATTAAATATCTTATAAGGTTGAAAAATCTTAATCCTTTATCAAAAGAATCATATTATGAACTCGGTGAAGCTTTTTTCCATAGGGGTGATGCCAAAAATGCACTTAAATACTATTTAGGTGCAATCAAATTGGATAAAAATTTTTCCAAAGCTTTAAATCATACCGGATATTGTTACTCTTATTTAGGAGATCATGAGAGATCAATAGAGTTTTTTGAATTGTATAGAGATCTTGATAAGTCTGCAAACTCTTTTGATTCACTTGGGGATGGATATTTTTATTCCGGAGACCTTCTTTCAGCCGAGGCGTCTAAGTTAACTGCTTTAAAAATGGAAGAAAAAGGAGTTTACTGGGCAAATTTAACTTTAGCTGATATTTATCTTCTCAAAATAAGGATTGAGGATTCTTTAAAGGCAACGAGAAAATACAGTGAATTTGTGATAGAACCTTTTGAAAGAGCCGGAGGTTTGTCAAAGGAAGCTTTTATCTATTATTATATTGGAAATTATAAAAAAGCAATTAAAATAATTAACAAATCATTAAATATTTATAATTCGAATGATATTAGTAATAATTCTTCCGAGGAACACTGGATTAAAGGACTTATTCTTTTAAAATCCGGAAAGATCTCTCTTGCACAAAAAGAACTTGAATGGCTTGAAAAACTTGTTGATAAAAATAAACTTTCTATACGAAATTATCTTGCTCCGTTAAAATATATGCTTCATTTAAAAGCTGAATTAAATTCAGTTAATAAACATTTTGATGAAGCTGATTCTGCCTTTAAATCTTTATTAAATTTAAAATATAGGCTTTCATACTGGATAACTCAATATAATTTTCAGTTTTTTATCACTGAATATGCCAAATTTCTTTTTAAAACAGGTAAAACTAATGATGCATTGTCACAGCTGGAAATTTGCTTGGAACTCGGTAATAAATATATCCCAGCTTTGTTGTTTAAAGCTAAAATTTTAGATTATAAAAATATGAAAGCCGAATCATTGAAAGTGTTTAAAATTATTGACTCTCTATTAGATTCAAGAAGAGATAAAACTATTTCCGGTAAAATATTAAGTGAAAAGTTGAAATCAGACTCAAAGATTTAGTTTACTAAAATGCTTTTTAACCTTATTAAGACTATCTCCCTCACGAATAATTTCAGGATGGTTCTTTGAAATATCAATTATTGTCGAACCCAGTGATTCGGGCAAATCCCCACCGTCAATTAGTATCAAATCGTTTTCGATAGACACTCTTCTAATAAAATCTTTTATTTGAATAATATTGTTTAGAGGTTTATCAGAACTGATATTGACTGATGTCGAAACAATGGGAAAACCCATATATTCAACCATTTGCAAAATTTCATCTATATCGGGAATTCGAACTCCCACTGTTCCCTCTTTTTTATACGGATGACCATTAACACTAATTGAAAGTTTGGTTATTAGCGTGATTTTTCCTGGGAAAAGATTAATAAATATATCAGAATACCGAGGGTTAATCTCGGTAATTTTAGAAAGCATTTTAAGATCGGATACAATAACAGAGTATGGAGTTCCCGAACGTCCTTTGATTTTATCTATTTTTTTTATTGCATGAGAAGAAAAAAAATTACAACCCAAACCGTAAAGAGTATCCGTTGGATAAATTATCAATCCGTCATTTGAAAGGTGCTTGCGGATAATTGAAATGTTCTTACTTTCATTGATCTTATTAAGTAAGATGGTAACCATATTCTATTCTTATTTTATTTCAAATTTTACAGGCATTATCATTGCAGGGAAAAAATTATTATATTTTTCGATTTTTAAACGTATTTTTTGTAGTGTTGAAATACCACCTGAACTGACTGCATCAACAAGATAATTAATAAGGCTTTTTTTCGAAGGCATAATTTTTATTCCGAATCCGTATTTATCATTAAAACCGGATAGTTTCGCTGCTATTTGTATTGATTTAAGCAAACCGCCGAATTCATCAACAAGACCCAACATTTTTGCACTTGCACCTGCCCATACGCGTCCTTTTGCCACTTTTTCAACTTCTTTTAAAGTCATTTTTCTGCTTTTTGAAGTTTCTTCAATGAAGAAACTATAAATATTCTTCATGATATTCATATATTTTTTTATTTCGATATCGGAAAATTTTCGATAATCGGAAAACATATCGGCATATTTTGTTGTTTTCAGAACTTCTTTTGTAATGCCTGCTTTGTCATATAATCCTTTTAAAACAAACTTACCGCCGTATACTCCTATTGAACCTGTGATTGTCTGAGGTAAAGATAATATCTTATTAGAGGAGAGTGAGATCATATATCCTCCGGAGGCTGCAAGATCTCCCATTGATATAACAAGTGGTTTTTTCTTCATAACAAGTTCCGATTCATGACGTATCTTATCGGATGCGAAAGGAGATCCTCCGGGACTATTTACTCTGAGAACAACAGCTTTCACAGAATTATCTTTAGCAGCTGAACGTAAATAAGCAGAAATTGTTTTAGAACCGACTATCTTATTTCCAAAGATTGATTTTCCTCCACTTGAACCTGTGTGAATTTCTCCTTCTGCAAAAATAACCGCAATTTTATTTTTCCCTGTAAAAGGAGTGGGGGATGATGTTCCGGAGTAAGTTGTAAAAGAGATAGATTTGTATTTTTGCTTGTTATATATCTCATCCTCATATTTAAGACCGTCAATTATTCCTCTTTTAAGGTATATTTTATTGTCTATCACTAATTCTGAAATGGTATCTCTGACTATCTTTTCATCAATATCTCTATTTTTTGCAATAATTTTTATTGAAGAAGAAAACAGATCATCTATAAGCTTCTTGTATGACTCTTTATGAGGAGCATTCATTGTATTCTTTGTGAACATATTAGGACCGGTTTTATACTCTCCGATATTTAAAAAATCCGGTTCTATTCCAAGTTTTGATAATGTATTTTTTATAAACATTGCATGTATAGCCAATCCGTTCAGCATAAGTCCGCCTCTTTTAAAGGAATAAACTTTATCGGAATAAGATGCAAGCTGATACTCTTTTATTCCTCCGGATTTAATAAATGCGAAAACCTTTTTACCGCTTTTCCTGAAATCTTTAAGAAAAAGTCCAATATCATCAACTGTTGCGAATCCGGTACTTAAATCAGATATCAACAAAACTATTCCTTTAATTCGATTGTCTATTTTTGCACGTGATATGTTAATCCAGAGATCACTTAATGTTGTCACTTTAGATAAAGGTGAATTATCAGAATCTTCAATGTTTCCTTGCAAATTTATAATAAGCATTGCATTATCAGGAACATATGCTTCTTTATTAAACTGATAGTATACATATCCGGCAAGTAAAATTATTATTATCAGAATGATTGATACAACTAAAAGCGTAGTAAGTAATCCTCTTTTCATTTGTTCTCCAATAAAGTTAAATTATAATACTGTTAATACTATTTATTAATAAAAAAGTTTTTATTAATTTTGTGAATGTTGGATTTTAAATTGATTTTGATACTAAGTCAAATTTCATTCCGGTATATCTATGGTTTACAAAAGGGGAAATTTTTGTTAAAATGTGCAATAAAAAATTTAGGAGGAGATTTTGACTATTTCTAAAGAGGAGAAACAGAAAATAATTGGAAAATTTCAGGCTGATAAAAATGATACAGGATCCTCAAATGTTCAGGTTGCTATATTAACAGAGAGAATAAGAACTCTTACGGAACATTTTAAAATGCATAAAAAGGATAACCATTCCAGAAGAGGTTTATTGGCAATGGTTTCAAAAAGAAGAAAACTGTTAAGTTACATTAAAAAGAAAAATTATCAAAATTACCTTGATTTGATCAAGGCTTTGGAATTAAGAAAGTAAAATCATTAATAATTATCACCTAAAAGTATTCACCAAAGTATTTATATAAGGAGAAAAAATGGAAAATTTTGTAGACATAAAAATTGATGGAAAAATTTTAAAAATTGAATCAAAAAAATGGGCTAAGCAATCAAATGGCTCTGTTGTATTAAGATATATGGAAAATGTTATGCTTATTACAGCTAACATGAAAGAGGAAACGAGGGAGGAACAGGATTTTTTCCCTTTAACTGTTGATTTTAGAATAAACAGTTATTCAGCTGGAAAGATTCCCGGTGGATTTTTTAAAAGAGAGGGGAAACCTTCTGAAAGAGAGATATTGCTTTCAAGACTTATTGATCGTCCTTTAAGACCTCTTTTCCCGGAAAACTTTTTTAATGACACTCAAATTATAGCGATGCTTCTCTCAGCAGATCTAAATATAGATTTTGATGCAATGGGAATTATAGGAGCCTCTGCCGCACTGCTTTCATCAACACTGCCTTTTAGTACTCCTGTAAGTGCTGTGAAAATCGGTGCAAAGAACGGTAATTATTTTGTGAATCCGGGATTTAAAGAATTGAAAGAGATGGAAATGGTTCTAATGGTAGCCGGTACCGAGGAAAATGTTGTTATGATAGAAGCCGGTGGTAAAGAGTTCGGAGAATCAACATTTAAAGAAGGACTGGAACTTGCAAAGAATATTATAAAAGATATATGTATAGCACAAAAAGTTCTTATAAACGAGGATAAATTTGTTGTTGCCGAAGACGAGGAATTTAATGATATTTTCAAAACTTTGGAAAAGAAATATTCCGAAGATTTAAAAGATGCAATATTTTCAACAGGAAAGGCGGACAGGAAAGCTAAAATCAGAAAGATTCAGGATATAATTGAATCGGAAATTGAAAATGAAGAACTAAAGGGAAAATATAAGAACGCTTTTCATAAATTGGAATATGTTGTTTTCAGAAAAACTTTGTTAAAGGAGAAGAAAAGAAACGATGGTCGTAAATTTAATGAAATACGGAATATAAGTATTGAGCTCGGAGTGCTCCCGAGAGCACATGGCTCGGCAGTTTTTACAAGAGGTGAGACTCAATCTCTTGCAACGGTAACATTGGGATCAGAAGATGATGCAAAAAGAGTTGATGATATATTTTCAAGCTCGGAATTGAAAAGATTTATGCTTCATTATAATTTCCCTCCTTTTTCGGTTGGAGAAGTAGGGTTTTTAAGAGGTCCGGGAAGAAGGGAGATAGGACATGGAAACCTTGCGGAAAAAGCACTCTCTTTTATGATCCCGTCTCAAGATTCTTTTCCATACACAATAAGGATTGTATCCGATATTCTTGAGTCTAACGGATCTTCATCAATGGCAACAGTTTGCGGAGGCTCTCTTGCTTTGATGAATGCAGGTGTACCAATATCGGCTCCTGTGGCAGGGATTGCAATGGGTCTTGTAAAAGAGGGTGATGACTTTGCAGTATTAACGGATATTGCAGGATATGAAGATCATTTCGGTGATATGGATTTTAAAATTACGGGAACTGAGAAAGGAATTACTGCTGCTCAACTCGATATTAAAATATCCGGATTAACTGAAGACGTAATTAATAAAACACTTGAAGATGCAAAAAATGCAAGATTGTTTATTCTTTCCAAAATGAAGGAAAATATTGATCATCCGTCTGATACTCTATCGGAATATGCTCCTGTCATTACGAATATGAAGATTAAAGAGGGAAAAATAAGAGATTTGATTGGTCCGGGAGGAAAAACAATCAAAGGATTGATCGCTGAGTATGATGTTAAGATAAATGCAGATGATGATGGCAATGTAGCTATTTCTGCATCTAATAAAGAGATTGCCGATAAAGTTAAAGAGAAGATAAAAGAGATAACTCAATCTGTTGAAGTTAATAAAATATACAATGGAAAGATTACCCGGATTGAAGATTACGGAATATTTGTAGAACTTTTCAAAGGTGCTGTATCACTTGTTCATATTTCGGAGATTTCACATAAAAGGATAGGAAATATAAGAGATGAGCATTTTAAGATAGGTCAGGAAATGAAGGTTAAAGTTATTGATGTGGATAGGGATAATAAAATAAAAGCAAGTATAAAAGCACTTGAACAGAGAAAACCATATGAAAAATAATTTTTCAGATGACAAGGTTATATAGTTTTTTAAAAAAAGAAAAACAGAAGAACAGTGGCTTTACATTAATAGAGCTCATAGTTGTAATAATCATTATTTCGACATTGGCGGTAATTTCAATTCCGATTATTGAAACTTCCATAAAAAGAGAAAGAGAATTGGAATTAAAAAGAAATCTTCGAATAATACGTGAAGCGTTAGATGAGTATAATTCATTTGTAATAAAAAATAAGATTAAATTTGACAAAGATACTTACGGATATCCGGAGAAACTTGAAATACTTGTGAAGGGAGTTGAATACAGGGATAAAAAGAATAAAGCGAGAATTAAAAAATTTTTAAGAAAAATCCCATATGATCCCATGACAAAAAGTAAAGATTGGGGAAAAAGATCATATCAAGATAAGAGAAATTCAAATCACTGGGGTGGCGAAAATATATGGGATATTTATTCGAAATCTGAAAAAACAGCTCTTGACGGAACGAAATATAGTGATTGGTAAAGAGTTAAGGTTGACTATATATCAAGATATTGTATAATAATAAAATGTTTTTGTTAAGATAAGGAGGATGTATTGAATATTCCTGAATTCATTGATAGTAGATTTAGATTTACCATAATGGTTGCAAGAAGGGCAAAACAGTTGATAAACGGAGCACCGAAGATGGTTGATGTGAAAGCGGAGAATCCTCTTACGGTTGCAATTGAGGAAGTTTCATCAGGAAAAGTTTCTTATGAAACTATTAACGGGGTCGGTGTATATTTTAATGAAGATATAGTTTCGGAGGAAGAGGGCGAAGGAAATTCCGAAGTGATTTCAGAGGAAACAGCCGTATCTGAAACAGAGAAAGAACAAATCGTTTCGGAAATTGATAATCAAAAAGTTGAAGAACCTTTAGAAGAATAATAGAATTGATTAAAAATAATTAATGAATGTAATTATACGATCACCTAATTGGATAGGTGATTGTATAATGTCTATACCTGCAATAAAAAGTTTAAAATATGGATTTGAAAATACGGATATTTTTATCGTTACAAAACCAAACCTAAAAAATATATTTCTGAGTGTAAAGGAGATTTCCGGAATAATAACTATCTCAGATAACTTTTCATTTACAAATATTAAAAAATTGTCAAAAAAGATAAAAGAATTTGGAATAGAGGAGGGGATTCTTTTTACAAATTCATTCTCTTCCGCTCTAATGTTAAAGCTGGCAGGAATAAAACATCTTACAGGTTTCAGGAGAGATATGCGTGGATTTCTTCTATCAAACATGGAGAAATTTCCTACGGAAATATTACATCAGGAGGATTTTTATAAAAGATTAATATCTATTTTCAGAGATAAAGTGGAAAAAAAAGATTATTCAAATGAAATATTTTTAACAAAATCCGAATTAAAAAAGAGTGCTGAATTATTGGATGATATGGGTGTTGATTGTCAAAAAAAGATAATCGGGATTTCACCGTTTACGGCTTATGGCAGTGCAAAAGAGTGGATTCCTGAATACTTTGTTAATTTAATAAAAGATTTAAAGAAAAGGTTTAATTGTGAAATTGTATTATTCGGGTCTCCAAAAGAGGAGAGTAAACTTAGATCTTTATCGGAGAATTTACAAAATGATATACACTTTGTGTCATCCGGATTTTCTCTGAGAGAAGCAATGATTATTATTTCAAAGCTTGATTTTTTTATTGGAAATGATTCGGGATTAATGCATATTGCATCTTCATTTAACATCCCGCTGATAGGAATATTCGGTCCTACACTACCTGAAAAAAGTTTTCCGCGAAATGCAACGTCACATCTTGTATACAAAGAAGTTGATTGTTCTCCTTGTAATCATAGAGAATGTCCGATAGACCACAGATGTATGAGATCAATTAAACCAAAAGAAATTTTGGAAGTTGTAACAACTTTTATTAAAAGCTAAATAGCATAAATTGCTTTTTTAACTACTTGACGGATCTCATTTTTAGGACTATTATCCGGCAATGTTTCAATTATTTTTTCAAAATATCCATTTTTAAAAATATATTTTTTTGTAAAATCAAAATTTAAGTCGAAAGCCCAACTGAGCATAAGTATTTTGAAATCGGATTTAGTTTTTAGCATTGCTGAATCCAATTTGTTACCTTCCAAGAAATTGTTAAGTAGGGTATAAGAAATTTTATTGTTATCGGATAGATCAAGAACAAGTGCGGGATTTGAACTATTGTCAGAGTCATAATAATTTGTAAGTACTTTGAGAATATCCATCTTGTCAGCGTCTCTTATCATTTTTGAGAATAGAATTGTTTTATCATTGGGGTCGCTTTCGTAAAGGTTTTTTTTATTATGATATAAAATGGCATTAATACAAATGTTTTTAAGGTCCGGATTAAGGGATTGGAAGAAACCCTCTTTTTCAATAACTTTTATACCGAGTTCAGCATGATCTTCTGATAATTTATCATTAAAGGTTCTATATTTAACAATCTGTTCGAATCTTCCTATATCATGAAAAAGAGCAATTATTTCGCTTAAACACATATCTTGTTCGGTTGAATTAAGAGAATATGAAATCTTTCTAATATTTTTACATACTCGCAAAGTATGTTCTTCCTTAATTTTTATATTAGTATTAAGATATTCATCTTTTCCATAAAATTTATCTACATATTTTTTAAATACCGTTCTAAACCATACGATATTATTCATGAAAATAAAAAATTTATGAAATTAAGATAGTGTTGCAACCATTACAGCTTTAATTGTATGCATTCTGTTTTCTGCTTCGTCAAATACCAGTGATGCTTCGGATTCAAATACATCATCGGATACTTCCATGGAATCGACTCCGAACTTTTGAAATATCTCTTCTCCGATTTTTGTTTTTCTATTGTGGAATGCAGGAAGACAATGAAGGAATTTTACATTTGGATTTCCTGTTTTTTCCATTACTGTTCTATTGACCTGATACGGCTTTAACAGTTTTATTCTTTTTTCCCATTCGGAATCAGGTTCACCCATTGACACCCAAACATCCGTGTATAGAAAGTCTGCATCTTTAACTCCCGAATCAATGTCATCGGTCAATGTCAATTCCGCACCTGTTTTTGCGGCAATTTCCCTGCATGTTTTTACCAACTCTTCGGAAGGCTGATACTCTTTTGGAGCTACTGCTCTAAAATTCATTCCCATTTTGGAAGCTCCTACCATTAATGAGTTACCCATATTGTTTCTTGCATCACCAAGATAAGCGAAAGTTATATCATTTAGCGGCTTATCCGAGTGTTCCATCATGGTCATAAAATCCGCCATAACCTGTGTAGGATGAAATTCATTTGTAAGACCGTTCCAAACCGGAACGCCCGAATATTCTCCTAATATTTCTACAAGTTCCTGCCCGAAACCTCTGTATTCAATACCATCATACATTCTTCCAAGAACACGAGCAGTATCTTTCATAGATTCTTTATGACCGATCTGTGATCCTGAAGGTCCCAGATATGTTACCCCTGCACCTTGATCCATTGCGGCAACTTCAAAAGCACATCTGGTTCTGGTGGAAGATTTTTCGAATATCAGTGCTATATTTTTACCTATGAGTTTTGGTTCTTCAGTTCCGTTGTATTTTGCTTTTTTTAAGTCTATTGCCATTGCAAGTAAAAATTTGATCTCCTTTGGAGTAAAGTCCAAAAGTTTTAAAAAGTTTCTGTTTCTTATATTAAATGCCATTGTGCCTCCTTATGAATAAAACCAATATTACATTAAAAATAGATAGAATTCAATATATAAAAGTAAAAAAAATCAGTTAATTGTTATATAGAAAATTAATAAAATAACTTGAAACAGAAATAAATTAAATTATCTTATACCAATTAATAAATGTGCTGTTTGTGTAGATTAAAATACTATTTTTTATAACCGGATGTCACTTTCGAGGATATTCCGCCTCTTGATGTGAAAATTGCTTCAACTTTAATTTCAAAAGGTTCAAGTTTTTCAACAAGATGATCTAATATTAATTTAGTAAGATTTTCGTAAAAGATTCCTGTGTTTCTAAACTGGAGGAAATAATATTTTAAAGATTTTAATTCTACAATTTTTTTATCAGGTAGATATTCTATCCGTATAGTACCGAAATCAGGTAAACCTGTTTCCGGGCATAATGAAGTGAATTCAGGGTTTTCAATTTCTACAATAGTATTTTTGTTCTGATTTTTGTAAGGAAGTGGAACAAGAATATCGGAAGAGATAAAAGATTTATCCTCTCTGATCTTTGTAAGATAATCCGTAATTGAATTAAAATCAGCTTTACCGTCTTTCATTTTTTTTAAATACAATTAGCCTTTGTATTTTTTATTGATTCAATAAGTCTCGGTTTAAGAATTTCAATGCCTTCATCTATATCTGAAAAATATGTAAAGAGAGAGAGATCTTTTTTGGAAATCATTCCCAACTCTGCCAATTTTTCAAAATCAATTATATCTCTCCAATGTTTTTCATCATATAGCATTATTGAAAAATGTGGTTTTTCAAGTTTTTCGGTTTGAATTAGTGTAAGAGTTTCAAAAAGTTCATCAAAAGTTCCAAATCCCCCGGGAAAAACAATTATTGCTTTTGCATGGCATAAAAACCATAATTTCCTCATAAAAAAATAGTGAAATTCAAAACTGAGATCTTTTGAAATATATTTATTCGGTTCCTGTTCAAAAGGCAACTCAATATTCAATCCGATAGATTCGGCTCCGGCACGTTCCGCACCTCTGTTTGCCGCCTCCATAATACCCGGTCCACCTCCTGTACATATTGAAAAATGGTGACCGGATTTCTCAAAATCTTTAGATACCATTCCAAGTTTAAAAGCCATCTCTTCGGCTTTCCAGTAGCTCTGTGCATTCGGGTCTGATCTACCGCTGCCTTCTCCTGTTCTTGCTGAACCGAAAAATACAACCGTATGCTCAATATTTTTATATGAGAATCTTTTTTCCGGTTCAAGATACTCCGAAAGAATTCTTAATGATCTGGCTTCTTTAGATTGAAGGAATTCAGGATTTTCAAATGCTTTTAAAGGTTTAGCCATTATATGTTACTCAACTTCTTGTAATAAGCATGTTTGTCTTTTTTAAAATCTTCAGCCTCTTTGTAGAGTTTATCTGCGATCTCAGGGAATTGCCTTTTTAGAGTTGTATATCTGACTTCATTCTTTATGAAATCTGAATATTCAAGTGTCGGGTCTTTTGTTTCATAAACAAAAGGATTTTTTCCTTCTTTAATAAGGGAAGGATTGAATCTATAGATAGGCCAGTAACCCGATTGAACGGCTATTTTTTCTTCGTGAATTGTTTTGCCCATATCTATACCGTGTGCGATACATGGGGAGTATGCAATAACAATTGATGGTCCATTATAGCTCTCAGCCTCGACAAGTGCTTTTATTGCTTGATTCATATTGCCGCCAAGACTTATTGACGCAACATAAATATTGCCGTAACTCATGCTTATAAGACCGAGATCTTTTTTCCCTGTTCTTTTCCCTGCAGCTGCAAATTTAGCAACGGCTGCGAGTGGAGTTGCTTTGGAAGATTGACCACCTGTATTTGAGTATACTTCAGTATCAAGAACAAGAACATTAATGTTTTTTCCTGAGGCCAAAACATGATCAAGTCCTCCATATCCAATAT
Organism: uncultured Clostridia bacterium; assembly: GCA_964633415.1. Lineage (GTDB taxonomy): Bacteria > Acidobacteriota > Aminicenantia > UBA2199 > UBA2199 > CAZNLS01. The sequence goes on along the minus strand of CAZWFY010000035.1, from coordinate 12,483 downwards.
CATATGCCCAACCGTCTCCACCTATACACCATACCGATTTATCGACAAAATAATCTTGAAGTTCAACTATTTTTTTCAGAATGATCGCATCTTCCCTATGAGCATCCTTTAATGTATCCGTTACAAGTTTAATTATCTTTTCTTTATTTTCATGAATATCCTCATCAGAACTGTTCCAGAGTTCAATAGCCTTTTCAAGATAAGATTTTAAAGAGCTATCGATATTTTTTTTCATCAATTGTTCAATATTTGATCTAAGCTGTTTTCTGTTTGCATCGACTGCAAGCCTCATACCGTAACCATATTCCGCATTATCTTCAAAGAGGGAGTTTGCCCAAGCAGGTCCTCTTCCGTTTTTCCCCGTAGTATAAGGGATTGTAGGAAATGTTCCGCCGTAAATGGATGAACATCCTGTTGCATTAGCAATTATCATACGTTCACCGAAGAGTTGAGTTACAAGTTTGACATATGGAGTTTCACCACAGCCGGCACAAGCACCTGAAAACTCGAAAAGAGGTTTCTTGAATTGAGTTCCTTTTATTGATGCAGGTTTTACTCCGTCAAGAATATTATCAGGCAAATCATCAAAATATTTTGCATTTTCTATTTCACCATTTGCTCTCTCATCATCTATAGGTTTAAAAACCAATGATTTTTCTTTTGAAGGACATATATCGACACAATTTCCGCATCCGGTACAATCTTCGGTATATATCTGAACTTTATATCTTAGTTCTCTGTCGTTCTTTGTCATTGATTTTAGCGTAGAAAAGGTTTTCGGAGCATCGGACAGATCTTTCGGATCGATCTGTTTGGATCTGATAGCTGCATGAGGACAGACAAGAGCACATTGACTGCACTGGATACAGTTTTCCTCTATCCAGTGGGGGACCAAAGTAGCTATACCGCGTTTTTCGAGGCTTGTGGTTCCTAATGGAACTTTACCGTCCAAAGGCATATCCGATACCGGAATAGTATCTCCCTCAAGATGCATTATTTTCTCAATAACACTCTTTGTAAAACCTGTTGCATTTTCATCAACAAGTGGTTTCGGGACAAAATACTCCTTGACGTCGTTAATATTTGCAGGAAGAGCTACTTCATTTAATGCTTCACTTGTTTTATCGACTGCCTCCCAGTTCATTTTAACGATCTTATCACCCTTTTTTTCAAAAGATTTTTTAATATAATCTTTTACAAGGGATATAGCTTTTCCCTCTTCAAGAACTCCGGAAACTTTAAAAAAGGCAACCTGCATAACAGTATTTATCCTTGTCCCGAGACCGACATCCATGGCAATGCTTAAAGCATCAATATTGTAGAACTTGATCCTTTTATCAATAATGGTTTTTTGCATATCCCTTGTCAGATGGGAGAAAACCTCACTATTTGACCAGCTTGAATTAAGAAGGAAAGTCCCTCCTTCCTTAATTCCCTTTAGAATATCATATCTGCCTATATATGCAGGGTTATGTAGAGCTATAAAATCAGCTTGCGTAATAAGATATGGCGATTTTATTTTGCTTTTACCAAATCTAAGGTGAGAAATTGTTATTCCGCCTGATTTTTTAGAATCATAGGAAAAATATCCCTGAGCATTCATATCGGTGTTATCTCCGATTATTTTAATTGAGTTTTTATTTGCACCAACTGTGCCGTCCGAACCCAATCCCCAGAAGATACATCTTTTTATATCTTCGGGTTCGGTATTTATCTCTTCGTTAATAGGAATAGATAGATTTGTTACATCATCATTTATTCCAACGGTAAAACCGTGAAACCCGTCATTCTTAAGATGATCATAAACAGCTTTAACCATTGAAGGAGTGAACTCTTTGGAACTCAAACCGTATCTTCCGCCGATTATTCTTATATCTCTATCTTTAAGAGCCGAAACAATATCAAGATATAGCGGTTCGCCTATAGAACCCGGCTCTTTTGTTCTGTCAAGAACTGCAATTCTCTTAACACTTTCGGGAAGTACTTTAACAAAATGTTCTATTGAGAACGGTCTGTACAATCTGATTTTTAAAAGTCCTAATTTTGATCCTTTTTTGTTAAGATAATTTACGGTTTCTTCGATTGTATCGCATGATGATCCCATTGCGATAATAATGTCTTCAGCATTTTTATCACCGATATAATCAAACAGATTATATTTTCTTCCAACCTTTTTGGAAACGATATCCATATACTCCTGAACGATTGCAGGTGTATTCATATAGTATTTATTTACGGTTTCTCTCCCTTGGAAATAGACATCCGGATTTTGTGCTCCTACTTTGAGAACCGGATTGTCGGGAGTTAAAGCTCTTTTTCTAAAATTTTCAACATATTTCATTTCAAGCAGTGATCCCATGGTCTCATAATCTACCATTTCAACTTTCTGGATTTCATGAGATGTTCTGAATCCGTCAAAAAAGTTAACAAAAGGGACAGAAGATTTTAGAGTCGAAAGATGGGATACTATACCAAGATCAATGATCTCCTGGGCATTTGATGCTGCCATAAGTGCAAATCCCGTATTTCTAACAGACATAACATCGGAATGATCACCGAATATCGAAAGAGATTGAGATGCAAGAGATCTTGCTGCAACGTGAAAAACCGTAGGAAGCATTTCACCTGCAATTTTATGCATATTAGGGATCATTAGTAGAAGTCCCTGAGAAGCTGTAAAAGTCGTTGTCATAGCACCGGCACTCAATGAACCGTGAACGGCTCCCGATGCACCTCCTTCGGATTGCATCTCTATAACATCAAGTTCCTGTCCGAAAATATTTTTTCTTTTAAAGGCACTCCATGTGTCAGCTAACTCTCCCATAGGAGAAGAAGGCGTTATAGGGTAAATAGCAGCTACTTCGCTAAAAGCATAAGCAACATGAGCTGCAGCAGTATTTCCATCAATTGTCGACATTTTTTTTGACATTGTTATCTCCTGTTAATATTAAATAAGCAAAAAAAAAATTAACATATTAACCCAAAACGGTCAAGGATAATTGACGATAAAAAAAATATTTCCTAAAATGAAAACAAGATAAAATATTTTATGTTTACATTTTTATCTTAAGGAAAAATATGAAAATTGAAAAATATGTGAAAAAAAAATTCGCTGAATACAAGTTGCATATATATATTATATTTTCTGAAAAAGATTTTCGTTCGGTTATAAAGATTTACCCTGAAGCAAAAAAACTTTGCAAAGATTTTCATTTTTCTTGGAGAGAATCAAAATCTATTACTTTTAATCCGATCAATGATGCGACAAAATATATTTTTTTTCTTGGGATGGGGATTAAGACAGATTATGACTCTTTAAGGAAAGCTGCAAAAAAGTCAGTTGGAGAAGCTAAGCGGATAAGATCGGAAAATTTTGCAATACACTTTATTTCAACCTTTTCTTTATTAGAAGATAAGATAGAAAATTTTATAGATTTTCTTTTTATGAATTTATACAGCTTTGACAAATATAAAACTAAAGATAGCAAGAATCTAAAAATAAAGAAAATTGCCGTTGATATAGACTTTTTTGATGGAATTAAGAGGGTTATAAAAAACGGAGTGATTATTGACGATATTGTCAGTGGAATTAGAAATATTGTTAACGAAACACCTACAGTGGTAACACCGGATTATATTGTTAAACTGTCCGGAAAAATAGCAAAAGAATCGGATAGAATAGATATTACTGTACTAAAAAAAAAAGAGTTGGAAAAACTGTCTATGAACGGTATTCTAAGCGTTGGAAAAAGTTCGCCGTTCGATCCTGCGTTAATAAAACTTGAATATAATCCTGTTAATTATAAGAAAATAGTATCCTTGGTAGGGAAGGGGATTACATTTGATTCCGGTGGATTGAATATCAAAACAGGCGGTTATATGAAAACAATGAAGAGTGATATGGCAGGTGCTGCAACTGTTTTGGGAATAGTTCAACTTATTGCCCGGCTTGAATTGAATGTTAAGCTGATTGCCTATATTCCCGTTGCTGAAAACATGCCGGGTGGTTCTTCATATAAACCCGATGATATATTGATATTTAACAATGGGAAAAGTGTTGAAATAGTTAATACTGATGCCGAAGGAAGACTTATTCTTGCAGATGCATTAATTCAGTCATCGAAGGATGATCCGGATGTGATAATTGAATTTTCAACACTTACAGGATCGATTGTATCAGCTCTCGGTGAATCTTTTTCAGGATTAATGTGCAATAATAAAAAATTACTGACAGATTTATTGAAGGCTTCGGAAGTGACCGGAGAAAGATTATGGGAGATGCCTCTCTTTGAAGATTATAGGAAAAGTATTAAATCCGATATTGCCGATCTGAAAAATTCGGATTATGGATATGCATCTTCTATTAAAGCGGCACTCTTTCTAACGGAATTTGTTGATAACAAACCGTTTGCTCATATAGATTTTGCCGGAGGGGCTTTTATAAATAAAGCAAATGAATACTATTCTTCAAAAGGAGCAACCGGTATCGGAATAAGACTTGTTTTGCATTATCTTAAAATTTTAATAAATAATTGACAAATTCTCCTTTTAATACTATATAAACTTTTGAGAATAAAAAAATATGAATAAAAAATTAGTCGAAGTAACATTAATGGGATTAATACTTGATCCGATATCAAAGTCTCCCGTGATGATAATAAAACCGGTTGAAGAAAAGTTTGAAAAGGTTCTGCCAATCTGGATAGGAATGAATGAAGCGGCGATAATAACAAATGAGATCGAAAATGTGATTTCACCGAGACCAATGGTTCATGATCTCTTGGGAAAGTTGATGGATAGATTTAACGGAGAACTTGAAAAAGTTATAATAAATGATATTGTGGACAACACTTATTTTGCAGAGTTGTATGTGAAAAACGGGAAAAATACGGAGATATTTGATTGCAGGCCTTCTGATGCCGTTGCTCTTGCTTTAAAAAAACAATCAAGAATATTTATAACCGATAAGGTGTACAATAATTTTGACAGATCGGGAATTTATCCCGAATTGATTTATGGCGAAGAAAGAATAGAGAGATGGTTTAATTCAATAAATTCCGAAGATTTAAATGAGATAGAGCAATAAATTAATTTTTTTTTTCCTCTTCTTTAATTTTATCCCAGATTCCGGTCATCTCTTCTAAAGTTGTTTTAGAAAGAGATATTTCTTTTTTTTCAAAATAGTTTTCAAGTTTTTTAAATCTTTCAGAGAATTTTTTATTTGCTTGTCTTAAGGATATTTCGGGGTTTATGTGAAGCTTTCTTGAAACATTTGATATCGCAAAAAGAAGGTCTCCCAACTCTTCATCAATGTTTTGAAGATTATTTGCTCTGATCTCAATCTTAAGTTCCTCTATCTCTTCTTCAACTTTTTTTATAGCATCTTCAGGGCTATTCCAGTCAAATCCTATTGATGCAGCTTGTTCACTTATTCGTTTTGCCACTAAAAGTGAAGGCATACGGGATGGGTAGCTTGAAAGGATACTCTTTTTTGATTTTTCTTTTTTTTTAATTTTTTCCCAGTTATTTTTCACTTCTTCGGCATTTGACACCTTAATATCTCCGAAAATATGCGGGTGTCTTCTGATCAATTTTTTATTCAGATTTTCAATAACTTCATCAAAAGTAAAATTTCCTTTTTCACGGTTTATCTGAGAGATGAATACTATCTGGAGAAGCAGGTCTCCCAACTCTTCCAGAATATTTCCGGTAGATTTAAGATCGATTGCTTCTACAAGTTCATAGGCTTCTTCTATAATATATTCTTTTAAAGTCTGCTCGGACTGCTTATTGTCCCATGGGCATCCGTTTATCGGATCCCTCAATGTTTCCATTGTTTCCAAAAGTTTGTTTAACTTATTCATCTTGTTTTTTTATAAATAAAGTGATATAAATTTTATAAGTTATATGATAATACTTTTAAAGGATAAATAAAATAATAAAATGGAAAAGAATCTAAAATCAATAGTTCTTCTGCTTACAACTCAGGCAATGATAAATCTCGGAGAAATAGATGATCCGGTTTTGCAGAAAAAGAATATAAATTTGGAAGGTTCTAATCTTTTTATTTCCCTTATTAAAGTTCTAAAAGAAAAAACGGTTGGAAATCTTTCCGAAGGTGAAGAGCTTTTTATAACGGAAGTGATTGATAATCTAAAAAAAATATATGAATCAAAAAGGCAAGTGGAATCTGAAAAATGAAAAAGACCATATTGTTTTTGATTTTTCTTTTAATAATTGCTTTTGTTAATGCTAACGAAAATAGCGAAATAAACAGAATTGAGAAAATTCAATATTTTTTTTATTCGGGTAAATTAAATAAAGCTGCGGAACTTATAAAGGAATTTGATTTAACTCCATATTTTGGAAAAGAAAAAGATCTTATTTTAAGAAAGTTTAAATCAATCGGAGATATGTTAATTGAGAACGGTAATACAGATCTTGCAGATATTGTATTTAAAAAAATACAGAAAGAGAATCCGGGATACTGGCAGATCGGGAACAGTTTGGAAAAAAGTAAAAGAACCAAGGGGAGGGGATTTTATAGCATTGGAAATGCATTCGCTCAATTTACGCATTTATTAAAAAATTTTGAAGCAAAATTACTTTTTTATGAAATCACAACCGGCTCTATATTTCTATCCGGAATTCTTCTTTTTTTTATAACTTCAATATATCTTTTTGTTAGAAACTTCAAATTAGCCTCCACTGATTTTTTTATTGATGATAATGGGGATCTGCAAAAAGTTAAAGTTTTTCTGGCTTTTGGTTTACTTTTTTGGCCGATTATATTTCTTTCAGGATGGGCTTCTTATCCATTTCTCTTCGCAGGTTTTTTCTGGGTATATATGAACAGTGCGGAAAAAAGAATGATATTGATTCAGATTGTAATAATAATTATAGGAGCATTATTTTTTTCTTTTCATAATTTCATCAGCTCGGCAGCAACAAGTAATGATATTGAAATTGCAAAGAATATTATGTCCGGAAGATTGTATAGTAAAAAGGAGTATAAACTTTTCAGTAATGATCTGAAGGTGTTGCAGGCATATGCTTTTTTTAAAAACAAAAATTATGAAAAATCAATTGATATGCTTCTCTCGACAGGGGAAGGCTATCAAAATTTGCTTAAATTAAATTTAATGGGAAATATATATTTCAGATCGGATAATATAGAAAAAAGCTTAAAATACCTTAAAACCGCATTGGAAATAGATGAAAAAAACAAGACTGCATTGTATAATTTTGCATTGGTTTTGTCAAAACAGGAAAATGCAAAAGTTTTTAAATCTTATGCCAAAAGATATCCACCTTTGGTTAAACTGAAAAAAACAGTTGGAATTATTAAAGATCCTTTTCTCGAACAGAATTTTCTTTGGAAACGCTTAATGAATAATTCCGGAAAATCCGAAAATTTTATAAAGTTTATATCGGAAATTATTAAGAATTTTTTTAAAATTCCGGTGATATATTTTTCATTTGTTTTTTTATTATACATTTTTCTTATTAAAAGAATTTTCCCTGAATTGGGCAGGAGTGAATTCTGTAAAAAATGCGGAAAAATAATAGATAAATCTCAAAGTGTGAAAGCCAATAATTATTGTGAACAGTGTTATGAGCTATTCCAACTAAAAGATGTTGTGTTCATGGAGGCAAAGATAGGTCGTGAAGAGGAGATTAAAAGAAAATCCATTAAAAGAAAAATCGTATTTTTAATTTTTTCAATTCTTTTACCGGGATTTGTATTACTTGAGAATAAAAAGATGATAAGGTTTTCGATTTTATCATATGTTTATCTAACTCTTTTTATCTTCTCTTTTTCATCTGTTTTTTATTTTAAAAAGATTTTCGGTTTATATCCGATCTATTTGAATCTTCTGATAATTCTTGTCGCTCTTTTATATATGACAATAAATCTATTTTCAATTAAAGGAGATGGTAATGGCTTTTAAAGGAACTTTAAAAGATTTTAAAGTACCGGATATTTTACAATTAATCTCCTATCAGCAGAAGAGCGGTCTTTTGACTTTTACAAGCAATGACGGATTTATTACTCTTATCTTTGAAAAGGGATTAATTGTCGGTGTAGATTCCTTTCCGAAAAAGCTGGAACTCAGATCAGGGAGTGTTCTCGTCAAGCAGGATCTTATCAGTGAAGAGATGCTTGACAGAGCTCTGTCAATTCAAAAAAGAACAAATCAGAAAATCGGAGAGATCCTTATAAGCATGGGGCTTGTAAGTGAGAACACAATTGTTGAAGCCTTACAAACACAAGCAACGGAAATAATTCTTTCACTGTTTAAGTGGAAAAAAGGAGAATATAATTTTAAGGTTATTGATTTTATTGACAAATCAATGAAAACCATTGAACCACTTCCTACTGATAATATTATTATGGAAGGAGTGCAGATGTTAGATGAATGGCCTCTTATTGAAAAGAAAATACCTGACGAAAATATGATTTTTAAGCCTTCAAATGTTGAATCGAAAAACATTAAAATAGTTGATGAAAATGAAGATGTGAAAGAAGATGCGGATAAAATTTATCTAACGGAAAGCGAAACAGCTGTTTTAAAATATATCAATGGAAAGAATACGGTTAAAGATCTTGTTGAAATGGGGATCTTTACTAAATATAAAATATATAAAAGTATAAATAATTTATTAAACAAGGGAATAATACATGAGGAAAGAGCTGACGATAAATATGAAACTTTTGGTGGTATACTTCCCGGAAATATTGAAATAACAAAAAGAAAAAATAATTTAATATTCTATTTTATTGTTTTACTGATATCTGCCGTATTTATATTTTCTTTTTTTAAACCGTTGAAGCCTTTTGATGAATCCAATTGTTTGTTGAAGGAAAGTGTTGAGAGAGTAATCAGTGACGGAAATTTAAAATAGAAACTATCAAAAATGATGAAAGAAAACAGGAATGTTATTGTTATAGGTAATTTTGACGGTTTTCATCTTGGACATAAAGAGATTGTTAAAAATGCCTTAAAGATTGCCGCAAGAGAAAATTCGGATTTGATACTATTGACTTTTGATCCTAATCCGAAAGTATTCTTTGGAATAGAATCGGAATTGATTTTTAATTGTAAAGAAAAAGCTGAATATTTAAAGAGAAAAAAAATTGATTCTATAGAGTGCCTTGATTTTAATAAAATTTTCAATATGGATGGAATTTTGTTTATTGAAAATCTCCTTATAAAAAAATATAAAATGAAATATCTCATAGTCGGTGAAAATTTTAAACTTGGAAAGGGAAAAGAGTGGGATGTTAAAAAAATTCGCTCAATTCAGAACAAATATGGATTTAAGATTATTGTTATTCCTTCCGTTTATATAAATGATATTAAAATATCAAGTAGTAAGATAAGGGGATTTTTGCGAAAAGGAGATATATATAATGCAAATTTGATGCTTGGTCACAGATATTGTATAACCGGAATAGTTGAGAGAGGGGAAAATATTGGTACTAAACTTGGATATCCGACAATAAATATTCCGGTAAAAAGAAGAATACTTCCAAACGGAGTATATGAAACGGAAACTGAAGTTAATAATGTTTTTTATAAATCAATAACTTATATTGGAAACACTCCTACATTTGGGAAGAATAGATCGAAAATTGAAACTCATATTTTGAGTTTTAAAGGTGAGCTATACGATAAAGAAGTAAAAATATACTTTTTAAAGTCCATAAGAGGGGAAAAGAAATTTAAAACAAAAAAGGAACTGATTACTCAGATTGCTTTAGATATCAAAGGTATTCATATTGACAAATGATCTTTTTTCTGTTATTAATTACCTCTGAAACAAACGAAATGTTATTCAAATAGATAAATATAAAAAGTTAAATAACCTTTATGAAATTAATTAAGGAGTATTCAAAATGCCTGAAACTAAAAAAGTGAATAAGGTCGATATGAAGGAAGTCAAAGGTTCGGGGAAGGAAAAAACCGAGGGATTACCATCTGTTTACAAACAGTATGAAATTATCGTTAAAGCTAAAGAAATTGAGAAGGAATTTGATACTTCTTTAAAAAAATACAGTAATGAGATAAAACTTCCCGGATTCCGGAAGGGTAAAGTGCCTGCTGAAGTTGTAAGAAGTAAATATGGAGAGGGAATTAAAGAAGAGGTTATTGAGAAACTGATTGAAAAGAAGACAATGGAGATCATAGGTAAAGAGAAAGTAAATATAGTTTCAAATCCGAGAGTTGAAAAGATCGATCATAAAGAAGGAAAAGATTTGAAAGCGACTGTAAAGGTTGAATTGTTACCTACAATCGAAATACCTGAACTTGAAAAAGTTGTAATTGAAATAAAAAAAGATGATCTAAAGAAAGAAAAATATGATGAAAAATCTCAGACTGATGCTATCCTCGAATCAAATAAAAAGAAATTTCCGGTTGAAAAGAGAGAGATTAAAAAGGGAGATCAAGTTGATCTTTTAGTTCAATCTCAGTTTGTTGATACAAAAAGAATGATGCCGAAAAATGAAATTGTTTATAATGTAGAAGATAATTCTGATTTTGATATTTCTGATTTTTATAAGGAAATTATCGGAAAAAAAGCAGGAGACAATTTTGAAATAATAAGGTCTTATAACAAGAGCTTCAAGAAAAAGAGTTGGGCTGGAAAGAAAATAAAACACTTTGTAAAAATAAAAAGAGTTTTCGAGTTTGTTAAACCGGAGTTAGATGAAAAGTTCGTTAAATCTGCAGGATTTAAAGATATTGATTCGTTCAAGACAGAATTGAAAAAAAAATTTGATGAACATGCAAATAATCATAAGGAAGAAAAAATATTTAATGAGATAAAAATGCAGATAACAGATAAGATTAAGTTTGATATTCCCGAATCAATGATTGTAAACGAGGTTAACAGAACAGCAGGTCAGTATGGCGAATTGATCATGTCATTACCTGAAGAAAAGAGAAATGAATATTTGAATTCATTAAAGCACGGTGCTGAAATATCTTTGAAATTCTCACTTATTCTTGACGAGATAATAAAAAAATATAAAATAGAAGTAACTTCCGATGAAATTGAAAAAGAGTTTAAATCTATCTCTGATATAAATAATATTGATATTAAAGATGTAAGGAAATATTATTCTTCCAAAGAGAACAGAGAGAGTTTGAAAAATAGTATTCTCAGTAGAAAATCAGTAGATATTCTTAGAAAAAAAGTTAAAATTAAAGAGGTATAAAATGACATTAATTCCATTAGTTGTTGAGCAAAGCGGTAATTCGGAAAGAGCTTATGATATATATTCAAGATTATTAAAAGACGGAATAATTTTTCTCGGAACTGCAATAGATGATTCTATTGCAAATGTTGTTATTGCACAACTTCTGTTTCTTGCGGCGGAAGATCCTGAAAAGGATATATCTATATATATAAACTCACCCGGAGGAATAGTTTCTGCCGGGTTGGCAATTTATGATACGATGAAATTTGTGAAAAATGATGTTGTTACAATATGTATGGGGCAAGCAGCTTCGATGGCAGCTATAATACTCGCAGGAGGAACCAAAGGTAAAAGATATGCATTACCGAATTCTAGAATTCTTATTCATCAGCCTCTCGGAGGTTTTGAAGGACAAGCAACGGATATTTTAATTCAAGCTGAAGAAATAAAAAAAGTTAAAGATAATGTTATTGAACTGTTATCTTTGCATACAGGAAAAAAGAGTTCGGAAATTGCAAAAGATATAGAAAGAGACTATCATATGAATGCACGGGAAGCTAAGGAGTATGGGATTATAGACAATGTTATAAGTGAAAAAAGAAGTTTGGGAGAAACCCGTAAATGAGTACAAAAGGAAATGGTAAAAATGTAATTTGCAGCTTTTGCGGGATATCTCAGGATGAAGCTTTTAAAATGATTGCAGGCAAATATGATGCATATATATGTGATAGTTGTACCAAAACCGCTTTTAACCTTATATTTAATAATATTGAATCAAAGGGTGCTATTAAGAGTACTTCGGGCAAAACAAAGCCTCAGAAAAGACTTATTCCTTCCGAAATAAAAAAGATGCTTGATACTTATATAATTTCTCAAGATGAAGCTAAGAAGAAACTTTCGGTTGCTGTTTATAATCATTATAAGAGAGTTGATATGTCCGGAGAACTTGACGTAGAGATTAAGAAAAGTAATGTTCTTCTTATCGGACCTACAGGTACCGGAAAGACCCTGTTAGCTGAAACTCTTGCTAAAATACTTGATGTTCCTTTTGCAATTGCCGATGCAACTACTCTTACCGAGGCCGGGTATGTTGGTGAAGATGTTGAAAATATTCTATTAAAGCTTTATCATGCTGCAGGAGAGAATATTGAAAAAACCCAAAGGGGAATTATTTATATTGATGAGATAGATAAAATATCAAGAAAAAGTGAAAATGTTTCTATAACAAGAGATGTTTCGGGTGAAGGAGTTCAGCAAGCTCTTTTAAAAATAATTGA
>CAZWFY010000034.1:0-29317 GCA_964633415.1 uncultured Clostridia bacterium | reverse complement strand
CCTTATTTGATTTTTAGCACTTAAAATTTACTAAAAATTAAAAACAAAAAGGAGATTTAGAATGATTAAGAAAATTATTGTTATTATTGTAATTATGAGTTTTATATCGGTATCAACATTTGCCACTGTTCGTGTAAATTCGGATAGTTCAAAAAAAGATGTTGTATTTTCAAAAAAAAACGTACAATTAAATGATCAAGAATTAGAAGCTTTAAATGGAAATGGGGTGTGGGGTTGTATTGCAGCAGCAGCTGCATGGATTGGTGCATGTCTCGGTGCTTCCGAAGGATGGGGACTCCTAGTTTTGGCAGCAGCCTATATGAACATGAAGAGAGCATGTAGTCCTTTTGCGAAGTAATTTTTAAAAAAGCCACAATCTCTTTTAAAAAAAAGGGATTGTGGTACTATTAAATTGCATGAAAAATTTATCTGTACTTAGGGCATTATTTTTCTTGGATTTGAAGCTTTTGCGAAGAATTTTTGTTGAATTCTTTGTTCTTACCGGCATTATGTTACTGGTTTTTTTCTTTTCTTATATGGATTATAAGATTTATATGTTATTGCCACTTGTTATTGTGTATATTTTATTTGTTTTTCTTATAATGTCATGTATTATTTATTTAAATAATGAACGAGAAAAAGGATATGTAATTAAAGTTTATAAGACGTTACCCCTTAAAGATTATGATATTTATTTGTCTTATATAACAACTCCATTTGTGTTGTTTATGTTGATATATGTTCCCTCCTTATTATTATTATGGTTTTTTAGGGATAAGATCTCCAATCTGCTAATTCCGATAAAAATGTCATTTCATCATTTTTTTTTATTAACAAACATCTTGCTTCCGTTAATTATTATTTTTGTTTTGTTTTTATTTATAAATGTTTATTTATTATTAAAACACAGAACAAAAAAAAGTTTAAAATATGTATATTTTATCATTTTATTTTTATTCATTTTTGGTAAGAATATTATAAATACAAATTTGGATTTTAAAATAAGGATTGTCTTTTTGAAACAATTCTTATTAGCAAAAGAGTCCTTGTCTTATTTATATATTATCTCTTTTTTTATTTTATCGCTAATAATTATACAGATTATTTTTGGCATGAAAAAATTTAAAAAAACAATTTATGAAGAATTATGAGTCATAATAAATTAACAAAAATTATAAATGTTATATTGCATCTCATAAAGTTTGATGTCTTATATAAATATGATTTTATTAAAAATTTATTATTACTGTTTGTTATGCTAAATATTTTTCTATATTTTTTTTCTGAAAATATAAAATTAATTTATAACTCAAATACATTTATATTATTTTGCAGTTTGTTAACTTTTTTGTTGGTCTATTCTTTATGGAAAAGCATTTTCAAAGCAAAAAATGCAGATGGGTATAATAAAAGCCTGACGACTCTTCCAATCAAAAGTGATTATACATATTTTTCTCTTTTAATACTCCTTTATTCGGATATTTTGATTTTTTATTTTATTTCGATTTTATTGTATTTGATATTTTTTAAGGGTGAATTTTTTGCATTTTTTGTTAATTTTTCAAAACAAGAGATGATAGTTGTTGTTTTAATTACATTGATTTTTATAATAACAATAAATAGGCTTGAAGTGTTGATGAAGATTATTGTCGGTTTGCTTATAATGGTTTTTTTTATTTATGCTCAAGAACTATCAATAAAGGACTTTATTAGATTGTCTAATATTATGAAAACCGTTAATTTATATATTGTTATATATGGCTTTGCTATCAATATCATTTTGGTGATTATAGGTGTTTTTATATACAGGGAAAGGCACTATAGAGAGGTATAGATGAATGTATTGGATATAATTTCTCTTAAAAAGAAGTATAAAAATTTCCAGTTGGATATTAATCTTAATATCAAAGAGGGAGAGTTTGTTGCCCTGATAGGTCCGAACGGAACAGGTAAGTCAACGACAATCGGAATAATTTTAAATATGGTTCAAAAAGATTCCGGAGATATTCGGATTTTCGGAAAAGACCATATTAAATATGAGGCTGAAATTAAAGAGAGAATGGGAATAATTCTTGAAGAGCAGTATTTCTACAGAGATATTAAAATTAATTCCATTATTAAGTTTTACTCTAAATTCTATCCGAAATGGGATTGGAAGAAAGTCAAGGAACTCAGAGAAAAGTTTGAACTTAAAGATAATAAAAAGTTTAAGGAACTTTCAAAGGGAATGAAAGTGAAATTATCCTTTATTATAGCTCTCTCAACAGGTGCGTCCTTTTACCTTTTTGACGAGCCTACTTCGGGACTTGATCCTGCGGTCAGGCATTTATTATTAACTGAAGTTCAAGAATTGAAAAAAAATAAAAATATAAGTTTGCTTTTTACTTCTCACATTATGTCGGATATTGAATATTTTTCGGATCGTGTTGTTTTTATAAATAAAGGCGGTATTATTCTTGATGAATCTATGGAAACGTTGAAAAATAATTGGAAGAAGCTCGTATTCAAGTCATCTGAAAATATAGATTTCGGTGAAATAAAAAAGAGCCTGTTTAAAGTAAAAAAGACAGGTGATGTTTATAGCGTTATTATAAAAAAAAACTCGCTTTCTGTTGAAGAAAAAATGAAAAATCAAATTGGAGAAACTGTTAAAGCTGAAAATTTAAGCCTTAACGAACTTTTTATAGAAATTGTAAATATAGAGGACAAAGCATTTTCTTTGGAGCTGTCATGAAAAAAGTAGTCGTATTATTGTTTTATTGTCAACGAAATGTTTTGGTGGGGAGGGTAAAAATAAAAAGTTGAAGAGATATTGTTGAATCTGGATGACAATCTTGTGTTTTCAACCGTAAAAGTTAAAAAAATTTTTAAAAGAAACAATTTTATTGAGATTGATTTAATTCCTTATGAAAACGGATTGTGAAGAATTTAGAAAAAACATTAGTAAAGTTCTTAAAAGGTATTTAACATTTAGGGAGAAAAATAATGTGTAAGCGAATAGTATTATTTTTAATTTTAATATTTTTTTTAATTCGTTGTAGTAATGAAAAAAAAACCGAATTTAAATCTTTTACAATAAAAGATAATAATTTTTTTAAGCAAGTAAGTTTTGAAAAATTGTCGGAGCAAAGAGTACCGGACATTAGTTTTCCATGTCTTTATCTTGATAAGGGGGTAATTGGAGTTTATGGTTTGGATGTAGAAGGAGAAAGATATTGGAGTATAAAAAGGTTTAATTTAGATTTAAAGCTTATTGATGAGCATAAACTAAATTTCGGACAAGGACCCGGTGATATCGGAACCGGCGGTGTTTTTTATTCTAATGGGATGAATCTATATTTTCATGATAATTCTTTAAGAAGAGTTAGTATTTTTAGCCGGGATTTGGTTTTTAAAAAAATGGTAAAAACTTCAGCATTTTATCCAATAACATTTATAGAAAAAGGGAAATATTTCCTTGCTACTGAAAACAATTATAGATATGGGAAAAAGTCCTTTTACGATTTCAATATTATTTCTTTTCCGGATTTTAAAAAAAAGTTGTTTTATCAATTAGGTCCTTTTTGGCCATTTGACGAAAAAATGAGGTTGATAGTAGGAAGTTTGCCGGGATTTCATTATTTCTATCATAATAAGAATATTTTTTTTCTTAATATGAAGAAATATGAAATTATTGTTTTTGATTTAGAAGGGGAAATCTTATTAAAGGCAAAATTAAAGTTAAATGTTGAGCGTCTGGATGATATCACAAAGGATAAATGGTTAAGAGCATATCTCGGGAATAATTATTCGAAAAAAAGATTTACAATGGATGATAAAAAGCAATTTGCTTCATGGATGATACCTTTAGAAAAGGGGTTTGTGATAGTAAGAAGAAATTATAAGGATTTTAACTGCATGAAGGGAATTTTAAAGGGGGATTATTTTGATTATGAATTAAACTTTAAAGGAGTAGTCAAATTTCCCTGTTTTTATAAAAACTTCACTCTAACATCGGGATATTTTCCAAATTCCATATTTTTTCAAGAGGGGTATTTATATCTTCTTAATGAGGTTAATGAAGATTATTATATAGAAAAGTGGAAGGTAGCTGAATGAGCAGGACAAAAACGATTTTATATAAAGTGGAGTGATCCGGATTATTCTCGGAGAGATAGACGGCAGGGGTGTTGCTGAGATTATAAAACCGGCAAAGGGAGTTATAAAATGACAAAAAAAATCTCTGTTTTTCTTATAATATTTTTTACTTTTTCTTTTTTGATATATTTACAAAATGTTAAAGTTATTAAAGACCCTAAACCAACACATTTTGAGAAAAAATTTGTCCGGTTAAAAATGGTTAAAAAAGTAAGTTATGATTTTGATGATGAGAATTTTATAGGGAAAGTCGGCTCGGTAACAGCAGATAAGGAAGGTAATCTATATATATACGATTCACTTCAAGCTAAAATATTCAAGTTAAACAAGGATTTGAAGTATATAAAATCTTTTGGAAGGGAGGGCAGAGGCCCGGGAGAATTCGGCAACAGTTTTTCTCATATGGAATTGAATATAGGTCCGGAAAACAATCTTTATATTTCCGATAGCCTTACACATAGAATTCATATGTTTGATACTGACGGCAAATTTATAAAAGATTATCCTGTGAAATTTCACGGAGGGTTTTTTCCGATTATCACTTCTTTAGGGAATTTTATTATTCCGTCAAATAATAATGAGACCGTATTTACTGAATATACGAAAGATATGAAAGTGAAAAGATCCGTTTTGAATGCTAAAGGTAGTTTTAACAAATTTTTCTATTTTAAACCCGATTATATGATGCTAAGATTTCTAACTTATCCTAAGTACTTTTTTAATTATATTTGCAAAATATCGCCCGATGGCAAAAAATTTGTAGTTTTTATGATTAATAATGTGACATATTATTTATTTAATAATTTTAAGCTTGAAAAAAAGATGAGAATCCTGCCAAAAAATGTTTTAGAAAACTATAAAAAATATTATCTGGAAGATATTATGAAAACAAGGGAGTCATATCAGCCGTTTACAAGAAAGTTGTTTTTTGATCTTGAAAATTCAAATTTTTTATACATACAATTTTTAAAAGAGATGGACAATTTGAGAGATGTTTTGTATAGGTTTTCATTATCGGGAGTCCTTGATGAAGTGCTATATATAAAACTTTCGAACAATAAGGAATACAGGGTATTTTTATTGGAAAAGAACAGTCTTTTTTATGTAAGGGACAGCGAATATTTTTATATATATAAAAAACAGGGAGAGAAAAAATGAAAGTAAAAAGACACAAGATTAAAGTTAAAAGTAAAAAGATAAAAAAAGTGGAGAGTGGGTGGTTTTAAGTTTTAAGTGTTGAGTTTTTAGTTTGGGATTACAAAGATTGTCAATTTAATTAAGAATTAAGAATTCAAAATTTATAATTTTTTTTTTTGGCAGTTCGCTTCGCTCCTGTCTAAATTTGAACATTTCAAATTTGTCGAACCCGAAACGTGGGTTCTCATCCCACGGCTTTAAATTAAAAGAGATCGGAGAGGGTGGGATTCGAACCCACGGTACCGTATTCCAGTACAACTGCTTAGCAGGCAGCCCGTTTCAGCCACTCACGCACCTCTCCATGTGGAATGCCGAGGAGGGGACTCGAACCCCTACAGCCTTTCAGCCACAAGCACCTCAAGCTTGCGTGTCTACCAGTTCCACCACCTCGGCTCTGATATGGTAAAACTTAATTTATTTGGTTTCCTTTGTTGTTTTGTTACTCTTTTCCGGAATCTTTTTTTCTTCTTTTTTATCGGTAGTTCCTTTAACCGGGGTTGTCTGTTTCTGATGCTGTTTCACTGCATTTTTACCAAGAACAGTGTCGGAATCAACTTTGTTTGTCGCAACTATATAGAGGAGGAGTGAAGTTATCATAAAAGTAACTGCAAAAACAGTTGTAAGTTTTGATAACAAAGAAGCTGTTCCTCTGGGACCGAAAGTAGACTGACTACCGCCGCCTCCGAATGCTCCTGCAAGATCCGCACTTTTTCCGCTCTGAAGCAGAACCACAATTATAAGCAGCAGAGAAACAAAAATATGTATAAATAATAATAAACCTTCCACAATATCCTCCTGTTATTCAACCAGTTCAAGGGAATTTTCGATTATATCAAAAAAGGAGTCGACTTTCAAGGATGCTCCTCCGATTAGGACTCCGTTAATATCCTTTTCCCCCAGCAGATTTTTACAGTTATCAGGTTTTACCGAACCTCCGTATAGAATAGGCCGGTCGTATTGTGATCCTGTTATTGATTCGATCTTTTCCTTTATAAAAGCATGAACCTCCTGTGCAAGTTCCGGTGTCGCCGTTTTACCCGTACCGATCGCCCATATCGGTTCATAAGCAATATAGAGCTTATCAATCTGTTCGGGAGTGATTCCGTCAAGGTCTGCGGATAATTGTCTCTCAATCTTTTTAAAGGTGTTTCCCGATTCCCTTTCCGATAAAGTTTCACCGACACAGAGAACAGGGATCAGGTCTGCATTAAAGGAAGCTTTTATTTTCTTGTTGATATTTTCGTCTTTTTCTCCGAATAGTTCTCTTCTCTCCGAATGACCTATCAGCACATATCCGGCAATTTCTTTTATCATTGCAGGAGATATTTCACCGGTAAAAGCCCCTTTATCTTCGTAAAATATATTTTGTGCTCCAATGGAAACAGGGGACGATATATCCTTAAGTGGAAAGAGTGAAGTATACGGAGGAAATATTAGAATCTCCAGATTTTCGAAATTTATATTATTTTTAATTCTTCCCAGTTTTGTATTTAATTCTTTGATGAATGAAATAGATTCGGATGTGGTTTTATTCATCTTCCAGTTGCCGGCAATTATAAATTTTTTTTTCATTATTCCTCCGAAAGTGATTCAATTCCCGGGAGTTTTTTTCCTGCAAGAAATTCAAGAGAAGCACCTCCGCCGGTTGATATGTGAGTGATCTTGCTTGATACTCCGGCAAGGTTGACCGCTGAAACCGAATCTCCTCCGCCTACGATTGAAATAGCGTCCGAATCGGCAATAGCTTCTGCAATCCCGAAAGTTCCTCCGGAAAATGTATCGATCTCAAAAACACCCATAGGTCCGTTCCAAACGATAAGTTTTGACTCTTTTATTATCTTTTTATAGATCTCAAGAGTTTCAAAACCTATATCAAGCCCTTTCATATCTTCCGGAATATCTTCACCCTCTTTTACTATCCTGATTGTAATATTCGGTTCGGCAGTAAGAGCTGCGATATGGTCAACCGGAAGAAGAAAACGGATTTTTTTCTCTTCCGCTTCTTTTAATATTTCTTTACAGATATTTATTGAATCCTGATCCAAGAGAGAGTTCCCGATCCCTTTTCCGGAAGCTTTCATGAACGTATAACTCATCGCTCCGCCGATCAGAAAATTATCTGCTTTATCCATAAGATTTTTAATCACCGGGATCTTATCTTTAACTTTTGCTCCTCCGAGAATGACCGTATATCCTTTCGGTGGATTTTTTAAGGCTATTGTTAGATTTTTTATCTCTTTTTCAAGTAATTTACCTTCACAGGAAACCGGGACAAAATTTGTTATTGAACTGATTGATGCATGTTTCCTGTGTGAAGCACCGAATGCATCATTAACATATACATCAATTCCTTTAGCCAACTCTTTTGCAAATGATTCATCATTCTCTTTTTCCCTTGCATCGAATCGAAGGTTTTCAAGAAGAAGAATTGATCCGTTTTCCAATCCGGATTTTTCTTTTTCTATATCATTTCCAATTGTTTTTCCGATGAAAATAACCTCTTTTTGCAACAGTTCGGTCAATCTTTTTGCCACAGGTGAAAGAGAGAGTTCACTTTTAACTATCCCTCCCGGTCTCCCGAAGTGGGATGAACATACAACTTTGGCACCGTTGTCGATAAGGTATTTTAAAGTTGGAATAGAGGCTTTTATCCTTGAATCATCTTTAATAACACCGTTCTTATCAAGAGGAACGTTAAAATCATTCCTGACAAAAACCGTCTTCCCTTCAACTTTTACATCCTTGATCTTTTTCCTGTTCATTTTAATATTTTGATATTTTAGCGGTCAGATCGACAAGTCTGTTAGAATATCCCCATTCATTATCATACCATGTCAATATTTTTACCATCTTTTCACCGACAACTGTTATAAACTGACTGTCGACAATAGAGGAGTGCGGATTCCCGATTATATCGGTTGACACCAGAGGTTCTTCCGAAAATTCGAGAATATTCTTTAATTCATTTGCAGCCGCTTTTTTATAATGATCTTTTAATTCTTCAAGATCAATCTTTTTTTCAAGTCTTACAACGAGATCTACAAGAGAACCGTCGGGAGTAGGGACGCGAATAGCACTTCCGGTTATCTTTCCGTTAAGTTCCGGAATTACAAGCCCTATTGCTTTTGCCGCACCTGTTGTCGTTGGAATTATATTGATTGCTGCCGCTCTTGCCCTTCTCAGATCTTTGTGAGGAAGATCCAGTATCCTCTGATCATTCGTATAAGAGTGAACGGTTGTCATGTTTCCTTCTATTATTCCATAGTTGTCATGAATAACTTTTGCAGCGGGTGCAACACAGTTTGTTGTACAAGATGCGTTGGATATTATATTGTGTTTATCGTTATCATACAGTTGATCGTTTACACCGAGGACTATTGTTATGTCCGGATTGGTTGCCGGAGCGGAAATAATGACTTTTTTTGCTCCAGCTTTGATATGTTTGGAAGCATCTTCTCTTTTTCTGAAAAATCCGGTTGATTCTATAACAAGATCTATTCCGAGCTCTTTCCATGGAAGTTTTTCAGGATCCCTTTCGGCAAAAGCACTGATTTTTCTACCGTCAATCTCAAGAGAATCCGAATTAACGGATATTGTTCCGTTATATTTTCCGAAAACACTGTCATGTTTGAGCAGATGGGCAAGGGTTTCGTTTGAAGTAATATCATTTATTGCAACTATTTCAAAATCATCCATCTTTCTGCTTGCTCTGAAAACATTTCTCCCGATTCTTCCGAATCCGTTGATGGCAACTTTATAGCTCATATTTAATTCCTCCTTAAAGGTGCAAAACTAACATAATAAGTTACAGAATTCAAGATATCTTTCCCTGCAAAAAGATAAATTATTTTAATCTTTTTTTTTAATAGCCTGAATCCCAATAAACCCGCCTTCACCATAACCGTTTTTAAAATTTTCAACTTCGGAATTATCACCTTTAAAAAGTGTCTGGACGGTTTTTTCGATGCTAAATCCGGTTGATGTAATAAAACCGTATATTTCGGGAACTGAGTAAAATTTTGCACTTTTATAGAACTTACTTTTTCCCTTCTTTTTAAGATATGATTGCCCTATTCTGCTCATTTTATCGACAAATCCTACTATAAATGAACCCTGGTTCTTTAAAACTCTGAAAACCTCGTTAAATGCTTTCCGGGGATCATCAACAAAGCAGATAGTTGTAACCATAAGAGCAAAATCAAATATTGAATTTTTAACAGGTAAAGATTCTGCTGTTCCCATTATGGATTTTATACCCGAATTTACCGCTGCTTCTAACATTTTTTCGGAGGGCTCAATCCCGAGATCAACTCCGAGCGGAATAGCAAATTTTCCGCTTCCGGAACCTATTTCAATCCCTAATCCGTTCTTGGGGATAAGATGTCTGAGTGCATTAAGTTCTGAAAAATATATTAGTTCATTTTTATCAAACCATAGATCATATTCTCTGAAGTATTTGTTAAAATCTTCTATCCCTGCCATTCTTTTCTCTTTGTAGAATGATAGAACAGTATACGAATAAAATCAATTAGATTTTTGTATTGAACATATCCGTTTATAAAGTATAATCCGTATTATATATATGAGGTTTAAATGAGAGATAAAAACAATTATAAATTCAATTCTAAAATTTATCCTGTGATTTTAATTCTATTTATGTTTTCTTTCTGCAATCCTTTTTCAAAAAGCAGTAAAGGTTTGAACGATAGCGGTGATAATGATAATTCGGAACGAAAATGGGTTGAGGAAAACAAGCTTCTTGATGGTACGTTCAGGATAGATATTTCAGAAATTGATGTGATTTTCAGATTTAATCCGGAACAGGGGAAAGTTTATGGAAAAGCTAATGTGAAATTTAAAATGAGAAGCGGTCAGAAGTTTCCGATAATTCATTTTGATCCCGCATTTGATAATGCCGTTAATAAAATTGTTCTTGACGGTGAAGGGTTAACCTTTTCGGATACGGGAGATGTGAGACCGAAAACTTTTGATGATACTCAACAGAAGGGACTTGAATTTCAAAGGGATTGTTCCGATGGAAAAGTTCATGAAATTGAGATGGAGTATACTCTTGAGAAAAAATTTGAATCGGGTAGATTTTTTACGAATGTAAATGATATTTCCGGAAACGGGAATGAGGATCTGTTTCCGACAATAAATACTCCGGCGGAGCTGTCTCGGCATAAAATAACTTTTATTGTAGAGAGTTCTGAAAAGTATAGATGTGTAGGATCAGGATTGGTTGAGAATAAAAGTGATAAAAATATTCAGAAATGGGAACTTGATACGGAGAGAGAGATCGCATCATATACCATTATGTTCATTGTTATTCCTGAGAGTGAGACGGATTTCCGTGAGAAATCTATCAATGGAGTTGATGTTCGAGTAATTAGTTACAAAAATGTCGGAGGAATTGATAATGTATTTGAACAGCTGGAGGCGTGGCTTCCGGAACTTGAAAAGAATATAGGGAAATTCCCGATGCCGAGAGGATTGAGCGTTTTTTTGACAGGAAGCGGTGGAGGGATGGAATATTATGGTGGGACAATGACATCTCTTTATGCTCTTAAGCATGAGGTTTTCCATATGTATTACGGTTGCAGCTTGATTGCGAAAACATATCGTGATTCATGGTGGGATGAGGCTATTAATATGTGGTATGAACTTAATGCAAAGGGAGATTTGAAGCCTATCGGTGAACAGTTCAGATCAAATATAGTAAGCGGAAGAACACCCGTAAGTATAGGGTTTGATGACAGGGCATATGATGCCGGAGCACAGATAATCGAATACTGTTCCGATGTTTCTGGAGGACGTAATAAATTTATCTCCTTTCTTCATTATCTTTACGGGAAATATAAGTTTTCTCCGTTTAATACATTCGGGCTTGTTGAATATTTCAAAGATTACTCGGGAGTTGATCTTAACTCAAAATTCCTGAATTGGCTTTATAACAGTGTCCAAACCTATTATTCGGGCATTTCTAATATTCGGTTAAAATATCACAAAGTTGATATGACACCCCCGCAATGGATTATTGATAAATATAAGAATAGGTAGCTGTTTAATAATGTAATTTAATATATTTCCGAATCCTATAAATTTACTTGATTTGTTTAACCATTTTTATATGGGGTATTCCAATCTCTTCGAACTCTTCTCCTTCGGGGATAAATCCCGATTTGAGATAGAATCCTTTTGCATACTCTCTTGAATGAAGCTCAATTTCCGAATATCCTTCATCCTTGAGAATTTTTTCCGTATCCTTTATAAGCAATGCTCCTAATCCTTTACCTCTCTCGTTTTCAGATACAGCCATCTGTCTTAATTTGATTCTCTTTTTTGTTATCTCTTTAATCAGAAGGCATGCGATCATTTCCCCATCACTGTTTATCAGGCAGAAATGGGAATTATCTTTGTCTTTTTTTAAAAATTCCGGTGTCAGTTTCATACCTAACGGTTCCCTTAATACTCTGTTTCTTAGAACGATCTCATCATCATAGAGAGGAGAATCGGTTTTAAATCTTATAAATTTCATATTTCGATTTTATATTATTATCGTTCTCTTTGTAAAGATTATTTATTTGTTTGATGCAGGGATCCGAATTGTTATTATTAAAGATATTAGTTGTAAGGGCGGATATAAAATCCGCCCCTATATTTTAAATACAATACAAACTGTTGTTTTATAGTATATTTATTTTGTAATCACATCATGTTAACGTATATTTTTCATAGCACGATGTCTAATGTTGCGTTCATTTCTTACCGTATTCATTACAAGTTGAATAAATTTAGATTGATTATCCAACATATTCTTAAGGTCTGAATCTGTTTTTTGGGATTTTGCTTCTGCTTCTTTCAATATTGCTTCATATCTGCCTTTCAACATAAGAAGATCTTTTATATCCTTACGACCCAGAAATCTGGGAGTTTTCAACTCTGATGCAGTAAAGTATTCAACATTGAAGTTTTTCGATCTTTTACTCTGAAAGAGATCTTTCCCCAGTTCGGCATAACCTTTAACTTTCCCCAATTTTGCTTTGTTGACTCCGCCCTTCCGTGTGATCCGTTTTTCGATATCTTTGATATAGTTCATGAGCTTATTTTTAACGATGGTAATCTTTTTAGATGCATTCTCAATCTCACCTATATCTTCCGTGATAACTTTTGCTCCGTGAGCCAGTACATATTTAACTCCGTTCTGATTCTTCGGACCATTGAATCCGGATTGTTCCGTTGCATTCGTAGCAATCATTAAAAAATCAGCACCTTCTGTGAAAAGTTTTGCATTTTTCATAAATATTTTGGATGCATCTGTTGCCTTTGCAAGTTGATCGGGATCTAAAGATCTGGTTATATTAATATAAGTCTCTTCAAATTCCGGTGTCAGTTGCTTCTCTTTTGCCGATAGAGGAAAAACCGATATAACAACACACAATGATAAAACAAACAATGATGTAAAAATTACTCCTTTTTTAATTTTCATTTTTTCTCCTTTCTTTTTTTATTTCACTATATTTATACAAGATACGGGATTAAAATCTCATTTTTTTATATATTAGATTATTTTAAATGATTTAAATCGTTAAATAACATTTGATAATGATGTTTATTCCCGCAGAGGGGCGTTTCCCACGCTCTTATTGTTATCAAACACAGGGTAGGTAACTCAACTTACATCTTTTTCAGAACTAAACAAAAATCAAAAAATTTTAGGACTTGACATAAGAAAAATTGAGATAGGTGGAACAATATCTTTATCTGTTTTATCTTAACGATTTTAATTGTATAATTCCGTTCTATGAAACTTACAAAAGAGATATCGGAGAAAAATTATAAAGCTTTTCTATGGCATGCTGTATTTCTCTCAATAGCGATGAATTTCATGGATATAGATACTATTGTGCCTTCAATGCTGATTAAGGCCGGAGGAAGTTCATTGCATATCGGGATAATGACCGCGATACTTCTCGGCGGGTCAAGTTTTTCTCAAATATTTTTCTCTCTTTTTATCCAAAACCAAAGTAAGAAAAAACCTTTTCTTATTATGGGGATTAATGTCAGAATAATTTCTCTTCTCTCTCTTGGTCTGCTTTTTATAATTACAAGTGGTAAAAGCGGATCGATAATGTGGTGGATATTTTTTTTTATAATTTTATTCTCATTCAGCGGAGCGTTTTCCAATATATCCTATATTGATATATTGGGGAAATCCATATTAAGTGAAAAGAGGAAAAGATTTTTCTCTTTGAATCAGACTATCCGGAGCGTTGCAATATTCCTTACGGTCTTTATTGTAAGATATATAATTAATAATGTTAACTTTCCCGCGAATTATTCCATGCTTCTGATTATAGCCGGGATATCTCTCTTTATCGGAAGTATCGGATTCTGGAGAATAAATGAGTTTGATTCAATAAGTTTAAAAATCTCGGGATTTAAAAATTTCTTCCGAAAAATGTCCGATGAGATTAAAAATAACAGAAGAGTTCTCCACTATTTGTTTATAATAAATACACTTGGTGTCGGACTTTCCATACCTCCTTTCTTGCTTCTGTTTGCAAAAGAAAGTTTTGGTGCGAATGTTTCCATTGTGGGCAATCTTCTATTGTTTAAAACAATAGGTCTTATTCTTGCCGGCTTTATTATGTTTAAATTATCCTCGATTATAAAATATGGGAAGATCCTCTATTTCTCATTCTATCTTGCTCTTTCACTTCCGTTTATTGCATTTTTTCTGAAGGATTTAGTGGGGTTTTATCCCTTTGTATTTTTTATTTCGGGAGTCTTCTCGACACTTTTCAGAGTGACAAAATCCGGAATTTTATTAGAAATTTCGACAAATTCAAATAGATCCCTCTATGCCGGATTGTCGGGTTCAGGAAATATTCTTACAATGGTATTTCCATTTATAGGAGGACTGATGATTTCAAAAGTAGGATTTATACCTTTTTTTATCCTTTATATAGTAGTAATATTATTATCATATAAGGCAATAAGCGGATTGAGGTGTAAAAAATGAAACTTTTACTAATATATTGTGATGAATTTAGTTTTAAAACGACTGTGAAAACTCTTGATTCTGTTCCGGAAAATGATATGGAAAAAACATATAAGAATATTCAGGTTGCATTTATACATATGGAAGAAGATGATAAGGAAAGAGAAGTAGAAGTTGCAAGGAAGTTGGTTAAAAATATAAAATGGATTGCGAGAAAGAATAATACGGAAAAAATAATACTTCATTCATTCGCACATCTGTCTGAAAGTAAAGCAGATCCTCTGTTTACCAATAAATTTTTAGATCAGATGGAAGAGAGGTTGAGAAACACCGGATTTGATATTTATCAGACTCCGTTCGGTTATTTCCTTGATCTGAAAGTAGATGCACCCGGATATTCATCCGCAAGGGTATTTAAAGATATATAAGCTAAAGAATCACCTTATCTTTTTTAATGTGACGTATGCTTTTTCAGTCATCTTTTTTTGAAATTCGGCATACTCTTCCGGTTCATGAGTAGACATTAAAAACAATTTTGTTTCTTTTATAATAGATTTTTCGGTTTTAAGAAGGGGAGGAAGGATTCCGGTTCCATCTCTGTTTACCAGTTTTGTAAGATCAATATATTCGACTTTTTCTCTCTCAAGGAAGGGTCTTAAAATCTTCCTTATTCTAAGTGATTCTTTATATATAGGTGAATCTTTCCCGGAACTTACCAGATCGGGTGTTGTTCCGGATTCTACCCAGAAAGGAGTTGCGATTGAGGATAAGGGTTCCCCTGGAATAACCCATAGAGTTGCCACCGATCCGGATTTTCGATGATCCTTTCCTTCAATTATTATTGATGCGGATGTATATGATCTGTCAATTGTGTCCTTTGTTAAAATCCAGTAATGTTCCTTTGCACTGAATCTTCTGACAGTATCAAGTGAAGGATGGTTTAAAAGTTCATGACCAAAATCCCGTGAAAGGTTTTTAATGATTTTTTCTATGGAAATTCCTCCGTTTTCAATTCTTGTAAAAATTTTTGATGCACGTTCAAATCTAAGGTAACCGGCTCCTTTACCCTCTTTACCGCTTCTTGAAAAATTTGTGTTAATAATATAATTTCCATGAAAATCCTTTGTGTCAAGTTTTTTATAGCCGTGGTTGAAAACTTCAAAAATGGCTGAATTGCCGAGTTTGTCTATTACTCCGAAATTGGTTTGAACTCCGAGAGCAGGACCTAAATTTTTCTTTAAGAATTGTTCGAATTCATTTATTGAAGAACATTTTCTTAATGCATCAGCCATAACGATCCCTTCGAGATCGTGGAGTTCATTTTCGTCTTTCGGAAGATTGTAAGCTACTGAATTCATAATCGCAAATCCCTGCTCATTTAGTCCCGCCCAGACCTGTCTTCCCGATGAGTTGTTTGAATTTACTATACCGATATAGGAATAGGGGGTCTCCTTAACATAAATAATTTTGTTGGATATAAAGCCAGTGTCTCTGTTCTTCCATAGTATCGGTAATCTGTTTGCAGATGCATCTGTCCCTATTACTGCCGTTGTACACCCTGAAACATTTCTATCTGTTGAAAAAAAAAGAAATAAGGATATAGAAAGAAGAATTATTGTGTTTTTATATCTCATTTACTCCTCCTGATTTGATATTTTATCACACTGTCAACTAATTATTTTTTTACTGAAAAATCCGGATTTATCTCCGGTATGGTTTCCATCTCTTTCCAGAATTTTTTATTAAGATCGAGATTTAAGGTATATCCGGGAATACTCTTAATGAATTCATAAATATTTAGGAACATTTTCTTGTTGAAATTTAAAATAGTTTTCTTATCCAGTCCGTTAATGAGAAATTCGTTTGCCTGCTTTGCGAGTTCGGTTAAAAGACAGAGTGATCTTGCAGGTCCTGTTCTTTTTATTTTATTGCTATCTCCTCTGTCAAAAAAAACAATAGTTGAGATTGGAATTGATTTTTCAATATTCCATTTTTTTATCGAAACGGATAGTTTTTTCCCAAAGAAACTGCTCCAAGTCGGCAGGGGATGTGCCGAATAACTATCATCACTGTTTTTTGTGATAATAGTCAGATCATCCGACAAGGAAAACCAAGGAGGTTTAAACAGACGGCTTGCACTTGTTTTCCCCGAGCCTGAAGCTCCGGAAAGGATCACTCCTTTATTACTATCTTTAAAATTAAATCCGGCCAATCCGCTGTGAACAAGGAACCCTCCGTTTAAAAGAGTATATCCTCCTACAACGGACGACAACCTTGTCAACTGTCTCCATCTCCACTCATCTCTTGTCATTTTACCGGGATCAGGGTGATCCGAACTGTCTATATCGGGTTCTCTCGGAGGAAATCTGTATATTGTCTCCGGTTCAAGTTTAAGGTAAGAATCGTTACTATCTATGTTAATAATTGATGCGTTATCTTTTTTTGATGATAATAATTCATTTTCATTTGAAAAAACAAAAATTCTTTTCTTTGATTGTGTTGTCTTTTGATCATCCGGTTTTAACTGTGTTGCATCTGCAAAAAAATCAATGATCTCTTTCGATTTTTTATCTTTTGCAAAGATCGACAATTCTATTTCATCATTTAGTTTCAGGCTAAAACCTTGATTTTTCATTTGTTGGTTTCGGTCATTTGTTCGGATTTGTCTTTGACAACAAAGAATCTTCTGTATAGTTTTTTACAAAACTCTAAAATATCATTTGAGATTATTTCAATCGGGATGTCGAATTTATTACTTATTGTTACGGATATCTCTTCCATTGAAGATTTACCGTCTATTTTTCTCCATATTGCAAGACCGGTTTGATTCAGTCCCATTGTTTCTCCTGTATAGGGCTGAAACAGAACCGAATAGTCTTCAAGATCATCAATAAGAATTACATCATTAAGGTGAGTTAAGATAGTATTTGAATTTATTGTGTTTTTTATAATTTCAGATGAAGGTATCAATTGTCAAGTTACATACATCCCTGTCCTGCATCCGTCCGGATCATTGTTCCCACCGCTTCCCGCTTCGCAATAATAAGGATTTCCCCCGGAGACACAATCACCGCTGCCTGGTCTTGAACCGGTGCCGCAATAGGTCCCTACCCATCCGTCGGCACCCGCTTCACACTGTTCCGGAGTAGGACCTGCAGCACTGCCTGTAAAACAACCCATTACTCTATCCTGTCCCGTAACCGAACGTGATTTAGCTCCGAGATCAACGCATACCGGTGGTTCATATTTTTTTTTCATTAAACATAACCCTCTTTTTTTTGTTAAAACTATTTATAATCAATACAATTATAAAATCATAATATAAAAAAAAGGATAAAAAATCAAGTTTTTTTATTTGACTTTTGACAAAAATGTCAATAAAAGTGTGATGGAATAACCATTAATGGAAGAATTAAATCTGTTTGTATTGTTTTAGTGGAAAATTTTTAACTTTTATATTATCTTCTAACGGGGGTAAAAATGAAAAGAAATTCTATTGGGTTAATCTATTTTTATTTAATTACGATGTCTTTTTTTCATATAACCGGATCAATTCTTTTGAGTCAAAACTCAGAAGAAGTTAAAGAATTAAAAGTTTTAGCAGGGAATTGGATAGGGCATGGAGCAGGTGAAGAAGTCAGGTTCAGGCATAAGCTCGGACTGTTGACACTAACGGTAAAACATAAGACCGAGTTTGTTTTTAACGTTAATAAAGAAGGAAAGGTCGAAGGTGAGGGAACTATCGAATATAATCTTGATAACAATACTTCAGGGTTGGATGATCTTGTCGCATCTGTACACTCGTTAATGGGTCTTGCACAGGTGCCTTCCACCGGAGTCGGGGAAGTTACAAAAAAAATCGGAGACATGGCTACAGATGTAAAAGGTGTTACAAAGATCCAGTATAATGCACCTCATCTGAAGCATGGTCCCGAGATAAGGCATTTTAAATTTACAGGAAAGATTAAAAAGGGAATTATAAAAAGCAGTAATGGAAAAAATTCCAAAGCATTTTTAATCGAACTTGATGAGGTTACGGATTTTACACTTGTCGGAGGAAATCCCGATAACACTTTAATTGCCGAATATGAGGTAAACAGAGTTAAAACCGATGCAAAATTTCCGTGTTGGTCTCCATTTATTAGGGGAGAAGGCGTTATCAGGAAGGGACCTGGAGATATCTATGTTGCCGAATTCCAAAAAAAAGGAACTCACAGGAAAGGGAAACAGGTGTGGCAGGAGTACGGTTATGTATGGATGGCAAGAAAAGTTACGTCAAAATAGGTCTCGGTTTAGCCCGGCAGATTTTTTATTGCAAACAGAATGTTTTTTATAAATTTTTTAAAAGTTATTTTTCCTACGGTTATTCTTTCCCATTTTTCAATTGATTGTCTGTTTTCATTAATCCAGTTATAAGCCGGAGAACTTTTTTCAATCTCTTTAGTGTAAATAGAATCAAACAGGTTTTTCCCGGATTTTTGTGCATATGGGAGCCAGAATGTTTTAAGAAAGAATAAAAAATCACTGTTATCAACTAATTGATCCGTATTTAGACCGGTAAGGAATTCCGTAATACCGTTATCAAATCTTTGTTTAAAATTCGGTTCTAAAAAAAATGAAAATTTGTTTAATGATCTTCTGGATAAGTCCCAAAGAATCCCGTATTGAGTTGCTGCCAGTCTGTTCCATACAGGGAAAGGCGTTTCGCCGAAAGTTAATTTGCGATATATTAAATATCCGAACGGAGCTGATTTTTCATGCCCCGGACGCCCCCTTTTTTTTAACTTTATTCTGGCAATAATCGGGTCGGTTAATCCCAATTTATCAATAACTGTTACTCTCTGTCCCGAATAATATCCTATATATCCTACGGTATTATAAGCGATTGTTAGTTTTGACCTTGATCTCTTTGAAAGATAATTATAATTCTTCCCTATTGTCTTCCACATAAAGATAATCTCATCGTTGAAAATATCTTTAACAGGAATTATTCTTCCGTGATAAAAAGAAAATCTCTCATCGGAGATCCCGTTAATAAATCCTTTACCTCCTCTTTTCTGGAGTGGAATTATTGTTCTTGAGATAAGAAAAAGAGCAACAATTAAAACCAATGCTGAAATTTTTCTAATCTTTCCTTTCGAAAGGAATCTGTCGAATAATCCTGATGAGGAGAGAGTTAAAAGGATAACCGTCGGGAGGAGAAATCTTCCGTGCATAAAATCGCCTCCTCCTCTTATAACAAAAAAGGCATGGAGTATTCCTGCAATAAAAAGAGTGTATCTCCATGAAAGCTTCTCTTTATCCGATTTTTTTTGAATGAAAAATATGAATAGTGAAAAAAGAATTATCAGTGAAAATGCACTGCCTTTCAAAAGATCTGCAAGATATTTAAATCCCTGAGAAAAATATGAGGAGCTTCCGGATTTTGCGTAGAACGGATTCGGGAATATTGCACCGTAATATCCCATTCTGAATATTTCATAAATGGAGAGTATAATTAGAGGAATTGAAAGAAATTTCAACAAATTTTTCAGATCACTGTTTTTCTTGATAATCTCATAGATAAAAAGAAGGATTGAAAAAATAAAAAAGATTCCGAAATCCGGTCTATTGAGAATAAGAAGTGTTGATATCAATCCGAAAAAAAAAGGTTTTTTTAAATATAACTCCCTTTTTATTTGTATAGCAAAAATTACCAATAAAAAGTATGAGAGAGCTGTTTCAAGTCCGCTTGTTCCAAAATCGATGAAACAACTAATTCCGATTAGAACTGCACCGGAAAGATTTAATGATGGTGTCCCGGATTCTTTATCTCTTGCAAATCTGAAAAACAGGAAATAGAGAAAAAGTCCTGAAAAAATAATTCCGGGAACTACCATTGCTCCCTTTGGAGATAGCCCTATGGCTCTAAGAAGTGAAACAATATAAAACCATAATGCATGTGTGTATCCTTCAACTCTCTGCCCGATGTTAAAAATAGGACCGTGACCGGATAAAAAATTATCAATATGTCTCATTGTTATAAATGCATCTTCCGATACCCAGGCAAATTTTATTATCAGGAAAAATCCGGTATAAAACAGGGAAAGGGAGATGGAATACTTCCATTTATCGTTATTGATGAAAATATAAAAAAGTGTGAGAAACAGAAAAAGAATTATAGGGAATAGATATAGAGATCTGAGAAACATATCAGTCCATGGAATAATATTTCCTATTCTTTCTATCCGAATCTTTTTTAAGATAACTTTACTGTTTCCGGAGATAAATCTGACTCTCGGCTCGATCTCTTTTTTTTTTATCAGATTTAGTATTAAAACTTCTCTGTGAGGATAAACGGAGATATTTTTTTTGTGTGAAACCTCTGTGATTTTTCCTTTTGAAGAGGCAATCTCAAATATACATTCAATATCATTTTCCGAAGATGACTCCAGAAAAAATGTAATTTTAAATTTTCCCGGATAAAGGATTTTATATTGTGAATATGCAATATATTTCTCTTTTTTCGAAAGTGCCTCTTTATAAAGCAACTCTTTACCATTCTCTTCCGAATTGGAAAAATCAGATTTGAATCTTTCGCTCTCTATTTTTTGCGGACCCTTTTCTTGAAGAACATTTTCAAAAAAAACATATGAAAATGCTATTAACAGGCTTATTATAAATGCACTTAAAAATTTTAAATTTTTATTTACACCGATTGTCATTTATCTGATTCTAATTGATATAACCGAGGGTCTTTAATCGTTTTCTCTCTTTTTCACTTAAAGGTTTTTTTCTTTTTGAAATTTTTTTAGTTTTTCTGATACTCTTTTCCCATTTCATAAGTTTGAATTTTAATTTTGATTCAATATTAGGGAATGATTTATACAGATCAATCTGCTCAGCAGGGTCCGAAATAATATTGTATAAGAAATATTTTTTCCCTGTTAAATCTTTAATGAGTTTCCACGGCTTCCAAATAACTGATATAAGTTCTATATCTGTCCCGAATTCTTTCTGAGATACTTCGGCAAAAACCGGATTTTCATATTTTTTGTCTGAAAAAATATTTTTTCCCGATAGAACGGGGATATGTTTTATCTTTAAAATTGAACTTATTGTTGGAATTATATCTATGTTTGAGACATTTATATTTCCATATGGTTTGACATCTCTTTTATAATTCAAAGGAGGTTTAATTATAAGCGGAACATTTGTCTGTTCGGAATTAAGTGTTGTACTGTGCCCGAGCCATCCTCTCTCGACGAACTCTTCTCCATGATCGGAAGTAAAAACAATAAGTGTATTATCAAATAAATTTTGTTTTTTCAGTTCTTTAATGAATTTTCCGATATATGTATCCGTAAATCTTATCTCCGTGTCATAACAGTATTTTAAATAGTCTATATCATTTGCCGAATAGTTTTTTAATCTTATCTGTTTACGGAGGAAACTAATATCTTTAGATGTGAAGGACCCTTTATATCCGAATTTTTTCTCATGGTCAATATAAATATAGTGGGGATCAAAATAGTGAAGAAATAGGAAAAATTTTTTACTTTTATTCTTTTGAATAAAATCAATTGCATCTCTGGTTACACCCGGGGAACTTATAGAAAAGTGATTTCCGAACTTATCGGATATATTTTTTTCATTGTAAATATCATATCCCTGAGAAAAACCGTATGTCTTTTTCAAAAGAATATGACTTATTATTGAACAGGTTTTATAACCGTTCTCTTTCATAAGCTCGGCAAGTGTGAACTCTTTTTTGTTTATTTTGGAAACAAGATTTTTAATGCCGAGTTCCGAAGGGAATTTTGATGTAATCATTGATGATATAGACGGGAGTGTCCATGGAGCGTTTGAATGAGAATTTTTGAAGTATACCCCTTTTTTCAGAAGAAGCGATTTTAAACTTTCTGTTGTTTGAAGCTGTGGGGATTCGAATGATGTATGATCATCTCTGAGTGTATCAACTACAATGAATATCAGGTTCGGATTTTTTTCAATTTTTTTATAAAAATTAAATGCGAATAAAATTAAAACCAAGATTGAGAGTATTAATAGAATTGTATTAGTAGTTTTGGAATGTTTTGATCTGATTTTCGGAAAAATAAAATATATCAGCCATGTGATCAAAATTGTTATTGGGATAACGGAAAAAAATGTCTTAAATATGAAGTTTAGTATAGTGTTATAAAAACCTGCTTTAAAATATCCGTTTTCAATAATTTCCCCAAACGGCAGGAATAATATGGATATTAAAAATGATAGAGGAAGTGAGAGAAGGAATGCAGAAAAAATAGAATTTTTAAAACGGGAAAATTTTTGCATTCCTTCTGTTTAAAAACTATTTTATCTTTTTCAGAACTGATTTCAACATATCTTTGTGGATAGTGAAGGTCAGCATTTTAAGTTTTATAAAATCTCCTCTGAAAAAATAGTATCCTTTGAATTTGCCTTTTCTTGCTGATCTTCCCGAATCTTTTATCAGGAACCAATCTTTTCCTTTATATCTTTTAAATCCGACAATGTGAATTCCGTGGTCATCGTCTGTTGTTTTGTTGTAAATCCTGTATTCACGAGAATCCTGGTCAATATATTTTTCAGGAATATCAAATGTTGGAATGAATGCGATATCATTGCTTCCGAGCTTGCCGGGTTCGGATATATCTCCTCCGATACAAACCGTATATCCTTTGTTGATTGAATTTTTTATAACTCCATACCATACATTCAGAGGAAGGTTAAGATACTCTCTGTTATGCCACCAGTTGTCGGGAACCTTGAATTCCTGTTTAGTATAGAACGGATAATATTTTGTTGACATAACAGAATAATAATCATTCATATTTAATTTCGTAAAATCTCTTAAAAAGCTTTTCGGAGTGTATTTTTTCCCTTCATAAGTAAAATCGGCAGGAGGCTCTCCCATATATTTGTTTAATATTACAATTATCTGCTTTAAATTGTTGCTTTCATCCCATAAATTATTGGATTTTATATATTTCAAATAGGCTTTCAGCTCATTCATTAATGGAATATGATCATATTTTTCACCCTTTTTTATTGTTCCGGAATAGACGGTAAGCGGAACAATTCCATATTTTTTCCATATTCTGGTTAATCCGTTTGATTCTCCACCTCCGGAAACCGCAGAATATCCTCTCTCTTTAATATATCTGCGTGATTTTTCAATTAATTCATAATAAGCTGTCCACATTTCGGAAAGTTTCACTTTTTTTCCGGTAATCCGGAAAATTTCCGATTCAAAATATGATGTTGCGGAAAAGCTCCAACATGTACTTGTATAATATTGGGCAACCGGTGGAAAATGGAAATAGGATTTAAATTCTTTGATCGATTTCGGCGGAAAAACTCCCGAAAGATCCGTCTTAAGAACCATTCTGTCTTTTCTTTCAGATTTTTTTTGTTCTTTATTTTTTTTAATTATTCCGGATGTGATCTTTTCTTTGGCTGCTGCTATTGCTTTTCTGTTCTTTGAAATCTCTTTAAGAACAGGATCACTTTTATATTTTTCATATTTGATCTTGTTTTTAGCGTAGATCGGACCTGAAATGAGAAGTGAAAAAGCTATAAATAAAACGGATAACAGTGAATTTTTTTTCATTTTTTCTCCTTTATTGAAACCATAGAAAAAGAATTATAACACTATCAATGATTTTTTCAAATAAATCTTTTGAGTTTAAAAGAGTAGCCCGTAGGGGAATCGAACCCCTCTTGCAGGGTTGAAAACCCTGTGTCCTAACCGATAGACGAACGGGCCTCTTTAATTTGGGGGATGGATGTGAGCCGTGCTGGGCTCGAACCAGCGACACCCGCCTTAAAAGGGCGATGCTCTGCCAACTGAGCTAACGGCCCCCATAACGGCAGTAATCTATCATAAATCGGATACTATGTCAATAATTGAAGTGATTAAATCGGTCTTGTTATTCTTTTAGTTTTTCACCCATTCTCTGTTTCAATTTATTTAATTTATCTTTTGGTATATATTGAGTTATAAATCCGCAATTAAGACATACATAAGAACGGGTTTTAAAACCGTAAACAGTGAAAAGGTTACTGGGAACGAAAATATTGACACCTCCGCTGAGATATCCGAAACAAAGTTCTTTACTTCCGCATGCGATACATGAAGGATCAACTTCTGAGAGCATAAATCACCTCCTTTTAAATTCATATTAGCAAAATTAAAAAAATAATTAAACAAAACCATGTATAATGTTCCGTGAATTTTAAATTTAGATAGACGGGAAAAAATGAAAATGATTTTTGCTTTTTTTATGGCTATGACCGCGTATACTTTATTGTCAACCGGTTTTGTTCTTCAAAAGAAAGGGATTGATTGGATCGGTTGGAAAGGTAACAAGGATAAAAGATTTTATTCCAGTTTTTTTATATGGTTCTCCGGATTTTTTTTAATGAACATATTTGGAATTCCCAGTGCTTTGTCTCTTCGAGTATTACCATCTTACATCGTATCATCTTTTGCCGGATGGGGAATAATTGTTCTTGTTTTTTTATCGGCTTTAATATTAAAAGAGAAAACCTATAATACGGATTATCTCTTATCTTTTCTGATAATTGCCGGGATTGTTCTTCTTTCACTTTTTCAAAAATCCGATGATTCTTCAATTCCTTCAAATAGTATTTTTAATTATATATATTTTTTTTCCCCGGTACTGTTAATTATGATTGGATTTTCCAGGAAGTTTAACCGGAAAATAAAGAGTGTCATATTCTCCGTTACAAGCGGAACTTTTGCGGGGATAATGGTTGTAAGTTTAAAGATACTTGTTACACTATACGGATATAGGGTCGGTAGATATTTCGGTTCCGTATATTTATATTTATATATATCTGCAGCTCTATTATCCCTCATTTCAATTCAACTTGCTTTTAAAAACGGATCAATGATATTGACGGGTCAATTGCAATATTCTTCAAATATTATCTATCCTGTTATCGGTTCGGTGTTAATATTCGGTAACAATCCCGGTGTTATTCAGATAGTGTCTCTTATTATAATCATATTTTCAGTAATTAAAATATTAAAAAATCATTAGGTGAAGAGTTATAAACGGATTGAAACATACCAAGAAAGCTGTAGTAATATATAAATTTACGATGGCTTTTTTTTAAATATTATTCAATGAATTGTGTTATTTCCATTTGTTTAAAAAAAATTATTTTTATGGTATAAAAAATATTATATTGATAAAAGTTCTTGGAGGCAATAATGATATTACATGAAAAATTTATTAAAGTTGCTAAGAAAAACGGGAAAAAAGTTGCAATAATTGATAGAGGAAGAGAGTCTAAAGTAACTTACTCAAAAGCTTTGATAGCATCTTTTTTATTGACGGAAAAAATAAAAAATTATAAAGATGGGTTTATCGGCATAATGATCCCGAATTCGGCTGGAGTTATGTTGACGGTACTCGGTACTCTTATGGCTGGAAAAGTTCCCGTAATGATAAATTATTCAACCGGTGCTGCGGAAAATTCAGAATATGCTCAACAAAAATGCGGTTTTAAAACAATTATTACTTCAAGGGCATTGTGTGAAAAAATAGGGTGCAGGATTGTCAGGGGAATGGTTTTTATTGAAGATATTATGAAAGAGATATCGGTTGTGGATAAATTAAAAGCCGCACTTAAGTCTAAAATGCCTTTTCCTCTGATTAAAAAATCATTACCGAAAAGTGAAATAGATGATAACGTTGTAATTCTTTTTACTTCAGGAAGTGAAAAAGATCCTAAGGCCGTTCAGCTTACCCATAGAAATCTCGGTTCGAACGTGACCGATATATTTAATCGCCTTGAATTTAAAGATGAAGATATTATGCTTGGCAACCTCCCTCTGTTTCATGTATTCGGATATAATACAAATTTCTGGTTACCTCTACTTAGAGGTTTAACTGTTGTTACCTATCCGAATCCTTTGGAATACAGGAAAGTTGTCCAGATAATAAAAGAGGAAGAAGTTACTCTGATGCTGGGAACGCCGGTCTTTTTTAACGGATATTTGAGACAGTCGGAAGCCGGAGATCTTAAAAGTATAAGAATTGCAGTTGCGGGTGCCGATAAATGTCCGGATATGTTAAGGGACGGATATAAAAAGAAGCATGGAATTACTTTACTTGAAGGTTACGGATGTACCGAAACCAGTCCGGTTATATCGGTAAATATTCCGAATGAAAACAGACCCGGAAGTATCGGAAGACCATTGGAACATGTGCAGGTTAAAATTGCAGATATTGATAGTGGAGAGGAACTACCTGCAGGGAAAGAGGGTAAACTCCTTGCAAAAGGTGATCTTATAATGAAAGGATATTTTGATGATATAGAAGAAACATCTTTGAGGATGAAGGACGGTTGGTATGATACCGGTGATATGGGAATGGTGGATGAAGACGGATATGTGTGGCACAGAGGAAGGCTGAAAAGGTTTGTTAAGATTGGTGGAGAGATGGTATCTCTCGTTAAAATTGAAAGTGTTCTGATTGAAGTTATTCCTGATGATACTGATTGTTGTATAGTGGAAGTTCCGGATTTTTTAAAGGGAGCAAAAATTGTTGCGACTGTTACCAAGAGACTTGATGAAAAATCTATAATCAAAAAAATGTCCGAAAAGCTTCCCAATATTGCTCTCCCGAAAGATTTCTTTGTTCTGGATGAAATGCCTAAAATGGGAAGCGGGAAAGTTAATTTTAGAAAAGTTACCGATATGGTCAAAGAGGAATTTGCAAAAAATAATAAGAAGAAATAGTTCGGTTGAATTGAGGTAATCTACCGATTTTAATAATTTTTATCTTTTTATATGTTAATGAAATTAATTCTAATTTAAGTTTTTTTTTTAATATTAATACTATTTATTATTATATAGTTTTATTTATAAATAAAAGATATCTATTCCATGGAACTTATCATCTTTCGAGCATCTCTTGAGTATATTGAGTCCGGATACTCTTCGATAAGTTTTTTTAAATTTTCTAAAGCAGAAGGTTTATTATTTTGAATAATCTCATATTTTGCGATTTTTAAAAGGATAAAATCTTTCGGAACTTTGGAATTTCCTTCAAATAATACTTGCTTCAGTAGTTTAATTGCTTCGGATTTTTCCCCGAGTGCCATGAATATCTCGGATTTTAATAATTTTTTTTCATCATTGATATATTGGATAGAACTTTCAGGTGAATTTTCCAGAATTTCCTTTGCTTTCTTAAATTGACCTTCATTGAAATGGATAGTAGCAATGTAAAAGTTGATTGTGGCTGAAATTCCTTTTCCCGAATCTATTTTAGATAATTGTTCTATCTTTTGATCATTGGTAAGAAAAGATGAATTTTTTATCTCAAGTGCCTTTGCAAAAAGACCGTTTTCCTTACTGATTGATGAAGATCTGATAAGCAAAACAGCACCGACAATTATGCCGATAAAAATTATTATAGCGATAATTGTAAGTATCTCCTTTTTTAAGTCTGAAAATTTTTGTATAACAGTCTCAATAAAAACGGCAAACGGATCTTCCTTTAAATGTTCTCTCTCTTTTCTTTTCATTTTTACCTCTTGATCCTTAAAATATAGGATCCGAAAATTAATTTTTGATGTTAGCATTTATGTAAAAATGTGTCAATAGAGTTCACAGTTCTCAGCCGTCAGCCTTCAGCTGAGTTCACATTACTAAGAGATAAAATATCAGCAAATTCCGTAAATTCTTAATGACGTTCACGAAGTGAACTAATGACTATAAATGACAATCTCTGCAATCCCAAACTAAAAACTCAACACTTAAAACTTAGAACTACCCACTGACCCCTCACCTCTAACCAATATCACCTTCATTTTCGACTTTTCGACACTCCGACATTTCGACTATTTACATCTTAATTAAGAATTTAGAATTCAAAATTGAGAATTGATAATTTCTCTTTTGGGGTGGAGGGCGGGATTGAATAAATTATTTAATTATGATTTAATTATCTTAAGGTAGCACAATGACCGATATTAAAAAAGAGATAATATTGGATTTGTCCGAATGTATGAAAGTGCTTCAAAAGGAGAAGCCCGATCTTCTTGACAAATTCGGAGTAAAAGAGATAGCAATATTTGGTTCTTATTCACGAAAAGAAGAGAATAAATCGAGCGACATAGATATCCTTGTCGATATTAAAAAGGAAAGAAAAACTTTTGATAATTTTATGGAATTAAAATTCTATCTTTCTTCCCTTTTCCCTGAATATAAGATCGATCTTCTGATAAAAGGTGCAATAAGAAAAGAGTTAAGGACTAAAATTTTAACGGAAGCTGTTTATGCATAAGAGAGAATGGAAGTTTTTTATATTTGATATTTCAGATTCCGTAAATAAGATCTTGAGGTTTGTTTCTGATTTAAACAGGCGTGATTTTTTCTCAGATGACAAAACCTTTGATGCTGTTATGAGAAATCTTGAGATCATTGGAGAAGCGGCAAAAAAGATTCCCGCAGATATAAAAGAAAAATATGCGGAGATTGAATGGAAAAAGATCGCAGGTTTAAGAGATATTGTTGTTCATGAATATTTCGGTATTGATGAAGATATAATTTGGGATGTGATTGAAAATAAAATACCCGAATTGAAAGAAAATATAGAAAAAATTATCAAATATTTAGAACGATAGGAAATATAGGATTGTCATTAGTTAACAGCACATAGCGATCAGCCTTCGGCTGGGATTTGGGATTTAGGGGGTTGGATTTGGTGGAGCTTACGGTTATTAGAAGTCAGACAGAGATTACAGTTCTAAGTGGAGAGCTTGCAGAGTTCTTTCAAGACACAACCCCCCGGATCCTGCATCCTTTTCCCCAAAACTCGGATATTCATTGAGATATTGCCGGGGGAGGCAGAGGAGTCTAAGTCGGATTTATAACGTCCCGTAGGGGAATTTTTTTACTGCTTCATTTGAGATGAGTTTAAACTCTTTTTCAAGCTT
>CAZWFY010000033.1:2813-30468 GCA_964633415.1 uncultured Clostridia bacterium | reverse complement strand
TATATCTGGGCAATGCCATCACCAACAGAGATCACTATTCCTGTTTCATCTTTATCAAAATCAAGCTTGAACCCCTCGATCTTCTGCTTAATCAGTTCACTTATCTCTTCAATATTAACCTGCATTTAATTCTCCTGGGTAGAAAATCCGCTAATAAGCGATTCCTTTAATTTTTTTAAATTTCCCTTAATTGAAAAATCATAATATATAGAACCCCTTTCAACCTTTATACCCGCAATAAGGGTTTTATCAATCTCTTTTTCAATAACTATTTTCTTCTT
This sequence comes from uncultured Clostridia bacterium, assembly GCA_964633415.1. Lineage (GTDB taxonomy): Bacteria > Acidobacteriota > Aminicenantia > UBA2199 > UBA2199 > CAZNLS01. The sequence continues at coordinate 30,187 of CAZWFY010000033.1, read as the reverse complement.
AAACACTTTTTGAAGTCCTTCCAAAAGTTCATTCTCCATTGTTGAATCAAGAGGATAAGCCGAATATACTTTAAGTTTCTCAATCCCCTGCATCCGATACCAGCATTCATCAATCAGCTCGATCATCTTTTCTAAAAACACCATCCTGTTCTCTTCAATTATAACTCTGAAAAACTTATAAACTTTGTCGGATAAATTCGCTTTATCCTTTAAAATATCCAAAATTTCAATTTTTTGACCATAACTTAACAGAGGGGTTTCCATACTTACTTTCATATTCTCATCTTTATTAATCATACTCATTATAAGATTCAACTCTTTTTTTATGGTTTCCAACTCTTTTTCATCTTTGACCGTCTCCACAAGAGCTTTAGAATATTTTCTGGCAAGACTAATCTGTCTCATCAATATCTCCGATAATTTTAATATTATCACCTATTATTTTTTTATGAATATCATCATTCAGCTTTTCTTTGAATTTTCTCTTGAAATTTTCAATTGTCATATCTGCAATCTTTTCCTTTAAAGATCTTACCGATGACTCAATCCTTGCATTGATCTCAAGCTCGCTGTTTTTCAATATTCTCTCCGCTTCTTTTTCCGCAAGACTCCGGATTCTTTTTTTTTCCGTTTCTCCGTTCATTCTCGCTTCACTCTTCATACTTTCAATCTCATCTTCGATCTTTGCCAATCTATTTTTAATTAAATTTATCGAATCTGATTTCTCGCGAAGGATATTTTCTCTGTTAACAATATCAGTTTTAATTTCCAGAGATTGTTTTGTCAGAAATTCAATTATTGGCTTTCTTAACCATAAAAACAGTCCTCCGAAAAGTATTGCCGAATTTAAAATTTTCCCTATCAATGAATTCCAGTCAAAATGATGTTGATTCCCGTCTTCCGCAAAAAGTGAAACCGAGAGAACGAATATGATTAGAATTAAAATGAATAACTTTTTTATCATACAAAGATCCTTTCTATTTTTTCAGTAAATGTCTCGATTTCAGATTTTAACTTTCTTTCGGCTTCAATAATATCGGTGTCAAGTTTTCTCATCTTTTCAGTAAATAATTTTTCCGCCTCTTCCCGAGTTTTAGCAAGCATTTCCGACCGAAGCATTTCTCCCTCTCTGATTATTTCATCTTTTAATTTTGCCGAATCTCTTTTTGCCTGCTTCAAAGTTTTTTCGATTTTATCAGATCTTATTTCCAGTTCTTTTGTTAGTTTTTCAACCTCATCAGACTCCTTTGAGATCTTCTCTTCCCTTGAATTAATAATGTCTCCGACCGGCTTATAAAAAATCTTATTCAGAACCCACAGAAGAATCCCTATGATTACTATTATATATATTACGGAAATATCCAAATCAAGCATAAGACCTTTTATCATATGAGGTAATAAAAATCAAGATATTTTTTTCCTCTTTTTTTTGCAAAACTGAATTTATCCTTTACTATAGGGATTATTTGAAAACGTTAAAAAACAACGATGTAATACAAAAAAAATAATATTAAAAAAATTATAATTTTTCAGAAACAATCAGATCAATGCTGAACGTATATTGGATCTGATCTCAATCATTAGTCTGAAATTTTTTATATATTCCTCTTTTAACTCTTCTATATTTTTAAAATACTTTTCAATCTCTTCGCGAAACATTGAAGAGCCTTTTTGAACTACTCTCGCATACTCATCTTTTAATTGGTTGATACTTGTTTCAATAGCATCTTCATACTCTTTTTTCAGATTTTGAAGTCTTTTCTTAGTTTTTTCAAACTCAATTTTCATCTTTTGAGTTCTTGTCTCAATTAAAAGAATATAATCTCTTCTCAACTCTTCCACAAGCTCCTTTACCGGAACAATCTTTTTTATCCGATAAGCATTTGAACCTGCAAAAGCATATCCATGCCTCATTTTTCCTTTTCTGGCATTGTCGAGAGCGACTGAAATGCAATACTGTGCTTTCTCGGCCTTGCAATGCTCCAAGCATTTCCAAGGGCATTTAAATTTTTTTCTTTTTCCGGCTTCAACATCTTCCAGAAAAGAATTCCTGATAGCTCTTCCCGGAAGTCCAACCGGACTTTTTATTATTGTTATATCTTTTTTTCTTGCATTAACAAAACTTTCCTTGAAAGCGATATCGGCATCACACTCTTCCGTTGCGACAAATCTTGAGCCCATCTGAACAGCACTTGCACCAAGTTTGAAAAATTTATAGATATCCGCTCCGGTAAATATCCCTCCGGCAGCAATTACCGGTATCTTTCTTTTAAACATCTTCTGAAAAGCTGATATCTCGGAAACAACTTCGGGAATAAGCTTCTCAAGTTTGAAATCAGGATCATCTATCTGTTCCAGTTTAAACCCGAGATGTCCTCCGGCTCTCGGTCCCTCGACAACGACTCCGTCCGGAACTCTTCCATATTTTTTCTGCCAGAAACTAAAGATCAATTTAGCAGCTCTTGCTGAACTTACGATAGGAACAACTTTAACATTGTTCTTTTCAATCTCATCAACGGGTATTCCATGCAAAGGAAGTCCGGCTCCCAGAAAGACAACATCAATTTTCTCTTCGATTGAGGTTTTTAACATAAGAGGATAATCATTTAATGCAACCATAATATTGACACCTATAATGCCGTCAGTAAGAGCTTTGGCTTTTCTTATCTCCTTTCTTAAAGCTCTGACATTAGCCTCAACGCCATTTTTAAAATAATCCGGTTCTATCATTCCAATCGCATTTGCAGCGATCACTCCGATTCCTCCTTCATTGGCAACCGATGCGGCTAATCTTGATAAAGATATTCCGACACCCATTCCGCCCTGAACTATAGGAAGTTTTACTCTGAGATCCCCCAGTTTAAGTACAGGCATTTTGATCTCGGGTAATTTGATCTTCGGAAGATCTATCTTTGGTAATTCCAGTTTAGGAAACTGGAAATTTAAATTTTTAATATTCATACTCACCACTCTTTTTATCTATTTTATAATTATACAATAAAAATATAAATTCCACCACTTTAATCATTTTTTTCAAAATTTTTTAATCTTTCCAATTCTCTTCTCTCCTTTTTTGTGGGTCTTCCCGACCCCCTTTCTCTATATCCGAAAATAACACTTACAGGATCTTTGTAAAACATTTTCAGCTTCTCAAGCTCTTTTTCCGGTGTGATCTCCTCTACAAGAGTTAAAGCTATTTTTGCGGAAACTCGCTTTACCGCAAGATCTTTTATCCTGAAATTCCTTTTTATCGGAGGAAATTCCACATCCACAACCTCCCCGATCTTTACCATTCTCGATGGTTTTATCACATCCCCGTTTATAGTGACCTTCCCACTCTTACACGCATCGGTCGCTTTACTTCTCGTTTTAAATATCCTTACCGACCATAACCATCTGTCGACTCTTGTATCCATATATATCTTTTATAAAAAACCGCTCGATTTGTAAAGAAAAATTTAATAAAAAAAAACTTACTCCGTCAAACCGGGTTTGGGATTTCTATAAATAGTGTACCGATATCAAAATCCTTATCAACTTTATCTTTCAAAGCAAGAATACCGGGACGTTCGGAATAATAGTGCCCGATGTTTAAAAAATTTGTTTTAGTTTCAAATGATATTGAAGGGATATGCTCTTTAACTTCACCGCAAATAAAAGTATCTACTCCGGAATCTATTGCCTCTTCATATAGCCCGGAAGATCCTCCGGAAACTATTGCTACAATTTCAGGAATATCCGGTCCGTTTTTATACAGAGAAAAATCCCCGATCGTTTCCAAACCGAAACCCTCCTTTATTTTTAATCCGGTTATAGATCCGGTTCCGATTTCAGGAACAAGATAATCTTGCAGTAAAATCGCAATTTCTTCCATGCTTTTACGGTTGACATTCTTCCCTATAAAACCGACACTCAATTTGTCGGTAATATCGGCACCAATTGCCTTGAACATAAGTGCATTGTGTCCTACCTCGGGATGTGCATCCATCGGAAGATGAATTGAAAAAAGAGATATTTCATTCTCGATCAATAATTTAACTCTCTTCTTCAAATATCCTTTTAAGGAAAAAAATCCATCCTTAAAAATACCATGATGAACAACAATAGCATCACATCCTTTTGCAATCGCTTCATTTAAGAACGGCAGATTAAAGGAGACTCCGAATCCTATCTTTTCTATCTGAGTTTTACCTTCTACAACAAGACCGTTTATACAATAATCTTCAAAAGTATCGACCGAATATAGTTTATATAAATATTTTTCAAATTCGTCTCTTAAAATCATATATTCACCTCCGGACTCCTATCCGAAATAGTCTGACAGCGGATCAAGAATATTTCCCGTTTTCTTTATATTTCTTCCGTTATTCAATAATTTCTTTATAAAATCTTTCGAAATCTCAACAGATTTTTCAATCTCTTTTCCATTTGCAAGATTTGCACAAATTGCAGAAGAGAGAATACATCCCGAGCCATGAGTATCTATTCCCCGATATATCTCCGATTCAAACCTTTTTTCAGATCCGACTCCGATCAATATATCAACAGCTTTATTCTTTAAATGCCCGCCTTTTGCAAGAACAGGAATTCCGGTTTCAATATTCAATTTTTTTGCAGCTTTTATCATATCATCAACAGCTGAAATTTTTTTATTTGTAAGGATTGATAATTCATTAATATTAGGAGTGATGATCGAGGAGATCGGAAAAATCCTCTCTTTATACAGATCTATTATTTCTCTGCTTACAAATTTGCGTCCGCTTGTAGCTGAAAACACCGGATCAACAACTATTTTTATTTTTATTTTTTTATAAAGGCAATCGGCAACAGTTGATAAAACTTCCGGATAAGGTAATAAACCGATCTTTACTGCTTTTATATCATATCCGTTAAAAACCGCCTCAAGCTGATTTTTTAACATATCCCGGTCAACCGGTATCATATCTGAAAAATCAGTATGATTCTGAACTGTTAAAGTTGTAATTACAGCAGTTCCATAAACATTGAAAACCGAAAAAGTCTTAATATCCGCAATTATACCTGCTCCTCCGCCCGGATCAAACCCTGCAATTGACAGAACCGTCGGTGACACTCTTAAATCCGAAGACATCATAATCTCTCCGCCAATTTTTCCCCAAGTTTAAAGCTTTCAAGTAAAAGCCTTCTGTTTTTCTCAAGATCACTCTCCGCCGACTCCTCCCGCAGCCCTAACTTTTTATAAAGATTTTTCAATTCATCAATTTTCATAGAGATCTGTTTTGAAACGGCAAGTCCTGTCCCGAGAAGTGTATGAAGATTATTTCCGTCCCCGACAATTCCGATCATATAGTTCATCAGATCCACAAGAGGAGCTGCTTCGGAATTATCGGGAGAACCCATTGTCGCAATCAATACAATCTCCTTTTTCCACTCTTTCCAAGGAGTGTGAATAAGTTCTCTATTAGTAATCTTTATATTAAAAAAAGATCTGAACCTGTCAAGCACTCTCTTTAACGAAGAGGTGAAATGGTGAAAATATACGGGAGTTGCAAATACCAAAATATCGGAATCTTCGATCAATCTACTTATTCGTACCCACTCATCATCTCTCAAAGAACACCTTTTTAAAATATTGCATCTGAGACAACCCTGACATGAATCAATTTTCAGATCATCCGTAACAAGAATATCTACAGAGGCACCACCTGCCTTCGCACCTTCTAAAAATTTTTCAAGAATAATAACAGAATTTCCCTTTGCTCTCGGACTCCCACTCAAAGCGAGAACTTTCATGAACGTCTATTTCTCAAAATTGAAAATATTTTTTTTAATACCGGTTCTTTTTTCTTTTTGGAATCATCTTTTATCTGAAAATTATCTCCGTATTTCTTTTTATAATACTCCAGTCTCTCTTCTGCAGTTAACGGTTTTTTAGATTTTGGTTTATTAAACTTTTTCACTTTCGGAATTGACGATTTAGCAAATCCCTTCTCGTCTCCTCTCTTTTTGGGATGAACTTTCGATCTCTTTTCCGTCCGGCTGTTAATTTGACGATTATCTCTTTTGGGAGGAGTATTCCTTCTTTTTGTCCCGCTTTTACTCCCGGAAACGACTCTGTTCCTCCTCTCTCTCATTGATCTGAATTCTCTTTCGGGAATTCTCTCAACCCTCGCATACAGATCATCCCCCGCATATTCCACAGGTATCTTTTTCCCAATATATTTTTCTATCGATTCAAGGTTAAAAATATAGTCTTCACATGCAAGAGATATTGCTCTTCCGCTGTTCCCGGCTCTTGCCGTTCTGCCGATCCTATGAACATAATTCTCAAAATCTCCCGGAAGATCATAATTGATTATCATCTCCAGATTATCCACATGAAGACCTCTCGCAGCAACATCAGTTGCTATTAAAATATCAAGATCTCCCTTTTTAAAATCATTAATAATACTCAACCTTTTACTCTGAGGAAGATCTCCGGTTAAAAATTTACACTTTTTCCCGTTATATTGAAGATATTTATGAACTTTTACCGCAGTTGATTTCATATTTGTAAATATCAGAACATTTCTCGGTATATATTTATTCAAAATACCGAGTAAAAGACTTATTTTCTCTCTCTTCCCGACATGAAAAATCGACTGTTTGACAGTATCTACCGTTATTTTTTCCGGTGTTATTTCCACATTTTCCGGACTGTTCATATACTCCCATGACATCTGTTTTACACTAACACTCATTGTAGCGGAGAATAACATTGTCTGTCTTTTATTGTAGGGAAGCATCTTTCTGACAATCTTCCTTATATCAGGAAAAAATCCCATATCAAACAGACGGTCGGCTTCATCAATAACAAGATATCCGATATCCATCAACTTCAAACTCCCCTTTTGAACAAAATCAATAAGCCTTCCCGGTGTTCCGATTGCAATATCTACACCCTTAGCAAGAAGATCTTCCTGCTCTTTATAGCCGGCACCTCCATAAAAACAACCTGTCTTTAAATTTAAAAACCTTCCCAATTCCTTAGCATCTTTTTCTATCTGGACGGCTAACTCTCTTGTCGGAGCAATTATCAGAGCTTTTTTATTAAATTTTATTTCAGGATTGTTAAAATTCTGAAATATTGTAAGTAAAAAAGCAGCGGTCTTTCCCGTTCCTGTCTGAGACTGAACATAGACATCTTTTCCTTTAAGAGAATGAACATAAGTTTTTTCCTGTACGGGAGTACAATCGGAGAATCCGGCCTTTTTAATTCCCTCTAAAATTTTTTCTTCAAAATTAAAATCAGTGAACTTCATTGTCAGCTTTCATCAATATCCTCAAGAGAATCATTAAGGAAATCCTGGAATTTTCTTAACTTTTCTATATATTTATCATTTAAATTTTTAATTTTACTTTCATAATCATTCTGAATTTTTTTCATATTCTCTTCCAACTTCAATCTCTCTTCATCTTTCTTTTGTAATTCCAATTCCGAAGTTTTTATATCCCTAAGTAATTTCCTTTTTTCCTCTATAAACTCTCTTTCTTTCCTTTCCAACTCTTTTTTCAATTCTTCCGTTTCATCAATAATCTCATCATCAGAGATCTGAAACGGCAAATCATCAAGCTCGGGAACAACTTCATCTGCAGGTCCAGCTTCTATCATATCAAGATTATCCGTTTTGAAATCATCGTTAGTCGATGAATTGCTTCCATTTTCATCGACAGTTATATTCTCAATTAAAACATCATTTGTATCCATTTCCGTATTCGTTACCTCTTCCGCAACACTTCCGAGATCAATAATTTCATCATCATCAAGAATCTCTTTCATAGTAACATCCATCGGTATCAGATAATATGAACTATCAAAAGATTTCTGGATAATATCCGCAACATCACTCTTATCCACCGGTTTTTTCAGAAAACCGTTAGCTTTGAATTTCATCTTCATTATATTCGTGAGCATTCCTTCGGAATTATCGGAATAAACTATATAAACCTCGGCAGTCTCATTTCCGGTACATCTTTTAAGAATATCAAATACAATAAAATCATTAATATCCGGTAGATCAAGACTGAGAAATACAAGAGAAGGATCTTCGATCTCTATAATAGGTAAAATTTCAACACTCTTTGTATAGAAACCAACGCTGACTTTTGCAGGGTTGCAATAAGTATTAACAACTCTGAGCAGCTCCTTATCAATATCGGCAACAACAATTCTTTTTTTCATATAACTACATTTTATAAAAATAGATAATGTATGTAAAGCCCTAAAATATTTTCAATAAACATATCAATGTTTTTCACCTCTCAGCATTTTTACTCCATGTTCAAGAACAGGGACAATCAGACCGGTACACAAAGAGACAGCCTTAACCGAACCCGGGAAGTTAATTATTATCGTATTATCTTTAACTCCGCTGAATCCTCTTGAAAAAACAGCATTTTCAGTTTCTTTAAGTGATTCCGCTCTTAACATTTCAGATATCCCGGGTAATTCATAATCACATATCTCTTTAGTAACATCAGGAGTAATATCACGAGGTGAAATACCTGTTCCACCGGTAGTTAAAATATAATCATTTCCAAGATTCCACTCTATCTCCTTTCTGATCATTTGCCTGTCATCCGGAATAACGGAATATTTAATATCTATGGCAATCTTGCTTGCAATTAAACGTTCTATTATTTTAGGTCCGGATTTATCTTCATATTCACCTCGGAATGCTCTGTCAGATATTGTAATAACCGATATCTTTATCACTGATCGTCCCTCCTTTTAACACCCTTGCAAAGATTCCCTGCTTAGGCATAATACATTCCCCGACCGCATCTAATATCGCACAACCGGAATGACACTTTTTGCCGATCTGAGTAATCTCCATCTCTACATCATTTATTTTTATTCGATCCCCCACTCGCACGGTTTTCCAATCTATTCCTCTCGTAACAATATTCTCCCCGAAATCACCATTATTTATTTTAAACCCGTTCGATTTTTTTCTCATATAATCAATTGCTTCACCGCTTAAAAAAGAGACCTGCCTATGCCATTTCCCCGCATGAGCATCTCCGACAATTCCAAATCCCTCCTGTAACTCGATTTTCCCGACAGGTCGTTTCTGAATCCCTTTTTTTTCAGATATATTTACCGATTCAATACTGAATTTCATTTTTACTCTTCTCCTCCAATTTAATATCTAATATTACCATCTCTTTATCAACGGCCTTACACATATCATATATAGTAAGAGCTGCAATTGATACTGCAGTTAATGCTTCCATTTCAATACCTGTTTTAGCTTGACAGACAGCTTTTGCCCGAATATCTATTCCATTTTCTTTCAAATCAAATCCAACATCTATTTTGCTGATAGGAATGTTGTGGCATAGAGGGATAAGGTCCCATGTCTTTTTTGAGCCTGATATTGCTGCCACTCTTGCAACAGAGAGAACATCTCCTTTTTTCATCTCATTTTTCCTTATCAGATCAACAGTTTCCCTTTTCAAAATTATCTTTCCAGATGCGATCGCTTCACGATGAACAATCCTTTTATTGCTGACATCCACCATCTCAGCCTCACCTTTTCTGTTAATATGGGAAAAATCCATAGGGACATCCTCCTTTTTTTATATAATAATAGCACTTTTTCTCCAACAGGATAAAGATCATTCTATCACCCTCCTATTTCCCAATTTCCCTTAGTATTATTTGCGACTCCACAGCAGGGTTTTTTTAAAACAGCTTCTTTAAGGCTTTTCTCTATATCGGAAAAATCGACATCAATTTCTATATCGGAAAAGAGACAGGGTTTAAGTTTCCCGTCTGATGTAAGTCTTATTCTGTTACAGAGAGAACATTTGAGAGGTCTTTCAGCTTCATATTTTCTGTCAATGCTCGTTATATCTTCAAGAGAGTAATGGTTTATTCTCTGAAGATTAAGGCTCTTTTTTTTGCAAAATTTTTTCATACTACCGATCTCATCATCGTTGAAACCGGGTATGAGAACCATATTAAGTTTTGTATTTTTGAATCCTGCATCTATTACCGAGTCAATTCCATTAAGAACACTTTCAATCTCTCCGAGCTTGACCAATTCTCTGTATTTATCAGGATCAAGAGTGTCAAGAGAAATATTTATTCTATCTAGTCCATTCTCCTTAAGTTTTTTTGCATATTTTTTTAAAAGAGTTCCGTTGGTTGTCATTACAAGTTCTTCAACTCCCTTCACAGACCTAATTCTTTTAACAAGAGATACAATGCCTTTCCTCAACAATGGTTCTCCTCCTGTCAATCTAATCTTTTTTATCCCTATCTTCACGGCATTTTTTACAATCTCGGTTATCTCCGGATCGGAAAGAGAATTTTCCTTCTCTTTTAGTATGGTTCCGGGTGGAATACAATATGTACATCTGAGATTACATCTATCCGTAACAGATATTCTCAAATAATTTATTTCCCGGTTAAACTTGTCTAACATAAACCTCGCTCCCTGAAGGAATCCTTGAGACTCCCTTTGATATTTTCAATAATCCGTTTGCATTTTCAAGCGATCGTAAATGAGCCGAACCATGATATTCCAAAAGATCAATTGTTCCGTCCTGATTGTATTTTACCGGAGAAAAAAGGTCTCTATCATTTTTCTTTCTTGTAAACTCTTTCGTTAACACACCTTTCATTATTACAGGTTTATATTCATGTCCTTCAAGCAAATATAAAAAAGGTTTTACAATTACTTCAAAAACAACAAATGTCGATACCGGATTTCCCGGAAGTCCGAATATCCATTTGTTCATTCCCGAAGCAAACAGGGTCGGTTTCCCCGGTTTTATCGCAACTTTATGAAATCTGACATCAAAGCCTATATCCTTAAGTATTTCCGGAACATAATCAAATTCCCCCATCGAAACTCCACCCGTAATTAAAAGAACATCAGATTCCGAGAGTAAAGAAGAGATATTTTTTCTTATATTCAGCAAATCATCCCTCACTGAAACCCGCCCCTTAAGTTCAAATCCGGAATCAATCACTTGAGAGGAAACCGAATACAAATTGGAATTGTAAATATGTCCGTCTTTCAGAGGTATTCCCGGTTCAACAATCTCCGACCCGCTTGACAAGACACTTACCGATACTTTTTTATAGACATTTACATCTTTTCTTCCTACCGATGCCATAATCCCGACATGCTGAGGAGCTATTAATCTTCCTTTCCTCAACACAATATCACCTACTTTCATATCCTCTCCACGGATACAAACATTCCATCCTCTGTCTTCACCTTTAAGATACATGAAGCCGCCTCGTTCACCGGTAACCTCTACTTTAATTACTCTGTCAGCTCCTTCCGGAAGAGGAGCTCCTGTCATTATCTTTGTACACTCGCCCTTATTTTTCAATTTAAATCCGGGAAATGATCCTGCAGGAACGGTTTCAAGTATTTTAAACTTTTTTGATCTATCGGAAGAATTTATCGCATATCCGTCCATCGCCGATTTATCAAACGGCGGCATCTCTATTTCAGAATAGATATCCTCTCCGAGAATCCTTCCTGCGGAATTAAGAATTTCAACTTTTTCAAGATCATTCTCCTTTACAAAATTTTTAAGTATTTTGAATGCTTCTTCTATTAAGATCATATTTTTCACCTTTCCCCATACTTTTTTTGTTCATCTTTCAAAAACTTTAACGGATGAAACCTTAAATGTTACACAAAACTTTTTTCCTTCACATACATTTAGATCTAAAAGAGATCTTCTCGTTATCTCAACGGATATCATTATTCCGATATCAAGTACAACTTCGGCAGAAGATACTTTCCGGATCACACTTTTTACAACTCCCTTAAATGAGTTTCTTGCAGAAGACCTAAATTCCGTACCTGATAAGATAACGTCATCGGGACGGATCGCAATGTATGCTTTCTCAGACTCCTTTAAAGGAACCACTACATCAATACCATTATGAGAAAACAAATGGTCCTTTATTCTCCCTACATAAACATTCCTATATCCTATGAAATCTGCAACCATACCTGAAGCCGGATTACCATAGAGTTCATCAGGAGATCCGATCTGAACTATTTTCCCGTTAAAAATCACACCTATCCTTTCTCCGAGACTCAATGCCTCTTCAAAATCATGAGTAACATGAATGAATGTTTTACCTGTTCGTCTGTGCAACAGTCTAAAAAGATTTTGTGCCCTGCTCCTGAGATTTCTGTCGAGAGAAGATGTCGGTTCATCAAAAATATATACATCAGGAGAAATAATCATTGCTCTTGCAATCGCAACTCTCTGTTTTTCCCCTCCGGAAAGTCCTTTCACACCTCTTTTCAACAAATGTTGAACCCCAAGTTCTTCGGATATCGAATTAACTTTCTCATCTATGACACTTTTTGATTCGCCTTTCATTCTCAGTCCGTATGAGATATTTTCATAGACATTCATATGAGGAAACAGCATATACTCCTGATAAATAAAACCGGACATTTTTCCTTCCATTCCGATAATTTTTCCGGAATCCGGTTTATCAAGACCGGCAATAAACTCTATAGTCTTTGTCTTTCCTGATCCGCTGGGTCCGAGAAGAACAAAATATTCACCTTCTTTTATTGAAAAATCAAAAGAACCTAATTTAAAATCGGAATAGCTCTTTTCCAACTCTTTTATTGTTATATCCAAAGTTATTCCCTCTCCTCAAAAAATTTCAGAATAATGAATATAAAAAGACTTATTATTACCATTATAACCGTTATGGGAACTGCATATTTAAGACCGAAATTTGTAAATCTTTCATAGATCATTATCGGTGCGGTCATAGGATGATAGGCAAGTATAACAACTGCTCCGAACTCCGAAATGCCTCTTCCCCACATCATTATGGATCCGGATATTATAGATTTTTTAACCATGGGAAGAGAAACGGAATAGAAAGATTGCCAAGGTGAAGCTCCAAGACTTATTGCGGTCTTCTCATATTTAGGATCAACCATTCTGAATCCCGTCTTAACCGAATTGATAAGAAAAGGAACGGAAACAAAGAACATAGCTATTGATACGGCTGCCTCACTTCCCATTATATTCAATCCGAAAACTTTCGATATGACCGAGTTTCTTCCCCAAACGGAAAGCAGAGCAATTCCGGCAGCAGTATGAGGAATTATCACCGGAATATCAATTAACCCCTCGACAACTTTTTTAAAATGGAAACTTTTCCTCGCTAACAGATATGAGAGAGGAATTCCGAATAAAAGTGCTGTTAGAGTTGCCCATAAAGATGCTCTTAAAGTAAGAAAGATTGACTTGATAACCAGTCTGTCTTCTAAAGTATCTTTAAGTATAGACCCGTCAATTCCTGAGAATATTCCTACAAATGGAAGAATAATAAAAAAAACCAGTATCAGAGCTAACGGAAAAAACAGCCTCTTATTGCTCATTTTTTTGTTTAATATATTTTAATCCGTCAGGAAGATTTTTATTCGTATCAACAACGGGCTGAATTAAAACCGGTTGTCCCGATCTTTTCATTATCATCTTTCCTTCTTTACTTAAGATAAAATTAATAAATTTAACCGCATTCTCTTTATTTAAAGAATTAAAAGGGATAGTCAATCCATATATCATAGGCATTCCGTATTTTCTTATAGTCTCTCCGGGTCTTTTTCCGATTATATCAACATAAACCCGACGATATTTTTCTGCAAATATGCTCGATCCGAGATTTATCTCATCCGGGAGTGAAATTATATTCAAACCATGTTGTTCCGCAACACTTCTATAAATAAATATATAATCCAATTCTCCCGCTTCGAGCAATGCCAACAGATCCACTTCCTTTGGTCTTATATTTTTCTGTTTTGTACTCTTTATGAATTTTTGAAACAGATCAGGGATTTTATAAAATTTTTCAGCCAATTTCATTGTTAAAATCGAACGATATCCGCATGGATCCGAGTCAGGCTCGGAATAACCGAATTCTATCCCGTTTTTCAAAAGAATATCATACCAATTTAAAGAAGAGATGATTTTCGCAAACCGACTATGTTTTGTTCCCGCTATAACCATCTCATTTCTTGTAAAATCTATACAAAAATCTGCAAACTCCGGATATAGAAGCTTTTTTATTACATCCGAATCCGCAGAAGCAACTATATCCACACTTCTCCCGAGGTCACTAACTTGTCTCGCTGCCGTCCTGCTTCCATACGCTTCTCTGATTATATCTATCTCAGGATTCTTTTTAATAAATTCCCGAGATAAATTTTTGAAAGGGATGGACAGAGATCCGGCATGAACAATTATCAATTTTGACTTTACCTTATCGGATCCGCAACCGGTAAATATCATTAAAGGAATAACAATAAGAATAATGGAAATTGCAATATTTTTTCTTTTCATAAAACAGTCCTTCCGGCAGGAAAGACAGATATTTATGCTATGCATGTTTTCTCCTTTCCAAGCACGGGAGGCAGATCCGTTTCCCGATCTACCCTGCGGGTTTTAACGCATGGCAAAAGCTGTAGCAATCAAAACTCGGAGAAAATCCGATGTTACCAAAATAAAACGAACCGGTCAACTTAATCCGGTATTATGAAATAAAAATATAAATTTACTCTTACATAAAAAACGGTCTTATTCCTATTTTAAAAATCCCGTATTTTTATACTTTATATTCTCTATTTTCTGACATTTGCTTTCGGAAAACTTAAATTCATTCTTCTCGGATTATTCATTCTCGAAAAATCTACCACAGTTTTTTTCATTCCCGTATTATAATCGGAAAAAATAATGGCGGTTAAAGAGACAACATAATCCTTTGAATTATTTGTAAAATTAAAAAGTCCCCAGATTTTTTTATTCCTAAGAGAACCGGTCTCGCTCTTGGCTGCAATTCCCTTGTCATATTTATATCCCTTTGCTTTAAATTTCTCTATTAAAAAACGAAAAACCTCGGATTTGGATATATTGTATTCTATCTTCGCACCGCAGATTCCGGAACCTGTCGTGCAATTATCACAATTGATTATTTTTGAAATATGTTCCGGAGGAATTATATCCTTCCAAATCCCTTTTAACCCGACCACACCGGTTCGGCTCTGCTTAGTTTTCACAAATTTATTCTCTGTTAAAACTTCAGCAGATTTTTTTTCATAAAAATTCTTTCCTCCCATTAATTTATAAAGATTAAAATACTTTTTTTCCTTTGCTAAACTTAAGGCGGTTTTCCCGTTACTGTTCTTCAATTCTATTTTCGCTTTTCTTCTGATTAAAATCTTGGCAATCTCCGGTTGATCATGCTCGATTGCCATCATTAGAGGAGTCCATCCGAATTTATTGGACAGGTTAAGATCAGCCCCCTTTTTTATCAACACTTTTGCCACTTTAGGCTGATTATATCTAACAGCCATTAATAGAGGAGACCATCCGTCCGAAGTGACTTCATTCACATCGATCTTACCCCTTTTTAAAATTTCCAGAGCATTATCCTTTTGATCATATCTCAAAGCAAAGTGGAGTACGTTCCAGCCACCTTTGCTTACTCCTTCCAAAGAAACTCTCTTTCTAAGAAGCATGGATGCAGCTAACGGTTGCTCATATCTTAATGCATACATAAGAGGAGTCCATCCATATCTGGTATTATCGGAAATTGTTTTTCCGGTGCTTATTATTTTTCGTGCGATTTCCCCGAAACCGTACTCAAGAGCCATATGAAGCGGACTAAATCCATTCTTGTTTGAAATTGTAAAATCAGCCCCCTTGTCAAACAACAGATTTGCACAATCTTTCGCATTATATCTGAGAGAAAATGAAAGCGGAGTCCAACCGTTTTTATTTACTGCATTAATATCAGCACCTTTTTCTATCATTCTTTTTGCAAGTTTATTTTTATCGTAACGCAATGCATACATCAAAGGAGTCCAGTCTTCATCATCTTTTGCATTTATCCGTGCACCATGCTCTATCAGGATACTCGCTATATTTTCTTCTCTATACATTAAAGCCATCATCAAAGGAGTCCATCTGTCTTTTTTAGCTTTACTCAAGTCACACCCGCTGTTAATAAGTATTTTTAAAAGATCCTCGTCACATCCATATCTTAAAGCAAGAAAAAGAGCGTTCCATCCGTTACTTAATTCTGCATTAATATCAGCTCCCTTTTTGATAAGAGTTTTAGCTATTTCCAGTTCCTTATACTTAACCGCAAACATTAAAGCCGTCCATCCGAGATCTGACTTTATATTTATATCTGCACCTTTATCTATTAGATACTTTGCAATATCCGCATTTCCCCCTCTCAAAGCAATCATGAGAAGAGTCCACTCGTCCGAATTTCTTTTATTTATATCCTCTCCGTTTTCAAGAAATTTTTTTAACGATTCCTGATCACTATTTTTTACGGCATCAAAAATCGTAAAAGTTTCATCATATTCGGACTTGAACATTCCCCGGTATAAAATGACCAAAATTTTACCTTTTGTATTTTCTAAAAATAATTCAGGAGTATTACCGGAAATATAACCTCTCAATTTTCCATTGGTTCCAAACTTTAGTGCTTTAAAATTAGTATCAATATAGGATTTATAAGAATATTTATCGAGAGACATTTTTAATAACTGCAAAGTTATATTTCCAAAATATGTGAGGTCACCTTTTCCGGGATAAAATTTTCTGTTAATTTTATAATACTTCTTTTTATACAAAATATTTTTAATTTCAAACTGTCCGGGAATTGCTTGAAAGAGAAGATATTCATTTGTATTAACTTTTACAGTTTCTATTTTCTTTGTATCCTGTCTTTCAAATCTAATTTCAACTTGTTCACCGGATTTTATCAGTCTGTTTTTTTTATTCTTTATTGAGATCATTCCGAATATAACCGATTTGAATCTCTCGTTTTCAAATTTTTTGTTTTTTAATACTTTAATAAACGGTCCGTTATACTTTTTTTCAACCGGAAAAACCGATAAAGACATTATGATAATAAAAATAATGGAAAATATAATTGATTTTTTCAATTGTTCCCCCTACTATACTTTTTTAGATTTCAGATACTCTGTAACACAATATATTGTTGACAGCAAAATTAATACTATAAGAAAATATAAAGGTATGCAAGTAAAAAAAAGATCTTATGGAATTTTTTATCCTCTTTTATAAACAATAGCAACAACCGTCTTATCATCACCACCCATATTTATTGTCATCCCATAGGGTTTTTTTTCATCAATATTTATCTGTGCCTCTCCTGCTTTTCCGGTTAACTGCTCCCATATTGTAACAGCTTGATGAACCCCCGTGGCACCGGTCGGATGTCCCCATCCGATAAGCCCTCCGGTTGTATTAAAAGGTATTTTGCCGTCACGAGCTGTATTTCCAGCTGCAACAAAATCAGCACCCTCTCCGGGTTCTGCAAATCCGATAGCCTCGACAGCAAGAATTCCCGCAATAGTAAAACAGTCGTGAGTTTCAACCGTTCCCAGATCATCCTTTGTAATACCTGCACTTTCCAATGCTTCTTCAGCTGCTTTTTTTACCGTACTTAAGACAGTCGGATCTTCGGGAGGTTTTGTGATATCAGCTTCAACCTGACCCCACCCGATTACTTCAACAGTATCTTTTTTATCTATTCCTATTCTCTTTAATCCTTCTTCGGATACAATTGCAATTGCGGAAGCACCGTCGGAAACTTTCGAACAATCAAAAACATTAAGATTATCAACAAAAGCTTTAGGATTGGGTTCGGTCATAGCAAGTTTTTCCAGATCCTTTGTACGATTATGATACTCCTGAGCAGTCGGACACAATCTTGCATTCTCAATTGCATTTCTATACCAACGAGCAAAACCTTTTCTGGCATTGTCTCTCCCGTATTTTTCAAAATAGGAACCTGCTCTATCGCTAAATTGCCCGGGGAAAAAATAAGCATGCCCCTTCTTTCTGTCCCGATACCATCCTGCACCCGCAAGAATATCCGCTCCATAGATAGCTTTAACGGTATTTTGAACTTCAACACCCATAGAAAGAACAACTTCTGCGGTCTCCGCAAGGACAGCTCTTATTCCGGTTATCAAGGAGAGTCCGCCCGAACAACATGCACCTTCAACTCTTGTTGCAGGTTTTCCAACAAGATCTTTATCGATCATCGGAATAAACGCACCTATATGTCCCTGTTTGTTAAATCTGGCAGCTATAAAATTTCCGATAACACTTTCATCAACATTCTTTCCGCCGCCAATCTGTTTCAGTGTATTGTCTCCTGCTTCCTTTATATAATGTTCAATACCCGGACGCGGTTTTTTAGGATGAAACTCTTTCCTTCCCGTTCCAAGTGAAATTGTATTATATCCGGCTGTCATATATACTTTTCTTCTTAATTTTTTCATTATCATCCCCTAATCAATATAGTTATTTATAGGTCCATAGGCGTGAAAAAATCCAGTTAACATTACCGTGTTCACATCTTCTTCACTCTTTGCCACACCTGTTTTAACGAGGTTTTTTCCAATCTGCTTAGAACGTTTTAGATAGTTTTTTGCAAGTATAGAACCGTTACTGTCTTCTTTTAAAAACTTTTCAAAATAATTACCGATAACACTTTCTCTCTTCTTATCTCGTATGACGGTTTTCCATGCCGGAATCACTTCTGGTAGTTCTCCCAGATATGAGTTGACACTTTTTTTAAGTTTTTCTATTTCAACATAACTATCACTCTTCAAATCATAAACTCCCGAAGGTCTTCCTCTCTCATACTTAAGAAAACCGTCTTTCTGGGAACCATCCGGATTCTGTCCTCCCTTAACTCCCTTTTTTATCATCAAATCAAGAAGATCGCTATGCAGCTCCTCATCTTCAAGATAAGGATTCATAACATCCATAATATACCGGCAAACATCTATGCCGACATAATCTATCAACTGAAAGATTCCCATAGGTCTTACAAGAAGATCCTGACTTACCGTGTTAACTGCAAAAATTGCAGCGGGGAATCCTAATTCGGTAGAGATATTGTTGGCTTCATTAATTCCGTGAAGAGCATCCCTCATAAAGTGACCATTCCCAATAAAACCTGCAAAATCATTTGAATTAACAACAACTTTTCTAAGATTTTTTGCATATTTCAAAGCAAAATCTTTCATTTCACTTAAAGTTTTATCCGCAAGAATCAATTCTACAAGTTTTTGTACCGCAGGCGGGTTATAAAAATGAAATCCTAAAATTCGCCCTCCGAGATCAGCTTCTTTATTAAGGTAATGTATCGGAACAGACGATGTGTTTGTAAAAAACCACGGTTTCTTTTTACTGTTCATATCTATCTGCTTAAAAATCTTAATCTTTAATTCCGGATTTTCATTAACAGCTTCAAAAATTAGATTCGAGTCATAAGCAGATTCCATTCTTGTCGTAGGTCTGACTATTTTCATCACATCGGCAATATACTGATCTATAATATCAAAATTTTCTATAAGATCATCTCTTGCCTCATAAGCTTTTCTTAAATAGACGGTTTTTTTTTCGGCAATCTTTCTTACCTGTACCCGGAGATAATCCATAATACCATTCAACCCTCTGTCGGATACATCAACCGCATTAAGGACAAAATCTCTCTCTCTGTTCTCATCCTTTAATTTAAGATCTGCCATCTCAACAGCAGTAAGAAGCAGAATCCCGCTTCCCATTTTTCCGGCAGCTCCGAGAACAGTCACGTTTTCCAGTATATCTTCATAATTCATCTATTTTTCCTCCCATTCGGGTTTTCTCTTTTCAAGAAAAGCCTTCATTCCTTCCGTCCCTTCATTACCGAAAAGCATACCGAAATTTTTTGCCTCAAGATCCGAACCCTCTCTAAATCCCATATCATATCCTTTACGTGTAACCATTTTAACAAGCGAAACGGCTTTAGGACCTCTTGAAATGATAACATCTATAATTTCTTTAACTGTTGCTATAAGTTCTTCCTGCTCCACAACCTTTTGAACAAGCCCTATTCTTAACGCTTCGTCGGCATTTACCATATCTCCGGACATAAGCAGTAAAAGTGAATTACCGAGACCTATATGGCGCGACAATCTTTGAGTTCCTGCAAATCCCGGGATAAGACCGAGACTCACCTCAGGTTGACCGAACTTTGCTTTAACGCCTGCAATTCTAATATCGCACGCCATTGCAAGTTCACAACCTCCGCCGAGAGCATATCCGTTGACAGCGGCAATAACAGGTATTGATAATGACTCTAACCTATCAAATGTTCTCTGTCCGTTGAGTGAAAATTTTTCAGCTTCATCACTTCCCATATCAACCATTTCCGCAATATCAGCTCCTGCAACAAAAGCTTTTCCGTTTCCGGTGACAATAATACCTTTAACGGTTTTTAGCCTCTCCACTTCATCAAGGACAGCATTTAATTCTGAGAATACTTTTGTATTCAGTGCATTCATTGCTTCGGGACGATTGATTGTAACTATTCCTACAGATCCCTCTATTTTAAAATCCAGATTATCATAATTCATATAAAAACCTCCTTAGATCCTGATACCCTATTTTGTTAACACAGAGCGGAAATATTGTCAATTTCAAACGATATATTTTTTCATATATTTGTACCTTATTTTCAAATGTTAATAAATTGATATTAATTAATAGAATCCCGCAGCTATATCTTTCTTGCGGCTTTCCAGGAACCGCTCAATCCCTTCCCTTTATAAGTTCCGGTCATTATACTAATCTTTCCTGTAAAAACATAATCAAACCAGTCGGAATATGTCATTGTCAGATCATCATTTGCAACCGTCCATACACCGTTATATCCTCTGCTGTCTGTAAATTTTCCGCTAAAAATTGTATCTCCTGAAAATGTTATATCCATATTTCCCGTTGTACCGTCCTCTTTTAAATAGCTGAATTCCCACGTATCCCTGATATCAATCCTACGTACGGAAACCGTGAAATTATTATATACGACAAAAGTACCTTCAAGAGCTTTTTTTGTTCCGTTAACGAGAAGCTCAACCTGAACATTTTCATCGGTGGATTTATATTTATAATCAATTTTATCAAACTCTTTGTGAATATAAGTTCCTGGTGCAGGAGTTCCCTCAATCCCCTCTGATATTTCAATTGTTATAGAATACTCGGGATTTGCAATGGCTTTACACCCTGTTATAAAAGAAACCGTAACGAAAAACAGCAGGAAATATTTTAATATGTTTTTAATATTTTTCATCATTTCTCCAAAAAAGCATTTTACATTAATCGGACGCACATTTCAACATTCGGGTTGCCATGTCGGCATTCTTAATAAAACTTTTTTTAAAGTTTTATCTTATAACCGGATCTGAAACCCGCTTCCGTTTCTGCATTAAGTAGGATTTCAGCATTCTCACCCGTACTTATCAGAAATGTTGCAATTCCCGCTTCGGATATGACTCTTTCAGGAGAAATAATATTACCACCTTCTATCTTAAGATGAATTTGTGAATCATTATCATAGACACACAGTGTATTTAGTTTATCCAAAAGTTTCACATAGACAAATAAAATATCTTTTCTGCCATGAACCGGATATCTGCCTGAGAAATCAACAGATATTTTTATTTGTGATACTTTCCCGGGAGTTCGGACTTTAAAATCGGAAACTTTCACTTTTTTTATATATCCGGTTGCTTTAAGCTCCCCTTCCTCCCGGTTAACTTTATTAAATGTAAAAGGAGGATGATTTAAATGTCTACAATTGCCGCTATCAAAAGGATGTCCTCCAAAAAAAGGAGACTCTCCTTTGAAAAAATATGGTGTATCAGGTCCATTGTCAGGAATTTTTCTTCCGATTATTTTTCCGTTAACAGATAATTCCACTTCGTCAACATTTCCAAAAACAATCACTTTTTTTTTCGAAGATCCCTTCATCCAGTAATTAGCAATATAAACTTCAGGTTTCATAGTACCGTTTGCCACTCTTCGTCCCGCATCCAACTGCGATCTGAAAAAAAAATATGTAAACTTGGGAATTCTGAATATATCAGAAGCTCCGCTTGCAGATATAGTTGGGCAACACCCCCGATTATGGTCAAACATCTCCCAAATAGCACTCCCGGATGTATGAGGATAATAGGAGCTGTATCTGTTCAACGACCATTGGAAATTCCACACCGACTGCAACAACTTTTCTTCTCCGTCACCCCTTCTCTGCCGTGTTGTACTTTTATCCCCTCCGAATTCATAATCTCCGTATTCTCTGATAAATCCCGGTTTATTACTATTATCAGGTCTTGTAAAATCCTCATGCCAATCATTGTACAGAACATCCCATATATATGTTCCATACATATCGCCGGATGTAAAACATTGATCCCCGGGATATTCCCTGTGAGCAATTTCAAATGCTTTTTTCTTCCACCAGAGAGGAAGTCTCGATTCATTTAACACTGTCTCCCATAAAACAATCGAAGGATGGTTCCTGTCCCTTCTGATCATATCCTTTATATCTTTGAATGACCTCTTTACAAATATCCTGTTTTTATTAAAATACTGCCAACCCGGGATAGGCTCTATTGCAAGGATTCCAAGTTCATCACAAGCATCAAGAACAGACGGATCCTGTGGATAATGGCCTAAACGAACTATATTAAATCCTCCGTTCTTTATCTTAACCATATCTCTATACTGTGCATTATCCGAAAGAGCATTCCCGATATAAGGATATTCCTGATGACGATTACATCCGATAAGTTTTACCCGTTTCCCGTTAAGTTCAAATCCTCTTTCCCTTGAAAACTTAATACTCCTTATTCCTATTCTTGTTTTGACGCTGTCAAAAGTTTTTCCTCTCCATTCAATTCCGGTTTCCAAAGTATATAAGAAAGGATCATCAATATTCCAAAGATGTGGATTTGCAACAAAAATCCTTCCTATTTCAATTTTTGTCTCATTCGGAGAAATTTTTATCACCGAAGTCTCCCCTGAAATATACTTACCTTTATTATCACGAATAGTCTGTATTAATCGCAGATCAAATGAATTTTTTCCGCTGTTTTTTATTGTTGTTTTTATCCTTACAACAGCCATCTTTACCGATACTTCAGGAAAACTGACAAAAACACCTCCGGCAGCAGGTAAATCGCAAGAGACCGGATCCGGGATATAAACCTCATTTTTTTTTATTAAATAAACATCTCTGTAAATACCGCTGTAATAGTTGAAATCAAGGCTTCCCGAAGGTTTACCGGGTGGAATAAGAGAATTATCACTATTGTCGGCTCTTACAATGATTTCATTTGATTTTCCGAACTTCAGAAAAGGATTCAGCAAGATCTCAAAAGGAGTATAACCTCCCGAATGATGAAAAGCATATTTCTTATTTATCCATACATCGGCAGATTGCATCACGCCTTTAAAATGCAAAAATATATTTAACTGCTTCTCCTTTTGCGAAATAAAAAATGATTTTTTATAATATGATATTCCCTGCCATGGTTTTAGAACGACAAGAGGTTCAATATATGCACAATGGGGTAAATTTACCGTTTGCCACTTTTTCTGTTTTAATATCTTCCATTCTTTTCTAAATATTTCCGTTGGAATTTTATCTTCGCCGTCACTATCTTCACTCTCAATATTGAACTGGGTTTCCCAACTTTTTCCCGTCTGAACAGTCTTCTTTTTTACATAATTTCTCATATGACTATCAATTCGAACAAAGCTCCAGTTGTCTGAGAAAAGCTCTTTGGAATAAACCTGATGTGGAGAAATCAATCCCGGCAGAAGTAAAAAAAATAGAGAAAAAGGAATTTTTTTACATTTTTTCATCTACTAAATCTATCAATAAAAGGCAGATAATTCAAATAATTAAAACATTTTATTTTTACTTATACTAAATTGACAGTTATGTAATATTTATGATAAAAGTTTATTTTAATTATCATATTTCATTTTAGGAAAGAATCAATGAAAAAAATCGTCGGGTCAATATTATTAGTTTTCACTTTACAGTTGCATACACCAATATTTGCAGATAAAGAATATGACAAATATTTTATCTATTTCAAAGATGCAATCAGCAATTTTCATTTGAAAAACCATTCTTCAGCCGAAGGGATCAATGCATCGAAAAAAAAAATAAAGCAAAAGAAAGTAGGGAAAGCAATACTTGTTAACTGGAGTTTTATTCTTGCAGATTCTATAAGCTACTGGTCAAAATATACAAAATGGCTTGAAGACTGGCAATTCACACTTACTTGGAAGGATCAGAAGAGGAGATTCTTTACAACCGAAGCGATAAAATTCGACTCAAATCCTTTTATGACAAACTGGACACACGGGATATCCGGAGCCGGTTTTTTCAATATTGCAAGATATTACAGATTAAACATTTTCGAATCCGTTCTTTTTAGTTTATCCTCATCCCTCTCCTGGGAATATTTAACGGAATGGCGTGAAGTCATCTCTATTAATGATATATTTTTCAGCGGGATCGCAGGTCTGCATATCGGAGAACCGATATTTCAGACGGCAAAATATCTTCTGTCCGGAAAAGGTTTGAGTAACAAAATATTCGGATATCTTCTAAATCCCGTATTTGCCATTAACGATCTTATCGGCAGTAAAAAATGGAGAGAAAATTTTAAAGAAGAATATTACGGAACTCCTAATAATTATTTTAATATCGGATATAAAAGTAACAGTTTTTCAAATAGTGAAACGGACAATCTCCGGATGACTAACATTAGAATGGAGACAATATTCATCAATATCCCGAACTTTAACAAAAATTCTACAGAAAAATTTTCCGGAAGACTGAAGAACACTTTTTTTTCAAGAATATCCTTCGATATTTCCTTTACCTCAAGGCATATCGAAGAATACAGTTTCGAGACTGAAGCAGTGATCTCGGGATTTGCAAAAAAACAGTTTATCCGAAACCCGAATAACAGATTGAAAGGGTTCAAATATTATTTCGGACTATCAACCGCTTTTGAATTATATAAGAAAAGATCCATTGTAGAATATGACAAAGGTGAATTCCATTATGATTTCACAAAAAAAGAGAGCCCTCCGCAGCCCACACAATTCACAGATAAATTAGCTATAATTGATCTTTTAGGTCCTGCATTTAATTTTTCACAATACTACGGAAATTTTCGCATCAACCTTCTTTTAAATGCATACTTTAACTTTTCTCTGGTTAATTCATTAGCTCTTAACGAATATTCAAAATACAATGATCTTTCGGAACCATACAAAAAAACAACATTAACACATTACGGATATTATTATGCATTCGGTTATTCATTGAGAGGGGGTTTAGCCCTCTCTTTTGGAAATCTAAAACTTTCCGGTTTAATAAAACACCAAAAATTCGCTTCAATTCAATCTCTTGACAGATTTCAAAATGAAATAGAGGATGATGCCAAAGTTAAAGATGAGAGGACAATTAACAGGGTCGAATTGGAATTCAGAATCCCAAAGAGTAAAATCTTTTTAGTTGCAACGGTTGAAAATATCTTCAGAAAGGGTGAATTTAAAGAGATCATAGAAAAAAAGAATGAACACAGAATTTATACTAAAATAAAATTCTCTTTTTAAAATTTACGATATCATTTAAGAAAACGACCTGTTTCCAGAATAATATATTTTATTAATATTTCAATATTTTTTTTATCCTCTTCTATAAACTTTGCTGTTTTTTTTATTAAAAGACTACTTCTGGTAAGGTAAATATATAGTTTTTTCCCGATCAATTCGCCATCACCTTTTTTGAAAAAAAGAGGGTAAAATGAAATTCCCTTTGCAATCCTTATTTCTCCCGAATTAAATCCATATTTTAACAGGATCTCTTTTCCCTTTTCGCTATGAAAAAAATAATTTAACAATTCGAGCATACCGGATTCTTCATTCCATAAAAGATCAGGATCAACATCTCTGCAAAAAAGTGAAGATAAACGTAAAAACAGTTTGTCTTTAAAAAATATAATCCTTTTCTTAAACTTGCTAAAACTTTTCACCCTGCTTCTCACAGGATCTATAAAAGTAATATTCAATCCGATCCTGTTTATAAGAAAATCACTCTCCGTAGCAGACAAAACCAGTATATTTTTTCCGCTTTTTACCGAACCGAAAGCAGAATTTCCCAAGTCTCTTACGGCATAGATTCTACCTTCACCAGCCATCTCTTCCACTTCTCTAAAACTAAGACTATTTCTTATCCCAAATCGCTTAAAAGGGTAAAAAGAATCTATAACAGATCTATCACCGGTCTCTCTAAAATGAAAAAAAATAAGCTTTTTTATTCTCTCCTTCCTACTATTACTAACCGAAGAATAATTCTTTGCGATATATAAATATAATTTTTTAACCTCAGGTAAAATTATATCCGGATTAAAAAAAGAATTTCCGTTTTTTATTTCAATAACCGCATAAAATATATAGCCTTTGTAGGGAGGAAATATCTTCTTTTCCGTAACAAGTCCGTTATTTAAAAACCAAATTTTACACATTTCATCATTAGTCGGAATCCCGCATATTCCATTAATACTGTTTTCACTTTTTTTTATTCTCAATGACACAAGTGTCCCCGGAATCGACTTCTCCCCACCTAACTTCTTCCCGTTAAGATAGACAGCAATTGCCACCCATCTGCAGTATTCTTTAAGAAGAGATATCTCCTCTTTATAATTTTTGCTTATTCTTTCTATTACAATCTTTGTTCCGGTTGATATTTCCGTTTTATTTTCGATAGAAACATCATCTTTATCTATGTTTATCCTTACCCTTCCGTTTGAATCCGAATTTTCAATTATTATCTTTTCATAATCGGGGGCAAAAACTGCAATCAGACCAAGTCCGTAACCAACCTTCAATTCGGAAATTGCAGCAATTTTTTTTTCAACCGAGACAGAATTATCTACCGCATCCGAAAGATTCTTCAGAGATCTCATTCCTATCCCCATTCCATTATCCTCAATCTCAAATCTTCTTTTCGAAATAGTAAGTGAGACGGATGTAGCTCCCCTGTTAACGGATGTTCTTAAAAGTTCAACCGGATAAAGCAACGGTGATCTTAAAGTATACTTTGCACTCTTTTTTAAATATGAACGGAGATCAAATGAAAAAAGTTCCATATCCTCTTTCAACTATATGCCCTCCTCAAGAATTATTCGGATTGATATCCTTTCTAACGAATCCGGATCATTAACGAAAAATGCAGAGTTATTTACAATTTTTCCAATTAATCTGAAAACAGAAAGATAGCTGTTCTCCTCATAAGAGAAAAAAATATCTTTTAATTCCACACTTTTCGGATTTATTGCAATAAACTTTTTCGGTAACTTAAACCGATCGAAAAATGATTTTTTTTCAATTCCCGTAAGATCAATATCAATCATAGATTGTCCGGACAACTCCGGAGCATA
>CAZWFY010000033.1:0-2713 GCA_964633415.1 uncultured Clostridia bacterium | reverse complement strand
TCCCTGAAGAGTTGTAATGATCTTTCTCTCGGAAAGTTTCAACTCTTTTCCCCACAGATCGGGATTGAGTAGAAAACTTCTTGCAATACCTGCAATATCCTGTTTCACTTGAGCTCTGTTCCTGTATTCAAGACCGGAGGAGATATCTTCCCTTTTTCTTTTCAAATTCCTTATTATCAAAAATGCAGGTATAGCAAGTATAATAATTAGAAAGAAAAATATTTCAATAATACCAGCTTTTTCTCTTTCCAAAGGTTTTCTGAAAACTCGGACAGATCCGGAGACATCCTCAGCACCCGCTCTTTTCCTGAATTCAACACCATTTTTTATAATTTTTGAAGTTGCGGATACATCAATATTTTTCCACATTCCGTCATAATATTGGGTCCATGCATGAAGATTCGGTAAAACTCTTCCGTTTATTCCGGTTAAGCCGACAATCACTTTTGAAGGGATCCCGATCTTTCTAAGCAAAAGAGCGTTGACACCGTTAATAACATCACAATCTCCCGCACCTATCTCTATCACATTCTTCAACCAGTCATCAAAATTATCTGAAAACCTATAAAAATATGCAGTTTCAGGAGAATTATCATATTTAAGTAAAATATTTGTTATCCTTCTACACAGATCAACCTTTTCGGATAAAGATTTATTTAAATTTTTTTTCAAAATCAATTCTATCTTATCATCAAACATGACACTGCGTGGGAATTTCATATATCTGTTTAAATCTCTTCTACTTAACTTTTTCGAAATAATAACCGGGAAAACCGTATATTTTATTTCACTATTTCCCATAACTTTTAAAACATAGTGGTCTTTATTAAATAATACAGCCGGCTTATCATCAAACTTTCCATTTACCGATAAAGAAGTTTCATCCATTCCGTATCCTTCGGGTACAGGCAGAAAAATCTCCCCTCTGTTCCTGACATTTAAATTAATAAAGAAGGGTTTCTTGTTTTTCTGAAGCTGAAAATATCCTAAAGGAGTTTTGACTTCTGCATTTGACCTAATGAACCCTTTCCCTCTTTTATAAATATCAGCAGAGAACATTTTAAAAAGAATATTATCATCAGGAAAATAGCTTATATCTGCAATAATTTTATCTCCTATCTTTTCAACAATAGGTTTATAATATTTATATCCTCTTGTGTTTAAAATTCTTGGATTAGAATTTTGTTCAATCTTTTTTAACGGATTATTAAAAACATTATTTATTATTATAAATTCAAGAGGAATCACAAAGAGAAGTATCAGAGGTATAAGCTTCAAGTAAGAAGAAAATATTGACCTGAAAAAAGTTTTCAACACCCGGACAGTTTTTTCAAATCTGTTCCTTGGATAAGCAAAATCAACATAAGTACCAATCAGTCTATCAAGTGCCTTTTCCGATCTTTTTACAATCCGTTTAAGAGAACTATTTTCAATAATGTTTTTTCGATCTATATTTACCTTGATCCCTCTTCCGTTTATCACAAATACCGGGGCAATACCACTATCAATATATCCTTTATTTCCTGCCGCATCCTTATTTATCAGGGACAATTCGTTAATTGAAGTTCCCTCCCATGCCGGAATTCCACCTGTAAAAATTGAAACCTTAGGTTTATTTTCAAAAGAGACCAATCCTTCAAAATCCTTCCCTGCATATTTAAGTGATATTCCGCTGTTACTTTCCAATGCTTCCGAGATATGCTGCCCGCGAAATATCACCTGAATGTTCACTCCGGTTGTTTCCGGTTTTTCAAGATGAGAACAATATTTTAAAATTCCTTTTTTAAGTTCTCCGGTAAAACTATCAAAATTACCAAATTTTGCTTTTCTGACAAGAGTAATTCTCGTCCCGTATTTTTCCAATCTACATTCTACTTTTCTATATTCAAGATTATTCCCTATCTCGATCCCCCATTTTTCCTCTGCTTCGGAATAGGATTCAATCAAAATTTTTACAGGAGAAAACTTCATAACGGACCAGAAACCGACACCATACATACCGAGGGAATATTTTTCATTTGATTTACTTGAAGAATATAGTCGGAACAAATACTTTTCTGCATCTTTGAAAGTCATCCCTTTACCATTGTCGGCAAAGATAATGACCTCCCTGTACTCGCCAAATCCCCCTACATCAATTCTTATTTCACCGGCACCGGAATCTCTGCTGTTTTGAGCAAGCTCACGTAAAAAAATCCACGGATCATCCCCGTAATTTCTATAACTCTCTCTGATTTTTTCAAGGAAAAATGACCTTTCCATCTAATTTCTGATATCGATCCCGCCAAAAACAGCATTTGCTCTTATTTTTAATATTTTCCCTTCCGAAGCACTTGGATTCTGACTTTTATTGCCAACTCCCCCAAAAACAGCTGAAGAATTTAATTCTATATTCCACTCTTCCGGTATTATCAGATCAATTCCTCCGAAAACAGCAGTTAATTCTAACTCTGCTCCGGATCTGTTTATAAATGATTTACTCAGATCTATCTCTGCATTTCCGAAAAGTGCAGTAATTTTACCCCGACGGAAAGCCTTTGAGCTCAATTTTCTCTTATATCCTGAAAAAAGAGCTATTCCGGTAATAGAATTATACTTTTCAGAATCAGGTTCCAACTCACTATCAGGATCTTTTCTGTGTAAAATTATTGAAAGTCCTAATAAGATTAAAAATACAGGCCAGAATTTTCCTACAAATTCCCAATTAACAATC
>CAZWFY010000032.1:18302-31252 GCA_964633415.1 uncultured Clostridia bacterium | reverse complement strand
CAGCCTTCAGCAATCAGCCAGAGTTAACAAGATCAAAGTAAAAATAAAAAGATAAAAGTAAAAAGTGGTATAATTAGAGTGAAAATGAAATATATAATTAAATTCGGTTTGTCTATTTTGTCGATGCCGGTTTTCAGCAGGATGTACGGTTGGTTGACGAAAAGGAGAAGACCGGTATTTCTTATCAATATTATAATCCGATTTTTTGTAAACACATATGATATCAGTATGGATGAGTTTGAAGGTGATGTTGAGGATTATCACTCTCTTAATGAAATATTTTTAAGGAGATTTGCTCCTGCGGTACGTCCTTTGAAAAAAGATGATAAGTTTATTCTTTCTCCTGCTGATGGAATCCTTTCAAATCTTGAGCTTGTTAAGGAAGACAAAGCATTTCAAATCAAGGGTTCCGCATATTCAATATCGGAATTGATAAATGAGAAGATAGATTTTTCAAAAGGATGGTATGTTGCAACTATATATCTGTCTCCAAAGGATTACCATAGATTTCATTATCCGGCTTCCGGAGAGTTGGAGAGTTACTGTCATCTTCGCGGCAGACTTTACCCTGTCAACTCCATAGGTTTAAATAATATTAAGGAGCTGTTTATAAAGAATGAGAGAATAGCGGTAAAAACCGTAATAAATGAATTTCCCCTTTATTTTATTGCAGTTGGAGCTACGTTTGTCGGAAGTATAAAAATGGAGTTTATCGATAGATACGGAAGGGACAATATCTGGAAAAAGGTTAATGTTGAGATCTCTCAGCTTGATGAGATGGGACGCTTTGAGCTCGGTTCAACAATAGTTATGCTTTTCCCTGAAGAACCGGCTGAATCGCTTGTTACGGGAACTGGCGAGAGAGTTAAGGTCGGAGATAAACTTTTTCGTTTAAAGTAGTTATTCTATCTTATATATGAATAGAAAATCCTGAAATTTCTCCGAGAGCTTCCCACATATTTTCACTTAAGGTCGGATGAATAAATATAAGTTCTTTAAAATCGGAAGCATTCATCTTTTTCATAACTCCAAAAGTCAGAATCGGAAGAAGCTCACCTGCCTCCGCACCCAATATATGAGCACCGATCAGTGTGTTTTTTTTGTCTGAAATAATTTTAACCAAACCTGTCTTTTCATTAATTGCATTTGATCTCGAGCCGGCGGAATAGGGGAATTTCCCTACTTTATACTCTATATTAAGTTCATCGGCATCTTTTTCGGAAAGACCGACCGATGCAAATTCGGGAAAGGTGAAGATAGCAGCCGGAATGGTAAAATCAGGGATATCCTTCCCATAAACAATATGATCAACTATTGCGACAGCCTGATGAGATGCTTTGTGTGCAAGCAGAGGTTGGCCTATAACATCTCCGCAGGCAAATATGGATTTTACCGAAGTCATTAAGTTTTTATCGGTTTTTATAAAACCTTTATTATCTTTTTCTATTTTAATAGAATTATCCCAAATATTTTCCGTATTCGGTCTTCTTCCAACCGATAAAAGAACTTTATCAAATTCCGAATTCCACTCTTTCTCACTGTTTTTAAACTTAAATCCAACTTTTCCTTCTTCTTCTTTTATAACAGGAGCCGATAATGAGGTTGATGTGAAGATATCTATTCTATCTTTTTTTAACTCTTTTTTTAACAACTCAGACAGCTCTGTATCACTACCCGGAACTATCTGATCAAGTATTTCAACAACCGTAACTTTTGATCCGAGCAGATTGTAGATAACTGCCATCTCAAGTCCTATGGCTCCCGCACCTATTACTAAAAGTTCTTCAGGAATATCATTAAGCTCCAGGGCTTTTGCCGAATCCATTATTAAGTTATTGTCAAAATGTAAAAAGGGAAGTTGAGCCGGGTGCGATCCGGTTGAGATAACAATGTTTGAAGCTTTTAAAATTTCGGATCCGTCTACTTCAATTTCACCCTCATTAATTATCCGACCTGTTCCTTTAATAAGATCGACCCCGCTATTTTTAAATAAAAGTTCAATTCCCCTCGTAAGTTTTGATACAACTCCGTCCCTATATTTTTTCATAGCCTCTATGTTAACTTCATAATCGATAACCTTAACACCTATTCTCGGGGATGTTTTAAATTTTTTAATAGTTTTAACCGAGTTTAAAAGAACCTTAGTAGGGATGCAGCCTTTTTGCAGACAGGTTCCCCCGAGTCTGCTTTTTTCAATAACTGCACATTTCAATCCATTCTTGGCAGCGGCAATCGCTCCTTCATAACCTGCGGGTCCTCCGCCTAAAAAGATAAGATCATACATTTCTCCTCCGGAAATTACTGAATAAGTTCGAGCATTCTTGTGACAGCTCTTTCAAGTCCTAAAAATGTTGAATTGGCAATTATAGTATGGCCTATATTCAACTCTTCTATATCATCGATGTTGGCAATATCCTTAACATTTCTATATGTCAAACCGTGACCGCCATAAACTTTCATGTTAAGCTTTTTTGCATAGAGTGCCGATTTTTTAATCTTTTCAAGTTCAATCAACGAATAGTTTGTATTCCAGTTTTTCGCATACTCTCCCGTATTAATCTCTATCATTTTTATTCCGAGTCTATGGACAGCTTTTATCTGTTCGATCTCAGGATCGATAAATACCGAGACTTGAAGTCCGGCCGCATTTAGGTTGCTTGATACCTCTTCGATCTTATCTCTGTACATAAGAATATCAAGTCCTCCGGAAGTGGTAACCTCTTCAGGACTTTCCGGGACCAAAGTGCAGGTGTCGGGTTTATATTTAAGAGCAATTTTGAGCATCTCCATAGAAACACCCATTTCAAGATTTAACTTTGTTTTAACTATCTTACGCAATAACTGGAGATCTTTTTCCTGAATATGTCTTCTGTCCTGTCTCATATGGATTGTTATTCCGTGAGCTCCGGCTAATTCCGCAATGATTGCCGCATAAACCGGATCGGGTTCATCCGACATTCTTGCCTGGCGAAGTGTAGCGATATGATCAATATTTACTCCTAATCTCATATTTCCCCTCCTATCTCAGATGAAATATATTTTTTTAAATCATCAATATTTTTTTCGACTATTTCAGAATATTCCGATTCCACCATTATTCTGATCTTAGGTTCGGTTCCGGAATATCTTATGACGAGTCTTGAATTATTCCCATACTTTTCATTAAAAATCTTGATCTTTTTTTGAAGTGTATCCCATGTCTTAATATCTTTTTTCTCTTTTACGGGAATACTGATAGTTTTTTGAGGGAACGGTTTATAAGCAGAGTATATTTCATCGGGAGTAATTGAAAGATATTCGATTGCTTTGAGAAATATTAGAGATGTGAGAATTCCGTCTCCGCTTTTACAATAGTCACCGAGAATTATATGTCCGGAGGGTTCACCTCCGATCAGAGATCCGGTTTTTTTCATCATATCAAATACATTTCTGTCACCGACATCACTCCT
Source organism: uncultured Clostridia bacterium (assembly GCA_964633415.1). Lineage (GTDB taxonomy): Bacteria > Acidobacteriota > Aminicenantia > UBA2199 > UBA2199 > CAZNLS01. The sequence goes on along the minus strand of CAZWFY010000032.1, from coordinate 27,803 downwards.
GATAAGTTCAAACCCGATTTCATTCAGTTTTTTTTCAAGAGAAATATTTGTCATGATCGTTCCGACGATTTTGAATGGGAAATTCTTTTTTGTTCTTTTGAAATATCTGCTTAATATATAGATTATGTGGTCACCGTTTATCTCTCTCCCGTCTCTATCAAGGATCAGAACTCTGTCTCCGTCTCCGTCATAGGAGATGCCGAGATCGGATCCGGTCTCACTAACTTTATTTCCGGCATTATTCGGAAATGTTGAGCCGCAGTTCAAGTTTATATTTTGTCCATCCGGATTATCGTTGATAAATATTACACTGTTTCCTGTTTCGTTGAATACCTCCGAGGCAAATCCTGAAGTGGAACCGTTCGCACAATCAACGACAATATTATGCTTCTGGGAGGAAAGTTGAGTTGAAAAGTTTTTTAAAAAACCGGTATATCTTTCAATTCCGGAATATGCTGTGATTATTCCTCTGCCCCTTTCCGGGATCTCTGTTTCATAATATATGTTTTCAAAATCTTCTTCATTCTTTTTTGAGATCTTTTCCCCTTTTGAAGTGAAAAATTTAAGCCCGTTATATTCGGAAGGATTGTGTGACGCACTTATCATAACACCGAGATCAAAATCACATTTCTCCGTCAGATATGATATACCCGGGGTTGTGATCACCCCCGTATCAAAAAGCCGGACATTTTCAGGCAAGCCTTCAAGAAACAGATCACGAATTTTTATTCCCGAAGCTCTTGTATCCATTCCTATCAGTATTTTTTTTGCATTAAAAAGTGTTTGAGATGTTCTGGCTATCTTCCTGATAGAATCATCGGATAAAGGAAATTTTCCGAATTTTGATCTTATTCCGTCTGTTCCGAAAAGTCTATTTTTTTTTTCTTTTTGCATTTATATTCTCAACGGAAATATTTACTGTTACATTTTCAAAATCGTCAAATCTTAGGATTTCTTTACCTTTGTTGAGAGGAATTTTCAAACTTGTATTTGAATGTATTTTAGAGAGGTCAATTTTTTCAGCACCAAAAACAGTATTAATATTTATAAGTTGAGCTCTATATCCGAATATACGAACTTTTTCCGGAATAATTTTTCTTTCAATAATGGAAATTCCTTTAGCGAGTCTGCCTGTATAGAGTATTCTGACGGGTACTTCCTTATAGAAAAATTCTCTTGCCGTTACTTCGATCATTTTAGGATGAATAGATTCAATATGAATATCTTTAGGATATTCCAAATAATCTTCCGTAAAGACACTGAACCTTGTACTCTCATTGATATCTTTCATATCAATCCTAAGTTTGAAATCATCGGGAGTGATTTTCCCCATCTCTTTTGATGTTCCCTTTATCTTAAGCCTAATGGTTTCCGGTCTGTTCCTGACATCTATCATCTTGGAAACATTTAAATTCTCAACTTCTATCTCAAGGCTTTTATCAAGAAATGTTCTCTCTTTTCCGGATATCAGTGCCCATACGAGAATTGCAAGAAGCAATGCCGTGATTTTTAAACCGGAGTTATTAACTATTAATTTTTTAATATCCATTTTCTTTTAAAGATTATATTTTAACATTCTGCTTTTTAAACCTTCTCTGTCAAGACCTCTTATCAATTCTCCCTTAAATGCAAGTGCTATCTTTCCCGTCTCTTCGGATACGACGATGGTCACACAGTCCGTTTGCTGAGTTATTCCTATTGCTGCAAGATGGCGGGTTCCGCTGGGACTTAATTCCAGAAGAGGTGGAAGAGGGAAAAAACATTTTGCCATAGATATCTTTCCATTGCTTATGACAACTGCTCCGTCATGGAGGGGCGAACTTGGAGTGAAGATTGTCAAAAGAAGATCTTTACTGACTTCGGCATTGATTGTAACCGGTTTATTAACATAGTTTATGATCTTGTTTTCTCTCTCTATTGCAATTATAGCACCTATCTTTGAGAGCGAGAGAGCCACTGCCGTATTGACTATTTCATCTGTCAGTCCCGACTTTTGATCAAGGTTATATTTTCTTCTGATCTTACTTCCTATCTCTGTCAGAACTTTTCTTAACTCATCCTGGAAAAGAACGATTATTGCAAAGATAAGATATGTAAGAAAGTTGTTAAGTATAAATGAAGAAGCTGTCAAGTTCAGGAGATCGGTAAATATTGCAAAAATCCCGATTGACAGGAGGCCTATAGCCATCTGGTATGACTTTGTTCCTTTGATCAACAGTAAAAGATAATAAAAAAGAACGAAGAGAAATATAATATCGATAATATCGCTAAACCCGAATTTGGAAAAAGCGTTTACAATATTCTCAAATATCATTTACTTTTTTTTTGTTTATTACTTTCCGCTTTCTTTTTACTCTTTTTTTTCTTTAAATTCCCGTTAATAATATCATTTATCTCGTCTGAGCTTAAAGCTTCTTTCTCAAGAAGCATTTTTGCAATCTTTTCCATACTTTCTTTATATTCTACCAGCACTTTTTTTGTTCCGGCATAAGCTTTATTAAGGATCTTTGAAATTTCCGAATCTATTTTTTTTGCAGTTTCTTCAGAGTATTCGGCATGAGACATCATATCTCTGCCGAGAAAGATCATATCATTTTTATTTGTAAAGCTAACGGGACCCATTGAAGACATACCCCATTCACAAACCATCTTCCTTGCAATTGATGAAGCTTTTTCAAAATCATTTCCCGCTCCCGAAGTGATCGTTTTCAAAAACAGCTCTTCACTTATCCTGCCTGCAAGGAGAACTTTAAGCTGTGCTTCAAGATACTCTTTTGAGTATGTATATTTATCATCGATAGGAAGCTGTTGCGTAACACCCAATGCCATTCCTCTCGGTATTATCGATACTTTGTGAAGCGGATCGGCTTCATCTTCAAGTATTGCCATAAGGGCGTGTCCCGCCTCATGATATGCTGTTATTCTTTTCTCTTCTTCTGAAATGATCATACTTCTTCTTTCACTTCCCATGAGAACTTTATCTTTTGCATATTCAAAATCTTCCATATCAATGCTCTTTTTACCCACTCTTGAGGCGTAAAGAGCCGCTTCGTTAACCATATTTGCAATATCGGCTCCGGTAAATCCGGGTGTTGACCGTGCAAGAAGTTTTAAATCAACGTTGTCGGATATAGGAGTTTTCCTTGTATGTACTTCAAAGATCATCTCTCTTCCCTTTACATCCGGTGGAAGGACCATGATCCTTCTATCAAATCTTCCCGGTCTTAAAAGAGCACTGTCAAGAATATCGGGTCTGTTTGTGGCTGCAATAATTATAACCGATTCATTTGCATCAAATCCGTCCATTTCAACAAGAAGCTGATTTAATGTCTGTTCACGTTCATCATGTCCGCCGCCCAGTCCGGCCCCACGCTGTCTTCCGACTGCATCAATTTCATCAATGAAGATGAGGCATGGAGCATGTTTTTTCCCTTCTTCAAAGAGGTCTCTAACCCTGGATGCACCGACTCCGACAAATAATTCAACAAAATCCGATCCGGAAATGGAGAAGAACGGCACATTTGCCTCTCCTGCAACTGCTTTTGCAAGAAGTGTCTTTCCCGTTCCGGGGGCACCGACAAGAAGAACCCCTTTGGGGATCTTACCGCCGAGTCTTCTGAACTTTTTGGGTTCCTTAAGAAACTCGATTATCTCCTGTAACTCCTCTTTCGCTTCGACAACTCCGGCTACATCTTTAAATGTAAATTTATTTTTCTCACCGGAAAACATCTTAGCTTTACTTTTTCCGAAAGAGAATGCTTTGCCACCACCCTGCTGTTTCATCATTATTACCCAGAAGAATATTAAGATTAAAAAGGGAGCGATACTGAAAATATAGGAAAGCCACTGATTCTTATTGAGCTTCTCAACTGTAATTTTGACCTTGTTATCTCTCAAAATTTTAATGAACTCGGGATATTCAAGAGGTTTAACCGTCTCATAGCTTGAAAGGTTTCCGTCGGGATCTTCAAATTTCCCGTTAACCTCATCTCCCTGAATAAAAGCTGAAACAATCTTTTTTGAGTCTACTTTATTCATAAAGTCTGAGAAATCAAGCTTTGTGACTCTTCCCCTTGCCGTATCGGTTAACATTCCGTAAAGTAATATTACGATGATTGCCGAAAAAACCCAGAAGATGTATCCGTTCTTAGGTTTTTTCTGGTTTATATTTTTTAAATTTTTAAGATCTGTCATTTACTCCTCTCAATTTTCTTATTATAACATAAAAAGTTGCACTAAAAAACTTAAAATCATAGGTAATACTTTTAAATAAAGTGTTTTTTGATTTCAACATATTTTAAACATTTTTATAGATATTTCCGATTGTTATATATGTTTTTTCAAAGAAATAATGGGAATAATTTAGAAGGATCTTTTATTTTTAAAGATGATATAATAAAGTTAAATCGTTATGAAAAGTTAAAACATAGATAGGGAAAATGAAAAATTTTGTAAAACAATGGTTTATAAACTTCGGAAAGATGAATATTGGAAAATATTCTTTTTTATTAATTATATTATTTATGGTACTGATCATATATTTTCCTACGGTAAATTCGGTTATGGATTCAAAATCCAATCTATCCGTCGAATTGTCTCCCGATACCAAATATATATTATCGGTTCTTGAATGGAATTTGTATTCGATTGAGAATGATATAAATGCTTTGTATCACCTAAATTATTTTTATCCGAATGCATATGTGACATTCTACGGGCATCCTCTTTTCGGAGAAACGTTAGTTTTTTATGCGTTTAATAAAATATTGGGTACCGATTTATTAACAAGTTATGGATTATTTATTTTATTTGGTTTATGGATTGGAGGAGTTGGTATTTTTATTTTTGCTAAAGAGAGCTTGAACAGTACATCACAAGCATATTTTTCTTCTTTTTTATTTATTGTTTATCCATCAATTAAAAGAGCAGCGGAAATATTAAATATATTCTCCTTTTTTTGGATAGGATTTGTCTTATACTTTCTTATTAAATTTTGGAAGAGCAGAGAATTTAAATATGGATTTTTATGCGGTTTTTTTATTTTTCTTCAGGGATTATTCAGCATTTATCATGGATATTTCCTGATTGCATTATTAATACCAATATTTTTTTTAGTGATGTTTCTGTTAAAAACTATCTCTTTAAAATCAATATTTAAATTTTTTCTGTCTATTCTCCCTTTCATGCTTCTTTTGATTATCGCTTTTCATCCGTTTCTTAATACAATGAAAAATGCAGAGCTGAAAAGAAATCTACATTATCAATCATTGGTTGATTCGCGATTACTTTTTACCTCCGAGGCAATGACATATAGACATATTGATTGTAAAATTCATCCGATTAAGAGGTTTTTCCCGGGATTTGCGGTTATTATTCTTTTTCTTATTGCAGTTTTTTTTAATGGGGGGAAAAGATCATTTCTGATTTTCCCGATTATAATTCAATTGATAACAGTATATTTTTTAAATATAAACAATTTATATTTATGGGCAAATCTTCTCCTCGTTATTTTGTCAATTCAAATTTTTATCTATTTTATTATGAATAAGCATTTATTCAACAAAGAAATGAGATTATTATTGACTGTTTTTTTTATTTATAATGCTGTTTTTTTTAAATTTTCTTCAATTATTCCCGGGGCTGAATTTTCAATTTACGGATTGCTTGTAAAACTTGTTCCTTCATTTTCAAGTTTCAGATATCTCTATAGAGGATTGTTTCTGATATTTCCTGTATTGATTTTAGTTTCTTCAATAGGATTTTTCAAACTATTTACTTATGTTAAAAGTAAAAAAAAATATATTTTATTAATTATTCCTTTAATAATTCTGATGGAAAATTGGAACTATGTAAGTTACAAAAAAGAGATTAAATTTGAAATAAAAAAATATAGGAAGATAGAAAAAAGAAAAGATAAAATAATTCTTGAAATTCCGATTTTTATTCCGGGTTATATGCAGTTGAAAAACAGTGATTACACCATTAATACTTTTGCTCATTATAATTACTATGTTAATGGAAGAACGGCATATAATGTTTTTTATGAGAATAATGAAATATTCAAACGAGTGTTTTTAAATAAATATTTCCCCGATGAAGAGAATATCAAATATTTAATTGAGAATTTTTCCGTTAATTATATAATATTCAACCTTAATAGAAGATTAAGATATTCCAGGCAGGATATTATAAGAAGAGTTAATAAACTTAAGAATTATTGTAAATTAGTGGATTCAGGTGAAAATTTTTTAATTGTAAAATTATCTGAAAATTTTCCTGAAAAATTGTTTAAAAGAAGGTTTTCTCTTTTTCATATTGAGAAAAGAAAAATGAAAATAAGACTTCGGAAATTATATAGTGGAAATGTTAAAATATCTTTTCCGAAGAAACAAAAAACAAAAGTGATTAGAATAGATAATAAATCTGAATTTTATATTAATTTCCCGGAAATCAATCCCAATCTTAACGGGAATAATGTGTTGTTGCAATTTGAAAAAAAAGTCAATCTTTTAAATATTGATTTAGTTAGATTATAAAATTTTTCTTTCTTGATATCAGGATAATATTGACAATATATTTTTCATATGTTAACAATTAAAGGATGGGGATAATAATTGGGATTGATCTTGGTACAACGAATTCAGTAGCTGCTTTCATGGGCCCAAACGGACCGCAGCTGCTACCGGGACCTCACGGTGAGAGGATTTTTCCATCTCTTGTTGCATTTTCGAAATCGGGAGAGGTTCTTATCGGTGATTCCGCTAAAAGTCAGATTGTTCTCAACAAGAATACTGTTTATTCCGTTAAAAGACTTATGGGTAAAAAATATTCGGAAGTTGAACCGTATCTTGACCAGTTCGTTTATTCGGTAGTCGATGACGGGAATGATCGTGTAAAGATCAAGGTTGATGAAAAGCTATATTCTCCGGAAGAGATATCGGCGATAATTTTGAAAGGATTAAAAGAAGCTGCCGAAAAAGATCTGAAAGAGTCTGTTTCCGGTGCAATACTTACTGTTCCGGCATATTTTAATGATTCTCAAAGGCAAGCTACAAGAGATGCCGGAGAGATAGCCGGTTTGAATGTAATCAGAATAATTAACGAGCCGACTGCCGCCTCACTCGCTTTCTCACTTAAATTAAAAGAAAATTCAAAAGTTCTTGTTTATGATTTCGGTGGAGGAACGATTGATGTTTCGGTACTTGAGATTTCAAATGATGTGATAAAAGTCCTTGCGACTGCAGGTGATATTAAGATTGGCGGTGATGATTTTGATATAAAGCTTACCGATAGATTTTTAAAAAAGATAAAGGATACTTCCGGAGTTGATATCGGAGGCAACGGATTGGCAGTACAGAGATTAAGAGATGAAGCGGAAAAAGCGAAAAAAATGCTTTCCCAGCTTGAAGAGTATGAGGTGAATCTTCCGTTTTTAGCCGAAAAGGATAATGAACCGATTAATTTTTCCGAGACTGTTACAAGATCGGAATTCGAAGAGTTAATATCGGATACCGTGGATAAAACCATAACTATTTGCAAACAGGCGTTAAAAGCAAGCAAACTTGACAAAGCTGATGTTGATGAGGTTTTATTAGTCGGTGGGTCGACAAGGATTCCGTATATCCAGAAAAGGTTAGAAGAGTTTTTCGGAAAGGCTCCCAATAAAAGAGTAAATCCGGATGAAATAGTTGCTATGGGTGCTGCGGTTCAGGGATCGATATCATCAGGAAAAACAGAAGAGGTACTACTTGTAGATGTCATTCCTATTTCTCTCGGAGTTAAAACTCAAGGGGAGATGTTTGTAAAGATAGTAGAGGCAAATTCTACTATTCCAATATTTAAAACGATGGTGTTTACGACAGCTATCGAGGAACAAACCGAGGTTGAAGTGGATGTTTTTCAGGGAGAGAGTAAAAAAGTAGATAATAATACTAAGTTGGGGACTTTCATCTTAAGCGGGATCAAACCTGCTCCGAAAGGAGAGCCGAGAATAGAGGTTAAATTTGAGATTGATGTTAACGGTATTCTGAAAGTTACAGCTGTGGATCTCTCCTCGGGGAAAAACAAAGAGATAACTATAATTCATTCGGGGCTTCTTTCAAAGGGTGAAATCGATGAATTGAGAAGTAGAAATTTAACAGCCGAACCTAAGGTGGAAGAAAAAAAAGAAAAAAAGAAATTAAAGAAAAAAAGTAAAGAGAGCACGAAGGAAAAAAAAGAATCCATAAGTAAGAAAGATGAAACAAAAGAGTTAAAGGCCGGAATTATCAGTATCTCTAATTTTATAAAGGAGTGTAAAGAAAATCCTAATATGAGGGATATGAGAGGCGAGTGTGACAGATTATTAAAAAGGATAGCACGTGAACTTGAGAGCAATGATCTCGGAACACTTAGGGATCTGAAATTTGAACTCGATAATGTTAAAGAAGATCTCAGGATTTTATCAGAGATGGCTGAAGGGAAACCCGAGGAAGAAATTTATGTTAAAAAGCAGAAAGATGATACAAATCCGTTTATAAGAATTCCAAAAAGACAAAAGGGGGAAAGCAGGTAGAATTATTCGTGAGTATTTCCTGCATTTAATATTTATCCATTAATGTTTTACTAACTAAACTTTAAACTATTTTGTAATTTATAGCCGATTTGGTTTAAATTGCTTATCTATTTATGTTTTACCTTTTTGTCAATGCTGTGATATAATTTTTGATCGGGAGGATATATTGATAATCAGACCTGAAAAGAGTGAGTATTATCTGAATATAGCAAAAGTTGTTTCATCACGATCGACCTGTTTAAAGGTTTTGATAGGTGCAATTATTGTAAAGGAGGATCAGATAATAGCGACCGGATATGTCGGTGCTCCGAGGAAGACAAAAAGTTCACTTGAGCATGGTTTCTGTTTGAGGCAAAAGTTGAAAATACCTTCGGGGACTCAATATGAGCTTTGCAGATCCGTTCATGCCGAGCAGAATGCCATAATTAATGCAGCAAGAGCGGGCGTAAGTCTTTTAGGTGGTGATATGTATATTTACGGGGAATCCCGGATGACTAAAAGTGTTATTAATGCTTTCCCATGTTTTATCTGTAAAAAAATGATTATAAATGCAGGTTTGAGGAATGTGATATGCTCTGTAACAGAAGCTGAAGAGAAATTCAAAGTGTTTGATACTGAAGAGTGGATGAAAGAGTGGCAGGAGCATGATATTATTGAAGATAAATATAAATATGAAGGTTGACTGTTGTGATTAATAAATTTTGTCTCGGTTTAACTGGAAGAATGGCATCAGGCAAGGGAGAAATCGTTAAAGTTTTAGAAAGGAAGGGATTTAAATATATATCTCTGTCGGATATTGTAAGAGAACGAGCTGCCAAAGAAGGTGGAATACAAACGAGATCCCGTATGCAGGATATCGGGAATCAGCTTAGAAGCGAGGGCGGAGCCGGAGTCCTCGGAAAAAAAGTAAGAGAAAGAATAGAAGCGTCAGACGAAAAAAAATGGGT
>CAZWFY010000032.1:0-18202 GCA_964633415.1 uncultured Clostridia bacterium | reverse complement strand
CTGAGAGAAAGATAATTATTGATAGGCTTATAAACAGATCAAGAAATACGGATGCAGCGAATATAGATGAATTAAACAGAAGGCTTGACAGGGAATGGGGAATTGGTGAACCGGACGGTGGTCAGCAGGTCGGGAGATGTATAGAAGAAGCGGATTTTAAACTTAATAACAATGGAACCGTTGATGAACTTGAAAAGGAGATTATAAAACTTTTATTATTAATAGAGGGGGAAAATGGGTAAATTAAAGATTGCCGTCTATCCCGGATCATATGACCCTATAACAAACGGTCATGTTGATATTATTCTCAGAGGTCTGGAGCTTTTTGATAAAGTAATAGTTGCCGCTTTGAAGAATCCTTCTAAAACTCATCTTTTTTCACTTGAAGAGAGAATAGAGATGATGGAAAAAACTTTTGACAAATGCGAAAAAATTGAAATAGATTTTTTTGAAGGTCTTCTTGTGGATTATCTTGAGAAGAAAAAGACATTTACGGTTGTAAGAGGATTAAGAGCAATATCTGATTTTGAAGTTGAGTTTCAGATGGCTCTTATGAATCGAAGTCTGAAAGATAAAATAGAGACTATATTTCTTGTTCCCTCTATCAATTACTCTTTTCTGAGTTCTAAATTAGTTAAAGAGATTTATAAATTCGGAGGTGAGATTAAAAGTATGGTACCGGATATTGTAGATGAGAAACTTAAAGCCAAATATAGTCAAAAACAATAAATCAATAGAAAGTAGATTTATACAATAAATAAACATGCTTAAAATATTATTTAAGAAATCCAGATGGGTCCATAAATACTTAGGTCTGATATTTATACTTTTTTTTATTCTGGAGAGTATTTCCGGAATAATACTTAATCATCCCGGGATAGTTTCCGGTGTTGATATTCCATCCTTCATGGTTCCGCCTCAATACAAAGTGAATAACTGGAACAGAAGTTCACTTGTTAAAATGGTATTTTCATCTTCTGATAAAAAAATCGGTTTCCTTGGAGGAAAGAAGGGCGTTTGGAAGACAGAAGACGGTGGTATGACATTCATAAAACTTACTGACGGATATCCGTCATCCCAATACTACGGGAAGGTAAGTGATCTTTTGTTAGTTAAGAATGATTTTGGCGGAGAGTCCCTTTATGCGTGTACATTTTCCGGACTTTACAGAATGAATATCGGGAATGAAAAGTGGGTAAAGCTCTTCCCGAAAAAGAAGAATGAAAAAGTTTTAAAGATCCTTGACATAGTCGATAAAATGGTAATTTTTACTCCGTCTCATGCTTATATTTCAGAAAAAGGAGACAGGAAACTTGATTTTAAAGTTGTTAGACTGTTGAGGAACGGAGGCAATCAAGTGAAAAAGGTTTCTCTCGTAAGACTTTTTTTTGATCTTCACGGAGGGAAAATATGGGGGATTGCCGGAAAGATTTTTTTTGATTTTATAGCAGTTTTGTTAATATTTCTCAGTATTTCCGCTTTTTATATATGGATATATCCAAAGAAATGGAAGAGGTCGAGATCATCTGAAAAAAAGAAGTTATCCGGTTACGGTTTCTTTTACAAATATCATCTTAAAATAGGAATATGGATAGCATCTGTTCTTCTTATAATAGGAATAACCGCTTTTTTTATGAGACCTCCGTTCCTTGCGTTGATTGCAAACGGTGAAATTGATGTTTCACTCTATCCTTCAAAATTTCCTTCCAACCCATGGGATGAAAAGATACATAATGCTCTTCATTATTCGAAAAGGGGAAAAGTCCTTATTGAAGCGACAGACGGGATATGGGAGGGAAATGATGATTTTTCCGGTGAATTTAAAAAAACAAAGTTTCCTGTAGAAATATTTGTTATGGGAACTACGGTTTTTTCCGAATATTATAAGGGCGGTGTGCTTGCCGGCTCTTTTAACGGCATTTTTCATATTTCAGATGATGGGAAAGTGACCGACCTTGTTACCGGGAAAAATCCCGGGGAAATAATCTCTTTTATCCCGGCTGATATAATGGTTGCCGGATATTTTATTACTCCTGACGGAGAGGAGTTTATAACCGGATTTGAGAAAGGAATTATTCCTCTGAATGGAGTAAGAAGAGAAGGAAGGTTTGATCTTCCCGATAAATTAAAATCCGATAAGAGTTTTCCTTTATGGAATTATATGCTTGAGATCCATAACGGAAGAATATTTAAAGATGCGATCGGCGGTTTGTATATTTTGATCATACCACTTGGAGCACTCCTGTTTATTCTAATTGTCATTACGGGTATTTACGATTGGCTGTTTTCCCGTTTCACTAAAAAGAGCAGTCTCTGAGAAATTTCAAACTATACGGTTTTTCTTGACATTGGCAATACAAATACTGATAATAAAAAAAGATGTCAAAATTCAGGTTTCCGGATTTAAAATTTTTTGTAACCGTCATTATTTTAAATATTTTTTTATTTACCGGAATATATCTGATATATGTAAAAATTAAAAGATCAGGATTTATTGATACTCAGAGAAGGGATGTTGCAAAAATTTCCGCTCAAATATCTTCAAGAATTTATGGAAGAAAAAAACTTATTTCAAGACTTGCAAGAATAGATTTTATTCAAAATTTTTCTTTAACCGGATTAAAAAGAAAATATAAAGATCTCTTTTTGCAGATAGAAACAATGAAAAAATCAATTGGGGCTTCTGTTGTTTTTTTGCTTGATCCTGCAGGCGAAATTGTGTTGAGTTCCGCATATGATAAAGGTAAAGTGTTAGCAGGCAGCAATGCGATCCGACCTTATTTTAAAGATGCCATGAGAGGGAAGATCGGTTTTTACGGAGCAATAGGAGGAATAACAGGAACGAGGGGTTTCTATTTTTCATCGCCGGTTCTGTCCGATGGAAAAATAAAATATGTTCTTGTAGGAAAATTCGGGATTAAAGAGTTTGACAAGATCTTTGAAAGAGCAAGTGTTAATGGTGGACTTTTGACCCCGGACGGGGTTATTTTCTGTTCAAAAAACAGAGAGTGGATCATTAGAACTCTTTTTAAAATGGAAGAGAAGAAACTTAAAACCATTAAAGATTCAAGACAGTTTTTCGGAAGAGGTATAGGAAAGTCTCTATTTAGTGATTTTGAAAAAAAACTTAAGCTGAATGGGAATCCGGTCTCGCTTATATATGATAATTCAGTTCCGGGAGGCTGGGTTGTATTTTCTCTGAAATATGTGAAAAATATATCTTGCCCGATCATTTTATTACCGCTTTTTTTCTTTATCATTATTTTTGAAGTTTTAATATATTCCTCTTTGTATAATTTCAAAAAAAGAAGGGAAACGCAAAGGAAATATGATGAGACAAGTGATCGTTTCAGATATCTTTTCCAATCTGCTCTTGATTCGATCTTTATACTTGATGCAAAAGGAATAATCGTTGATATTAATTATGCAGGTCTGCTTAAATTAGGTTTTTCAAAGGATGAATTGATAGGAAATCATTTTAAACGAATTGTAGATAAAAAATCAATTCCGACAGTTGATAAACATATAAGGATTATTGAGAATGATTTTGATACCAGATTTGAGTTTAAAGCTATAAAAAAATCCGGGAGTAAGATTCTTATTGATTGTGCTGCCGTCCTTCTGAAAAACAGATTTGGAGAGACGGAATCCTATTTTGCTTTCTGTCATGATATATCAAAGCAACGAGAATTTGAAAATGAGTTAAAAAAAGCGATGAAGGATGCAAAAAATGCTAACAGAGCAAAAAGTGAATTCCTTGCTAATATGTCTCATGAGATAAGAACGCCGATGAATGCTATTCTCGGATTTACCGATATAATGAAAGATTCTCCTCTGGGAAAAGATCAGATAAATTATCTTAATATTATTAAAGAGTCGGGGAGATCTCTTCTTCATATAATTGATGATATTCTTGATTTTTCCAAAATTGAAGCAGGAAAAATACTATTTGAAAATGTTGATATGGATATCAGAAAAATTGTAAATGATGTGATTAATATGATCAATATCGGTATGAACAGAGGAAAGGTGAAAATATTTAATTTTATTGATATAAATATACCTCCTGTTGTCAAGGGAGATCCTTTAAGGTTGAAACAGGTCTTAATTAACCTTTTAAGTAATGCGGTGAAATTTACCGAAAAGGGAGATGTAAAACTCGAAGTAAAATTATACAGGAAAAATGGTAATATGGTTTCACTCTATTTTGGCGTATCCGATACCGGAATTGGAATTCCAAAAGAGGAGACGGATAAATTGTTCAAACCTTTTTCTCAGATAGATTCTTCATCATCAAGAAGTTATAAGGGAACCGGTCTGGGTCTTGTTATCACATCCGGTCTCGTAAAACAGATGGGCGGAGAAATTAAAGTTAAAAGTTCTGCAGGTAAAGGGGCTTTATTCTATTTCGTATTGAGTTTTGAAAAGAGTAGAAAAATTTCCGGACAAAACAATAGAAGAAAGGAACGTTTGAAAATGGAATGGGATTTTGATCCCGGGGATCACAAAATTCTTATTGCCGAAGATCAGAAAGTTAACAGTATGCTTTTAGATTATATTCTGAAAAAGGAGGGGTTTAAAACGGTAATAGCAGAAGATGGTAAAGAGGCGGTTGAGTGTGTTGAAAAAGAGAGATTTGATCTCATCCTTATGGATATTCAGATGCCTGAAATGGATGGTATCGAAGCTGCAAAGAGAATAAAAAAGATGAAGAATGGGAATATTGCAATTATTGCATTGACTGCTGATGCGATGAAAGGAGATAGGGAAAGGTTTATTGAGAGCGGTATGGATGATTATCTTGAAAAACCCGTAGAGAGAAACGTTTTATTACAGACCATCCGGAGATGGATCGGAAAAAAGTAATATTGTCATAAGTTTATAATCCACACTTTAACTATTTTTTATGCAGAATACAGTAGCAAGCTGGGATTATATATTCTTTACTTCCAAATCGGAACTGTCCGTTTATTCTTCTCTTTTTTCAAGCGGGGCGGTAAACCGTCGGTGATCCATACAGCTGCTTTTTTGCCTTTAAGGTAGTGATCAAAATACTCCTTAAGCCGGGTTGTAATATCAATCCGATTCTCTTTTTTCCTCAATCCGTGACCTTCACCCCGATAAGAGAGCAAGATCACAGGTTTTTTTAAAAAACGTAGAATACTGTATAAACCGTATGAGTGTTCCCACCGAACAACAGAATCGGCGGTTCCGTGATAGAGGAGTAGAGGAGTGTTCATATTCTTTGCATTAAAAACCGCTGATTCTCTAAGATATATTTCGAGTTTATCGGCAGGGCTTGCTCCCAACCGGCCTTGTTGGGTCATATAATAATCCTGCTCATTGCTGCCGTCATGAACAATGTCAATGTTAAAACCCTGGACTAAGTTGCTAACACCTGCTCCGGCTGCAATAGCGGTAAACTTATTTTTCTGAGTTGAGATATACATACCGCAATGTCCTCCAAAGCTGAAACCGTCATAACCAATAGCTTTTTTATCCACAAATCCCAACTCTATCACTTTGCTGACGGCAGAATCGATACATTCATGCATATCCGAATGAGGTGTACCGACATGAAAATAGATGTCAGGCTGCAAAAAAAGGTAACCGTCGGATACATACATCATTTCGCTCATACCGATCCCGCTGATCCGTGGTTGAGAGTAGCGGTACATATTATTTGATAGTTTTTCATAGGAATAGACGATCATAGGCAGTTTTTGTCCCTTTTTATAGCTGTCGGGAATGCTCAAAACTCCCTGGAGAGGAACACCATCATCATTGGTATAATTAATCAATATACGGTGCCCCCATTTATAATCGGACTGTTGCGGATTGGTCCGGGAAATTTTTATGATCTTGGAAAAATCAGTATCAGTTAAATATGCTTCCGGATATTCCTGATAATTACCCATTCTGAATATAAGTGTTTTCGATTTTTTAGCTCTGATCAATCCTGATCTCCACCTTGAAGTAGAATATGATGCGGGCTTAAAGATCAATTTTTTAAAATGATCTTTTGATAACTGATAGTATCCTGCATATTTTGTTTTGATATTAAAAGCAGTTAATAAATTCGGAGATGTAAGATCAATATATCTATCTTTCATTTTCGGTTTTCGACTTAATCTAATATCCTCAAATCTGAAACGGATCTGCTCGTTTCCGCGAATTTTCTTTGTCAGATTAACAGCCTTTCTTGTGTCGTCAAAAGCTAATTGCCAGAGGTCCAGTTTGTGATTGACAATGATTGAGTTGTTACCATTTACCCAGCCGACAAACCCGTAATCGGGATGTAATCCGTAATAGTCATAGTCAACATTTTGAAATGATACGGGGACATTCTCTGTGATATTAATAAGTCGGGAATCGGTAAAAATATAGATCCAATAATGACCGTTTCTCCAAAGTGCGACCTTTTTGCCATCAGGAGAAATATTAATTCTTCCGGTATAATTTTTAACAATGAGTTTTTTTTCACCTGAATGCAGATCTATCCTGTAGAGATCGTTCCTTTCCACATCCCAGTCTGAAATATAGGCTCTGTTATCAGTTCCGACCGCCCACTTATCCGTGTCCAAACTGTAAAATATCTCCTGTATCTTTTTATGGGTCAATTGGAAAA
Organism: uncultured Clostridia bacterium; assembly: GCA_964633415.1. GTDB lineage: Bacteria > Acidobacteriota > Aminicenantia > UBA2199 > UBA2199 > CAZNLS01. The sequence goes on along the minus strand of CAZWFY010000032.1, from coordinate 11,574 downwards.
TTTTTCTGTTTTTCAGATCTAATACGGCACGAAATGTTTTATTTTTTTTTCTTTTTGACTCAACCATCTGCTGTGATACAAGTTTTTTATCCTTCCAGTGCCAGACATTAACGGTAGATTCAACTTTACTTTTGTTATTATCTGTTTTATCAATAGTTTTCTTTTTTATATTAAGAAATAAGAGGTTGCAATCTTTACTCCAGATAAGTTTATTTTTTTCTCTATCTTTTTTAACCGCAAATATTCTATCGTCCTGGAAACCTTTTATATTTTTCGAGCTGATCTCGTTTACTATCGGTTTGTCCGAATTAATATTTTTAAATACAGTTATTCTTATATCTTTTGAGTCTTGATTTTTTTCTCCCCATTTATATTTAAAGGCGGCAATTGCAGTTTCATCTTTATTCCATGATAGATTTGAATAATCAAAATTCCCCGTATCCATGGCTCGTGTTGTCTGCTTCTTCAGATCATATATATAAATTCCGTTTCCTCTTTTATCACTCGTCCCGATGATATAAGCTATAAGGTTGGATCTCTTTGGAAGAAGGAATTCACTGATATTACCGATATAATATTCTTGTAAGGTTGACAGATTGACTAATAGCAGACTGCTTTTATCAAAGGAGATAAAATAATCTCCTTTTTGTGTAAATTTATAAGAAGCGTTTGATCTCCACTTTTTTGTTTCCCCTGTATTAAGGTTTTGCAGAGTTATTATTTTGTTTGCCTCTTTTTTGTCTTTTTTTTCAGCACTCTTTTTAATTTTTTTATCTGATTTTATCTTAATGGAGTAAGCGATCCAATCCGAGGTCGGTGAGAATAAAGGATTTGATCCTTTTGGAATTTGATACTCTTTTTTTGATCCTGCATTTCTGATATAGAGAACATCCGTTAATGCTCCCTTCCCATAAAGTGCTATATCTTTTTTTTTCTGCTCATCTTTTTTTGTATTATTTTTTGCAGAAGTTTTATTTTTATCTTGGGCAGGTTTTTCTGTCAGCGAATACAATACCGTATACCACATCCCGTTATCCGACAAAGTAACCTTGTTCTGCCTCCATAATTTTGCATCTTCTATAGTAATGGTCTTTTTAACGTTTCTTGTAAAGGTTAGGGTTGGAATAAGGATAAGTAAAAAAAATAGAATAAAGAGATTTTTTGAAATCTTGATCATTGTTTTCTCCTCTTTTTTGATTTTTAAATTTTACTATGGAAAATATTTTTTCTCAAATGAGAATAAGCGGCAAGAGGCAATGGAAAGGTTAAGAGAAAATGCAATACTGTGCAGGAATGTCTCTATTATTATCTTTATTAGAGATTATTTTTTTCTTTTTTTAAATAGTCTTTTATAAAATCAAGAACATTGGATTTGCCTTTAGTCAGTACACCTATATGTTGTATTCCATGTTTTTTAATTATTTGCAAAACTCTTTTTACTACTCCCCATTTAACATTCTTTTCAATTCTTAATACAATTTTGCGTCTATTTTCTTTAAAAAATTCTTTTTTTAAAATTCCCGAGATCTCTTTATTATCCCGTACCAATTTAGTCCGAACAAATATTTTTGCTTTTCCTTCTCTTTGAGTGATTTCTATTTCGAATGAATCGGAGAAAGGTGGTTGGATTTGACTGTTTTTTATTTCCGGTATATCTATTGTTCCCCCGTTCCCATCCAACACAAATATTTGTGTTTTTAAAAGTAAGATGAAGATGGTAACGATTATGATTAATGAAATGGAAAAAATATTCCAGTTTATTTCAATTCTTTTCCGAAGATTTATATGAAACACATTATAATTATAGGTAAGGTTTTATGATTTTACAAATTTCAAACTATTAGATCTAACTTGTTTACTCTCTTTTCTTATCCTTTTTGTGATTATAAAGAAAGAATTTTTTCCAGTTTTTTATATGCCTTGAGTTTTTTTTCTTTGCTTATTTTTTTGATGTTTTGAAGCTTCCATTGGACTCCCGGTAAATGTAAAAAATTACCAATTTCCAGTTTATCCCAATCAGGTTCTCCCTTTTTTACTGATAATAAAAATTCTTTCTCATTTGGATTAATATTGCTCGTTATTGTTTTTACTAATTTTTCTCTGGCAGAATATAACTGATCAATTGTAATATCCTTATTGACCATTCCTTTAAACTCATTATTATAGGGTTTACTTATATCTAATTTATTCGGGTTCAGCATTTCGGATATTGGCCGTCCGGATTGAATAAGATATATTAAAAATACTTTTTTTACTTCTTCATTAAATATATTATTTTCAAACATCATATATATATCAAACAGATCCCTCGGGTGCTGTCTATCAAATGCTGCACAAATTTTTCCTCCGAAAATATCTGAAGTTGACAGGATATGTGCTTCGGGAAAGAGATTGAAAATAGCGGCAACTTCTTTTCTGATTCTCCTTATTTCTGATTTTTTCACATTACCTCTCAATAATTCATTAGGTTCAATTTTGACTGAGACTCTGTTGCCGGAAATTATTAATTTATAGATATTAGCACTTCCACTTTTCATTAAATTTATAGTATATTCGGGGAATCGTTTTTTTACTGATTCTGCAATTTCCTTAATCAGAATATTAATCTTTTTAAAAGTACTTTCCCTTGATTCGATTGGTAAATAACAAAGATCTATATCAACTGAAAGTCTGGGAACATTAAAAATAAAAAAATTTATAGCAGTCCCACCCTTAATTGCAAACTCTTTATGTTTTCCGATCAATGGCAGAATATTAAGGAGAATCTTTACCTGATCCAGATATTTTTTTTCAAACATTGAAACTCTTTGGTATGATCAGTTCATATTGATGTAAATACCTTCCACCCTTTTCTACAGTTATCACGGAATTACCGGAATTAAGGATTTTTTTATTCATATATTTGTTCCATGGATGTTTGTAAAAATCAGAAAAGAATTTAAATATTCTCCTGCTCCTTTTTGATGCTTTTTGTAAAACCTTATTTAAGAGATCCGGATCCATACTGTCAAGTAATTCAAAAAGTTGTGCAGTCTCTTCAAAACTTTCACCTCTTCCGACAAGTTCTATCTGTTGAACTATTGCCAGTTCCTTTGATGCTATAAAAAATTCAAAATTCTTTGTATTGGGATTAACCAAGAATTCCTCATCATCCCATTTTGATGATCTAATTACTCGCAATTTTTTATTATATTTATAATTCTTTGCCCAAAGCGGCAGATATGTTTTACTATTAGTATATAAATAGATCTTCTCTTTTTCGCGATAGTATTGACGGACTCCTGCTATTTCAAGTGCAGTTTTCGCCCCCGGGTAAATATTGAGTGATAGATTGATTTGCAAAGCATGTAATATCCCTTCAATGGTTAAATCTACATTTGGAAATTTAAAAGCTCCTACTCCAAGCGATTCGATCCATCCATTGTCTTTATATTTTCTAGCCAGGAATGATGATATTCCCATTTTTTTTAATTTTTGTGTTATTACAGGGATCTCTTTATTTAGTTGCATAAGATTCTTGAGATATTGTGACCTGGTTGTACCCATGGTACAATGATACAGTTATTTTTAAAGAATTTCAACTTTTTTTAATAATATTTTTCTTCTCTCTTTTCCCCAATTCAGATGTTGTATGAAAGATATGAAGGGTTAGCCGATGAGCGGAGGTTGTTACCGATGTGGCTCCTTGCACATCGTCCTGCTGGCTCACTCGCTTAGCTCGATCGTGCTGATCCCTTTAAGCGGGATCAGTGAACTGCTGACCTTTTGATTACGAAACAAAAAGTCAATGGTTTTTTACGGTTACCAAAATCCTCAAACAGTGATGAAAATCCTCTCTATCAGTAGGTTTTAAGGATTTCCGCTAATTTTTATAAACTACTAAAAATCCCTTAATAATGATAATTTTTGACATATCATGGTCACCATTTGGTCACCACTTGGGAAAGTCGATTATATTTGTTTTACTTTTTGAATCTATTTTCAAAAGGTATTATTACATCATATAACAAACGCTTTGCAGTAACTTTCAATTGAATGGTTTTAACCGTTTGTGAAGCCAGAAGTCCATAATTACATGTATGAACCGCTTCGTCCATATCATCTTTATTTTCTATTAACTCTCTTATTCCATTTCCAGCATTCTTTATCAAAGGATATAATTTTTCGGAAATTCTGGATCTTACTGCATCTTCCCACAGATCCGGCCATTCCTTCATATGTTCTTCTTTGCTCAGCCTTGCTATCGCCAATACTCTGCCAAGATCTTTATTACTTCTTTTTATAGCTCTGCCTTCAAATAAAGAAGACATTTTGTCAGGTTTTATTTCAGGATGTTCCAGAATATTTGCAAGTACCATCATTTCCGGACGTGCATAATAAATTCCTGCCTCTGCTTTCTTTGGCTTATAATTCGAAATCCGGAGAAACCGGAAGCCACAAAGAACATAATATCCGGATGAAAGTTCAATTCTTTCCCACTGAACCCCGTCGTGATCTTCTTCAGGTTCTATAAGAAACTCAATAAACCAATCCTTCGGTCCGGGAGGGTAAAGCCGTATTAACGGTAATTCATCATTCGGTGTTTCATCAGATCCCGGTTTTGAAAAATTACCTGTTGTTTTATGCTTCCACCCGATCTCAAGTAATTTTTCAACTATTATTTTTCCTGAACCTACTGCCTCAATATGAGGAGAAAGAAGGCAGTCAACATCTTTAGTTCTTACTTGGAGATTTTTGTTATCACCAAAAAAATGGTATCCCGCAGCCAGGCTTCCTATAACAATTAAATTTTTATGAAATTTTTCAGGAACAACTTTTGCAACCTGATCAAACACATCTCCTGGTGATATATTTGTCATTTACTTTTCTCCTTCTATTAACATATGGTTAAGGAACTCTTCAGCCTGGCTCTCCAAATGTGCTTCATGAAGGTCAAGCAGACATTCCACCGGATCAGCCCATATTTCCCCGGATTTATCACTTGTGAAAAAAGGTTCTTTTCTACGAAGAAAGTGGACGGCAAGATGGACAGGATCATCGGGGTCGTTTGTTTTTTTTAGTCCGGGGTCCAGGTATTCAATGAATTCCGGATCAAATTCATTATTCCGGCTATGAATAGATATGTCCAAACGGTGACTTCCGGAAATATTTAGATCCGGAAAATAATATATTGAACCAAAAACCCCACCGATACCGATATCTCTTCTTTTCAGATCTCTTATTTTTCCCAATAATAAATCCGGTGTTCTGGGTTGTCCTGATATATCGGTAAAATTTATAGTTGAACGGACTTTATCCGACATAACTAAAAGTTTATTCCATTCATCCTTTGGGAAATGACTTAATTCGACTCTTCTGTCTGAATGTCTTTTCACATAGTTACCTAAATTTTTCAAAGCTTTTGCAATGGGAGGATAACTGCATCCGATTGCATTTTTTGCGAGCCATTCGGTTGTTAACGGTCCTTTATTATTAAATAATTGGTAGATCATCACTTTCAGCAGTTCAAAGTAGATATCTGTTGGGTTAAGACGGAACCCTTTTTTCTTTATTAATTGAGGAAGGAATCTGAAAAGTTCAGATTCGATATCAAAATTTAAATCACTCCCTAAGGTGATGAATTTCTTGTTCTCATACACAATTACGATCAGGCGATCTGCAATCTCAGGACGGATGATCTTTTTAAACTTTTCCAATTCTATTTCTATTCTTTTCTTAGTTATTTTCGGATCTGTCAAAAGAAGTATTGCTTCTTTATTACTATTTATTAATTCATATGAAATATCCAGAATAATTTTTTTTAGTGTTCTGGTTGCACTGATATTATTTTTTACCTCAATAAGAAATTTCCCAAACTGTCCGTCAGCAAATTCTCTTGTTTTTTTTCTAATCATGTATATAGTAATATCATAATTTACTTGCAAGTTCAATACTAAATTGCAAGTTTTATATTTATTTGCAAGTTTAATATTTGGGTTAGAGGAAAAAATTCACTTTTTGGTCACGACTTTAGGAAAGTCGATCACATTTGTTTCGCTTTCCGGTACTTCAAAACTGTTCACTAATTTTTGTTGTCCTTCCCCCAAAATCCTTATATATCTTTAACTATTTATTCTTTTTTTTGTTGTTATTGTTATATAAAAACACATTAAAATAATCCTTCAAATTGATTATTTGATTTGTTAGTTCCATTCTTAAATTAGATGTTTTTTCGATAATTTCCTTTATATCTTTTTCAAAAATCCTATTTTTTGTGTCCTGATTTCTTTCCATTTTATCCACTATTTCTGAAATATGAAAAGTATCTTTTTTTAATTCTGTTATAGGAACGATAACTTTAAAAATTATGAATCCTAGAATGGCTAATGCAATTGTAACTAAAACACTTGGTTTTTTATACCAAACAATATTTCTCCCTTTGTCTTTTATTTCTGCTCGATTGTTTTCAGTTTTACTCTCTCTCATAGCAGTGATATTAAAACTAAGTATTTCGTTTTTTTCATTATTTGCACCCAAGCATATCTGACCATTATATTTATCTTCCATAATTAATCTCCCGAATATTAGAAATACTTGAAAATGTATTGAATATCTGTTTTTCAAGTTTTCTCAAGATTGTAAAAAGATCTGATTTATTTACTTTCATACTCATATATTATTTTCATGTTTTGGAAAATACAACAATGTTGATGAACAGAAAATATGCAAGTTGTGCAAAAAATTTCATATATAACTGATAAAAAATAAACTTAGATATAAGTAGTAAAATCGTTTTATATACATTCTTTTTTCTGAAAAGTATCTGTACAAAAGCATTTTAAAAAAAATTTGAAGAAAGTGTCCATACCCAAAACATATGATATCCTGATATATTAGTCGTATACGCAAAGCGACGTAAGGTGTGAGAGTTTTACTTCTTTAGTTTTTTTATTAAATCATTATCTATATTTTTTGCAGAAAAATGTTTGTTTTTTAAATTTCGATTGTATAAAAACTCAATAGATAAATAAGCATAAGAATAATCTTAAATTTATGATTAATTATAAACGGAAGTAAAACTCAAATATATATGTTTTAAATCCTTAAAATATTCGGCTCATTTTCCCTATGTGAATAATCAGATGTTCCCGAATGGTTCGGTAATGACCAACGACAATTATAATTCCGGTCTAGCGACAATTATAATTGTCGTTGGTCAGATCCATAACTAAATGATTTGTGGTTTGGGGATTCATTAATTAAGTTTGATATTAATCTACTGGGAATTATTTGTCAAAAACAATATTGTTTGATCTGCACTAAGAATATGATTACCTTTATATTGGGATTTCTGTTTACCATCACTCTGAGAAACCACTTGTTATTTACAGAAAATCACATTAATGTTAAACTGCTATTTGGGAAGAAGGACGCTTTACTTTTTGGCTACACTCATTGCCATGTTCATCAACATTTATTTCTGATATTACATTTTTTTTAGAACTATTTAACAATGTTGAGGCTACTCTGTAAACTAATTCTACATTAACCATATTCCCTAGAACTCTAAAAGAAGCAGATCTAGTATTTGGTAGTTTAATATATTTTGGAAGAGATTGTGCTCTTGCTCCTTCTTCTATAAGGAGGTATCTCATATACTTGCCAATAATAGGTATTTGAGTAGAAACTGTAACTAGTGAAGGTAAATAATCATCTCTTTTTATCCTTACACCAGACCCTCTAAATTGAATTAATTTATTATTAAAGTCTCTATTTAAACCCTTGCAATTCCATTCAAATTTTTTCCAGCTTTCTTGTTTAAAACTTTTTATTGCATTAAGTATTACAGGTTTTATAAATTTCTTGTTGTTCTTATAAAAATCTCTATTATTTTTTATATAGTTTTGTTTCCATTTTGGAGGTATACCTTTTTGTGTCTTTACATAATTTGGAAGATGATTAAAAACATCTTCAATACTATTACATAAAGCAAGAGAATACCCATAATTACCTTTGTATTTTTGCCATTCAATCAAAGAAAGATTTTGCCAATCAATATCTAATGGATATGTAGCACCAAATTCCATTGACCATAAAGGCCGATAGGGATCTAAATTTGGTGGCAAATCATTAATGAATTCCTGCCAAACATTTAAAACCTTAATTTTTTCAGGTTCCAAATCTGTTTCAATTTCACTATGATTCAAAATATTGTCAATAGAAGTATAATAACTCTCTTTATTAATCCATTCTACATTCTGAATTTCAAAAGAATTCAAACTTCCAACTATAAAAATACGTTCTCTATGTTGTGGAATATTAATATAATGTGGAGATAATATTTTTTTGTCGAAATAATAACCTAATTTCTCTAATTCTTTTGAAATATATTCCCATGTATTTCCTTCATCATGTGTTAATAAATTCCTTACATTCTCTAATATAAAATATCTTGGTTTATGATATGACAGAATTTTAAGAATTTCATCAAAGAGTTTTCCTCTTGCTTCTTGCATTCCTTTTTGATTTCCCGCTTTTGAAAAAGTTTGACAAGGAAAACCTGCACAGAGAATATCATGTGAAGGTATGTTTTTAATATCAATTTTTGTTATATCGCCATGACATTTCATCTTGAAATTTTCTTGATAAAGAACTCTTAACTCGTCACTTAATTCTGAAGCAAAAACACATTTATGTCCTAACCTATCTAAAGCTATATGAAAACCTCCAATTCCGGCAAATAGGTCAATAAATTTCAAAATTTTAGTCATCATTTATGTTTTCATTAACAAAATTAATAATTCGACTATTTAAATCTTTGTCATTAGTATTGTAATATTTCATTATTCTCCCTTTATCAAATACTATTGAATTATCAAAATCAGAATGCACTTTTTTTAATTCATCAGCTTCTAAAAAACAAACAATACTAAGTAGAGTAGTTGGTGGTTTAACGGCATATGTAATATATTCGTTCTGCCAACGCTGGCGAATAGATTTTTTCAAACGAAAATTCTTTCCAATGCATGCTTGCCCTAATATTACTAAATTACCTACATTTCTTTCATCAATGGGTTTATAAACAATAAAATCAACACCATCATCTTTAGCTTGGTTCGGCAAATTATCATATAATCCAGTATTCTCATGAATCTCTTTAGATATTTGTTTTAATCTTGTTTCTGTTAAGTTTGCTCTTCCTTCTCCAACCATGATTGATTTAGATCCATCACCTAAATAGTTTTTTACAGCATTTGCAGATATATCTTCAAATAATTCGGCAGATCCATCAGCGTTAGCATTTCCTCCCCCAGTGCTGTTTTTAAAAGATAAAAACCGATGTAAATACATTTTAACTCTGAGATTACTACTACATTTAACATTCAAAACACTACAACCATTTTCTGGACAAAGAATATCTAAATTATAAATCTTTTTAAATCTATATTGCAATTGATCTAATTTTCTCTTCCGATAACTCAATCTATCATCACCTTTTATCTCTTCATCTGTAGAAACTCCACTTAAGTAACTATCAATAATCTCTTCAAATTCAATAGAAGTATTTAGCAAAGATATACTATTTTCAATAATATCAATTTCTTCCTTACAAAACATTAGTCAACATCAACCGCTTTATTTGTTTTTTCTATTTTATCTAAAACATTAGCTTTATAAATTCCTCTTAATTCTTCTCTGCTTTCAGGTTGAGTTTTATCCCAATTTTGTTGAATATGTGTAAGAGATTTATGGATACTATTGCATGATTTTCTAATAATATTATCAAAGGAATCAGATAATAGAAGAGCAGCCTCTTTATCTTCACCTTCTTCAAAAGCCTTAGTAGATACAGGATTTTTTAAAATAGGCTTAAGATACTCATTTATTTGCCTACTCTCTTTAATCGGTGGGTTTTCCGAAAATACCCAATTAATAAGCCTTATAGTCTCTTTTTCTTTGCTTTCAGGAATAATACTCTCATAATCTTCTGGATTTAATCTGCTATAGCTTTCTATCCCAATATACTTTGCAATTGATGTACGACCAGATTTTCCAAGTGCAACCTCAAGAAGAGAAAATTTATTATCAATTGATGCTCTTATTGATCTATCATCCTCAATTAACTTTTGCATATATTGATAAATACAATATTTGTAAAAATGACTTAAAACATCAGATTTTTTATTATTTGTTTCTTCAACAAATTTGTCAATAGCATGACTTACTAATTTGTTTTCAGATTTAGATTTCTCAATTAAAATTTGATTATAAACATATTTAGATTGAGCAAGCGGCTCCCACCTTATTACACCTCCAAGATGCCTTACACCCAAATAAGCATTCACACTATCTCTATTTTCAGCAATAACACAAGGAATTTTTTTTAATTTGTCTATCAACTCATCACTAGCTTTAAAATCGTCTCTCCTTCCTAAAGATACAGCTTTATTTCGATATTCCTCTTCGCAAAGAATTTTGATGGTTGTTAATCTTCTATTTCCCTCCACAACAATATATTTGTCTGTACCATCATTAGTTGGAATCACAACCATAGGCTCAACTGGGAAATACCCATTTTTTAGAATTGAATCCTTAAGGTCATTTATTCCAAAGTTTTTATAAATAAATTCAGCAAGATTTAATTGAGTTATATCATCTGAAATTGTTTGATGAATTCGAGGATTTTTTTTGTCTAATAATAAATTATCTAAACGAATCAATTTAATTTTTTCCATAATTTCTCCATAGAAATATTGAAAAACAAGTAATCATATTTAAATATACTGAATAAATTAAGTTTATCAGTATGTTCCCTTTTGCATTTCCAAGTATAAGGAAATAAGGAAATTTGTTTTCTTAAAAAAAAGATTAGCAAGATCATTCATCCCCCTATGATCTTAATTTACATTATCACAGCAACATCAATTTTTCAAGTTTTTTCACCATTGTCATGTTGTATTATTTATCAGTTCGGAAATTCAACCAATAACCAATTGATCTTTTAAAAAACTAAGAAACTCAACTAAATCTAAATTTTTTTTTAAACCTTTTAAGATACTGCAATAACATTTAATTCAATAAATAGCTAATCAGCATTTCTATAAAAGTGTTGGATTTAAATAGTGTTCTATTCATCACAAGACTTTTATGGGAAAAATAGTTTAAAGTACAAAGTTAGATAGGGTTTAAAATTTACACTATAGTCACCATTTGGTCACCTTTTGATATTTGTCGGGTTTTGTGAATTTGGGTGATTTTTAAAAGTTATTGTATATAGGGAGTAAAGGGTTAGCCGATGAGCGGAGTCGAACCGCTGACCTTTTGATTACGAATCAAATGCTCTACCAACTGAGCTACATCGGCGAAAGTAGATTTTATCAAAAAAGTGAAGTTATGTCTATTGAAGCCGTAATCAAAAGGTCAATGTTTTGATTACGAATTGGGCCTCCATTTCCTCAAAAAAAACTGCAATTATCATTATCATTGCACTTGCTTCGTTATACTCACCTGTTGTCATTCGATGTATCCGGATATATCTCAATCCACCATTCTCGTATGCCTTGCAATCACAAAGATCCTGATAATTTCGTTTAT
>CAZWFY010000031.1:0-31574 GCA_964633415.1 uncultured Clostridia bacterium | reverse complement strand
CTCTGTGAATAAACCGACCCGAAAAAAAATGCAACGACCAACATTGTTAAAAATACTTTTTTCATTATTATTCTCCTTTATATTGTTTCAATTATTATTAAGAAACAATACATTTCTATTTAATATAAAAATATCCCGTTTTAGAACTTACATGATTTTTCTTATAATCCGCACCCAAACTATTAAAAGCAAATATCCGGATTAGATAAGGTCGGTTTGATGGTCTGAGATAAGAAGAACTTACTTTCCATAAAAATCTCCCCGTATTATTTGTCCTATTTGTAATAGAAGTTGAATAGTTATTTGAATCATATATCAGTATCGTAACATATTTATATTTTTGATAAATATTTTTCCAGATTATCCAGACATCCTTTTTGGGAGAAATTACATCTCCGGCTTTAGGAGCAATAATTTCTATCTTTGATGCTAAAGAATATTTTAAAAGATTTTCCGTAAACTTTTTCATTGTTTCTTGATCATCTGCAAATTTTTTTTGAACTGCATCAAGAGCAACAAAATGGGCAAAAGCAGGTTTCTCTTTAATAGTAAAAGGTTGACTTTCACCATATACCACTGTTTTAAGAGTAATATAATAATAGATTCTCATATAAAACTTACCACCGCCTAATTTTATAGCAATATTTTCGCATGATGGAATTTTATAATAACCGGAATTTAAAGCATAAAGGAAAACATGCTTATCAAAAGGATTTGTCCTGTTTTTAAAAAAAATAACAAGCAACATTTTAGAAGATTTTATTCCCGAAGTTTTCCAGCGGATTATACATTCCTTGCCTGCTTCCCAAACCGTTCCTTGGTTTGGTTCTAAAATCGTAATAGAAGGTTTTGACGAACTATCCGAGATCGTAAAAAAACCGTTTGAGAGATCACCTGTGACTCCACTCTTCTTTACCTGGATCTGATATTTAACACCCGGTTTTATCTTCCCATACCCTATAATACTATCTATCGTCCAACTATATACACCTGAATTGGGAACATTCTGTTTTATATAACCTAAACCGGAACCTTTGAAAAACAATTTGATTCCCACCGATGATCCGATTATTCCGCTCGATTTCCATTTTATAAAATATTTTTGTCCTATCTTTAGATTCTCCCCTCCGTTCGGAGATAATACCGTTATACTCTGTGAATAAACCGACCCGAAAAAAAATGCAACGACCAACATTGTTAAAAATATTTTTTTCATTATCTCTCCTTCGTAATACTATTAAATAAACTATTTAAAAAACAATCAATCTGTAATAGTGAAAAATCCCGTTGTTGCACTAATATTAAGATTATTATTATTTGATATCTCCCAAGAATCTACCGCTTTAATATTAAGACGATATCTATAATTTGAATATTTAAAACTTTTCTTACTCAATATTAATCGATATTTTCCGGTATTCGGAACATTCACTACAAACAGCGGTGTTCCGTTTTTTCCTCTAAAATAGAATTTTTCTAATGTGATTTGAACATTTTTAAATTTATTAAATCCGATATTTTTCCATTCTATAAAAATGCCTTGATGTGAATTAATGGTATCAGCCTCCTTGGGAGAAATAATCTCTATCTTTTGGTTCATAATTCTAAATCCCTTTCCTCTTAAAGGAATAAGATTACTTTTCGCCTCTGGTACCACATTATTGTTTAATCTATTTTTCAGTGTTAAATATGGTTTCTTTCCCATCTTAATCGTAAATGGTTTGCTGATAGAATTAATATGATTAAATGGAAAATGAGAGATTCTCAAATAATATATTCCTGTTTTTAAATTATCAGGAACTTTTATTTCTTTTAACCCGTCATTTCGAATAGAACTCTCATCAAACACTTTATTATAATCTTTAACGGAATCTTTGAAAATCTCTATAGTTACTTTACTATTTTTAGACTCTGTAAATATTGCCCCCTTTGCTTCCCATTTTACATTATATTTGTTACCTGCAATCCAAACAGTCCCTTGATCCGGGTTTAAAATTTTAATGGAAGGTTTCATATAATCAGTGATCGTAAATACTCTGGAATCAGCGAAAGCTTTATTATCTGTTGTTACGACCCTTATTCTATAATCATCGTTCTTTATTGAATTTGGGATTGTCCATAAATAACTACCGGCTGATGTTGATACGCCGTTGGTTATACCAAGCACCTTTGTTAATCCTTTTTTATCATACAATCTAATCTTTACCGTATTATATATATTCCCCTTTGTTAACCACATTATTTGATATCTATATTTTTTATTCCAGACACTTTTTAATCCTGGATTTTGAGAGGGATTCACAACCGTAATAGTTGGGGTTACCGAATTATCCGAGATCGTAAAAAAACCGTTTGAGAGATCACCTGTGACTCCACTCTTCTTTACCTGGATCTGATATTTAACACCCGGTTTTATCTTCCCATACCCTATAATACTATCTATCGTCCAACTATATACACCTGAATTGGGAACATTCTGTTTTATATAACCTAAACCGGAACCTTTGAAAAACAATTTGATTCCCACCGATGATCCGATTATTCCGCTCGATTTCCATTTTATAAAATATTTTTGTCCTATCTTTAGATTCTCCCCTCCGTTCGGAGATAATACCGTTATACTCTGTGAATAAACCGACCCGAAAAAAAATGCAACGACCAACATTGTTAAAAATATTTTTTTCATTATCTCTCCTTCGTAATACTATTAAATAAACTATTTAAAAAATAATCTCAAAATATATTTTATAATTTCAAAATAGTTATAAGACTAATTGATAATTTAAAATCAGTAAGATCAGTATGTTCCCCCGTTTAATCTTTAAAAACATTCAATAAGTATATTGCCTGATTTTCACTATAAATAAAAAAGAGGACGGATCAAAAAATCCGCCCTCCTTCTTTCTTATTAATTATTTTATTTACTTTTTTTCAATAATCTCGATCTCAAGATAAACATCATCATAAAAATCTACACATTTTGAATTATTATGCGAATAGTTTTCATTTGTTCCGGTAAAAAGAATACCGTGATTTGAATTAGGATTTGCTGCCCATTTCAAAACCGTAAGAGTAGAAACCACTTGTGTGTTGTTCATAGGATCCGTATCGATATTAAACAAACTATTAGATGCATTAATTACATAATAAGCCTTCACTCCGCATGAGCCTCCTTTATAGTGATGAAAATGCAAAGCAGCCTTGGTTATCAAACCTTTGCCTTTAAACTTACTTACATCAAAAAAAGCATGTGCACGATAAACAATTCCATAATAATCATAACCAATCACATGAGATCTATAATAATTCGCATAACCTACTCTCAATTTTCCATTCCCCGGATCTTTATAATCATCCGTAGTAAATATACCACCACCGGGTACCCAAAACGGCGATTTTGACTTACTCTTCCAATGAGATTTGTTTGAAGTAGTTGCATATATTTTATATTTTTTAACTTTAGTCACAATAGAAATATGAAAAGGATTACTTAGTCCTTTTGCTTTTCCATCCACTCTAACTATTTTTATTCTGTAATTTCCGGGGAATTTATATATATTTTTAGGGATATTCCACATATAAGAATAATATTTATTTCCCGGGACAGCCATACTTAATAAATTTTTTTTTATAACCTTTATTGTTTTATCACCATAATAATCAACAAGATATATATCAACACCCTTGCTGCCAATATTCTTTCTCTCCCACTTTATTAAATGAGAAGTTCCCTCTTCCCAATTATCTCCGTCAGGTTTAGTTATTTTGATAGGCATAATCATCTGATTAATAAGATTTAAGTCTGTTTTCTTTTTGAATTTATTACTATTTTGAAAAGCAATATCAAGAAGTTTCTTCTTTGATATTGTGAACATTCCGTTTGACAGATCACCTGTAACTCCATTCTTTTTGACCTGTATCTGATATTTAACTCCCGGAACTATCTTCCCTTTCCCAATAATACTATCTATCGTCCATTTAAAGACACCGGTATTGGAAACATTCTGTGCAATATACCCAAGGCTTGTCCCGTCTAGAAATAATTTAATTCCTACGGTTCCAGAAACTCCGCTTGATGTCCAGGTTACATTATGAGTGCTTCCCAGCTTCCAATTTTCTCCTCCGTTCGGTGAAGTAACGGTAATACTCTGTGAATATACCAATCCAAACGAAACAGCAATTACTAACATTGTTAAAAATAATTTCTTCATAATTTTCTCCTATTTGTTTTTTTTATTCTATTAAATAAACTATTTGCAAAAATATCTCATTTATCACATTATTTTCTAAAATAAAACGTAATATTTTGATATAAAAAATCTTAGTTTACTTGAAATGGCTATACAATGCAATTTCTATGAATTTATACACATAGTGACATTTATCTTTTATAGCAAGCACATATTTTATCAATTTTTTCAAATCATAAAGGAGTGGTAGTATAAGATAATCCGTGTAAATCTCCTGCAACTTCGATTGAAGTCCAGGTTACATTATGAGTACTTCCCGATTTCCAATTTTCTCCTCCGTTCGGTAAAGTAACGGTAATACTCTATGAATATATTATACCGATACTTACCAACAGGATAAATATTAATGTTAATAACTTTTTCATGGTTTCCTACTTATTTTTTTTATTTAACAACTATTGTTCTTGTTATTGTTTTATTGTTGTTCCAAGTAATTTTATAAAAAAATATTTTAATCTCTTTATTTTTTAAAAAATTCTTTGAGAATTTATAACATTTATCACTTCTATCAAAATGATTGTATTCGAAAATTCCTTTTGAGTTTTCATATTCGAAAATTTTTTTAAAGCGATCCCTGGATTTAAAAAATATTTCAATTTTAGCAGATCCTTTAATCTTAAATTTCCAATTTATACATGGAATTTTTGAAACTATTTTTTTCATTCTCTCAATTTTAAAATAATATATTTTATTCTTTTCTCTTTTATTTTTTTCTTCACTTTGCTTTGATACCGAAAGAAGGGTTGCGGAATTTAATGTTACAAGCAACACTATAACAATTAGATAATTTCCTTTTATTCTTGTCATTAAATGTATATAGGCAATATTTCTGCCATGAATAAATGTGCCGGTATATCGTACGTATAGAATATATAGATAATTTTAAAGCAAATTTATTTCCCCATGAGGAGAAAACTTTTCCTTATAAGGAAAAGTTTTGTTGACATTAAAAAGCAATAATAAAAAACTTGTATAATTCAGTTGTTAACTTTCCTTAACGAATAAAAGTTTTTATTATTAAATTATAATAATCGGAAACATTTCATCAAAAAAAAAGGCTCCCCAAAAGGGGAGCCCTTATTTTTTTTCAGGTCAATATTTGCCCTGAATTTACATTATCAGTTTTATTTCAAGATTTTTTCTCTAAGAGCAATATTCTTCTCTAATAAGACTTGTCCTGCTAAATTCTTGAAAACCAATTTATAACCGTCTCCCGAACCGATCATTTTACTGTTCTTCAAACTTAAATGTTTTAACACTAATTGGTTTCTTAATGTTGGAACAGTTCCCAGATTCATCATCTTTGTGACACCAGCCATTCTTACAACTCCTCCTGCTCTTCCTTTCTGTCCGAATTTGCCGATTGTCGCAATTTTTTCTCCGCCTTTGAAAAGCTCAACAACTACCTGTTCTTTTACTTTTCCACTATTTACAATTTCTTTTAATCTGCCAAGATCAAATTTGTATGGTCCGGGATCAGGCCATGGAGGACGCGGTCCCTTTATCTTCCACCATTCAATATACCTATAATGTGAAAGTTTGTCTTTTAACCAATTCCAGTAATCATCATCAGGAAAAGTACCTCCACAGGATTTTATATGAAAAACATCACTGAAATCCCAGACACTTCCATCTTGACTCAATATCTTAATCTTATACTGACCTGCCGTTCTAGAATCGGCAATATGCCAACTATAACTACCGTCATTAGTTGTGCTAAGTGCAATATTCTTAACAAATGTATTGCTACTTGTATACAATTTTATTTTTACCGTTGCAAATGAACCGTTATGATCCCATCTAATAGTATTATTGCTGTTTTTACACCAATCCGATGAGGAATTCGGTTTTGTTACGGTTATACTATCGCTGCCACCGCTTGAAGCTGCTCCAATAGTAAAATTTCCGTTTGACATATCACCGGCTACTCCACTCTGCTTTACCTGTACCTGATAATTTGCTCCGGCCAGAATAGCACCGCCACCGATTATATTGGATATTGTCCAGCTGAAACTACCTGAACCTACAGGAACATTCTGAGCAATATATCCGAGACTGCTTCCGTTCTGAAACAGTTTTATACCGACATTACCCGCAACTCCGCTTGATGTCCATGTTACATTATGGGTGCTTCCCAGATTCCAATTTTCTCCTCCGTTCGGTGAAGTAACGGTAATGGATGCAGCTGGAGATGCAGCTGGAGATATTGTAAAATTTCCGTCCGACATATCACCGGCTACTCCGCTCTGTTTAACCTGAATCTGATAATTTGCTCCTGCAGAGATAGGACCGACGCCAATAATGTTTCCTATTGTCCAGCTGAAACTACCTGAACCCACAGGAATATTCTGAGCAATATATCCGAGACTGGTTCCATTTTGAAACAGTTTTATACCGACATTACCCGCAACTCCGCTTGATGTCCAGGTTACGTTATGAGTGCTTCCCAGATCCCAGTTTTCTCCTCCGTTCGGTGAAGTAACGGTAATACTCTGCGAATATATCATACCGATACTTACCAACATAATAAACATTAATGTTAACAACTTTTTCATTGTTTCCTCCTTAGTCATGTTTAATACTATTATATACGAGACAGAAAAAAATATCTCATTTCAATAAAATTAATTGTGATTTATTAATTAAAAATTGATAAAAAAAAAGCCCCTGAAATCAGGGGCTTTTTTTTTCTAAAATTTTTAGATTATCTAAAACACAAAATCGTAAACCGATCTGTTATTCCTTCTATTTCTATCCCTGAAAGTATCATCGGGATCAACCACAACTGTTGCCGTCCTCTCAAGTTCACGTCTTCTGTTAGCTCTTCTACTACGGTGAAATCTAAATGAAAAATTCACCGAATATTCATAGCTGTCACCTCTGTAAGTCACTTCACGAATTGTTTTTGTCTTAACAGGTCCCGGGGTTCCGTAAGATATAATACTTATTCTGACCGGAACATTTCTTAAAATCTCTCTTCCGATATTGTTTACTCTTATCTTAACCCTGATAACGGCAACTCTCCCGTGATCCGACGAACTATGACCGGCAATACGACAACTCAGATCAACATGTCTCTCTTTAATTATTGAAAAGGGACGATCGCTCTCGTCATAGACACCCGTCCCCTGTTCTTCTACTTTTATTCTAAGTCCGGAACCTCTTCTAACAAATCCATAAAGCACTTTCCCTACTCTCCAATCATAAGAGATACGCCCGGGATCAAGATCTTTTACTATTACTTTTGAAAGATGCCTATCATTTGTCAGAGAGATTTTAATTTTGTTAGTCAGATTTTTTGATCTCCATAAAATAGTCATTCTATTTAAATACGGAAGATCCCTTCCTCTATTCGGATTTGTAACCGTTATTGAGTGAGGTTTTGCTACATGCAATTCATGGTAGAAATGAAGAGATGGAGTAGTCGGATTCGAAATTGTAAAATTCCCGTTCGACAAATCACCTGCCGCTCCGCTCTTTTTAACTTGGATCTGATAATTTACTCCTGCGGATATCGGACCTGCTCCGATTATATCTTCAATCTTCCAACTATAAGTTCCTGCCGATACCGGAATATTCTGAGCAATATACCCGAGACTGCTTCCGTTTTGGAATAGCTTTATACCGACATTACCGGAAACTCCGCTTGATGTCCATGTTATATCATGAGTGCTCCCCAGCGTCCAATTTTCTCCACCATTCGGTAAAGTAACGGTAATAGATGCAGTCGGAGGTGGTGGTGATGAAGGTAGACAAATTGTAAAATTTCCGTCCGACATATCACCGGCTACTCCGCTCTGTTTAACCTGGATCTGATAATTTGCTCCGGCTGATATCGGACCTACTCCGATTATGTCTTCAATTTCCCAACTATAAGTTCCTGCCGATACCGGTATATTTTGTGCAATATACCCGAGACTGCTTCCGTTCCGGAATAGTTTTATACCGACATTTCCGGAAACTCCGCTTGATGTCCATGTTACATTGTGAGTACTCCCCAAATCCCAATTCTCTCCTCCGTTCGGTAAAGTAACGGTAATACTTTGTGAAAAAATCAGTCCAATCCCTATCAACATAATAAAAGCCATTGTTAACAGTTTTTTCATTGTTTACTCCTTATACACTTTTTTTATCTATTATATATATTCTATTAAGAAAAATCTCATTGTTTTTATAAACGGTAATATAGCATTGTATGAAAATATCTTTTTTCTAATGATAAAAACCGGTTTAATAATCTGTAAAAATATAAATAATTATTATATTACCGAGGAAGTATTGTAAATACGGCATCCGACAGATCGCCCGCCACTCCGCTCTGTTTAACCTGAATCTGATAGTTTGTTCCGGCTGATATCGGACCCACTCCGATTATATCCGATATCGTCCAGCTGTAACTGCCGCTGCTTACGGGAACATCTATGGCAACATATCCGAGGCTGACCCCGTTCCGGAATAGTTTTATACCCACATTGCCGGTAACTCCGCTCGATGTCCACGTTATATTATAAGTACTTCCTATGTTCCAACTTTCGCCTCCATTGGGTGCGGTTACGGTAATGAACAGACTGCTCGGTGGAAGAATCGTAAATACGGCATCCGACAGATCGCCCGCCACTCCGCTCTGTTTAACCTGAATCTGATAATTTGTTCCGGCTGATATCGGACCCGCTCCGATTATATCCGATATCGTCCAGCTGTAACTGCCTCCGCTTGCGGAAATATCCGTTGCGATATATCCGAGACTGACTCCGTTCTGAAACAGCTTTATACCGACATTTCCGGTCATATTTGATGCATTCCACGTTACATTATAGGTTCCGCCGATATGCCAACTTTCGCCTCCGTTTGGTGAGGTAACGACAATAGTAGGATCTCCGGACGGAAGTATAGTAAAAACGGCATCCGACAGATCGCCCGCTACTCCGCTCTGTTTAACCTGAATCTTATAGTTTGTCCCCGGAGATATCGGACCCGCTCCGATTATATCCGATATCGTCCAGCTGTAACTGCCTCCGCTTGCGGAAATATCCGTTGCGATATATCCGAGACTGACTCCGTTCTGAAACAGCTTTATACCGACATTTCCGGTCATATTTGATGCATTCCACGTTACATTATAGGTTCCGCCGATATGCCAACTTTCGCCTCCGTTTGGTGAGGTAACGACAATAGTAGGATCTCCGGACGGAAGTATAGTAAAAACGGCATCCGACAGATCGCCCGCCACTCCGCTCTGCTTAACCTGTATCTTATAGTTTGTCCCCGGAGATATCGGACCCGCTCCGATTATATTCGATATCGTCCAGCTGTAACTGCCTCCGCTTGCGGGAACATCCGTTGCAACATATCCGAGACTGACTCCGTTCCGGAATAGTTTTATTCCCACATTACCCGTCATATTTAATGCATTCCAGGTAATATTGTATGTTCCGCCGAGATTCCAGCTCTCGCCTCCGTTTGGTGAAGTAACGACAATAGTAGGATCTCCGGACGGAAGAATTGTAAATATGGCATCCGACAGGTCACTTGTCACTCCGCTCTGTTTGATCTGTATCTGATAATTTGTTCCCGGAGATATCGAACCCGCTCCGATTATATCCGATATCGTCCAGCTGTAACTGCCTCCGCTTACGGGAACATCTACTGCAACATATCCGAGATTGACTCCGTTCTGAAACAGTTTTATACCGACATTTCCAGTTACATTAGCCGAATCCCAAGTCACATTATATGTTCCGCCGAGATTCCAGCTCTCGCCTCCGTTTGGTGATGTTACTACAATTGAGGGTGTTCCGGCTAATTCAATATTAAAATATCCGTCAGACAGATCACTTGCCACTCCTCTCTGTTTGATCTGTATCTGATAATTTGCTCCGGCTGATATCGGACCTATTCCGATTATATCCGATATCGTCCAACTGTATGACCCCGAACTTACAGGAACATCAGTTGCAACATAACCGAGACTGCTTCCGTTCTGAAACAGTTTTATACCCACATTACCGGTCATTGCTTTTGACGTCCAGGTTAGATTATAGGTTCCGCCGAGATTCCAGCTCTCGCCTCCGTTTGGTGAAGTCACCGTTATAGACGGTAAAAGAGTAAAATCCGCATCGGATTTATCCGAATCGGAACCGTCCCTTGCTTTAACTTCAATCTTATAATCAACACCCTTATCGATCGGTGTTAAATCTTCCAATTTATCTATTAACCAACTATACGATCCCGAATCGGAAATATTAGAAACTATAGGACCGAGATCAACGCCACCTTTGAAGAGATTAATATCAACATTTCCGGTCGCATTCTCAAGATTCCATTTGATATCATGTGTCGAACCGAGTTTCCACTCCTCACCTCCGTTAGGGATAAGAACTCCGGTTGCGGCAGTTATAGAATAGACCATAAGTTTTAAATTACCACTTCCACTACGCCATACAAGATACCCGGTATCGCCGACAATCGCTATAACAGGTCTGGAAAATTTATTTATCTGTGCGGTATTATCCACTACCATCGGTATCCATCCTGCAGCAGCATCCTTATACGAAACATTGACATAGTTGACATCACCCGAGCCGCGATTCTCCGCCCATGCGACGACAGGTGTTCCGGTAGGCGAAACACCGATAGCCGGCCACGGATCACTATAAGTATAATTACCGCAATTTTCACAGTTATTAACCACAGCCGCCTGAGAGAGTTCACCGAAAACGGATGAACCGCTTCTCTTTACCGTATGCCATAATGTCTCATCGGGATATCTGAAATATACATGATGGACATCTCCTCCCGAAGTTGCATAGGTGACGCCGAAAGACACCATATTTCCGCCTGCCGCAAGAGGAATGTTAATTATCGAACCGCTCGCAAGACTTGCTCCGTTTGCGGCATATTTATATCTGCCGTAATCCAATCTCCCGGTCTTCCAGGTTGCATGGACACCTCCGCTTGAGTCGGTGAACATTGAAAAGTCGCGCCACGGAACAGTTGTATTCGGTTCGATCCTCACATATCCGGGCCAAGTGCCTCCGGCTGGCTTTCTCCAGTATGCTACATAGTTCTGAGTACTGCCATACCATCTCTGTGCAATGACATGTACATTACCCGCCATATCTACACCTACCGCCGGAAACGCCATATAGTATTTCGTCGTCCCTTTTGTCCAGACCGTATCCTCGTGCCAGACTCCCGAACTGTTTCTCCAGAGATCTATTATCGATGTCCCGTAGGTAAGAGGAGAAATAAAGACAACATGAACACTATCTCCGTTCGGCTGGACTGCTATCATGGGTCTTGAAAACCTGGTATGAACGGCATTATTTAAAGTAACAGTTTCCATACCCGATATAGCATTATTTACAATTTTTGCAAAGAATATCTTTTTATGGTTATCACTGTTCAACCAGACAAGATAAACATTCCCGTTATTATCCTTGCCTATGTCATAATTGGTTCCGGCAACACCGAGATCATATACTGATTGTCCGCTTATTGATAAAACTGAAATCAAAAAGATCAATATTAATAAAGTTATCCTGATTGGTTTCATTTTATTTCTCCAAAATAAAAGTTTCTGTAAAATTTTCCCACTACTGTTTGTTAGCAATTCTTTTTCCTTAGAAATTATAACAAAATTAACTTTTTTTTAAAACTTTGACAAGAATTGGTTAAAAACCATATATTCAAAAGACAAAAATTGTCAAAATTTTTGCTTTATTCCCAACATAAATGTTTAATACCCGGAAAAAATAATTTTTGAATTATTTATAAATAAGAGAGTTTAAATCTTTCAAGATACCATTTTACCGTAAACTCCAACCCCTCATCAAAAGTAACGGACGGCTTCCACCCGAGCTCACTCTTTAATTTGTCACAGTTAACCGCATATCTTCTGTCATGACCGGGTCTGTCCGCAACAAAAGTTATCAGATCGGAATAACCGTTTGTCATATTCTTTTTTTCATTTATCAATTCGTTAGATGAGACAGGATAGATATCATCAAGTATCGAACAAATCCCTTTTACAACATCTATATTTTTCATCTCACTCTCTCCGCCTATGTTATAGGTTTCACCGGTATTTCCATTTTTCAAAATCGACCAGATTGCCGAACAGTGATCTTTTACAAACAGCCAGTCACGGATATTCGCCCCGTCTCCATACACCGGCAGTACTTCTCCCCTTAACGCCCTGTTAATAACAAGGGGTATCAGTTTTTCCGGATACTGGTAAGGTCCGTAATTATTTGAACAGTTTGATATAACGGCAGGAAAACCATAAGTATTAACATAAGATCTTACAAGATGATCCGAAGAAGCTTTTGATGCCGAATATGGGCTCTTGGGATCGTAAGGAGTATTCTCATGAAAATATCCTGAAGATCCGAGACTTCCGTAAACCTCATCAGTTGAAATATGGTAAAAAACCGTATCATCCCTGCCCTTCCAGATATCTTTTAAAATATCAAGGAGTGTAAAAGTTCCCATAATATTTGTATGGATAAAATCCGAAGGTCCTGTTATAGATCTGTCTACATGAGACTCGGCGGCAAAATGAACAACCGTATCTATATTGCCGGAGACTATCAGTTTTCTTATCTTCTTCTTATTGCAAATATCCGCTTTAACAAATTTATATCTTTTTTTTCCGAGAGTTTTTTCTATATCCTTTAAATTTGTTCTGTTTCCGGCATAAGTAAGTTTATCCGCATTTATTACCATTCCCGAAAAATCCGACTCTTCAAAAAGAAATCTTATGAAATTCGATCCGATAAAACCCGCTCCGCCGGTTACAAGAATATTATTTAATTTTCTGTTACTCTTCATTTGCAATATTTTTCAGGTAGTTCCCATAATCACTGTTTTTATACTCATCCGCAACTTTTTTCAAACTCTCTCTGTTTATATATCCCATTCTGTAAGCCACTTCTTCAAGACATGCGATCTTCTGACCCTGTCTGTCCTCTATCGTTTTTACAAACATTGATGCATCGATCAAAGATTCGGCGGTACCCGTATCAAGCCATGCATATCCACGTCCCATCAGCTTGACTTTCAATTCCCCCCTTTTCAGATATTCTCTGTTTACATCGGTTATCTCAAGCTCTCCTCTTGCAGATGGTTCTATCCCTTTTGCAATATCAATAACACTGTTTTCATAATAATAGAGACCGACAACCGCAAAATGAGATTTCGGAAATTCCGGTTTTTCCTCTATAGAGAGAACATTTCCGGAACCGTCAAAATCAACTACACCATATCTCTCCGGATCTTTAACACGATATCCGAAAACAACGGCACCGCTCTTCAGAGAAGCCGCTTCCTCAAGGATATCAGAGAGATTTCCTCCGTAAAAAATATTATCGCCGAGTATCAGACAGACATTGTCGTTTCCAATAAATTTTTCACCTATAAGAAATGCCTCCGCAATTCCCTTAGGTTCCTTCTGTTCCTTATAACTGATGCTTATTCCCAATCCTAATCCTGAACCCAGTAGTTTTTTAAATCTCGGTATCTCCTCCGGGGTTGAAATAATTAATATCTCTCTGATACCTGAGGTCATAAGAGTGGATAGAGGATAGTAGATCATCGGTTTATCATAGACGGGAAGCAGCTGTTTTGTGATAGATATGGTCATCGGATAAAGCCTTGTTCCGGCACCTCCCGCAAGAATTATTCCCTTCATAGAATTCTCCTCAATATCTCATCCCGTTTTTACTTTCAAAGCGGAAAATATCTGACGTTTTACATCGGTAATATGCATATTTTCCGGAATTTCTTCGGGAATACTTGAATAGAAAAATGCATTATTCTGCAAATGCATTCCTGTAAAATGATTTTTCCCGAACTCCTTATCCTGTCTTAACCCGGCTTTCAGATCATACCCGGGATTTGAAAGAAGAATGATATCCGCAGCCATATCAAGATATTTTGAGCTGTATAATTCTTCTTTGTAAAAAACCTTTTTTATAACTTTATCACCATTTATCTTATAGTTCTCAAAGAGATTTTTAATCTCACTTCTGATCTTCTCATAATCTTTTTTTTCAACGGAACCGTTCGGAAATTTTTTCTTTAAATTAATAAATATCCTCGAAGGGTCAACTGCAAAAGCCTTTGAATTATTCGATATTGATGTAAGAGATATTTTTTCGCTCTTCTCAAGATCAAATAATCCGTTCTTTTTAAGGATCTGATTAAGATATATCTCATTTTTCAAGAGTCCGAATCCGTGATCCGATGAAAGCATTAACTCTATCTCATCTTTCCCTTCGATTTTCTGTAAAAAATCTCCGATTATTTTATCAACCTCTCTGTAATAATCTAAAAAATCATTATGATATTCATGTTCCTTATCAACATAGGAATCAAACATAAAATGGTGAATTCTGTCCGTTCCGGTTACGGTAAACATAAAAATATCCCATTTTTCATTTTTCCACAGCATATCTGCAATATTTTTTCTCGTTCTTAATGTATAGTGAAGATCAGATAAAAATTCTTTCTTTTTGTTCTTCCCCTTTGATGTATCCACATCAACTTCATACCCTTCTTTTTCGAGTATCTCTAAATATGACCGGGGATAGACAGCTCTTTTCAGATCCAGTGCCACAAACCCCGATATCAGAACTCCGGGGATCTTTCTTGCAGGGAAGGTTGACGGAAGATTTATTATCACAGACCTTTTGCCCTTTTCCCCCAATTCATCAAAAAACGGAACAGCCTTGTTATCTCTGAAATCGGGGAACCTGTATTTATAAGTTCCTTTAACAAGGTCAACGAAACCGAATATTCCATGCTCCCCCGAATCGGTCCCCGTCATAAAAGATGTCCAGGATATTGAAGAGATTTCCGGGATTGTCACTTCCATCTTTACCGGAGGTATTTTCCTGAAAACTTTTCCGAGGTTAGGCATAACTCCCGAATCTGCAAATCCTGTTATCATTTCATAGGGAACACCATCCAATCCGATTATCAAGAGTTTTTTCTTTTTTTTAAAAAATCCCATTATTTGTTTAGTGTCAAATAAGATTTAGGAACTATCAGCTTATTTGTATAACTTACATTTGTCAGCATTATCATTGCACGTTTTTCATCAGGGAAATCCTCAAAAAATATTCCTTCCCATCCGTCAAAATCCCCCTCATCAATTATCACGGGATCTCCGGGAGAGAACACTTCTATTTTAGGTCTGAGCCTTACAAGTCCATTCTCTTCTCTCGCTTTAATATCATTGATCTTTTCATCTTCAATAAGCCACAGATTATTACCGTTGCCAAGAATTCGTTTAACACCACGGGAATATCTTGCTTTCTGAAAAAAATGCTCAAATTTAAACCTGGCGAAAAGATAACCCGGGAAAAGAGGGGATATAACCTCAATTTTATTTTTCCCTTTTTTTTTTTTCTTTTTATACAGAGGAAGATAGACCTCAATTCCCAATCTGCTTAAATTTTTTTCCGCTTCAAAATCTTTTTTTGACTTTGAACAGACTATATACCAACCGCCATCTCCGCCATTCATAGTAAAATTTTAAATTACCGCTGTTAAAAAGTCAATCCTGTATGGGAAAAAGATAGTTATATTCAGCTTTTCATCCCTGAAAAAAACCACTTTTCACTTAAATTGTATAAAAATTTCAGCCACTGATTCTGACCAATGACGGATGATATTTCAATCAGAGTATCCATAAAAGAATAATTCAATTCATTTTCAATATCGTTTAATTCATCTATCTTTTTTTTTACATTCTCTATCGTAAATTCAGGGTCTCCAAGCTCCTGGATTATTTCTATTCTTTTATCAAGAATATCACTTCTGAAACTGACGAGCTGCCTTTGAAACTCGGAGATAATCTTGTTTAATTTTCCTTTGTCACTTTTCTCAAGTTTCAGCAATAATTCTCCGGTCGGCTTTTTCAACTCCTCTATTTTTCTTCCGGAGATTTTTTTATATAACCCCATTCCTATAAATGCAATATTAAACGATAAAGAAGCTATGAGAATATATTTAAAAAAATTATTCTTCATTTGATATTTCTCCGGCATAAAAGATCTGCTCAAGATCAAGGCTGAGGATTGATAGATCCTGTCCTTTCAAAATCTCTCCGGATGCACAATAATCACTCCGGTTATCCTGCATTGAGTATCCGCCCTGAATATCATAAAAATATGCACCGAAAATTAAAAATATAAAAAACACGAATGAGTAAGCGAGATTTCTGATCAGCTTTCCGGAAATAAATATTTTTTCTTTTATTCGTCCCATTATAACTGCATTAAATCCGGGTCCCGGCTCAATATCAGGAATATCTTCAAACAGTTTTTCAAGATCAATTAACTCTTTAAAAGCTTTTTTACAACTATTGCATTCCTCTAAATGAGAATTCATCATTTTTCTCTTTTTTCCATCCAATTCCCTATCCGCATAAGCACTTAAACTGTTTAAAACTTCCTCGCACTTCATTTTATATTCCTCCATATTGCAAACATTTATCTATCCGTTTTCTTGCATTTTCACAAAATTGATCAGATTTTTTTTTGCTCGAAAGATCAGTGTCTCAACCTTCGGCTCCGACCATCCCGTAATATCACAAATATCCTTATATGATAATCTTAAATATATTTTCATAATCAATGCCAATCTTTGATCTTCATTGATACTCTTTAATCCCAAATCAAGCAATTTCTCTTTTTCCTCTTTTTCAACTTTTGCATCTCCGCTCTCTTCAGAGCTTGCCAACCTGTTGTCATTTGTTCTTTTAAAAAGAGTAGAAAAACAAATGCTCCTTTTACTCTTTTTTATATAATTCAATGTCATATTTTTTGCAATCGTAAAAATAAAAGAGTTGAAATTATCCTCTTCTCTGAATTTTTTTATATTAGTGAATATTTTAAAAAATACATCCTGGGAAATACTCTGTGCTTCATCATAATCAAGGATCATTCTATAAATAAAATTAACAATTCTAACTTTATACCTGTCAATCAATATTTCAAAATCATTGATCCTTCCCGATTTCACAGATCGGATCACATCATCATCACTTATTATATTATCTTCTATTTTTTTTGTCATAAAACCGGATAACTATAAACAACCGTCCGTAACCTATCTTGCAGATAAAAACTATCCTCTGTTTAACAATTGGGAATATAGATCTTCCTGCCTTTGAACCATGGTATCTCCACTCCATTCCGAAAGATCCTCCCCGAATAGTGCGAGTCTCTCTCTTAACTTTTTATCCTTTAAAACCTCTATAATCCTTTCGGCAAACTTTGCATAATTAAACGGATCCTCAAGAAATCCGTTTTTACCGTTAAAAACAATCTCTCTGTTTCCCGAAATATCACTTGCAATTACAGGTTTTTTACTAAGTCGCAATTGCACAAGACTCTGAGGAAGTCCCTCCCACAATGCCGTCGATACACCCATATCAAACAGAGGGATAACTTTTTCGATTTCACCGATAAATCCGGGAAGGCGAAAATGATTTTCCAATCCTTTCTCTACTATTTTTTTCTCTATTTCATCTCTTTGATCTCCGTCACCCGCAATAAAAAACAGTATATTTTTTATCTCTTTGATAACAAGTGCAGCTATCTCAATAAGATGGAAAAGTCCTTTCTGAGGTTTGAATGGAGCAATAACACCGACAACATTAACATTTGCAGGAATTTTATATTTTTCCCTTATCCTATCTACATTCGAACCGGTTTTTAAAAATCTGGAAATGTCGAACCCGCTTCTTATTATCGAAAAATTTTCCTCTTCTTTTTGTAATAAATGCTTTCTCCCGGCGGTTTTCATATCCTCTTCGGAAACAAAGATATAGTGATCGGTAATAATAGAAACAATTTTTTCTATCAATATATAGATAACTCTCTTTAAAAAAAACTGATTTTTTGAAAACGGGAATCCATGAACGGAATGGATCCTCTTTGCCGATTCAACTGAAAATCGCGAGGCAAGTCTGCCGATAATTCCCGCTTTTGAAGAGTGTGTATGAACAATATCCGGAGAAATTTCCTTCAACATTTTTTTTATCTCTCGAAATGCTTTAAAATCTTTAAGTGGGTTGATTTCTCTCACAAGAGATTCGGCAATTTGGAATGAATATCCTCCATCCGAATCTTTCCTTACTTTCTCCGTAAGAATCCCACCCGCTCCGGATATGAGAAAAACATCAAACTTTTTTTTATCAATATTTCCAACTGTAAAAACGGTATTCAACTGTGCCCCGCCCATTTCAAGCTTTGTTATAAGATGAACAACTTTTATCTTATCCACTCTATTTTTCATTTATCTTCTCAGCTATTTTCTTTGCAGATAAAATATCATCACTCATAGATGAATAATCCCACTTTCCGAATCTTCCCGTTGTCTCAACATTAAAATCTCTCAGCTTTTCAATCAATGACGAAACATCATTTTCCCACGATCTGTTGAAAATAATATAGGATACTGGAATAATTTTAATATCCATATATATGACTTCATCTCTATTTTTAATCAAGCCCAACTCCACAAGCGTCTTATTTGCTTCAAATGAAATTGTATTCATATCGGGTGTTTCACCGGGCTTTAATGACATCTCAAGATAACATACGGGATGCTTTCCTCCGGGGTAATAACCGGCTCTGTAAAAAGGAATTTCAGCTTGCGGAATATATAACCAGTGAAATCTTTTTCTCCTTCTTTTCAATACTACATTTACAACAGCGGTGGAAATATATTCAAGATCAGCAGCTTCGGGAAATCTTTTTTCCCAACCGTCAATCATTGATACAAACTGTTTAAGAGGCAGTGTATTTATCAGATTATTAAAATCAAACACCCCTTTTTCAGTGAACACTTTCCTGTTATCAACATCTATTCTCTTTACTTCCTCACTAAACAGGATATTATCCTTAACACTCTTTTCATAATTATCCATAAAATTTTTCAACGACTTTTCAGGATAGTAAAATAGCGGATTATATCCTGTGTCTTTAAATCTTTTTCCCCTATATCCCGCAATAACATCACTGTTTTTCGGAACGGGAATACTGCCTTTATCTTTTAAAGGAATTATTTCACTCAGATCGCGTCTGTAATATTTACTCAAAAATGGGAAAAAAAAATATCCGCACAGTGTCTGTCCGAAATTTTTTAATAAAAAATCTTTCAGATCTCCGGTTTTCTTTTCATCTCTGTTCAATATTTCCTCCAAAATATGTTCCGATATTTTTTTCGGAAAATAGGAGAGATGAAATTGGACGGGAAACGGAATAAACTTATTAAAAAGAGAGATTCTGCTATCTCTACTGTATTCTTTAAAAGAACTGAAATTTTTAACATAAGTTTTAATATTCGATTTATCTTTAAAATGAAAATAGTGTCCCCCGTAATCAAACAGGAAATCACCGGATCTGTACTGTGTGGATAATCCGCCCGACACTCGTGTCTTCTCAAGGATCTTAAAGCTATGTTTCAGAAACTTTCCGGCTGTCAATCCGGAGATACCCGAACCTAATATGAGTGTCATTCCCCGTTCAGTCCATTTTTTCCCGTGCAAGAACAGCTCCGAAAATGAAGAAGAAAAGGAAAACGGTTATTGACGAAATAAGAGTTATTGTTATTGATGTGTAAAAAATTATTAAGACCGTTATTGAGAGAATCACCTGTATTATGGAAATAATAATTACGGTTTTTGATGCTGAAAGATTTTTCATCTGTTTTAATCTGAGAGCAAAATGATCCTTACTTCCAAAGAATGGAGATCTCCCTTTTAAACTTCTCAGGATCACCACATATATCATATCGAAAACGGGAATTGCTATAATCAATATTCCGGAAATAAAAGCGGAATTATTAAACTTTGTATACTCTCCCATCAATATAAGTGAGCCGATAATCAACCCGATTACCATACTTCCCGCATCTCCGAGATAAATCTGAGCAGGTTCCCAATTAAATTTTAAAAATCCGAGAAGTGATGCCGCAAGACTTATCGACAAAACGGAAATAAGATAATTTGTATTGTAGAGAGAGATAATAAATATTGTCAACAAGGAGATTGCCGCAACGGATACTGCAAATCCGTCAAGTATATCAATGATATTAAATGCATTGATAATTGAAAGTATCCAGAAAAAAGAGAAAAGAAAATTACACCAGTCAGGTAAAAATGTAAGTTCAAGATGAATTCCGCTTTTAATGACAATAAAAGCTGCAATTATCTGAAATAAAAATTTTGTTCCCGGGTTTAACGCCTTAAGGTCATCAAAAAGTCCTACGATCAGAAGTATCGAACTTCCGAATAATATACCCAATAATTCTCTGCTCAAAGGAAACAGAAGTCCTATCGGGGAAATAAAAGCAAAATAGACGATAATTCCGCCCATATAAGGCACCGGTTTCTTCTGTATCTTTAACTTCCCGTCCGGAATATCCAATAGATTGTAATTATGGGCAACTCTCTTTGCAATTGGAGTACCATACAGAGCAAGAAGAAACGACAGAAAAAAGGTCAGGATAAACAGTATCTCATTCATTTTCTTTTATTATCTTTCTCTTTTTGTAAGACTCCCTGAAAAAGAAAGGGAATTTATAAAATTTGATTATAATTTTCGGAGAACTCAAAGTCAACATTCCCACCCAAACAATATCTTTAATTAAAATAAACGGAATATGAAACCAATCTTCTTTTAACCGAAAATTCTTTATCAGTGTCATATATCTGTTTTTTATAAGGTGAAATTTTATCTCGGACGGTCTTCCAAGTGAAAAAGAGAGCTTTGTTATGAAATTTTTTTTCATTGTTCCGCTTCTATAGTGATATGCAACTATATCCGGGAAAAACTTAATCTTCATTTTAAATAGATTTGCCCTCCATCCGATATCAAAATCTTCCCAGAATAAAAAGAAACTCTCATCATAATATTCTTTCCCTATAATAAGTTTTTGCAAACTCTCTCTTTTAAAAACGGTTACGGCTCCACATACGGAAAAAATCTCGGTCTCTTCTATTTTTATCTTCTTCAATTCCCGGCCAAAACCTTTTTCAACGGGAAAAAGAGATAGTGATTTATATTGACCCGCCGAATCAACAATTCCCTCTTCAAATCTCAGGATCAGAGGCGAAAGAATATCTAATTTTTCGTTATTTTTAAATTTTTCAACAGTTAAAGCTGCAAAATCGGGAGCAAAATATACATCCGGATTTGCTATCACCACTATATCAGACCCGGATCTTTCTATCCCCATATTAACCGCAGCTGAATATCCGGAGTTTTTTGAAAGTGAAATTATCCGAACATCTTTAAAACTTTTAATGATATTAACGGAATTATCCGATGAATTATTGTCAACAACTACTATTTTCTTGAATTTTCTTTTCTGATTTATTAAAGAATCAAGATTTTTTTTTAGAAACCGCTCGGAATTATAACTTACTATAACAATAGAGATCGAAAGCAATATAACTCCCGCTCTAAATAATCCCTAAAGCTTTTCCACCCTCATAAAATCCTTTCAAAATAAAATCCAGATCTTCATCAGTATGAATTGCAGTAAATGAAGTTCTAATCAATGAATCCTCAGGAGGAACGGCAGGAGCAATAACCGGATTGGTAAAGATCCCGTAATCCCTGAGAAAATGCCAGAGCATAAAAGTTTTTTCAAGATCCCTGACAAAAACCGGAATTATCGGAGTCTCCGTATTACCCGTATGGTATCCCATGTCGGTAAGCTTTTTGTTCATGATCCTCGTGATCTCCCACAATCTTTCTCTTCTCCAAGGTTCATTTTGAATGAATTCGAGTGCTTTTTCGGCAGCACCGAGTGCGGGAGGAGTTATAGAAGCTGAAAAGATGAGAGAACGGGCATTATGCTTTATATACTGAATTACCTTTGAATCTCCGACCACATAACCGCCAAGAGAAGCAAAAGATTTGGAAAATGTTGTTACAATCAGATCAACTTCGTCAACGAGACCGAAATGTTCACATGTCCCTCTTCCGTTCTTTCCCATCACTCCTACACCATGTGCATCGTCAACCATAACTCTTGTATTGTATTTTTTTGCAAGTTTTACAATTTCCGGAACATTTGCCAGATCACCTTCCATGCTGAAAACACCATCAACAATAATTATCTTTCCCTTATCTTCGGGTAATCTGCTTAACTTTTCCTCCAGTTCTTTCATATCATTGTGTCTGTATTTAACTATTTCTGCAAATGATAATCTTACCGCATCCATAACAGAGGCATGAACCATTCTGTCTATTATTATTATGTCATTTCTTCCCGCAACAGCCGGTATTACTCCGAGATTCGTCTGGAATCCGGTCGAAAACATAAGAGCCTCTTCTTTACCCATGAAATCCGCAATCTTTTTTTCAAGATTTACATGCAGTGAATATGTTCCGTTAAGAAACCTTGATCCGCATGTTGAGGAGCCGTATTTTTCGACTGCAGCAATAGCCGCTTTTTTTATCTCTTCATTATCAAAAAGTCCCAGATAATTATTTGATCCGACCATTAATATTTTTTTCCCGTCAACCCAGACATTATCACCCTTCACCTTCTCTATTTCGGTGAAATAGGGATAGAGCCCTGATTTTTTTGCCTCTTCAGCTCTTGTGTAGTCAAAACACTTTTTAAATATATCCATGAAACCGCTCCTTTTATATTAAGATTTATTATGGAAGAAAAGAATCATTTTTTCAAATTTCTGTTTCTTCTTGAGAAAAATGAAACATTGAATTTTTGAAAAGTCTTTACAGACCAGTTATCCTCAAAGACAGCCGTATAAACTACTTCACCTTTTATTCTCTGTTTACCCAGCAGAGAACTCTCTTTTACTTTAAATCGGATCGGTTTTTCTTTGTCGTCAAATTGATAAAATATCACATTTTTTTCTTTTATGGTTTTAAATTCAAGTTCCGATCCGGTAAAAAAAGTTTTGGAAAACTGAAGATTATCATTCTGTTCAAAATTAATTCTCACATCCGGATTTGATGATATTCTAATCCCGGGAACCGGAGTTATCTTCAATGACAATTCTCCCTCTTCACCCTGTTTAATAGAAGTCGGAGAAATCTTCACCTCAATCTTAACTAATTCCTCTTGAGAAGGGATTGAAATCCCGTTTATGACAATTAGGATAAAAAATAGAATGATAATCTTTCTCATAATTAAACTGCTTTATACATTATTCCAATTAAAAAGTCAATTCGATTTTCAGACCGGATTTTCAAAATGATCGAATCCCGTTTTTATGTAATCCAGACTCCTACCGTTGTCAGTCACTCTTATTCCGGATTCATCCGAAATCTTTCCGATAATAAAATAGTCCGTTTCTTCTTTTCGCATTAATGCTTCTCGATCTTCCGAGATCGTAAAGAGAAGAACAAAATCTTCTCCTCCTGAAAGAACAGCTCTATATTCATCAATTCCTTCTTTCTCGCAGATTGTTCTCATCTCTTTATCAACCGGAATTTTATCATATTCAATACTGCATCCGGCAATCCCCGATGCATTAAGAATTCTTTCAAGATCCATTAACAGCCCGTCCGAAACATCTATCATCGAATTAACATAATTTTTCAATATCAGACCCTTTTGCAATTCCGGCTCTATATTTTTGTGTCTTTTGATAAAACGCTTAATATTTTTCCCCACTTTTAAAATTTGAAGCCCGATATATGATTCTCCCGTAAGTCCGGTCATACCGATAAGATCACCCGGTTTCGCACTACTTCTCATTACAGGTTTATCGGACTCACCAATCATTGTTATCGAGATCACAAGTTTATCACTTTTGGAAATATCTCCGCCCGCAAGTTCAACTCCCCATTTTTTGCAACCGGACTCTATACCGTTAAAAAATTCTTCAACTCCTTTATCGAAAAATTGATTCGGGAAACCTGCACTTAAATAAAAATATTTTGCCTCTCCTCCCATTGCAGCTATATCACTAAGATTTACACCTATCGACTTTAACGCCACTTCCATAAGGGAAAAATATCCGAGGTCAAAATGAATACCTTCTATAAGAATATCCGTCGTTATAAGCTGGTAAACACCTCCTGTTCTCGTTACCGAACAATCATCCCCTATCCCGTCCCCGTAAGAAAACTTAAATTTTTCTTTAATTAAATCAACGAAATCTTTTTCATTCATTAAAAACTTTTCCGATCAATGCTTCATTAACGGCATGTTCAATGCTTTTTACAAAGACAAAATCAATCCCGGCCAGATATCCCTCTTTTATTTCGCTTAGATCCTTTTTGTTTTTTTCGGGAAGAATTATCTTTTTAATTCCCGCTCTCTTCGCCGCAAGAACTTTCTCTTTAACACCGCCGACAGGCAGTACTCTTCCTCTTAGAGTTATCTCTCCGGTCATTGCCACTTTTCTATCCACTTTAACCCCGCAAAAAACCGAGGTCAAAGCCGTTGTAAGAGCAACTCCCGCAGAAGGGCCGTCTTTCGGTATAGCTCCTTCGGGAAGATGAATATGAATATCATTCTTTTCAAATTTCTTTTTATCTATTGATATATCTTTTGATTTTGATTTAAGAAAACTTAACGCCGCAGTTGCCGACTCCTGCATAACCTTTCCCAGCGACCCTGTCAGGATCAGGTTTCCCTTTCCCGGTATTAATTTTGTTTCTATAAAAAGAATATCTCCTCCATAGGGGGTCCATGCCATTCCGGTAGCCACACCAACCATATCCTCTTCGAGTAACTGATCTCTGAAAAGTTTAGGAGGACCTGTATATTTTTCCAGATTTTTTACCGTTATCTTAAACAATTTTTTTTCACCCGATGCAACTTTCCTGGCAACCTTTCTGCAGATACTTCCGATCTCTCTTTCAAGATTTCTGACACCTGCTTCTCTTGTATTTTGAGCTATAATATTTTTTATGGCTCCGGTCGTAAATTCTATCAGATCCTTGCTCAATCCATTGGCTTTGATCTGTCTCGGAATAAGATGCCTCTTCGCTATCTCTACTTTTTCCTCTTCCGTATAACCGTGAATATGAATAACCTCCATCCTGTCTCTGAATGCAGGCTGTATAGGTTCCATCATATTAGCGGTTGTAATAAATAACACTTTGGAAAGATCGAAAGGTACACCGAGATAGTGATCGGTAAAACTGTTATTCTGTTCGGGGTCAAGGACTTCAAGCAGTGCGGAAGAAGGATCCCCTCTGAAATCAGTTCCTATCTTGTCCACTTCATCCATCATAAATACAGGATTATCAGATCCTGCCTTTTTCAATTCCTGTATAATTTTTCCCGGTAAAGCCCCGATATAGGTTTTCCTATGACCACGAATCTCAGCCTCATCCCTTACACCACCGAGAGATATTCTGACGAACTTTTTATTCAATGCTCTCGCAATAGATCTGCCGAGAGAGGTTTTCCCCACTCCGGGAGGTCCTACAAAACAGAGGATCGGACCGCTTGCTTTGGAAGTCAATTTTCTCACACTTAAATATTCAAGAATCCTCTCTTTTACCTTTTCCAATCCATAATGATCCTGATCAAGTATTTTTTTCGCTCTCGATAAATTCAAATTATCCTTCGTAGAGATACTCCAGGGAAGATCAAGCATCCAATCAAGATAATTTCTTACGACAGTACTTTCAGCAGACTCCGGATGCATCTTTTTTAATCTTTCAATATTTTTTTCGATCTCCTTTTTTGCCTCTAAAGGGATTTTTTTCTTGGCGAGCTTTTCCCTGTACCCCTTAATCTCATCCTCATTCTCATCGCCTTCCCCAAGTTCTGTTTTAATGGCTTTAAGTTGTTGACGTAAAAAATACTCCCTCTGATTTTTATCCATCTCTCCCTGAGCTTTCAAATTAATCTGATTCTGAATATTCAGGAGTTCAAGTTCATAATTTAAAAAATCATAGACATTCTGTAATCTCGCCATGGATCTTTCTTCTTCAAGAATCTTCTGGGAATTTTCAATTTTAAGGTCAAGATTTGAAGCAATAATATCGGCAAGTTTCCCGGGCTCTGAAATATTTTCAACAATAACAAATATTTCACTCGGTATCTGTTTCCCCAGTTTACCCGTCTGTTCAAATTTTTGGCGGACATTTTTTACGAGTGCTTTATCCTTTATTAATAATCTCTTAGGATCCTTATCTTCCAGCAACTCTATATCTGCAATCCTTATATTACCTTCATCTTTGATGACTTTAACTTTCGCTCTTGAAATTCCCTGGGCAAGGACCCTCATTCTTCCATCAGGAAGTTTCAGCATCCTTACAATTAATGCGACAGTACCCACTCTGTACATCTCTTTAGGATCAGGATCTTCAACTTCACCGTTTTTCTGCGTCAGCAACAAGATCATCCTGTCGCTTTTTAAAGCTTTATCCACAGCTCTTTTTGATTTTAAACGCCCGACATAAAGAGGAACGATCATATAAGGAAAAACGACTATATCTCTGAGAACCAAAACCGGCAAAGAATCCGGAATATCCATTTTCTCATCTTTTATCTCTTTTTTATCAATACTTTTTATCCTGCTTTTTTTCTCTTCAGCCATTTTCAGTCTCCCTATTTAATATTGACCGATATTTTATCAATACTCTTCTTCTGAATCTCAATTATAAGTACACCGTTCTCAATATAGGAATTTATCTTTTCCCCGTCGATAGGGATATCAATAAAGATCCTACGATGAAAACTTCCGAATTTTCTCTCAAAAAGGTAAAAAGTCGTTTCCAATCCTTCCGTATCCGGCTGTTTTTTAACACCTTTAACGATCAACTCTCTGTTATCTTCAAGATATATTGAAATATTTTCTCTGATCACTCCCGGCAATTCCATCTCAATGATGACGGAATTTTCCGTTTCAAGTATATTTGTGATAGGTTCCCAATCAGGATTTGTACTGATCCCCGATGTAAAACTATCTCTCGTCTCTATTTCAAAAAAAGGATAATTCTTTTTTGCCATTTAATCCTCCTTCTTTAAAAGGTTGTGAAGCTCGGCCATGAACTCTTCAAGACTCCTGAAATCAAAATAGACGGACGCAAACCTCACATATGCAACTTTATCAAGAGATTTTAATCTTTCCATAATAAGCTCTCCCACCATCTTGGTCGAGAACTCTTTCTCTGAATTCGCTACTACATCTTCTATCTGATTTGCAATTTGTTCGATCTGTTTCCCCGGAATAGGTCTTTTCTCAACTGCTCTGTAGAGTCCTTTTCGGATCTTGTCTTTGTCAAAAACTTCCCTTCTACCGTCTTTTTTAACAAGCATTAAGGGAATCTCCTCTATCTTTTCATAAGTGGTAAACCTTTTACCGCATTTTAAACACTCTCTTCTTCTCCTGATATAGACTCCGTCTCTACTTTCCCTGGTCTCTATGACCTTATCTTCAAAATTTTGACATTCAGGACACTTCATCTCTCTCAGTAATACCTAAAATTGATCTAATTTTCAACCCCTTCATCTTAATTGCAACTATCCCGGGTATTAAAATCGCAATAAGTATAAGCACATGGACGAGAAGGGTAAATGCTCCCGCCTGATTAGTTGTAATACCGGTATATCCGTATAACTCCATTAATCCGAGCTTAGATGCAGCATCAAGACTGCCGGTCATTCCGGGAGTAGGAATAGCCGCTGAAACAACTATTATACTGAAATAGGGAACTGTCTGCATTACCGACACTCCGCTCCCGAACGCAAATCCTTTCATAAGGAACCAGTAAAGGGGGACCAACCACATCCATACCAGAAGAGAAGAAAGCAGGAGTTTTATATAATTCCAGGCTGAAAGTTTTAATTTAAGACCTTTTAAAAAATTTCCGAGTGATTCTATCCACT
Source organism: uncultured Clostridia bacterium (assembly GCA_964633415.1). Lineage (GTDB taxonomy): Bacteria > Acidobacteriota > Aminicenantia > UBA2199 > UBA2199 > CAZNLS01. The sequence continues at coordinate 3,474 of CAZWFY010000031.1, read as the reverse complement.
TTTCTCTATATTTCAAAGGGAGGGGTTTTGAAGTTAATTTTATAAGTTTTTCCACAAATCCCGACATACCTTCTATATTGATAAGATAAAACAGAAAAAAGATAAAAACTATTATCGGGAACAGAACTATCGCCCCCTTTTTTAAACTGACAAATATTGGAGAATCTGTTTTTTCCAAAAAAAGCAACGATAAGAAAAATATAACAATTATCATTAAAAAATCTATCATTCTTTCAAGAACAACCGATGCTAATCCTTCACTCTTTTTTATCCCGATCTCTCCTGCAAGCAGGACTCCTCTTGCAGGCTCTCCAAGCCGCCCTGGAACAATCGAATTAATAAAAAAACCTATAACAATATAGTTATAAAGAGAATAGATCGAAATGCTTTTTTTAAAAGGAGAAAGAATTATCCTCCACCTGTAAGCTCTTATAAAAAACTGAAAGAAAAGACCGAGTAAAAACACCACAGGATATATCGGATTTATATCTTTTATTATCTTTGCAACTTCCGCCAGGTCCAGATTGTTAAAGAAAAAATAGAGAAGTGCAACAACGACTATTATCAGGAGTACTATTTTCAAAATTTTCATTGATGAAATATAAGTGTTTTCCCGTTAAAAGTCAATCACATCAAAATGTGAGTTTAAAGGGAATTCTTTAAATTTGACAATTTTATAAAAAATATTTATAGTCTAATGCTATGAAAATAAACACAAAAATAAGATATGGACTTAGAATGATGGTCGTTCTCGGAGAGGAAGATGATAAGATAAATACTGAGGTTCTCGGAGAGAAAATGCTTGTATCCCCGAAATATTTAAGAAAACTTGCAGGCCCTCTCGAAAGAGCAGGTCTTATTAAAAGCATACAAGGGAAATTCGGCGGATATAAATTGGCAAAAAAACCGGAGGAAATAAACATTTCAATGGTTTTTGATGCTTATGAAGAGAGTCTCAATATATCGGGATGCACAAAAAATATGGGTTGTTTATTAGGCGAAACATGTATAACTGCAGGTTTATGGGAACACTTTGAAAAACTTATCAAAGATCAATTTTTCAAAATTTCAATTAAGAATATAATAGACAACGAGTATAGTATATAAACTATTTCCTTCTTTTTAAAAAATTCACAAATGAACCCGGAATTCGGGAAGATACATCATTGATCATCAAAACTATCTCCCGGACTTTCTCAAAAACATCAGACTCACCCGCCCAATAAAGCTTTATCTTGTCCAAAGTAAGCTGGTCTCCCGAATTAATTATCTTATTTATAATTATAACCGAAACAAGGAGGTCGTCTATCAGACCTGCAACCGGAATAAAATCGGGAATGAAATCTATCGGAGATATAAGATAAGCGAGTCCGAAAACAATATAACCCTTGATCTTGGGAGATACCTCTCTGTCTGTAAACAATTTGATCATTAAATGTATCAGATCAGGAAAAACGAGAAGATATTCAATAAAATCATCGGTCCATCTTCCTGTTTTTCTGTTCAGCTTACCGTTTTTCATCCATGCAAAAATCCTTTTGCGGGTTTTCAGATAAAAGCCCTCTGCATCTTTTTTGCGGAGGGCTTTAACGGCTTTATCATCACTCATTTTAACTCTTTAAAACTATCCTTAAAAGCAATTATTGTTTTTCCAACTCTTCAAGCTGCTTCTTATATGCTTCTTTCTTTCTTTTCTTTATATAAATATCTTTGAATTTTTTGTTGAACTCCTTATTTTTTGCTATATATTCAGAACTTTTTGCTTTATTGATCTTTGTCATTTCTCTCCATAAAAGACCCATATATGAGTAAGGGTTAGGATATTCGGGAGCAAGTTTGATTGCCATTTCAAGAACTTTGAAACCGCTCTTTATAGCAGCTTCTCTTTCTACTTTCGGGAGGATTGCTTCCTCAACCGGAGTCTGATAACTTTTATTCCAGTAAACAACTCCAAGTGAATAGTAGGCTTCGGCAAGCTTCATCTTTTCTTCGGGACTAAGATTAATCATTTTTTGCTCTTCTTGTGCCATCAACGCATCAAGTTCTTTTTGAATATCTTCTATCTGCTTCATAGCTTCTTTCAGCGAAGGATATTTTTTGAGTTCCTCTTTTTTTGATGCGAGAAGTTCTTTTTTCTGTTCCGCCGGAATTGCTTTGTTCTTTTCAACATTTCTGATATATTTCTCAATATCCGATACCCGTTGTATTCCGGATCTGATCTCATCAATTTTTTTATAATATTCAAGGAGTGCGGGATTAGTCATGCAAATAATTCTTTTTCTATGTGCATCAATCGCCTTATCCCATGCTCTGTAATTCTGCAAATATGAAGCAAGAAAATAGTAAGCTGTCGAATTTTCGGGATCAAGCTCAATTCTCTTTTTATACATCTCTTCGGCTTTCTTAAACTTTTGATTCTGTGCATAAAAATTTGCCAATGTATAATATGCTTTCGGATCATCTTTCGATTTTTCAAGAATTTTTAAAAAATATTTTTCAGCTTCTTCAAAATTGCCAAGTTTGTCATACATATTACCAAGTGCAATAACAACATCATCATTGTCGGGTTGAAACTCTTCGGCAAGATGAAGATATTTAATGGCTTTTTCTCCGTATTCTTTATTTCTATCAGTCTGTTTCCCAGGCTTATAAAGTGATGAATAGCTTGTACCGAGGTAAAGATAAGCTACTTTCAGTTCGGGATTCATTTCTAAAGCTTTCTCATATTCATCAGATGCTTTTTTAAACTTTTCCTGAACATAAAATTTATTTCCCTCTTTAAGATGTTTATTTGCACTTAAATTAGAGACCTTCAACTTACTGCAACCGGAAAAATTAAGAATAAAAAATATTGCAAATACGAGTATGAATAAAGTGAAAAGAATTTTTTTCATCAGTTCCTCCTCAAAATGAAAATATAATTTAATAATGGTTAAAAGTCAAGAGATTTGGGTAAAATTATAAGCTCCAAACTATTTTACTCTGTAAAACCACATAAGAAATAGCCATAGATCCTGAATATAAGGTATAAGTTTATTATTCAAATATATTCTTGTTGTCTCCTGATCCTTTACAAGCTCGAAAAGCTCAAAAAGTCTGTCAACATCCTCCGGATAAAAACTTACATATATCCTGTAGAAATCTCCCGACCCTTCATCCATGAAGTATGGATTTTTTTTAGCGAGTTCCACTGCTTTTTCATATTTTTTCGAAAGATGTTTCTGAAATCTGACTGTTACTTTAAACTCACGATTACTTTTTTTCGGGTTCAGAATATTGTTAAGTTTTTCCTCTTCAATCCTCGCTTTGGTATTCATATATATATTATAAATAACACCGGCATTTTTTTCAAGATATTATCCAAATTAAATTTGAAGGGGAGTTCTCAATTCTGAATTTTGAATTTTGAATTCTAAATTCTTAATTAAGAGGTCAGAAGCAAGTAGTTAGCAGCAATCAGAAGCAAGAAGTCAG
>CAZWFY010000030.1:16217-32374 GCA_964633415.1 uncultured Clostridia bacterium | reverse complement strand
ATGCTCTACCAACTGAGCTACATCGGCGAAGGTAGATTTTATCAAAAAAGTGAAGTTATGTCTATTTGAGGGAGAGCTTAAAAGATACAATTTTAAGTTTTGAATTTTAAATTCTAAATTGTATGAAACCTTTCAGACCTGTATGAGATCTGATTTGACAAATGAAACTTTTGTGTGATACATTCTAATTATAAGAGGTATTTTATGAAATATTTTTGGTATTTATTTTTGTCAATAATAATTTTGTCACCAAGCATGATAGCTAAGCCTACATATGGGAATTGGTCTGGTATTATCCATACTCAATCTGTTCCTGTCAGGGAAGGTAATCCCTTTTTTCATCAATATACTAAAGAGATTCAAAATTATTTATTACGTAGTTATAGGAATATGTATGTTCAGTTAATTACTTATGTTGTAAAGAAAGGACAAAAATATACTTTAAGTATTAAATATCCCGGTGACGGCATTGGTAGAAGTATAATGTTTACAGGATACAATCCGTACAAGTCAAAAGGAAGTGCAATAAGTTTTCAGGTACACAATATATCAAACGCATTTTTTGTACGAAGAATTAATTTTTCGAATTCAGTGAACAGTACTTATGATAGAGTTATAGTTATTATTTCAACTATTAAACCTAATGTCCCTGTTTATCTGAAAATTGAATATCCTGCATTATCCGATAGTATTATTAACTCTTCTACATCGGTAATCGGTGCACCGCAATTGGGAAAGCAAAATTTCGGAATAATTATACGTAATCCTCTCTTACTTAATTAAATATTAGCTGGTTTCAACAAAATTCTAATCCACCATTCTCGTATGCCTTGCAATCACAAAGATCCTGATAATTTCGTTTATTTTTTTTTCGGAAAAGGCGACCTGATGCTCTACCAACTGAGCTACATCGGCGAAGGTAGATTTTATCAAAAAAGTGAAGTTATGTCTATTTGAGGGAGAGCTTAAAAGATACAATTTTAAGTTTTGAATTTTAAATTCTAAATTGTATGAAACCTTTCAGACCTGTATGAGATCTGAGATCTGATTTGATAAATAAAAAGATTTTGATTTTTATTCAATCTTAATTTTTGATTCAAATTTGAGAATTAAAAATTAATTCTTGCTTGTCAAGGTTTTAACAATTGATGAAAGTATTCGGACTATTTCATCTATATCAAATATGTATTGAGAAAGATTATAGTTAAAGTGATCAGATTTATCTAACAGTTGAAGCCAATATTTGGTTTCTCTTGATTCTTTTGATGCAATTGAAAGTTTATTTATAAAATCTTTCCGACTTTGAGCAGCAATCGATTCTTCAATATTGGCACCGATACTTGTTCCTGATCGTAATAATTGTTTTGAAATAACATATTCTCCATCTTTTTTCATTTTTCTGTAAAGATCGATTATATTAAGTGCAAATCTAAAGCTCTTCTCTTTAATAACATTATTTTGTTTTACCATAAAATTTCCATATCGAAGAAATATATGAAATATATGTAAAGTATATAATATGGTTCTTGGGAAATTTCAACAAGCCTTTAATAATTCAAAGTTTAAAATTCAACATTTAAAATTTTGGTTTTTTAGAACTACCAACAGAGCTACATCGGGGGAGACCTTTAAGGATTTAATTTTAAGTTTTGAATTTTAGGTTTTAAATTAAAAACAAAAAATCTTCTTCCTGATCTCAATATTAAGTCTAAATTAAAAAAAACTTAAATCCTATTTTATCAAAAATCAGATGTTGTGTTTATTGAGGTGTTGCACTATTTTTTGTTATTATGATTTAATTATCATATAATTATTCTTAGGGGGTATCGGATGAGAAAATCACTGTTTGTATTGCTTATAATTTTTTTTATAACAACAAGTTTTTGTGGGAAAAAAGATGAGAATAAAATAAAAGAAGAGTTTAAGAATGGAATTAAAATAATTCATAATCCAGCATTGCCGCTAAAAGGCGAGGTGATACTTAAATTAAAAGAGGTTTTTAAAATTGATGCAAGTGATGTTGATGCCCAAGATCCACCTGAATTCGGAGAGTTCCGGAAAGATAAGGACAATAATATATATATCAACGATTATAGAAATAGGAGAATACTAAAATTTAACAAAGCCGGTGAATTTCAAATTAGTTTCGGAGGAAAGGGCGAAGGTCCCGGAGAGTTTCAATATATAAGGAGTTTTAAAAAGATCGGAGATAAATTGATTGTATGGGGAAGAAGGAAATTTTCGACTTTTAATATTAGCGGTAAATTTCTTAATGAGAAAAGAGTAAAAAAATTTTACTACAATGTCTTAATAACCGGAGAAGATAAATTTATTGTGAACTTTTATAAAATGGAAGGAGATGGAAAAGTACCGGAAAGATTCAAAGTAAATGCACTTATTGATGAAGAGGAGAATATTCTTGCTACATTTTTTAAAGCTAAAAATGTAGGTAGTACTATGGTTAAAAAGAAAAAGTTTGTTTTTTCATTTTCATCCACTTCTATTACCGAGGATATCAAAAATGCTTACAATGATAAGAAGAGAGTTATGTATGGGAATCTTTCAAATCAATACAAAATATACATTAAAAATTTAGAGGGAGAAACACAAAAAATAATAGAAAGAAAATTTGAAAAGATTAAGATCAAAGATAGTGATAAAGACAAAATAGTAAAAGCTTTCAATAATATAAATGACTGGCAGAAGAAGACCATAAAGGAAAATCTTCCTGAAAACTTTTGTGTGATTTCATCAATAAAAGTTCTGCCGGGAGATTATATCCTTGCTTATGTAATAAAGGGAGCGGGGGATATAGAAATGGATCTTTTTGATGATCGGGGCAGGTTCTTATACATTCTGAAATATCCTGAAAATTTTGATCTTTATTACACGGAATTCATGGAAAAAAAGTTGATAGGGATCAGGGAAGAATCCGAGAGTGACCGCTATATTGAGTTTGAAATCCTCAATTATGATGAGATCTTTACTTTAAAATAGAGGCGACCTGATGCTCTACCAAATGAGCTGCTTCGGAGAAGGCCTTTAAGGGTTAATTTTAAGTTTTGAATTTTAACTTCTAAATTGCATGAAACCTTTCAGACCTGCATGAGACCCGAGATCTGATTTGATAGACAAAAAGATTTTCATTTTTATTCAACCTTAATTTTTAATTCAAATTTGAGAATTTAAAATTAAGATCTGAAATTATATTCAGGGTGCAAAGATTTTCCCGAGAGTTCTGAAAATTTGTTGCTGATAAGAAGTGTCAAGTATTCCGAGATGTTTGATCAATCTGTTTTTATCAACACTTCTAATCTGATCAAGTGCTACCTGACCGGCTTTCTCTCCAAATGAAATATCAGGACGAAAAGGAAAATTTCTTTTTACCGTTGTCATCGGGGCTATAATTACTGTTTTTAGAAAATTCATCTCATCAGGAGATATGATAAGACAGGGACGTGATTTTTTGATTTCATGACCAATGGTAGGATCAAGATTGATAAGCCATATCTCGAATCTTTTTTTATCGGGGGATGCTACCACTGCCAATCACTCTCATCAAATTCATTTTTAAAACTGCCGGGAATTAAATCTTCAGTAAAATCTTCATTTTTTAACTCTTGCTGAATATTTTGATACCATCCAAGACGCGGATTAGCACTCTTTTTTAAAAGAAGACCGTCTTTTTTGATCTCCATTTCCAATTCATCTCCAAAATTAAATTTTTCAATCAGTTTTTTAGGAAGCCTTACCCCTCTCGAACTGCCTATCTTAATCAGTTTAATTGTCATATTATCACCATATATAATTATATTATAAATATATATGTTTAACAACTATAAAATATTTAAAAATTGTTATGCAGCACTGTCCATATACAGCTATTTACGAAGACTAAAAATAATGAACTCTTTTTCTTCTGCGAAAACTTTGAATTTTTTCCTTAGGAATTTTTGAAGATCGGGTTGTTTTCCCCAGGATTCAAGATCAGTGATTATAAAAAATTTAGGGTTATTCGGAGTATATTTTGAGTAAAATAATTCTTTCACTCCCAGGATTCTCTTATTTTTTATTTTCAGGTAGAAAGAATCATCTTCCGTTGGCCAAGGAATTCCGAAAAATTTTCCATAATACATAGCTGCAGTACCATAGGCTTTTGAAAGAAGGATATTGTTGATCCCGTGATCTATCAGTTCACCGGCTTTGAAAGAGTTGCCCCAAATATCTTTTTCAACTACATTGTTTGTGAAATATGACCCCTGTTCTCCCACAAGAAAAAATGCAGGAGAATATCCTTTCATATTATGAGCCCACTTTATAAATGTGTACTGGTGCCATAGGGAGAATATAACGAATGCAATAAGAGTGGAAAAAACAATTATACTTTTTATCTTTGCTTTATTTTTTATTAAGATTCCAATCTGACCAAGCATCAGGGCGGTTATAGGGAAAAGTACAAGATGATAATAATCATGAGTTGCAGTAGTATAACTGAATATCAGTCCATATAAAATATATCCGACAAATAATCCGGAAATAATAAACTTCAACTCTTTTTTTCTGATAGTAAAGAAAAGAATTATTCCGATAATGAAGGGAATTATTCCGGTTACTTTCCCAATCTGAGTGACCCATCCGATCCAGAAAAATGGAGTGAGAATCATTCTATGATAGATAATTGTTGCAACAGCTCCGCGAAGAGCTTTGTTCCAGAGCATGTTGTAAATATAGAATGATGTTCCGATGGAAAAGAAAATTGTAAAGAACCATATTGTTCTGGGGTTATATAGATATTTTTTCAGACCATATTTATTTATTCCAAGGAATAGAATTAGACCGAGGAGAGGAAAAATAACTGTGATCTTGATAAGGACGGCAAAGCCGGAAAGTATGGCTGCGGAATAAAAATATTTGGTTTCATCTTTGGACCTGAAATGTTTTATTATTTGCAGTGCACTCCAAAGAAAGAACATGTTTAGTAGTGATTCGCTCTGAATACTGCGGCTTATATTTATCCCGAAGGGGAAGAAAAGGTAAAATATGAGTGAAATCAAAGCTCCTGCGGGATTAAATAATAGAAGAGCTATCTTGTATATGATAAGTCCACCGAGAAGCCAATAGATCACAGAAATTATTTCGGGAATAATTATATCCTCTTTTCCTGCAATTCTGTACATCTGATAGATCAATTTTTCATTTATCTCGGGAGTAATCTTGTTCCTGTGTTGTTGATATATAATTGCCGGCATCCTTCCTATATCATCTTTATGTTCATTGCTGTTCAGAAAAAATGAACGGGATATCAAAGCCGTCATATAGTGTTTTGTGGCATGAAATACGGCAGGACGGCTTATACCTGCAATACGGACAAGAAATGCAACGATAAAGATAATCAACAAAAAGTAAATACGTTTGTTTTTTACGGAATTATCCGTCAACGATTTTTTATCATTTAATTTGCTCATTGGTAAATAGTATCTTTATTTGAAAGTGAATTCAATAATATTTGAGGAATAAAAAGAATCGAAGGTGATTGAACATATTTAATACCTTTGAGTAATTAAAAAGAGAGAATTTTAAAAAGAACCTTGACATTCTTTTTCTGCCTTTCTATGATTTTCTTATTAACGATAAGTTTTAAGGGAGTGTGAGCTTGAGAAAAAGGATGGCTTCATTAAATTAAAAATTCCGATAACTTTTAATTTAATAATAATTCACACAAATGCTCTCTCTAAAAGCAGGAGTTTTGAACGGTTTAAAAATAACAATCTTAATCCTCCTTAACCGGTTTAAGTGTTGTTAAATGAAAAAATATGCGGAGGTTATTATTAAAAGAGAAGTTGATTTTACTGCTTTTTCGCGTTTAGAGGCGATTACCTCCCAAAGTAATAATAAATAAGGAGGAATAGATGAGAAAACGTGTGTTTATATCAATAATAGTATTGATTTCGGTATTATCACTTTACGGAAGATTTGACAATTTGTTTGAAATGAAATTGAAATTGCTTGATAAGTATCCTCCTCAAAAGAACTGGATACATTTGAAAGTGGATAATACATTTAATGTTACTTCTAATCGGAAGGGATCAGAATTCCATCAGGGTAATTCCCTGTGTAAGGATAAAGAAAAGCTCTATGTATTGGATAATATGGGGAGTGAAATTTTATCCTATGATTTTCACGGATGTTTTCAAAAGATTGAAATTCCGAGCGGTAAAAAAATCGGAAAAATACTTTTTCCTAAAGAAATGATAAAGTTCAAGGATAATTTCATAATCTATAACTCCAATAGTATTGATATTTTTGATAAAGATTTGAAACCTCTGAAAAGAGTAAAAGTTTTTTTGACGGGGAGGAGAATTGCAACTGATGGGAATAACTATTATATAGCTGGAAATATGATTTACGGGAATAAAAGTGTTTTGTTGGTAAAACTTAACAAAAAAGGGAATGTAATTAATCATTTTGAATTAAAAAAAGGATTAAAAGAGATTAGAATAGGTTCTCTGTCTTTGTATAGAAATTTGCTTGTTTATACTGCAATTGACAGAAATTATATTCTCTTTGTAGATGGAAATTTTGAGAAAAAGAAAACAATTAAAATGAACTATGCTTTACTTAATGAGTTGGAGAAAGATTGGTACAAAGGAAAGGATTCTGAAAATAATAGTTGGAGTGCAATGCTGATAACGAGTACAAGAATTTTTAAAAACAGATTATTTGTTTTTTTAAATATGCCAAGATTAGAGATACTTGAATTGGATTTTTCAGGAAAAATACTGAAGCATTATTACAATAATAGTAAATTTAAATTTATGAGATGGATGGATTTTGAAATTAATGAGGAAAAGGATGAGATTGTTTTCTATGTTATGGGATTCTCAATAAAAGATGACGGCATATTAAGAAAATACGAATTCGGAATATTCAAATTAAAAACGTTACGAAGGAAATAAATGAAGAAAAAAGGTATAGTTGTTTTAATTATCGTTTTAATTGTATCTTCTCAAATACATCTGTTCTCAAAATATTTAAAGGAAAAGATTGTTTATACCGAAAAAGAATTTGAAATAACCGACGGAAGTAAGGATTTTTACTTTAGGTATCCGAGTGATTTTAAAGCTGATAAATTTGGAAATCTTTATTTGTTTGATTTTTATCATTTGTATAAATTCAACAATAAAGGGAAGTTTATTAAAAAAATTTTAAAGAATGGCGCAGGACCGGGAGAAGTTTTATTCGGGAGATCTGTTTTTTATTATTCGGTTTATTCACATGGTTTAATCGGATATAGTTCATTACCGCTGAAAATCATGCATTTTGATAATAGCGGAAAGTTTGTAAAAGAATTCAGACTTAATAAATTCTTTCCGGATTCTTTCATCGGTTATTATAAAAAAAGATATTTTTTTATTGATGAAGAGGGACCGTTCGGCAAAAGTGGAAAGTTTTTAAGAGTAAAGGTTCATAGAAGTGTTGTAGGAATAGATGATAAAAGTAATGTGGTTTTTGAGAAAAAATTTATGATCAGTTATCTTTTTATGCGATATCAGGGAGCTCGAATCTTTTTTGATGAACCTCCGACAGAATATATTATTTTGGGAGATTACCTATATTTATTGATAAGTAATAATTATGAGTTTTATCAAATAAAACTTTCGGATTCAAGTAAGATTATTAAGATTAGCCGGAATTATAATCGTGTTAAAAGGAGTAAAGCAAATGAGAGATATTTTAAGCTTAGAGAGATCGGAGTTAACAATAGAATGTTTAAAGAACCATATCGTAAATATATTAAGGATATTATATGTTTTGCCAATCCGGATAATAAAACCTTGTGGGTTATTACCACAACGAAGAACAGAAACAATGGGATTTGGGTTGATGAATATAGGAACGGAAAATTAAAGGGCGGATTCTGGCTGAATCTTCCAAAGAATTACGATGTTTACAAATTAAATAAGAAAAGATTTTTAATAGCAAATAATTCTATATTTCTAAAAACGGTTGATGAGGATGACAATGTGATAATTACTAAATATAGACTTGTGTTCAAAAAATAATTAAGGAGTTTTTTCTCTGTTATCTTTGATTAGAGATAAAGGGACGGTTTTGCTTATGTGAGGATTGTCTTTTATATAGAGTCTCCAGAGCTTGTCTTTATACTCTTCCGCATAATCTATTCCTACTCTTTTTGCATGGATTATACTGCTTTCGGGAACTATTGTTTCGGAAGGTTCGATCCATATTGTATTCCCTGTCAGATCGATTCCGTTCTGATCTCTTGTTATGTTCAGTGCTTTACAAAGTTTGCCCGGCCCTGATGTCAAGTTGAAAATATCATCTGTTCCTCTTCTTTTTTTCATTATTTCAATGTTTTCCTTTGGCTCCAGTGCTCTTATCAAAATAGCGTGCGGAACATTTTCTTCTGCCGTAACTACACAGAATTGAGAGTGAATACCATAAACTAAAAAAATATAGGCTATCCCGCCTGAAAGGAATTGAGCTTCCGTTCGTTTTGTCCTTCTTCCGCCGTAAGCATGTGAAGCTTTATCAATCACTCCGAGATAAATTTCCAGTTCGACTATTTTTCCGCTGACAATCTTATTATCAATCTTTGTGTATAAGATTGATCCGAGCAGATTTTTTGCAACATTAAATGTATCATTCAGATAAAAATCTTTTTTATATTTCATTTTTTCTTCACATCAAATTTTATATGATACGGACGATAAGGTGAAGTCGTATCTGAATAAATGTTTTTAATATATAGTGATAATTTAAATAGTGATTAAAAATAGTATTGGATTTTTAACCATTGCAATTTTGTATAGGATATATTATCATAATATTAATTGTTAAAATTAAGGAGGTTTTAAATGTTAAAAGAGAAGTATCAGGAATTGATTGATCTTGGAAAGGAGATTAATTTAAAAGCAGAGTATGTTAAAGAAGAAGATGGGAAACTGAAGATCAAAGGAACAACGCCTTATCAGTTGGAGAAGAATATTTTCTGGGATAAGATAAAATCTTTTTCAAACTGGAAAGATGAAATAAGTGCCGATATAAGGATAGCGAGTGAAGATATCTATGGTATATATGAAGTTAAATCAGGTGACACATTGTCCAAAATTTCAAAGAAATATCTTGGGGATCCTATGCGTTACAATGATATTTTTAAACTGAATACGGATATCCTGAAAAATCCGGATATGATAAAGGTCGGACAAAAGTTAAAAATCCCTAACAAATAAAAAGACCGAATATAAGCATAGTTTTATATTTTTGATTTAAAGAAATCTGTTTCTCGTTAATAGAGAAATTTTCAAAGGTATAGCTGTATAAATTTTTAGAAACAGAAATATTGTTTGTTTTTTTGATAAAAGTGATTTTTTTGAGATATTTTAACACATATTTAATTCTATAGAGTAAAGGATGTGTTATGAAAAAAAATCCGATCTATTCAACAGTTTATTTTTTATTGTTTGTTTTGATAATTCTGCAGATATCATTAACAACGGTTAATTCAAGTATAGTAATATCAAACCCGCCGGTTATTTCATTTATCAAAGTACCGAATACGGTAATAGCAGGATCTGTTTTCAATGTCAGAGTCGGAATTATCAGTAAAATTCAGATTAAATTTCTTAATGTAAAGTTTGATGGAGTTTCTAAAAAAATGTTACCGAAGAGAATTGACAGTAATGTCTATGAATTTAAATTGACGGCTGTTACACCGGGCAAGAAGATACTTGAAATAGCAGCAGTTAATATAAAAAACATTGCTGGAAAATCTATGCATGAGAGTTTGAATGTTTCTAAAAAAGAGATTTTTACGGGAATTACATCTCCGGGGGATACCGATAAATTTAATACGCCTATACCTCGATTGAATCCTCCTGAGTTTAAGATAAGCAGGTATAAATATTGTTGCGGTGATGTTGCGGAGTTGAGAGGAAAATTTTTTACAGATGATATAAAAGTCCGAATCGGCAGCAGAAGAGTAAAAATTGAGAGAGTGACGAAAACCTCGCTAAAAGTGAGATTCGGGTATTTTTCTTCAAACTCCTATCTTTATGTTAAAAACAAGATAGGTGAAGCAAAAAGCAGACATCCTGTCAAAGTGGGATGTATTCCAAAAATTTTAAGTTTTTCTCCGGCAGAGATCGGACATAAAGAGATACTTGGGATTAAAGGGAAGAATCTTTCCGATGTGACGAAAGTAAAGCTTTTTGTAAAATGTCTTGGTGTTAATGAGACTTATAATCTGAATATTATAGGTGAAAAAAATGAATCCGTATTAAATGTAAAAATGCCGGATATACTTAACTATCCCGGGATTGCTGTTTTGGAGATGAGATCATCTTGCGGATCAAGTAATAAAGTGGAAATTACAATAAAAGAGGATGGTGTAGATTATCTTAAGCCGAAAATAAAAAGTTTTTCTCCTGATACAGCGGCACCCGGATCTACCGTTATTGTCTATCTTTCAGGACTTTCCGTTCCAAAAAAAGACAGTGTTAAAGTGAGTTTTAATAATCTGACCGGAGTTGTGAAAGATCTTAAGTTTTCGAAAAAGAAGGGATATAAACTGAAAGTAATGATTCCTGAAAAGATAGATAATATTGTTGATTACAATCAGAAAATTCGTGTTTCTTCATATAAAAAAATCACAGCCGGGAAGGGAGATTTTTTTCTTTTCGGCAGACCTGTTATAGATAGCATAAAAAGAAGTGACTGGAGTGATAAATATATAAAAATAACCGGAAAAAACTTTAAAGAAAAAGGGACAGATGTATATTTTACAGGAATTAACGGGAAGTGGAAGATATCTAAAGAGGTTTTTTACATGGGGTTTAATAAAATCCAGGCAAAAATTCCCATAAATATAAAAAAAGGTCATATTAAAGTGGAAACTTTAGTTGATGGAGTTACACAATTTTGTATCAGTCGGTCATTTTTTAAACCCGACACGGATAAATAAATTTATTTTTTTTTCTCTCTGTTTTCCAGACGGTTCTTATCCTGTTCTTTACTTTCATTTAACATGTCGTCAACATTATCTAAAATCGGAGATTCTTTAATGGCTTTCCAGTCAAATTTTTCATCGAAGGGATCAAGTGCTTTCTGAGGATCGAATATCCTGGAATCGGCGGGAATGGCATTAAAGGGTCTGAAATCGGGAGTATCGGTAAAAAGATCGGCAAGATCTGTTGCTCCGGCATCATACTGATTCAGATATGGAAGTCCCAGGATGTTCCAGAATGTTTTAAATATACTGCCGAAGCTATAATGAACATGACTGACATAATTTTTTTTCACCCATGGTGAAATAAGCATAAGCAGGCTGCGGTGAGCATCAATATGATCCACTCCGTTTTGTGCATCATCCTCGGTAATGACAATCAGCATACTCTTCCAGTATTTTGTTCTTGAAAGGAATTCTACAATTCTGCCTACCGCCAGATCGTTGTCAGCCATATAGCTCTCTCTGAAAGGATAGCCTGCTTCCGGTCGTTCTCCCGCTCCATGGTCATTCGGAATAATTACCGTAATGAATTCCGGCATGGAGGTTTTACCGTTTATCCATCTGCTGTTAAACTCTTTGATAAATTGATCAATTCTGAATTGATCGGGGATAGCCATATTAAAAGTAGGATATGTTTTTGAAGTTCGAGTAAAAATCGGTTGAGGAACAGGAAAGTTAATATAATGTTTGATTCCTGTATATTTATATTCGGGTTTATAAAGTCCCGGCTCAAACATTATGCTGAAACCGAAATTATAGAAGCTGACTTTATGGCGTTCAAGATGATCCCATAAGGAACCGGCTTCATTATAATCTTCAGGATATATTGCTCCTGCTGTTCCGTTCATCCCGAAAACACCCGGTGCTTTAGAATTGGTACGAAAGTTACGGTTACCGCCATAACTGGCTGCTGTGGATGTTTCACACCATTCATTGGGATATGTGTTAACAAGCCAACGGTGACCGTCAGCGGAAACATCGGAATCCACATAAAAATTATCAGACATTGCAAATTGTTCGGTGATTGCAAAATGGTTGGGCATAATCCAGGCATTTGAAACGGTTTTTGTTTTATCTCTGTTGGAAAATGTTATTCCCTTTCCATATCTTGCCAATGCAGGATCTCCTTTGCCTTTCTCTATCTGTCCGAAAATTTCATCATAAGTCCTGTTCTCTTTGGATATAAAAACAATATGGTGTATCGGGCTGATTTTTTCTCCCGGGAATAACGGGACAGGATTGTTCTTTCTCCAATTAAACTCCGGGTCATCAGCTTTTCTGAATTTGAAATTATTTGAGATAACTTGTTGAGTGAGTTTTTTCAGAAGTTGATCATTCGGAATCCTGACAATTTGAAGTGTTCCTTTCATTAATGAACCGATATAACTACCCTCTGATCCTATCTTAAAAGCCGAACCTCCGTTCGGACCGCTTCCGAATCCCTTGGCGTTTGTAATGATCAGATTTTTTCCGTTTTTACTAACTTTTATTCTGGAGGGAAACCAACCGGTGGGGATGTGACCTAAAACTTTTTGATTATTAACACTTATAACAGCAATGGCATTTATTCCCGACTCTGCAACATATAAACGTTTTCGGTCGGGACTCAATGATAGACCGAAAGGGATAACTCCGCGAAATTGTCCGACACGGATATCCGGTTTAAGATAAATTGTGTTTATTATTTTATTTTTTTCTGATGAGATAACGGAAATACTATCGTTTGTTCCATTGCTTACGAATATATATTTGTCGCTTGCGACGATCGAATTCGGACTTGATCCTCCGACTGCAGGGATTCCGTCAACCGGTGCCCCGACAAGATGTCCGGTTTTTATTTTGGCAATAACCGTCGGTTTGTTTTGATTTTCAAGATTAATAACAAAAACCGAGAATGCTTCGGGGGAATTAGGATTGCCGAGACCCGGAACCGATACCGATTCGTTTTTTATTCCTTCAATCATCTCTTTTGAACCGTAGGCAAAGGGAGGAAAATCTATCGGTTTTACTTTTGGATTATCTCCGTATCTTTCTTTGATAAGCGAATATTCAAACATTCCGACATTTGCGACATATAATTTTTTCTCATCGGGAGAGAGAGATAGCCCGAACGGATATCTTCCGACAGGGACGGAGTGTAATATTGTTCTGTTTTTTATGTCAATTATAACTATCCTGAAACCTATCTGATCAACTGCGTAAAGTATATTTCCGTTCTTTGTTAATGTCAGATCACCGATATATCCATGTGAATAGTCTACTTTTTTAGAGATAGAGGCACAGTTGATCTCACCCTTTTTTTCTCCTGAAATAATGTCAAAAAGATATATTTTGTTTTCCTGTCCACCGGCGACGTAAACTGTTTTACTGTCGGGTGATATTGCCAAACCCATGAAAACCGAAGCCAATACACCTTTGTCTGTTGAAGATCCGGGGGGAATCTGCATCACTTCGGGATGTTTGGAAAGAATATTTCGGACGATTGTAATTGATAAAGGGTTGATTCCGGAGTTGGCTGTGACTGCGGTTTTTCCATCGGGACTTATTGTTAATCCGTATGGATGAGGAGCGGTTATAATGATCTTTCCGGAGGGAGTAATATATCTGCCGTTTGGGATCACTGTTTTTCCGGTCTTATTTATTTTTGTAAATTTATTCCCGGCTGGAGCTGAAATTATCCGGAGTTCTTTATTGATCATTTTATTTTTATGCCCGCATCCTGAAAAAAAGAAAATTATTAAAACAGGAATGATGATCTCTATTCTTAATTTAAGATCCGGTTTTTTCATAATTTTTCTCCATAATAAATTTAACTTATATAATAGTTTATTAATAAATCAAATTGGGTTATAAGATAAAACGCATTCCAAGTCCGATATCAAAGTCGGATGCTGTCTCGGGAATGATGATCAGACCCGGAGCAATCTCAAAGAAGATCTCGATTTTTTTTGACGGAAAATATCTTAGTCCTAAAGGTACTCTCATTCCAAATGATAAATTATTTCCACTTTGAATATGAGAGGTCATTTTTCCGCCGAAACCCCAGTACCAATAGAGTCCTTTTTTTATATGAGGAGTGTTTATCCAGTAATCGCAATGGATGTGGAAATAGTTGTTTAATGACCATGCTATCCCTATAACCGGAAAGTTATCTATTCGTAAACTTAATCCTGTAGGTTCTCCGAGAATAAAACCGATTCCCGTACTTGACCGTACAGGTTGAAATAAAAATATGACAAGCAGAAACACAAATATAATGATAAGAATTCTGGTTTTCATGATCTCTCCTTTTTGTTATTTTAATAAAATTTGTTCTTTATAGCAATCCAAACTAAACAATGGTTTTTTATATTTTTTAAAATATTATATTTCAAATTAAATTTAAAATGAAACTTTTACTAAATACTTTTTGTCTCGGGAAATGCCGGTTCGGTAACATCTCAAAGGCAATATCATTTGATTCATATAGAAATATTCGATATAGAAAAAGTGCAATCGAAATAAACTCTTTTCTTATTAATAAAAAATTTTATTTTTTTACTTTTATAGGAAATTTAGGACGTTTGGGGCTCTTTTTGGGATTATTTTTCAACTCTTTCATGATCTCTGCAATCGCTCTGTCAAGCTGCGGGTCTTTTCCCTTTATCATTAGTTCAGGTGTCTGTTCCACTTCTATATCGGGTGCCACTCCTTCATTTTCTACTGCAAACCCGTCTTTCTCCGTCCAGAATCCAAGATTCGGAGCTGTGATGTAACCACCGTCCATTAAAACAGGAAAACCGAGAATACCGACAAGACCTCCCCATGTTCTTGTTCCTATGATTTTCCCGAGTCCAGCTTGCCTCCACATCCAAGGGAAGAGGTCTCCTCCTGATCCTGCCATCTCATTGATTAAAAGAACTTTAGGACCGAATATCGCTGAGGAAGGTGTATGCTGATCGGAACCGTAACGGTAAGCCCAGCTGCAGACATATTTTTTTTTCAGCATGTCAATGTAATAATCTGCAACGGAACCTCCACCGTTAAATCTTTCATCTACAATGATCGCTTCACGGTTTGATTGCGGATAGAAATATCTTTTAAAGTATGCATGTCCCATTCCTGCAGTATTGGGAACATAGACATAAGCAACCCTTCCGTTTGTCTTTTTTGTGACATATTCCAGATTATTTTCAACCCAATCACGGTTACGCAGAGAATATTCCTGTCTTAAAGGTACCACTTTCACGTCTCTTCCGGTTGATCCGACCGGATCTGATCCGATTGTTAACTCTACAATTTTTCCTGCACTATTCTCAAAATATTTAAAAATATTATCAGGATATTTCAAATCTTTTCCGTTAACTTTTAATAAAAATTCTCCTGCTTTAATATTGACTCCCGGTTCGGTTAGAGGTGATCTTAACTCCGGATTCCAGTTTAATCCACCGTAAACTTTTTTAAACATATATCTGTCTTTTTCGATTGAAAAATCTGCACCAAGCAGTCCTCCCGGAACAGATTTTGAAGTGTCTATGAATTCTCCGCCTCCTCCGCGATGATGCCCTACGCTGAGTTCACTGCACATCCATTGAATAAGACGATTTAAATCCTGCCTGCAACTAAGATAGGGAAGGAATCTACCGTATTTTTTATTCATTGCTTTCCAATCGACACCGTGCATATCGGGGTCATAAAAATAGTCCCTGTTTATTCTCCAGGCTTCGTTAAATATTTGAGGCCATTCTGTTCTCGGATCAACTTTCACGGATATGGATGCTGTGGCAAGTCTTCCCGCACCGGGTTTAATCTTTCCTGCGGGAACTATAGCCCATCCTTTCCTGAATTGAACTAATATTTTTTTCTTATCAGCTGAAATTTTATAGGATCGGATTCCTGAACCCAGAACTTCATCTTTTCTTTTTTTAAGATTATACCTGTGTAGTTTGCTGCTGAATTTTGAAGGATCAAATTCAAGATAATAAATTTCACCGTTGCTGCCTGTCTGAAGGCTTAAATATACTCCTTTTGGGATTGGAAGAGCTATTATCCTTCTTTCAATCCCGGAAAAATCTATCTTTAACTCCTTTTTTTTACTTTTCAACTTACCTTTCTCAGAATCTTTTTTCCCGGATTTTTTTTCAGTTTT
>CAZWFY010000030.1:0-16117 GCA_964633415.1 uncultured Clostridia bacterium | reverse complement strand
TACTTTTCAACTTACCTTTCTCAGAATCTTTTTTCCCGGATTTTTTTTCAGTTTTACCTTTTTCTTCATCGCTCTCTTTTGCAAGTGGAGAGATAGTATCTTTTTGAAGGGTTGCAAGATAGATCGTATTGCTCATCCTTTTATCGGAATTTGACATATCAAACCAGTGCTTTAACGGTCCTGCATCTGTTGATACGAGAAAATAGATGTATTTACCTCCGACATCGAAGACAGGCTCGGAAATATCGCTTAAACCGTCCGTCAGGAGTGTTGTTTTTTTTGTTTTCAGGGAATAGATATACACTTGACTTATTTCCGCAGTATTATTGAGATGATATGTTATCCAGTTAGAATCATCAGACCATCTGCATATCATTGAGCCGTAAGTTCCCGGAGCATAGTGAGGTTCACTGTCTATCTTGGAAACTACCCCCGTATCAATATCAATCCAGAAAATATTTCTTGCATTATCTGAGAAACCGAGTTTTTTACTATCAGGAGACCATGAGAGTCCATGGTAAAAACCTGCTCCCGGAATTGTTAAACTTTTTTTAACTCCTTTGCCGTCCTGAGGAGCTATGACAAGTTTGTATTCTCCATCTTTATCTGAGAAGAATGCAATTGATTTACCGTCCGGCGACCATGCAGGGAATCTTTCGTGTACTGAAACACTGTTTGTTATATTTCTCGGATCACCTTTCTTTGCAGGTATAGTAACTATTTCTCCTCTGTATCCAAAGACTGCACGGGCACCGCTGGGGGAAATATCTGCAGACCGTATAAATCGGGGATTACTGCTGTATCTTGCTCTGATCTCCTTCAGGTCGGTGTTAATATTGATTTTAACAGGTTCGGATAAATTATTTGAAAAATTGAATTTGATAACTCTTCCTGCCTGTTCATAAATAAGATTATTTTTTCCCGCATACATTCCGAGAATGGGAAATTCTTTATGAAAAGTCAGTTGTTCTATCTTTTTTGTATTAGTAGTATATGAGAAAAGGTTGAATTCGCCGTTTCT
Organism: uncultured Clostridia bacterium; assembly: GCA_964633415.1. Classification (GTDB taxonomy): domain Bacteria; phylum Acidobacteriota; class Aminicenantia; order UBA2199; family UBA2199; genus CAZNLS01. The sequence continues at coordinate 15,096 of CAZWFY010000030.1, read as the reverse complement.
GTCGGAAAGGAAATAAATTTTATTTTTTACCCAGAAAGGGTCTGTATCATTGCAAAATCCCTTAGGCTGCGGAACTTTAACTATCTTTTTTGTTATGGTTGAGAATATCCATATCTGTGTGTGAGTGCCTCCTCTATAGTGTTTCCATTCACGATATACTTCGGGAAATGGAATATAAGCTATATATTTTCCGTCAGAACTAAAAGTCAGCTTGTTTGCATACGGTATTTCGAGTGGTTCGGGGAATCCACCGTTTAAAGAAACCGAAAAAAGTTTTCCTCTTCCCCGCGTTGATGAAAATCTGGATGAAGCGAAAATAACACTTTTCCCATCCGGAGAAAACCCCCTGACGATGTCACTATAAGGATGCCATGTTAAACGTTTCGGGATTCCTCCTTTTGACGGAATAATATAAACATCGGTATTTCCGTCATAGTTTCCGCTGAATGCGATATATTTGCCGTCCGGAGAAAAAAACGGGTTGGTTTCTCTCCCTGCTGCCGAAGTTAACCTTTTCGGGTTTGATCCGTCTAATTCGGTTATCCATAAATCGTTGGCATAACTGAAAGCAATTTGAGTTTTGCTTATTGCAGGTTGAGTTAACATCAATGTCGAATCAGATGCATTAATAAAAAATGTAAAAACGAATATTGCAATAGAAATTATTGTTATTTTTTTTAAATTTGACATATTTCCTCCGTTATTTTTAGTTTATTTGTATATATTTAATCCAATTTTTAGCTTCCCTGAAGTTAATAATACGAATAATATGGCGAAAAGATTACAATACGGAATAAAATTTAAAAAAACAAGAACTTTTAATTGCATTTTCCGTAATCCGAATTGATATTTCTTCCGATTGAAAATTATTTTGATTTCCTTTAATGTTGTAGTTACGGATGAAAAAAATAAGAGAACGAATATTAAGTATAGTTTTACTGTTTATATTAATTATTCCGGGGATCGGAGCAGTCAGATCTTTCAGTATAAAAAAACTTGAATCGGATCTGCCAAATCTGTCAGGTAAAAAGAGAATTGAAGTTTTATCGATTTTAACGGATTTTTATAGTTCCATGGATTTAAATAAAGCAATAAAATTTGGAAATGAGGCATTAAAATTAATTGTTAAATTCCCCGACAACAGACAAAAATCATCTATCCTTTTAAGTCTTGGCTGGGCTTACAGAATGTCGGGAAATTATAAAAAATCATTGGAATTTGCAGAAAGTGTTTTTGAGTTATCCAGGTCGGATGGGAATAAAAAAATGATGGCCAGGTCTCTGAATTTGATCGGAACGAATATGATAAGCAATGGAAATTATGCAGGGGCACTGGATGATTTTCAATCTGCACTTAATATATTTGAAAAATCGGGGGGAAAAAGAGAGATTGCATCTACACTTAATAATATAGGAATTATATATGATATTACCGGAGATTATGAACAGGCGCTGAATTATTATTTAAAGTCATTAAAAATAAAAGAGGAAATCGGAGAGTTAAGATGGATATCATCAACCTTAAATAATATTGGGGTTATATATAATGTTATTAATTTTCCTGAAAAGGCCTTATATTATTTTAAAAGAGCTTTGAAGATAAATCGGAAAATTAATAAGAAAGAAAGCATTGCAATAGCATTAACCAATATCGGGAATATTCATAATAAAAGAAAGGAATACTCAAAGGCAATCCGATATTATTCCGATTCACTTGCTATTGACAGAGATATGAAGAATATCAGGGGAATAGCAACATCTTTGAATAATATAGGTCTTTCACTTAAAGGAATGGGCAAATTTGATTCTGCCATGGAATATTTCAAAAAATCTCTCAAAATAAGAAAAAATCTTGGAGATAAAAGGTTGATCTCAAGAACACTTTGCAATATTGCTTCAATAGATATTCTGATCGGAAAATACGGGGAAGCTGTAAAAGGATTGAAGTCGGCTTTAAAAACAGCAAAAAAAATAAATTTGAAAAACGAGAAGTCGTTAATATATGAATTACTGTATAAAGTTTATGAAAAAAAAGGCGTTTTTAATAAAGCATTTTATTATCTGAAGAAATTTCAAACCGAAAATAAGGAGATAGCAAAAGAACAATCAAGAGAAAAAGTTATTGAAATTGAGAAGCGATATCAGATGGAGAAAAAGAAAAAGGAGATTGAGCTGTTAAAAAAGGACAGAACAATTCAAAAACTGACAATAAGAAGACAGAAACTCATTCAACGACTGATATTTATAGGTGCACTCATCCTTTTTTTAATAGTTTTGTTTCTTTTTTATCTTTATAGGTCAAAAAAAAGATTAAATGAAGAGTTGAAAACGGTAAATATAAAACTTGACAAATTTTCCAGAACCGACCATTTGACAGGTTTGTCAAACAGAAGGGATATGTATGAAAAGTTGGAGTATGAACTCAATCGGGTTCGACGTGGTAAAATACCGTTTTCCATTGTACTTTGTGATATAGACGGATTCAAATCTTTTAATGACAGATATGGGCATGATTGCGGTGATTTTATTCTTCGGAAGTTAGCAGAGCTTATGAGATTGAAACTCAGGAAACAGGATACTATAAGCAGATGGGGAGGTGAAGAGTTCCTGATACTTGTCCCTGAAACTGAAATTGAAGGTGCAAAAATACTTTCCGAAAAAATCAGAAAAAGTGTCGAAAGCGAAATATTCATATTTAACGGGAAAGAACTTTCTCTGACATTGACATTGGGTGTCTGTATGTTTGAATCCGGTATGGAGTTAAGCGAGTGTCTTAAAAGGGCGGATGAAGCACTTTACAGAGGGAAAAAAAGCGGGAAAAACCGTGTCGTAATTTGATTCTAAAAAGTAAAAAACTTTTCCCAATCAATTTTTTACAAACTTAATTTCCGAATTATTGAAAATGTGATATAATAGTACCTTAGAATTTCCAAGGCACATTCCCGATTAAAAAAAACCTTTATTCAGGATGGTGTACTTTTATACATTAAGGGAAAATGATGAAAAAAATTAAAAATATAGCAATTATTGCCCATGTAGATCATGGGAAGACCACACTCATAGATGCTGCATTAAGACAGGCAGGTGTTTTCAGGGAAAATCAAAAAGTAGTTGAAAGGATTATGGATTCTAATGATCTTGAAAGAGAGAGAGGAATAACGATATTTTCAAAAAATGCTGCAATTTTTTATAAGGATTTTAAAATAAATATTGTGGATACACCGGGGCATGCTGATTTCGGCGGAGAGGTTCAGAGAATACTTAAAATGGTCGATTCCGTTCTGCTTCTTGTGGATGCTTTTGAAGGACCGATGCCTCAAACAAAGTATGTTCTTAAAAAATCGCTTGAGCTCGGATTGAAACCGATTGTTGTTATAAATAAGATCGACAGACCTAATGCCAGACCGGATGAAGTCCTTGACCATGTTTTTGACCTGTTTGTAGAGTTGAATGCCAATGATGATCAGCTTGATTTTCCGGTGATATACTCTTCTGCCAAAGAGGGTTTTGCCAGATATGATTTTTCTGATGATAATAGTGATTTGAAACCGCTTTTTGAGACTATTATCGGTAATGTTGATGAACCCGGCGGAGATGAAAATAAGCCTGTTCAATTTCTGACATCAGCGATAAGCTATGATAATTACCTTGGAAAGACAGGAACCGGGAAAATTCATAACGGTACATTGAAGCAGGGTGAAGAGGTCATGTTAATAAAAAATGACGGTGAAAGAAAACTGTGCAGGATTACAAAACTTTTCGTATATAAAGGTTTATCGAAAATCAGTGTTCCTCAAGCAACTGCAGGTGATATTGTATCAATCTGCGGGATAGATTCCATTGATGTGGGAGATTCTATATCGGACAAGGATAATCCGAATCCATTGAAATCCATTGATATTGATGAGCCTACACTTGCTATGAATTTTATTGTTAATGATTCTCCTTTTGCGGGAAAAGAGGGGAGATATGTAACTTCCAGAAATATTTGGGACAGGCTTCAAAAAGAGTTATTGACAAATGTAAGTCTGAGGGTTTCGGAAACAGATGCAAAAAATTCATTTCTTGTTAAGGGCAGAGGAGCACTTCAACTCTCTATTCTTATAGAGAATATGAGAAGAGAGGGATATGAGTTTCAGGTTTCAAAGCCGAAAGTTATTTTAAAGGAAATTGACGGAGTGAAGTGTGAACCGATAGAACATGCAATAGTTGATGTAGCTGATGAATATAGCGGAGTTGTTATTGAAATGTTCGGGCAGAGGAAAGGTGAGTTGATAAATATGATTGCAGGAGTAAGCGGATATACAAGAATAGAGTTTCATATCCCTTCCCGCGGTTTAATCGGTTTTAACAATGAATTCCTGACGGAAACACACGGAACCGGTATTTTAAATCACAGTTTTTCCTCTTATGAACCTTATAAAGGTGATTTCAGTAAAAAGACAAAAGGAGTCCTTATAGCATTGGAAAATGGAGTTTCTGTCCCTTATGGACTTTTTAATCTTCAGCCGAGAGGAACTCTGTTTGTTGATTCCGGAGTTCCCGTCTATTCCGGTATGATAATAGGGGAACACAGCAAGGAGAATGATCTTGTTGTAAATGTCTGCAAAACAAAAAAACTTACTAATATGAGAGCTTCAGGGTCGGATGAAGCCGTAAGATTAATCACTCCGAGAAAATTTTCTCTTGAACAGGCACTGGAATACATTGAGGATGATGAACTCCTTGAGATCACTCCGAAAAACATAAGAATGAGAAAAAAACTGCTTAATATCCATGAGAGAAAGAGGTTTGATAAACTGAGAAATGCGGGTTAGAAAAAACAATATTTTCTTATTTCCATTATCGGATATTTTTTTTAAAAAAAGATAAGTGCGATTTTATATGAGATTTTTTCTTTTGAGATCTATTTATTTTCCAAAAGGACGTTAGTTCGGTATAATTGTAAAGTGTTAAAAAAGTAGAAGGAGTTGTAATGAAGTTAAAAATACAAGTAAAGTTTCTTATTATTTCACTATTCTTTTTTTCTATGGCAATCGGTTGTATCATTAATGAGGATTCCGGTAATTCGGATAATAATTCTCAATATACTTTAACGGTTTCACTTGGAAGCGGGGTTTCGGGTTATCCTTCAACCGGTAGTTATAACTATGCAGACGGGAGTACTGCCAACTATGCTTACTCTCTTGAAACAGGTTATTCAAATCTAAGGGTCCTTCTCGACGGAACTAATGTTGCTGCATCGGGATCTATTCAGATGAATAATAATCATACCCTGAGTGTAACTGCAGATACACAATCGGCAACATATGATGTCAGAGGACATTGGATTGGTTCAGGATGGGATTCAAACGGTGATCCTGATCCGCTTGAAGTTACTTTTTCAGGAACTTCAACTCTGACCGGAGATACAAGAGGATATATGAATAATCCTGCAAATGAGGGAACCGGTCATTACAATGTGTCGGTAACGGATATTCAATTTGATCTCTGGTATGGAAGTGTAAGGAATTTTCAATTCACCGGAACTTTTTCCGATAACAGTCATATGAGCGGAACCTGGATCTGGACTAACCAGTCGGGAGATAAATTCTACGGAACATGGAAATTAACCAGATAATTTAAGAGAGTTTTTAACTCTTTATTTGACAGTACCGAATTGTTTTATATAAACTGATGTAATGGAGTTTAATTCACTTATCTTTATTTTTCTATTTCTACCTCTGTTTTTAACTCTATATTTTTTTATTGCATCTGATTTAAAAAATTCATTCCTTATTATTGCAAGTCTTGTGTTTTATGCATGGGCAAAGCGTGAAGCTGTTTTCATCTTATTAATCCTTATTTTTGTCAACTATTATTTTAGTATTCTGATATCCGACGGTAAGGTTAAGAGCAGATCAAAAAAAGTATATATTTTCGGGGTAATATTTAATATTTCCGTTCTTATATTTTATAAATATCTTACGTTTCTACTTGGATTGTTCGGGATAAAGTTTCACTTGGAAGGGCTTCCTTTTCCCACGGGAATTTCTTTTATTACTTTTCTCTCGATTTCTTATTTAACCGATATTTATAGGAAAGTTGTTCCGTTAAAAAAAAAAATATCCTCATATATGCTATATATTTCATTATTTCCAAAACTTATAACAGGTCCGATCACAATTTACTCTGCATTTGAGAAACAGCTCGGAAAGAGAAATATTAATTTAAATGATATTTCGGAAGGAGTTAAAAGATTTATAACAGGTTTGGGAAAAAAGGTTATTATTGCAGATACTCTCGCTAAAACTGCAAACGGTATATTCATTATTCCTTCGGAGAGTCTGAATTTTTCACTTAGCTGGATAGGTTTGGCTGCATATACATTGCAGATATATTACGATTTTTCAGGATATTCGGATATGGCGATAGGATTGGGGAAAATGATAGGATTCAATATTCCGGAGAATTTTAATTTTCCATATTCCTCACGCTCAATAAAAGATTTCTGGAACCGCTGGCATATAACTCTGGGTATATGGTTGAAAACATATATATTTTTCCCAATTGCATATTCTGTGATGAGGATGACCGGGAAGAGCAGGATCTTACATATTAAGATAGAAAATATAGCATATTTAACGGGAATTATTCTTACATTTTTTCTTTGTGGAGTATGGCATGGGGCTGCATGGACTTTTATCCTGTGGGGGACTTATTATGGAGTTTTACTTGCAATTGAACATATAGGGGTAAGAAAATTTGCCAAAAGGAATCTCCCCGGATTTGTAAGAACGATAATAACTCTCTTTTTTGTTATGATCGGATGGGTATTCTTCAGATCACCCGACCTGAAATATTCTCTTAATTATATCGGAAATCTGTTTGGATTCGGAGGAAAGTTTCCTGTTCCGATCGGGTCTGAGTTTTTTTTGAACAGAGAGTTTATCTTAATTTCATCTTTAGCGATTTTCGGATCATTTCCGATCTTTAAAATGATCAATGGAATTATAAGCAAGACTTTTAGAAGATCACTCTTTTTATATACTGTTTTAGAGAATATTTTCTATTTATCCGTATTTATCGTGAGTATAATGGCAATAACCGGAGGAACTTACAAACCTTTTATATATTTCAGGTTCTAACAAATAGATAATGATGAATAAAAGAAGAATAGTGAAAAACAGGCTGATTGATATAAAAGGAGTATCCGTATTTTTTACTACTGAAATTTTTAAAAGTATAATTCCGATTTTTCTTATTATTATATTTTTACCTTTTGCAAACGGAATTTTCCATTTTTTTTCAGATCAGAGCGATGTTTTATCTGAAGAAAATAGAATAAGATTAAAAAAACCAGAGTTCAATATTAAATCCGTTTTCCCCTATTTTAAAAAGTATGAAAATTATTACAATGATAATTTTGTATTAAGAGATTTTATGATAAACAGATTCAACAGGATAAAATTTTCTCTTTTTAAAGTTTCACCTGTTGATTCCGTTCTTATTGGAAAGGATGGATGGCTTTTCTTAAAAAAAGAGAGCGGGGTAAATCTTTTAAAATACTATTTTGCATTCGATCATAAAGCACGATCTATGCTCGTACGCCGGAAAGATCGGATTGAAGAGAGAAGGAAATGGGCAAAATCTCTGGGTTGTGATTATATCTATGTTATTGTTCCGAATAAACAGACAATATATCCGGAAATGATGCCATCTGGAGCAGACAGACCTCCGGAGGAATCAATCCTTGATCAGATAATGGAATCTTTAGAGAGAAGTGGAATTGATTTTATTATCAATCTTAAAAAGGAGTTTATCGGCTTAAAAAGGAGAAGATTGCTTTATCAAAAAACCGATACACATTGGAATGAATTAGGTGCATATTTCGCATATAGACGTATTTTGATGTTTATTAAAGTTCAGTCAGGATTATCAGTCCGTCCTGAACCTATTAATAAATTTATAGTTAACAGACATATTAATACGAAAGGAGATTTATCGGGGATGCTTTCATTAGAGTGTAAAACTTTCCCGAATAACATGGTCAGACTTAAAAGAAAAAAAGAAATTAATATTAAAAGTAGAATAACCGATGTTTTATCCTCGAATTTGAAAATAACAGTTGATGAAAATGATAAAGGGATACTTCCTCCGGTTTTAATGATCCACGACTCATTTGGAGAATATCTCAAATATTTCATTCGGAAACATTTTAAAGTATCATATTATTCGACTAATAGAAATTTAAAATTATATCGTGAACTAATTAAAAAAGAAGGAATAAAATATATCATTGAAGTAATTGCAGAACGGTATTTTATTCAGAAACCTCCGGATTCAATAGAATGATGAAATTACAATTTGAAAAAATATTTAGTTTTCTTATAATCTAATTGTGAAAAAAGGATTAATATATCGGGAAATAGTCTTTATTTTCGTACTTTTTTCTATATTTTTTTTGAGTTCTAAAAAAAGTTCTGCCATAAATCTGAATAAACCTTTATCCCATAGTAAACTTACGGTATGGACATCTAAGGAGGGACTTCCTTCTAACAGTATTACCGATATCCTTCAAGATTCAAAGGGCTATATCTGGGTTGCAACATTTAACGGACTTGTCAGATTTGACGGTATTAATTTTGAAATCATAAAAGCCAATGACAAATCGGGTTTTACCGGAAATCTTAATACGGTGCTTCTGGAATCTTCGGATGGTTCAATATGGATAGGAACCAATGGTGATGGTCTTGCAAAATATAAAGATGGTAAATTCAGATTATTCACTGTTAAAAACGGTCTGTCGGGAAACAGTATAAAAACTTTATACGAAGATAAGGAAGGAAAGATATGGGTTGGAACAACAAACGGTCTTAGCATAATAAGCGGCAATGGGGAGATCATCGGCGATTTGAGGGGGACTGTGATTTCGGATTCGATCGAAAATATATATTGTGATCGGAATGATAAAATTTGGATCTCTTTGAGTAAGGGAGGAGTATTAAAACTTACAAACGGTAAGTTCTATTCTGAAAAGAGATTTAAAGGAGTGAAAAATTATGTGATTTTATCAATGCTTGTTTTGAATAATAATGAAGTTTGGTTCGGAACAAGAGAGAACGGACTGTTTATATACCGCTCAGGGAAGATGATCTCCAAAAAATTCAATTTTAAAATCGGGACTATCAATAAGATAAAATATGGAAGTAAAGGTTGTATCTGGATAAGTAGTGATTCAGGACTCTTAAGATATTATAAAAATAAATTCAATGTTTTTTCGAGTAAGAATGGACTCAATGATAATCTGGTTACGGATACACTGGAAGATAAAGAGGGTAATATCTGGATTGCAACAATAAGAGGTGGTTTGGGTAAACTGAGTGATAATAAGTTTAATATTATTGATTCATCGGAAGGTCTGATATATGACAGGGTAAATACTGTTTATGAAGATGGGAGAGGATTATTCTGGATAGGAACAGATCAAGGATTGAGTATTTATAACGGAAGGAGTTTTATTGAAAATCCTATGGTAAAAAAATTAAAGGGAGTGAGAATTCGTCATATAATGCAGGATAGTAAAGGGAAGATGTGGATCTCAACTTACTCTGATCTTGGAGTTGTTACATATATGAATGGTGTGGTTGTTAAATATTCAAGAGAAGATGGATTGACCGGTAACAGATGCAGGATCACTCTTGAAGACAGCTATAAAAATATATGGATAGGAACAGGGAACGGTTTGAATTTATTAAAGAACGGAAAAATAATTCATATAAAAAAGGGAAGTAACGGTATTGCCGATAACTATATTTTAAGTGTATTTGAGGATTCTAAAAAAAATATCTGGATTACAACAAATGGCGGTGGTGTATCTGTTATTAAAGGTGAAAAGATCAAGAATTTTTCAACTGCCGACGGATTAAGTTCGAATGTGGTTTTCAGGGTTTATGAGGATAGTGAAGGCGTTTTATGGTTTACCACCGGTTATGGTATTTCAAGGTATGACGGAGTGTCGTTTGTCAATTTCAGAGAAGAACAGGGAATACCGGGGAGAGCTGTTTTTCATATTATTGAGGATAAATTCGGTAAATTCTGGATTAACTCAAATTTAGGTGTTTTTTATATCAAGAAAAAAGAACTTAATGATTTTCTCAGTAAAAGGATAAGTAAAGTCAGAGCGGAAATCTACAATGATCTCGACGGTCTGCCCGATTCTCCGACTCCTCTCGGGTGGGTATGCAAGGATAGAGGAGAAAATATCTGGTTTCCTACACTTAAAGGAGTTGCCGTTATTGATACTGTAAATATTCCCTTAAATAAAAATCCTCCTCCTATTTTTATGGAAAAGGTATTTATCGACGGCAAAGAGTATAGAATAAGTGATATAAGTTCCCTTAATCCCGACTATAAAAGAATTACTTTTAAATATACCGCTTTAAGCTACGTTATTCCACATAAGGTCCAATATTTATATAAACTGGAAGGATTTGATGTAGGTTGGTCTCAACTGACGACGAAGCGTGAAATATCATATACAAGACTTCCGAGAGGAGAATATACTTTTAAAGTAAAAGCTGTTAACAATGACGGGATCTGGAGTAAAAAAGAGGCTGATTTTTCTTTTGTTCAAAATCCTGAATTTTATCAGACTCTATGGTTTTTCCTCCTTGTGTTTTTTGTTTTCGGTGGATTAATAGCATTGATTCTCGGATTAAGGATTAGAAACCTGAGGGTTAGAAAAAAAGAACTTGAGGCACTTGTAAGTGAAAGGACGAGGGAGCTTGAAACAACAGACAGAATTGTTGCGAATGTAAATAAGGAGATCGATTTTGAAAAATTATTGAATGTTTTGTTAAAGCAGACACTCAAACTGTTCCCTCAAGCGGACAAAGGTCTGATCTTTATATTAAACAAGAAAAATTCAATGTATGAACCTCTTGTCTCTATCGGATATGAAGAAGGTGTATTGTCAAATGTTCGTCTTACGGAAGATGTTGCATATGGAAGATATGTGGAAAGCGGAGAGGAGATGGAGGATGGAATTTATATTCTAAAAAAATTCCAGGGAATTCCGGGTGATAGGACATTTAAAGATGATGATAAACTAAGGTCATTGATTGCAATGACAATTGTCTGGAGTTCAAAAATCGAAGGTTATTTTATTCTTGAAAATTCTATAAACAAGTCGGCATTTACAATCTCAGATGCAAAAAAGATGAAGAGGATCAGAGAGCACGCACTCTCCGCTTACTTTAAAGCCAGAACTCATCAAATATTAGAGGAGGCGGCAATAACCGATCCGCTTACATCGTTGAATAACAGAAGGAAAATGGTCGAAATATTTAATTCTGAAGTTAAACGATTTGAACGTACCGGAAAGACATTTGTGACTGTAATGTGTGATATAGATCATTTTAAACTGTTCAATGATAAGTATGGACATGATTGCGGTGATTTTGTTTTAAAGAAGGTTTCCGATCTTATTAAAACTTCGATAAGAAAACAGGATTCGGTCGGGCGTTGGGGAGGGGAGGAGTTTCTTATTATTTATCCTGAAACGGATATGGATGGAGCATTGATCATTTCTGAAAAAATCAGGGGAAAGATCAGTGATAAATTATTTCATTTTAAAGGTATTGAATTGAAGATAACAATGACTTTCGGAGTTTGTGAATTCAGATCTGATAAAACTGTAGATTCATGTATTAAAGATGCGGATGACGCTCTTTATATCGGGAAACAGTCGGGAAGAAATGTTGTCAAGAAAGGACTGAACTAAATATTTTTAGGAGGAGAAAGAGTGAAAGAGATAGTTGCGTTGATTTTTGGAGCGGGTCTTATGGCAAATGCAGGACTATTTGTAATTCAAGCTGTGAAAATAGTCAAAGCTAAAAGTGCAAAAGGTGTATCAACTCTGACATTTGCAGGATTTTCTATTCTTCAGGTGACAGGGATACTTCACGGTTATTTCCAGAATGATATATATCTTCTCACAGGAATGGCGGCAAGTCTTCTTGCATGCGGAACGGTGACGATTCTTTCGATAGTATATAAAGATTAATTATCTATTGATCATATTTTTAAAGGATGGAGTTCAGCCAGTTCTTTATTTCATCCCTTGAATTTCTAAAAGCATCAATCCTCTTTTCCCTGCTCTCTTTTACATCGGATGGATCCTTGAAACTTTTATGTAAATATTTTTTAGCTCCGGGGAAAAAGGGGCATTTCTCTTTTGCATCATCGCAGACGGTTATAACAAGATCAAATTTTTTATCTATGAATTCAGTACTTAATTTTGAAACCGCAGATGAGATATCAATGCCCAGTTCCAAAAGAACCTCAATTGCTTCATGTTTAACTGCAGTGGCTTCGGTTCCTGCACTGAAAGCCTCCCAGTTTTCACCGAAAAAACGGTTGGTAAGTCCCTCTGCCAGCTGTGATCTTGCGGAATTGTGGGTGCATATAAATAAAACTCTTTTTCTTCTGCTCAATCGGTTAAGTCTGTTCGGTGTCAGTGACGGTAATCAATCCGGAATTGGAATTCTTTAATTGACTTCCCGAAGCAGATGCCGCAATCAATTCTCCGTTAAGGCTATCCATCGGGTAGATAATAATTGTTGAACTCTCTTCCTTTGACATTTCAAGCAGAGCCTGTATCTGACGTAATTGTATTGTTCCGGATTGTGAAGCAAGAATTTTACTGGCTTTGAATAGTTCTTCAGCAACTTCAACCTCGGCTTCAGCCTGAATTTTTTTGGCTTTTGCACTTCTTTCGGCTCTTGCTATTACAGCGAGTTCTTCCACAAGTGAAGTCGGAGCACTGATATCCGTGATTCTTACTGCCCGAACATTCACACCGAAATCTTTTGCGGCAATATCTATTTCACTTTTCAATGCGTTTGCAATCATTTCCGTCTCACTGAGAATAGGACGAAGTTCATTTCTGCCAATCGAACTTTTAAGTGCTTCCATTGCTGCCCACTCGGTTGTTTTCCAATAATCCTTGACACCGATAGCAGCTTTTTCCGGATCTTCCACTTCCATCTCAATTGCTGCGGTTACATCTATCGGGACATTATCTTTTGTTAGGGTTCTTGTTGCTTTGACTTCATATGTCATTATTCTTATATCTATTATTCTTGCTATTGAATAGATGAAGGGAGGAATAAGAAAGAATCCCGGTCCTTTGACTCCGACTGATTTCCCCAATCTCAGTAAAACCAGTCGTTCCCATTGCGGTAGAATTTGAATCATTTTTGCAATTACATTTGAAAACCAGAAAATAAATATTGTTATAATTACCCCTTTTAACATTGATAGAGGTGGTGCATTTATCTGAAATATTTCAGTAACATTTTTTGTGAAAGGTGAAAAGATCGGCCAGACAATAAGATACCAAAGAGAAAAAAACAGACCCCATCTTATTATATTTCTTAAAAATGATTGAACAGGATTTCTTTTTAATATCATAACAAACCTCCCGAATTATTATTTGTTATATTTTAAATTTTTGAGAAAAGAAAATCAAATTGATTGTATAGGTTGCAGACATATGAGACTCTTTATTTAATTTTATCATATAATCAACGGGAGATAAATTTCCCAATGAATAATGAGGTCTGATAGTATTAAACCAAATCAGGTATTCAATGAGATCTTTATTAAATTTATTAATATCCCTATCATCATAAAACGGGTATGATATAAGGAACTCTCCATTCGGTGTTCTGTCAGCTCTTTTTACAAAACCGTTTATTATAGGACATCGGGGTAAATAAAGAGATGTTTTATTTTTTTTTTTTCAAGTAATTATCAAATTCTCCCAAAAACTCACTGCCGTTATCCGTTTGTACTTTTTTTATTCCTCCTTTTAAAGGATATATTTTTTCGAGTTTCTAAAAAAAATCCGGAGCATCTCTACTCTTTGCCGAACGATATGCATATGAGAACTGGAATCTTGTACTAATATCTACGGCATTAAATATATAGGTTTTAATACCTTCCATGAATCTGTGCATGGTATCTATCTCAATATATCATGCTTCTTTAATCTTGGGTGATCGCTTAACTCTGTTCTTGTATGACACTTTCTTGTGAACCCATTTACTTGAGGATTATGGTATACACCTCCGTTCTTCGGACGAACCATATCGTATCTTTTAAGAACTTTGCCTATTGCCGAGGTAGATATACTATCCAGATCATTCTCCTTGCAATTTTCGTCAAGAATGGGTTTGATCTTCCTCTTTGCCTAAACGGTAGTGATCTCTTCGCAGTTCTCTTATAAAGTTGATCAATTCAGGTCTAACAAGCATCTCGCGTCTATTGACAGGAGACCTTGATTTCGGAATCGGCCAACTCAACTTTTTCCCGCTACGATCATACGGCTTCTTCCGTCTATATATTGTTGCTTTGGATACTCCGTATGCATCCATGCAGGACAGAAGTCCATGATTCTTAAAATGCTCTATTACTTTTAATCGGAACTTACCTTGTTTGCTCCCTGAAAATTTGAATATCTCCTCATAAGAACTCATAACTCCCTTATTATACAAGGAGGTGCCGTAACAGAGAGATTTGTACTTCGTCGGTCTGCCTATTCTGCCGGAATTCAACTGATCAATAACTTTCCGAATAAATAATTTGTATTCTTCACGACCGGTAAAATTTCTACCCCCCCAATTGTAATTTAAACTCCAAAAAAACGGGAGTTTTAATTGTCGCTGATCAATTGGATAAATAACAAGTAGTTTTCCTATATGTCCGGTAAGAACATATCCCATAACAAAATTCTGTCCACTTAAATCAAAATAAACTCGTAAAGCTATACACCGATTTATTCATAAAATAACACGCTTATTAACAACAAAAGAGATTACAATAGATTACTCTCTTTTTTAAATGAGTGAAAAATATTATACATTATCAATAAAAAATTTTTTACGTGTATAATTTTATAAATATCCAAGTGATTTTAATGGAGATGATAATTCTGGTTTTTCATATCCTGAATCATAATCCAAATTTTTAAAATCTCCTAAAGTAGTAATAATTTCTTTTTTTAAATTGTTTATTAAATTTTTATATTTTTCAATTTTTCCTAAATTATTTA
>CAZWFY010000029.1:9340-32814 GCA_964633415.1 uncultured Clostridia bacterium | reverse complement strand
TGCTATTATCTCAAAATGATAAAAATATTAGAAAGCATTGACTCTGATGAAAATTTGGAATTAATAGCACGATTTGCAAAGGCTCTTGGACATCCTACAAGATTATTGATCTTAAAACATCTTGATAATCAATCTTGTTGTTTTACCGGAGATCTGGTTAATATTTTACCAATCGCTCAATCAACGGTATCACAGCATTTAAAGGAACTGAAAGATGCAGGTCTTATTCAAGGTGAAGTTAATCCGCCAAAAGTAAAATATTGTATCAATCAAGGAAACTGGAAGAAAGCAAAATTACTTTTTAACGAATTTTTCGAATAATTTTCCGAATGAATCAATCGTTTATTTCCAATAGATTATAAGAGGAAAAAATGGATATTATAATATTCATCATATCATTTGTTTCCGCATTTATTTTTGCACTTGGCGGAGTCGGTGCCGCAATAATTCTGATTCCGATACTTGTATCGCTCGGCATACCGGTAGGCACTGCAAAACCCGTGGGTCTGTTTTACAATACGGTAAGTCTCACCGGTGCAAGTATCAACAATATCAAAAATAAACGTTTGGATTTTAAAATCGGAATTCCGATTATTATTTCATCATTTTTATTCGCCGTTGCCGGTGCTTATGTTTCAAAATTTATACCGGACAAAACTATCTTGCTTCTGTTTATTGCATTTTTGCTGTTTTCAGGATTTATGTTTCTGTTTCACAAAAAGAAGAACATAGATAATAACAGCAAAGATTTTCCTTATATAAAATTATCACTGATTGGAGCATCGGCTGGTCTTTTATCGGGAATGCTCGGTATCGGCGGTGGCGGAGTCATTTCTCCACTGATGTTAATAATAGGTTTTAACCCCAAAAAGATCACAGCGATCACAGCTTTTGTCGTTCCATTCTCATCATTTTCCGGATTTCTGACATATTTGTTTATGGGAAATATTAATTGGCAAATCACATTGATTGCATCAGTCGGTGGAATTCTCGGAGCAACAATCGGAACAATTTTTATGCAAAAAAAACTTAATTCTCAGACAGTTAAAAAAATTCTTGCAGTAATTCTATTGATTATGGCTGTGAAATTAATCTTTAAAATCATTTAAAAAGGAGGAATAACAATGGAAAAAGCTTTAAAAACAATGAATCTGGAGTTTTGCGGGACCGGAAAACATAAGATATCCGCTGAAAAATTTCTTGATACCAAGGGTGCTGTTTTTCTTGATGTGAGAGATAAAAAAGAAGTTGCAACCATTGCTTTTAATTTTGAAATATTCGGAATTGAGACACTGCATATCCCTATTAATGAACTTCCGGATCGGTTAAACGAATTGACAAAAGACAAATTGATAGCCTGTTTCTGCTCGTCAGGAACCCGTTCTGCTTGGGCTTACATCTATCTGTTTTCAAAAGGTTACAATGTAAAATGGCTGCAAGCTTCAAACGAAGATTTCGCAAAAATGTTAAAACCGGGAAAAATATTGAACGCAGACAAAAACATATGAAAATATCTTATTTATATCGTAGATTTTTTACAAACATAATATTTGCACAAAAAACAAATTTAAAAAAAATAATGCTCTCAACAGCTGCATTTAAATAATAGGAATTAGAAACTTTGATGATTACGGAAATTTTAAACTAAGGAGATAAAAATGGTAAATGCAAAAGAATGGCTTGAAATAGGACAAAAATTTCACGGTCACAAATGTCCGGCAATGCCGAATGGATTACGGGTAGCAGAAGCTGCAATGAACAAATTGGGGGTAGAACGCACAGGCGACAGTTTCTTACACGCAATTGTAGAGTTGGGCGAAAATCATTGTGCAACTTGTTTTGCCGACGGAGTTCAGGTTATTACAGGTTGCACTTTCGGGAAAGGCAATATAGAGAGAACGCATAAAGGAAAATGGGGATTGACTTTGATTGATAAGAGAACTAACCGAGCTGTTCGTGTCACTCCGAAAGCCGAAGCTATGATGCAGACAAAAAAAACAGAATTTTTTAAAAATTACAGAGAAAAGGGAGTACCACCCACGCAGGTTCCCGATGAGATTGTGCAACCTCTTGTTGACAAAGTAATGAATGCACCTGCCGAAATGATCATGACTGTGTCCAAAGTGTTTGAATACGATTGGAGCGAACCGAAGCATACTTTCAACAGCATTGTTTGTGAAAACTGCGGAGAGATGGTAATTGAAGAATATACTGAATTAAAAAACGGGAAAAAAGTTTGCAAAGATTGTTTAAATGATTAAATGAAACAGACAAAATATTCCAACAAAATTTACTTGTTCACAAAAAAATCAATAATCGGTTACTTTCCAGTAATTTCCGGTTCCACCCATATTTTCAATAATATTCAACGATAGTGCATGTGTATTTAAATTCATATTGTTCATCATTCTGAACATATTCTGTTTGGCATTGAACTCTCTTCTCATTTGAGAAAGACTTTTCTTTTGCGAACCGTAGTTTTTCGGAGGAGTCCACCTGCTGTAATTGTTATAATTTGTCGACTGCCGATTATATTTAAAATTGTTTGAGATTTTTGCACGATAAGCATTTATATATTGGACCCTCTGAGCATATGAGAGCCTTTTCCAGTTGGCATCTACGAGCTGCCACATAAGACTTGCAGAAGATAAAAGTTGTTTTTGCTGTAAAGGCATTGAATAAAAATTCTTTACAAGCTGATCTCTGACAGATCTTCTTACGGCATAATTAACCGTTATTTTATTACCTGCAAGTTCGCTGTTAAAGGCAAGATAGTTGATATAACCGTCAACATCCCTGTTTGTAAGCAGGAGATTGTTTACCTGATCATACGAAAGCACTTTTATATACCTGTTAATAATCCGGATCATCAAAGGTTTCCGCTCTTCTCTCATATTGCGAGTTAATTTATAAAAAGAGGTAAATATTTCCTGACGCACTTTTCCTACCTTGACCGGATCTTTGGCATTATGAACTTTTTTCATTGAAACCCCGATACTGTCAAGCTGTTTAACAACAAGAGAAGGATTTGTATTAAACTCTTCGATCAGTTTGTATTTCAATTCATCTATTTCACTCTTTTTTATCCCGTTCCCGATAATAAACTGTGTCAGATCAAGTCCATGTTTAAAATGTCTATAAGTAAGAGCAATGCCGTTTTTATTTGCAAGAATTTTTAAGTCTGATTTCCCCTTAAAAACCTTTCGAGTGTTCTTTGGAGTAGTCGAAGCAGATGACACTTTAGAATAGTTGATCACAACTCCGTTTACATCCCGCAAAACCATCTTCCCAGCAGAATAGATAACTACCGTATAACAGATCGGAATATTCGAGGAGCTATCTTTTAGACAAAACCTGTTTCCCTGACTGCTCCAGTTTCCCGAACTCTTTCCATTCTGATATTTAAGGGAATATGTAAAATCGGCATTTAAAACCAATGTTATATTAAATCCGGAGTCCACCCATTTCCCGATCGGACTCTGAGAATAGAGCAAATTAAAACCCGCCCCGGACAATAAAAGAGTGAATATTATTGCAATCAATATGAAAGTTTTTCTCATTTTTCCTCCCATAAAAAGATTAATTTTAATTTAACAAAATAATTTAATCAATATTCATTATTCTCTTTATCCCCTTGTTATAAATGTTTTGTTTTGATTTGAGATAAATTATTTTATTATTACAAACTCTCTAAAGTTATTCCTATCAATAATATTGGTTTCGGCATTATAAGTTTTTGTAAATATTTCCGGTAATTTTATTTTAGTCTTTAACTTCCATTTAAGTTCGAATCCGAATATCTTTCCCTCTTTTTCTTCAACAAAATCAATTTCACTTTGTTGTTTGGTTCTCCAAAAATACATTCGTGCAAAAGTATCTTTATAAATATTTTGCTTAACCCTTTCCGATATCAAAAAATTCTCCCAAAGTGCTCCCACATCCGTTCTTAATTTAAGACGACTAAAATTTCCTATAATCATATTCCTGATACCGTTATCATAAAAGTATATTTTTCTGTTTTGCTTTATCTCATTTCTTAAATTTCTACTAAAACTGTTTAGTCTAAATACTATATATCCTTTTTCAAGGACATCAATATATTTCCGGATAGTAATTTTATTTACGCCTACGGTTCCGGCAAGCTCATTATAGTTAACTTCACTACCGACTTGAAGAGCAAGTGCCAATAACAAATTATCAATTATTTCAGGTTTTCTTATCCCGGACAAACCCAATATATCTCTGTACAAATAACTATTTGCCAAATTTTTCAAGATTTCCCTCTCTTTTCCGGGATTGTTTAACACATCCGGATAAAACCCATAAAGCAAACAATTTTCGAGCTTTTGCTCTGCTTTAACAAACCCTTCTTTTCCCTCAAACTCCTCCCAGGATATTGGAAACAATTCATATTCCCATTTTCTTCCGGTTAACGGCTCATTTAGTTTATTTCCCAAATCAAATGAAGAAGAACCGGAAACAAATAATTGAACATTACTGAACTGATCGGTAATAATTTTCAAGGATAATCCGATTCCCTCTATTCGCTGTGCTTCATCAAGAAATACAGTTTTGTAATCACCTATTATCATCCTGATTTGTTCCGTATTTAAATTTGACAAAATCCGTCTGACAGTCGGATCATCTCCATCCAGAAACAGATATTTTTTATCTTTTAATAAACTTTTTATCAGAGTTGTCTTTCCAACCTGCCTTGCTCCGACAATTATAATTGCTTTTCCGTTTCCGATCTTTCCTTTCACAACACTTTCAAGTGTTCTTTGATACATTTTATCTCATCCTCAAAAGCAATTATAACAATATAATGACCAAAAGTCATGACTTTAAGTCATTATAATGAGCATTTTGCCGCAACTTTAATGATGAATAACAGTTTGAATATGAACCGCACTTCAACAAATAAGATTATTATACCGTTCAGGATCGGTTTTTTTTCTTAAGGATAAGTATAATCCCTCTCTCTTTTTTTACTTTAACGGGAACAGACAAATCAAACTTTTCACTTTGCTGGAGACCCTCTATCTCGGGTGCATAAAGTATTGCATTGTCCTTTTCAAATCCGGTTCTACTCCAGTCAATATTAAGTTTTACATTCTCATCTTTCGATGACCATGAGCCTATTGCTATCAAAAGTTTATTCCTGTTTTTATAAACCGTAGATCGAATGTCTTTGACATAGGTTTTAACCGGAGAATCCTTAACCCAATATCCGGACATTTCACTGTCCGCAATGCCGAATTTGTCAAACAATTTCCACAACTCCCCGGGATTATATTTTCCATATACCCTTGTTGTCATCCCGTATACCATTCCCCTGTAAGGATGACCTCCCTTTTCAAGCATCTCCCCTGTAAGTCCGAAAGGAATTCCCGACACTTCGGTAAGCCAATAATCGGGACCCATATCATACTCAAAATATTCACCGAACCATAATCTGGAAATATAGGGAAGGTGTTCCATATAAAGAAATACACTGTTGACAAAACCGTCCCTTTTATTAAATTGATTTGCCGAATGAAGATCTATTATCACATCTTCTCTCTGTTTGTTAAGAACAGTTGCAATACGTTTTACGGTTTCTCTCGAAAAAGCAATGTCATCGAGATACAACCCGTCAATCTTCTGATTTTTCGCAAGCCAATTCAGACCTTCAATATAGTAGTTGGTCCAGCGTGATGTACCCTTGTCAAGAATTGCCGCATCATTGACCTTTGTTGCATGCCATGCAGAATGATAATGTGACTTTAAGTGTTCCTGCAACCAGCTATGACCACCGCCGTCACCATCATTAAATATTTCATCACCCAGACTTTTCAGTGCAAAAAGTTCATAAGCTCTATAAGTTAACTCCCTTATTGTATTGTAAAGTTTTACCTTTATCCCGCTTTTATGAGCTTCGTTGATATAATCTCTTTGCTTTTTAAGGTTAAAGAACGGATAGTTAATATAGGGATTGATCTCCGTTGCATGGTGGACATTTACCACTGTCCCCCCTAATTCTTTTACCTGATTTATCGGAAGATATTTGTGAACAAAACGGGTTTTAAAATGTTTTTTCAGATCAATCAATTTAAAAGGAGTTATAAGAAAGCGAACATTGAAATGAAGAGTTTCTCCCTTCTCCATCCTTCTGGGTCCGGAATAATTCTTAATAACAACAGAATTATTTTTACCATTTTTTATCTCAACACCGCCCTTTCCCCCGTTTCCCCACGAGTATGGAAGTTTAAGAGGTTTATTATGATAAAAGTTGGTGTTTAAAGGGCGTTCATAGTTTTCATCTCTTAATACATATTGAAGCCCTCTGTTTACATCTCCTAACCATACCCCTTCCTGATGAAAATTAATATCCCATTTCCAGGAGAATTGTCCCGGTCGCCTTCCCCCTTTTCTTCCAAGTCCTACCATATATTTTGCCGCTTCGGCAGCCATGGGAATGCTTAGAAAAATATCGGAAATATCAACACTTTTTTTTGCCGTAAGATCTATTTTATAATTCATCATCCCGTCATATTCAACGTGACCTGAAATATTAAGGATGAAATTCTTTGATTTACCCGAAACACTCCAGTCGGCATCACTTCTATTTCTCTGTAGAATTCTGAAAGGAGAATATCTCCAGATCTCCGGCTTAAAACCCTTTCTTACTACTTTCAGACTAATCGGATCCGAAAGAACTTGCTCGGGTTCCGGTTTTAACGAGGTCATTCTTTCGGTGAAAAAAGATTCTATTCTTTCAGGAAGACCATCTGCTCCTAACTTTATTTTACGTCCCAATATATTAATCGTTTTCTTTGCAGCGGAAACAGGAATAAAAGGCTTCACAATAAAATCTTTATCAACTCCCAACCGTGAATTAAGCCACCTCAAACGCGACATCTTCGCCGGGTTGTTATCTCCGTGATTTTTTATCACCTTGTTAAGTATGTTTAATTCAATATTTATCGAATCGGCAGGTAAATTCTTTGCAGAAACAACACATTTTCCCCGATAAATACCCGGTTTTATATCCGCCGGAATATCTATTCCGATCCATAAGGGCTGAACTTTTTCCTTTATTACATTCAGATGTTTTTTAAAAAACTTTCCGTTTAAATCAACGCCGGAAATATTAAAACACTCCAATCCTGTTTTCTTTATTTCATCACCACTGTCTGAACTTAATCCGGAAAAATCAACTTTCAGATCGGACAAATCATTATCGGGAGAATAGATTGCTATCTGAAAAGTATAAAATTCTCCCCTTTTTACCATATCCTTTATCCCGCTTTTTATTCCCCTTCTTATCCAATGTAAAGGAAGATGGTCAAACATTCTTACGGGATTTTCCCTATATTCAGGAAAAAGATAAAACTTCCTCGGATTCTTTTTTAAAAAATCTTTAACCTCTTCTTTTCCGGCAATAATTTCCATTGGGAAAAAAGAGTGAAAACTATCAATGGATTGAGCTGCAATGATTTTTGCACATGGGATTTTTTTCTTCTTTTTTTGATCTAATTTTTTATACTCCGCCCTCCATTTCGGATCAGCTCTGTCAACCGGACTGATATACTTAACCTTAGGATAATATCCGCCCGTAGATTTGTGTGGCAGATAATAGATAAAATAGGTTTTTTCGGTTTTGAACGGTTCAAAGACAATTTCACCTTTTTCATTGTATATTTTAAGAACAATAACATTATTGACCCTTCTTTCCGTTTCCGAGCCGACAATGGCAATATCCTTTTTCTCAGGATCAATATCTCTTCTTCTCCAGGGTACAACCACCTTTATAAACTTTTTGAATTTTTTGATTTTTATTTTAAACCTGTGGTTTCCAAGGGAAACAAAAGGTTTTGAATAATCCGGATGTTTCCAGTTTCCCGCCTCATATTTCACATCACCAACGGCAAATTGAATATGCGTTTGGGACTTATTCAAATATGCCTCATTAGCTCGAGTGGGAATTTGAAACATAAATACTAAAAGAATAATAGAAAAGTAATACACAATTTTTTTTTTCATACTTCTACCTCTCCAAAAAACTTACATTTTTTAAAAGATCTATGATAAGATCAAAATCATTATCTGAAAAGTTAAAACTTCTATTGCTTACCTTTTTGTTATTTAAGATCTTTTTTTCCAAATTATCTTTTTCTATTTTTTTAAAACATGCTTTCGCCCATTTTATATATAGATTATCCGGCTGTTTCTTTAATGCAGACTCTATCAATCTTTCCCCTCTCTCTCTCTCCCCGGATTTTTCAAAAACAATCGCCTGAATATACAAGTTTGAGTTTTCCTTTATATATTCCGGTGTTTTATGATTAATTATTTTTAAGAAATATTTATCTGCTTTTTTCGACTGTCCTACTTTTTCATATCCCAGTGCGATAACAAAATCATCAAGTCTCTCATCCTCATCATAACTTCTCCCCACTCCTAAATTTTCAGGCCAAACCTTTGCTTTTATTCCGAATTTTACCGCGGTTGAATATTTCTTTTTTTTAAATGCTGTAATAGCAGCTCTAATGCATGCTTTATGATAAATTTTCCTCCCCTCTGTTGCACCCTCATATGGGAGAACATTGTAATGTTCAAGAAATTGTATACATAGACCATACTTCTTCTGTTTTAACAGTGCCTTTGCATAACTTAATCCGAAAACCGATATTTCCGGATGTTTTTTTACATTTGCACTTGCAACTTTTTCAGCTTTATGAAAAAAACCATTATTCATATAATATTTGATCCGGGCAAGATCAACTCTCCATGAATTGCCATTAAAATTCTCTGCTTTTTTTATAGATTCCGAAACCTTTATTTTATTATTTGAAAAAAGTTTCATTTTTGCAAGATAGAAGGAGAATGAATCGGGACTGTTTCCACATTTTTCAAATAGCTTTTTTGCTTCCTCTTTCCTCCCTCTATTCCAGTATATAAGCCCGAGATAGTATTTCAACTTCCAATTTTCATTTCTCCGAATAAAATATTCTAAAAGCTCCGCACTTTCGGTGCGATGAGGAAATATCATTTCTATAGGTAATTCAATAGCTTTATAAAAATATTTTTCACGGTTTTTATTATCAAGATAACTTCTCCATAAATATATTAAAGGATGTTCGGGAGAATTTTTCAAAACTGCAACCGCCTCTTTTTTATATCCCAGGTTATAGTAGAACAAAGAAAGGTCCAGATAAGTTTCAAAAGGAAACTCATTTGAGATTTGATTGCGAAAAGAAGATAGGGTGCCAAAATTACATAAATAGTTCTCAAACGCTGCAAAATGTCCGGTCGGATCCAAACTGCTGATTTTTGAAAGCACCTTTTTTGATTCATCAGCATAACCTAGTTCCCTATATACAATTGCCTCTATTTTCAACGAAGATATATTATAAGAGTTAAAAACCAATGATTTTTTTGCATACTTTAATGCTTTTTTAAATTTACGCTCCCGAGCAAATATCTTCGCAAGCTCTGTATATGCAGCACTTCGAAGTCCAACAGATTGTGCGGCTATTGAAAATCCGTTCTTTGCACGAGTCAGCTTTTTAAGTTTTACGTTTGTAAGTCCGAAAACATAATTTGCAAGAGGATCATATGTATTTACCGATAGAGATTTCAGAGAATACTTCAAAGACTCCTCATAATTCATCATACGATAATATCCAAGTGCGACTCTGCTTAGGGAGGGAAGAAATGTGCTCTCTTTTTTCAAGCTTTCCAGATAAAATTTCATGGCCTTTAAATATTCACGCTGTTTTTCAAGCTCAACAGCCCTTACATACAGACCATATGCCGATCTCCAGTTAAATGAGTCCGGAAGATCAACCGGCCTTTCAACCAGCATATCATCTCTGTTGGAGGAATATTCCAGAAGTTCTCTGCCTATCTTTAAGGTAAACATTTTTTTTCTATTGAGTTTAAAAGAAGCTGTGAATAGATCCAGAGGATTTAGATTACAATTATCTTTAAAAACAGTTTTCCCCCCTGAAAGGATAATAATATCGGCATTGATTTTTTTAAGTGCACTAACCAACAGTTTTACATCATTATCTTTTCTTATCACATTTAGTACAGCATATTCCGATGCAGCAACCATTCCTTTTGTCCCTTTTAAGGGAAACCAGATCTCTTCCATTACATCGGAATCAAAAGGGTAGAACTCTCTGTGTTTAAATGGTGAGAATGTGCTGCCCGCTGCCGCCTGATTGAATAATTTTCCGGACTGATACTCAACATATTGTCCATCACTGTCCGTAAGTAATTTTTCCCAAATCATACCCTGATCCGACAAACCCCATATCCAGATCTTTTTTCCTGGTTTATCATCATAATCGGACAGATGTCCGAATCCGAAATCATCCTTGTGCCAATATCCTCCCATATAATCGGAATAGGAGTTTAATACATGGTAGGACTTATATCGACCGAAATTGTTTTGTTTATAAAAGGAGATATTCCGCCCATTCTCTTCAGGCCAGCTCCCGGACTTACCTTTATGCCCGATCCATTTATTTCCCGGGTAGATAAACTCGAGATCTCCTCCTGCTTTTGCCGATGCATTCATCCAGTGGTAATAGGTAACCGGAAGAGATGTTTGGTTAAACCATGCAGCCCTAGTTTTAAAATATGCAGAATTTTTCGGGAGTGTGATCTTTACATTCCATTTTGTTCCCGAAGGAAGATCAACTGCTCCGACCGAACATGAAACACTACCGTCGGAATTTTCTCTAAGACAATAATCCACCGGTGTTGCACACGATGGAATATGTCCGATATCTCCGAAATTATATTCAAGCCCCCCTGATGTCCATGCCCCTCTCATTCCAATATCTCGAAACTTTACAACATGGTTAAAATAGATAAATTCCTTTCCCGTCGATTTTTCAACAGCACCCCATATTTTTCCTCCGATATCAGGGCACACATATACTTTAATAAACTCATTCTCCATAACAATCATTTTCCAGTCTCTGAATTCCCCTCTGTTCGTATAACCGTCAAATCTAAAATAGGGATAGATCCGTCCTATGTTTGGGACAGGGTCAGATTCTGAAAACATATATGTTAAGAGACTCATTTTTTCTTCTCTTATAGAAGCATTTTCAGCAGAAACAGCGGCAGCAAGAAGAAATATTACAAATAAAAGAAAAAAAATTTTTTTCATGCTCCTATTCTCCTGCCAGTTGACCGCAAGCGGATTTTATATCCTTTCCCTTTGACCACCTGACCATTACCGTAAACCCCTTTTTTGCCAGAAACTCGGAAAAAGCATTAACTTTTTCTTCCGAAGGCGTTTTATACGGAATAAATTCATTCTCATTATAGGGAATTATATTGATCTTGCAAGAAATCTTTCTAAGAAGAGTCGATACTTTTTTTGCATCCTCTATCCGGTCGTTAACACCGCTTATTAAGACATATTCGAAAGTGATCCTGTGTTTTCTCTTTTTTGTACTGAAATATTCAAGTATTCCGGAAAGACCCTCATTCTTTGATACAGGCATCAAACTCTTTCTCATTTCAGCATCCGAGGCATTCAGGGAAAAACTTAATTTAATTTTCGGAAAATCTTTTTCCAGAAGCTTAATATATTTAAAAATACCGGCTGTAGAAACGGTTATATTTCTTGGTGAGACACCTATACCCATGGAATCGGTGATGATATAAAGAGATTTTTTCAAATTTTCATAGTTTAAAAGCGGTTCTCCCATTCCCATAAAAACAAGATTTATCTTTCCTTTAAAATCTTTAAGCATTTTTCTTAATATAAGAACCTGAGAAACAATCTCACCTGAAGTTAGATCTCTTTTGAACCCCATTCTTCCCGTAGCACAAAACTTACATCCGAGACCACACCCGACCTGAGAAGAGATACAGAACGTATAATGTTTTTTTTCCTTTATTAAAACGGATTCAACCTTCATTCCGTCGCTTAATCCGATAAGGACCTTATTTGTTCCTTCACTGTCTCCGGACTGTTTTTCAATTTTTTCAAGATTAAGGTCAAAGAGTGATTTGATCTTCTCTCTGTTTTTTTTACTGATATTCAACCAGTATTCAGTATCGGTTTTCCCTTTTTTAAAGATCCATGTATAGAGTTGATCCGCAACAAAGCTCTTTAACCCTTCTCTTAAGAGTATATCTCTGACTTCGACATATGTAAGATCAAATATTCTTTTCATAAATCACGTAAAGGATCTTCTGTTTCAGATCAACTTAAGTATTGCTTTCAGTTGTTTGGACATTTCCGAATTTTCTTTAAAATAAGCTGCACACTCTTCATATTTTCCACTCTTTTCAAAATCATAAAAGAGTTTATTTAATTTTTCCAGATTTGTTTTTAAAAGTTTCATGCTAAATTTTAACTTTTTATTTATAAGGTTAACATCCAATCCGCCGCTTTTAAATATGGCATTCAATATAACGACCGAATTCAGATTTGACTTCCTTCTTCGATCATTTTTCAGATTTGATATTTTTGAAAGGATAGAGGTTTTAACAACTTTATCGGCTGTTTTCTCATCGATAAGAGCATTTTTCTCAAGTAAAAATATAATATTCATCATATCGAATTCAGCTCTAACCTCCTCCGCAGAATAAAAATATTCCTTTAACAGATCCCTTGGGGTAGTTAGTATATCTTTCTTTCTATCAGCACCGCTTTTTACAGCCTTAACAACAACGGGTGCCATAAAATGTGAAAGTTTATGAATTGCAAGAGCAATGATATAGGAATTAAAATCTACATCATTTATTTCTTTTCTTAAAATTACCTTTCTTATGGCAGGAACTATTTTTTCATTAAAACTTTTTTCAATATTTTTTACCATGAAAAAGATAATAGGATACTGTTCTGTTTTCTCCGATTTATAGTGATAGAGAATTATATTTTTTTTTAATGAGTCAGGATAGATGGTCTCGGCAGCAGAAATAAAAAGTTTCTCCGGAAAAAACTTAACCTTTCGTTTTAACAAACCCTTTTTTACAAGAGTCCTTGTCATATCTGAAAACTTCCGAATCTCTTGTGTAATATCCTTTCTTAATAGGAGAACAACCGGAAAACACTCTTTTTCACCTTTTTTTTTAAAAAGGAAAATATTTGAATCTTTAAGGTCACCCGGAAAGAGAGTGCAGTTAAATTTTCCGCTTTGCCTCAAGTCTGGAATAAGAGAGAGGAGATAGTCTTTCTGATCATTACTGTCCGTAAAAGAGGCCGCTCTCCTTAGCAATCTGATAATTCTTCTTTTTGCAACAGGATAATTACCGGGATGTTTTTTCAAAGCATTAAATTTTTCGATCGATTGTGCAGCTTTTATAAGAGTTGAAAGCAATTTTTCACTTTTAACTTTCGATTCCGGAAACTGAAAAACAGTAAAAATTAATACAAATATAATTATCAAAACATTTTTTTTCATTCTCTGTATAACTCCGAATTTTTATATGATTTCATAAGATCGTTAAAAAAAACTTTGAAAACTGCCGAAGAAGGGATTGCAAAAACAAGTCCCCAGAAACCGAATAATTTCCCAAACAGGATGATTGAAAAAATCACCCATACGAAATGCATATCAACATTTTTCCCCACGATCTTCGGGTAAAAGAACCAATTTTCGCTGCCTTTCACAATAACAAATACAAGTAAAATTAAAAAAAGACTGTTTAAAGAATGAAAATGAACAAAACCTACTATAAGCGAAACGATAAATCCGACAATAGTTCCGAAATAGGGTACAATATCACCTAACCCGGCAAAAATCCCTATGAGAATTGCAAAGGGAAGACCAATTACAGATAAACCCAAAGAGTATAAAAAAGCTAATATCAAAACTACAATAGCCTGACCCCGAATGAATGAAGATAGTATTTTGTCGATTCTTTTAAATTTTTTTTTAACTCTTTTCCTGAATTTTACCGGAATAAGATCACAAAACGTTTTTTCAAGTTTTTTTATATCTTTTAAAAAATAGAATGAAAATATCGGAGTGAGAATAAGATAAACAAGAATAACAAGAAAATCATAAATACTCGAAAATGAACTCAGAAGAACTCTTGAGAAATTCATCA
Source organism: uncultured Clostridia bacterium (assembly GCA_964633415.1). Classification (GTDB taxonomy): domain Bacteria; phylum Acidobacteriota; class Aminicenantia; order UBA2199; family UBA2199; genus CAZNLS01. The sequence goes on along the minus strand of CAZWFY010000029.1, from coordinate 18,744 downwards.
GAGAATCACTTATTAACCCCTCTATCTTTCCCATTATATCAATTCCACCGATAAGATCCGAGAAATTTCTTGTTATATAATCATTAACAACTTTCATGCTTTTGGCAAATTTCTTAAGAATATCCGGAAATTTTTGTGCAGCATTTTCCATCTGGTCTATTAAATATGGAAAAAGTTTTACGACTACAAATATCACAAATACTACCAATATGAGCATTAGAGTGCCACAGATAAGACCACGCGGCAATCCGCTCTTCTTTTCTATAATATTGGCAAGCGGATTAAACAGATAGACAACAATGATAGAAAAAAACAGAGGAGCAAAAAGCATAGGGAAAAATTTTAAACTTAAAATACTGAATAAAATTATTAAGATGTAAACAAGCAGAGCATAAAGAGCTGTAGGAACCTTTAATGCTTTATTCATTATTACTCACCTCTCCTTTTAGACATCCTGTTTTTATTATATTATAACCCGAACCATTTTAAAACTATTAAAACAACCATTGTCCTTTACCCGTTTTTCCATTCAAAAAAAAAGTCTTTTAAAATCCCCGAAAAAACCAGCCCCGACAGATAAAAAAGAGAAAAAACAACACCTGAAATAATCAGAAAAAATACTCCCTGTTTTATTCCAAACAACCAATATCCCGTTATACGTGATAAAAGAACAGATAATATTCCGATACCGGAAAGCGTAAAAAAGAGAACGGAAATATCCTTTCCTATTTTCAAAAGGAGTCTTATCCTTAAAAACAGTAAAAATGATTTTAAAACTCTATTAAGAAAGAATGCCAGAGAAATAACAAAGATCCCGTCTGATCGAAACAATAAAACAAAAAATATGTGAAAGAGTATGGAAATTATCTCAAAAATGGGCGGAAACTTTGTGTCGCCGAATGAATAGAGTACTTTTGAGAAAAGGATATCAATACTTATAAATATTATAGATAGAATATAAAAAGAGAATACCGAAGCGGTTAAAACTACGCTTTTCTCATCAAAAGCTCCCCTTTTAAAAAGGATTGAAATTATTTCATACCTGAAAACGAACGCAAAAAATGAAATCGGAATTAAAATAATCACAAGAAATCTGATTGAACCGAACACTTTATCTTTAAGAACAGTAGGATTTTTAACAATTGATACAAACTCCGGAAACAGTACCGTTGAAAACGGTTCAAGTAAAACAACTATTGAAAATTCCATAACTCTGTATCCAAGTTGCATTGCGGTAACACTTCCCACAGCCATCCCCGAGACAATGAAATTGTCAAACAGGATCCTTCCCTTTGAAAAGAATACTCCTGCTACAACAGGCAATGAAAGTTTAAATACAGATAAAAAACTACGGTTAAAACTAATTTTAAAATCTATACCTCTCCTTTTTAAATATACAAAATGAGTGAAAAGTTTAAGGGCTGATCCTGCAAAAATACCGATTGCAAGAGTTAAAAGTCCTATTGAACGATCAATTATAGAGTAGAGTATAAAGATGGATCCTGTCACTTTGAAAATAAGATCTCCTAAAGCGGCAGGCAAAAATTTTCTGCCTGAATTAATAAAAAGATATGTTGTTATTGAAGATATAACAAAGACCATTCCCATAGAAATAATTCTCAGATAAGATACGGCGATCTCAGACGTCTCGGGAGGAAATCCCGTAACAAGATTAATGATATTTTTTGAAAAAAGAGTTAATGTAAGTGAAATAAAAAACCCTGCAACAGCAAGAAATGAAAAAGCAGAGTTAAAAATTTTTTGCTTATCATCGGAATTATCAGCATTTACATAAGCAGGTAATAGAGCAGGAGAGGTAGATTCATTAAAAAAATCAAAAATCAGTATGAAGATTGCAAATGAGAAAAAATATGCATCTGATATCGCAGATGCCCCAAACAGATATGCGATAAGCAGTTTTTCAACAAATCCCAGTATCTTGGTTGAAAAATGGATCGAAGATATATAAGCCGTTTCCTTGAAAATGCCTTGCCACTTCATTAGAATAGAAAATATATCATACTATAATGATTTACTAAAGGAGAATCAATGAAACTCAAATTACACTGGCAGATTATGATAGCAATGGCTCTCGGAATAATTTCCGGATCTCTCTTTCAAGCTGTATATCATGGAAAGCCGGAAGGATGGCTCTTCTCAATATTCATTTCAATGGGAACGATATTTATCAGACTGTTAAGAATGATCATCGTCCCCCTTATTTTTGCTTCCATTGTAAGCGGTGTTTCAAATATAGGCGAGGGGAAAAGTCTTGGTAGAATCGGGTTTAAAACACTTATCTATTACATATCAACAAGTCTTATTGCAATAGTTATAGGATTAACTCTTACAAATCTAATAAAGCCCGGAGTCGGTTTCAGCGGACACATAACAACAACTTTTAAAGCCGGTGATATAAAAACTCCCGGATCAATTTCAGACATACTGATCAGAATGATCCCTCTAAATCCTGTTCACGCAGCTTCAAGCGGTGATATGTTGGGGATAATCTTTTTTTCTATAATACTTGGGATTGGAATTACAAGAATTTCTAAAGAAAACGGAAATTATATCAAGAAATTTTTTAACTCTTTTTTTGAACTTGTGATGAAAGTCACCGATATTATCATTAAATTTGCTCCGATCGGAGTCTTCGGTCTAATGACAAAAGTTGTTGCAAATACAGGATTTGTGATGATAAAAGCCGTTGGTAAATATATGGCAACAATAGCGGCAGGATTAACCATCCATTTCGGAATAATATTGCCGCTGATCTTTTTTCTGTTCACAAGAATAAATCCGATAAAACATTACAGAGCTATGGCATCTACCCTTGCTACTGCATTTTCGACAAGTTCATCTTCAGCAACACTCCCTATAACAATGAAGAATATTGAGCAAAACGCAGGAGTTTCCAATAAAATATCAAGCTTTGTCCTTCCCCTCGGAGCAACTGTTAATATGGACGGAACAGCACTTTATGAGTGTGCAGGGGTTATCTTTATAAGTCAAGTGCTTGGGTTGAAATTAACTTTGATACAGCAATTTGTTGTTGTAATTACGGCTCTTCTCGCATCAATCGGAGCTGCAGGTATTCCCAGTGCGGGTTTGGTTGTAATATTTATAGTAACTCAGGCAATTGGATTTAAAGATGCTGATGTTGCGGTAATAATCGGAACTATGCTTGCCGTTGACCGACCGCTTGATATGTTTAGAACTATGACAAATGTTTTAAGTGACAGTGTCGGAACAGTTGTTATTGCAAAAAGCGAAGGAGAAAAAGATCTATATAAAAAGATTACTTCTTCCCAAAAATCTTCTTAAATATAGACTTTTCTTTATCTCCACTCTTGCCGCTTGAAAGATTCTGAAGTTCTTTCCTTGCTTCTAAAATATCTTTCCTGAAAGGATTTAACTCTTTTGATTTAAAGAAAGCATCCCCGGCTTTCTGAAACTGTCCGGCTTTCATATAATTATATCCGAGATAATACCATGCATCACTATTATCATTCTCATGTTTAACAGCTTTGTTAAAATATTTTTCAGCAGCATAATAATTCTTTCTCTTCATCAACAAGATCCCGAGATATAGCTTTGTCAACACATGATCACTTTTAAGCCGTTCAGCTTCTTCAAATTTCTGACCGGCCTTAATAAGATTATCCTTGATAAGAAAATATATTCCCTGATTAAAAAGGAGATTGAAAACCTGATGGGGAGGATAATAGTCCATTGTAACATCCGGATGTTCATTCTGAAATTCTCTCATCGCAATCACATAAGCTTCATGATATTTTAAAAAATCACGTTTTGTGGACTCGTCATTTAAAAAAATCATTTTAAATCTTGACTGCCCTGTTCTTTCAAAATATCTCTGCTTAATATCCGAAATAGTTGCATGTTGATTAAGATCAAGGGTTTTTAATGCATTTATAAGAATCTTATTATCACTCATTTTTTATCACCATTTATATTTTTTTTAAAACTTTTCTCCATAAGATAAAACGTCTCAAGTGCTCTTCTTGATGCATCCTCCTTACTGCCTGTTGTATCAATAGTATAATCCGCAACTTTTAATTTTTCACTTAGTGGAAATTGAGATTTAATCATTGTTTCCGCCAATTCCCGATCAATATTATCCCTCTCCATTAAACGATTCAACTGCTCCTCTTTTCCCGTATAAGTCACGATTATTTTATCAAAAGATTTATATGTCCCCGCTTCAACAAGCAGAGCGGATTCATAAATAAAAAATCCGTCTTTATCAGCTTTATTAAGTTCATCGTAAATTTTATTCCGTTCTTTCTTTACAAGCGGATGAATGAAATTGTTGATGAAGCTTCGTTTTTCCATATCTTCAAAAAGAGTTTTCGAAAATAATTCTTTATCAAGTCCATTCTCTTTCGAATATATATTACTGCCAAACACCTCTTTGATCTTTTCAAGAATCTCTGAATTTTCAGAAAAAATTATATCTTTAGCTATCTTATCCGCACTTAGGGTATAACATCCAAGTTCCTTAAAAATATTAAGGACAAATGTCTTCCCTGAACAAATTCCTCCGGTTAATCCTATCTTATGCACCTGATATACCTCATTTTCCCCCTTAAAATCAAAGTCTAATTAAATAGATAATCAATGTCAAGTCAGCTATTTTATTTGTCTCTTAATTTCCCCGGGCTTTTGCCTTTTATTAAATCAACTACACTTTTTGAGCAGCTGTTGGGAATTACAAAAACCATATTATACTGAACAATTTTCCAACCGCTTTTATTTTTTCTCAAAACACCGGTACCTCTTAATTCACCATATTTCTCATTAAACAATTTTTCAGAAAACCAGGCGAATTTATTCTCTTGCGATATATGTACAACTCTATCCTTCGGAACATAAGTCCATCCTATCCCTTTGGAAAAATAGGGCTTTACAAATAAAGCAAACTCATTTTTTGTCCACAGTTCACTCCCGTCCGTCCCGAGAAAGACAGCATCATCATCCATACACCCGAGATATCCGCTCTCATCTGCATCTGATGCCGCTTTATGAAATGAATCAAGCACTCTGTTTATATCCCTAACAGACTGATTCTTCTCATCTGAAAAAGAAGACAATGGTAACAAGGAAAAGACAATAAACAGTATAAAAATTAAAAAAATTTTTTTCATTCGACAACTCCCTGATTATTATAACGTTTTATCTTATTAAAATCCTTACGGAATTCAGAAAAAAATCACAACAATAGTGGCGGCAGTCATCATAATAACTACAGGAGGTATCAGATATCTGTATACCTTAACAAGATTCGAACCGAAGTATTCATTGGAGAGAACCAGACATAAGTGGACAGGGGAGAGTAATATTCCTGCGAATCCTATAACATAGAGATATATAGAGAGCTGAACAAAATGAGATGATGACCGAATGATCGGAAGCATCACCGGAAAGGCAATTGCAATGTAAGCTGTATTTACTCCTGTCAAGAATCCGAGAGAAAACGATATCCCGAAAGAAAACAGTATCAATATTCCAAGGCTGAGATGTTCACCTCCGAGATAATTAAAAATTTGTGAAATTGATATTATCTCTTGAAAGATCAGAACAGTTGCTATCAAAACAACGGTTTTAAATATCAATTTTGAAAAGAGTATTTTTAATATATCCCTTATAGATATTTTTTTTACAACAGTTAACAGAACGGATGTTATTAAAAGAGCTATATAGAGTGGAATAGAAAAAAGGAAAAAAAGAACGATTATCACCGCAACAGGCCAGACACCGGCAAAAAAATCAGAAATCATTGACTTTATTCCGGATCTTGCAATGATCTTCTGTTTTTTTATTCTGTTTTTTTTCATATACAAAACAGTGACAATAATCCCGCTCAGTATGTTCAGAATTGTATAGGGAGACTGAAGTAAAACTATCTTTTTCATCGGAATCCCGGACATAGTCTGAAAAAGTAAAAGCCCTGCATATATAGGCCAAACAAATTCCCAAATATGCCTGAACCAATAATTCATAAATGTTTTAAACTCACTTTTCAAATGAAGATCTTTCGTTGTTTCCTCAACCAGAGGAGCGGAAACAAGTGCTCCTCCGGGCATAGGCAGAAAACCGATTATTGCCGGACCCACCATTGCAACTCTTTTTTTCTCTCTGAGAATATGGTTCAAAGAGTTTACAAGTTTATCAAACATATTTTTTTTCTGCTGTATTTTTGAGATATAAAGCACCGATACAATAATCACATACAATCTTAATGAATCAGGTGCTTTAAGAATTTGTAAAGCAGCTTTTACAGATGTGTGAGGATCTATATTAAAAATAAAAACAGAGTAGACCGATAGGATAAATAGAGATAGAGTTATATCCGTCTTTAATTTAAGAAGAATTATCAGTATTAATATTATTGAAAATAATTTAACAAATAGCATAAGAATATTTCCGTTTGATCAATTTTCTCTATATTTTTTTATTGTAGAGATAACATCGGAATGGATAGAGGGAACACATGCAAGGATACCGCTATTTTCCGTCAGTTTCTTCCCCCTGCTAAAATCGAGTTCTCTGCCGTGAATATCGGTTACAACCCCCCCCGCTTCGGTAACAATCAAACTGCCGGCTGCATGATCCCATATTTTTTCCTTATAATCCGGGGATTTCGGGTTGGGTATTCGAAGATATATTTCAGCATTTCCCGATCCGACAATTGTATATTTAACCTGACTGTCAAGTTGAACGGGAGGTTTTCCTATCCTAAGGGTTTTTGCAATCTTTTCCTGCAACTCCTGATTGCCGTGAGCTGAAACATAACTCTCAACAAACCTCATCTCTTCAGGATCCGTTTTTTGCGAAACAAAAATTTTCTCCACAACTTTTCCATTGTGATCGTACAGATCTGTCCCTCCGTCTTTTACCGCACTTGCAATAAATCCGGTCATATCAGGATAATCCTCAAGCTTAAGATTGGGACATCCGTTTATTCCAAGAACTACTTTTCCATTGTGAATTAATGCAAGAGCTATTGCATACTGTTCTCCTCTTAAAAATCCCTTTGTTCCGTCTATCGGGTCGAGCGTCCAGAATAATTCCTGATTTGCATCTCCGTTTCCGAGATCAATACTTTTAAACAGATCATTTTTATATAAGAAGCCTTTTCCCATATCAAATTTTTTAAGATAGTGGTTTATCTGTTCCAGAATTATTGCATTTTCAGGTTTTGAAAGCTCTTCCGAATCTTCCTCTCCGACTATTTGAATATCCGGGAACTCGCGTTTCAGAATTGTGCATACTACTGCTTGGGCTGCAAAATCCGCTACTGTTACGGGACTTTTGTCCGACTTATCCATTTTTCCCTCGGCAGTAAGTTCTCTTTGAATCATTTTACTCATTTTCATAACGGAAATAACCGCTTCAATCCCTGTTTTTAACTCTTTCTCAAACATTGTAATCTCCTGAAACATCAATTGTAATCAAAATCATATTTAAGTCAAATTTTATCATACTGAAAACTTAACAAATTAAACAATCCATTTTTTATTAATATTTCTAAGACTTACATAGAAAAGGATCAAGCAAAAAAATATAATTGCTATAAAATCCAACGGTAAAGGCATTATATTATTTCCGCTAATTGCTCCGTGCAGAATATCCGCACCATAAGTTAAAGGTAACATGTATGATAACGGCTGCAGAAAACCGGGTAAAGCATCAACGGGGAAAAAAAGACCGCATAGAAATATCATCGGGAACCTGAAAAAGTTTGAGAATGTCTGCGCTTCAAAAACCTCTTTTGTCGAAACTGCAATAAACAGTCCGAGAAATGTTGAAACAATTGCAATCAGGATTATCGCAGGAATTAAAATTATCCAGGATATTGCAGAAAGGTCTGTTAAAAAAAGAGCAAAAATTATTGGGACAACCGCATTCACAGATCCAAAAAAGATAGCTCCGGAAGTTTTGGCAAACATAAGAAGTTTCAAAGAAATCGGAGCAAGAAGCAATCTCGCAAATGAACTGTTCTTTTTTTCAAATGTTATTGTTACCGCTAACATTGAAGTTGTTCCAAACAAAACGGAAAGAGCAATAACACCCGGTAAAAGTGAAGGTATATTGTCAAGTCCGCGACCGGATTTAATAAAAAACATTCCCGTCCAGGCAATCGGAAAGATCAGACCCCAGCTTATATTTGGTGGTTTAAGGTAATAAGCGTGCATATCTTTTAAAATTATATTCCGGAAAGCTATCCATTTTTTCATACTCTTTCCTTTCTTTTCCCCTGTTCTTTTCTCATAATATCAGCCTCTATTCCGGTTATCTCCACAAAAACATCTTCAAGCGAAGGATTCGCCCGACGTGCTTCTGTGATTTTCAGACCATTAACTTTTGCAAAACCGAAAAACAGACCGAGATCTATCGGTTTTGTTGATTCTACCCGGATAGTATCGGAAGAAACCTGATCAAAATTAAAATCAACGAATTCTTTACTTAATTTATTAATTAGATTTTCGGAAATATTTGAGAAAGAGATCATCATAATATTTTTACGCAGCACCGGCATCAACAAATCCTTTACAGATTTGATAAGTACAATCTTTCCGCGAACAATAAAGGCTATTCTTTCGCAAAGCCTTTCCGCTTCTTCAATATAGTGGGTTGTTAAAAAAATAGTAGTCCCGTTGGAATGGAGTTTTAATATCATATTTCTGATCTGTCTTGCACTTGCAACATCTATCCCTGTTGTCGGTTCGTCGAGAAAAAGTATCTTCGGATCATGAATAATTCCTGCAGCTATCGTCAATTTACGCTTCATTCCTTTAGAATAAGCGGCAAATTTTTTATCCGAAACTTCACTTAATCCGAATTGTTCAAGAAGCTTCTTCGCCTGCTCCTCTCTTTTTACTTTTTTCATTCCGTAAAGAGATGCACAAAAACAAAGATTTTCAAACCCTGTCAATTCGGGATATAAATTACTTTCATCGGGAACTATTCCGATAAGATGTTGAGCCGCCTTAGGATCTTTTGAACAATTAAACCCATCGATCCGGATAGACCCGGAATCAACTCTCGCAAGTCCGGTTAACATATTGATCGTTGTCGTTTTCCCGGCACCGTTTGGTCCGAGAAACCCGAATAATTCCCCTCTTTTTATATTAAATGATATATTATCAACCGCCGTAATATCATCAAATTTTTTTGTCAGATCTACTACTTCGATTATTGAATTATCTTTTTTTAAGATAGAAAAATCTTGTTTAATTTTCATCATAATTGTTTTTATCCTTATTATAAGGTTCGATCGAAAAATCAAATAGTATCTTTTCAGATTTAAGCAGATACTTATCAAGAACTCCCGGTCCGCAACTTCCGTTTCCAAGACCGAGGACTTTTTTGTCTACAGACAG
>CAZWFY010000029.1:0-9240 GCA_964633415.1 uncultured Clostridia bacterium | reverse complement strand
CTCCCGGTCCGCAACTTCCGTTTCCAAGACCGAGGACTTTTTTGTCTACAGACAGAAAAACTGCATTTTGCTTTTTAAGTTCATATGGATGTTTTGCTTTATTAATTTCATTCGGAGCATATCTCAGGGCGGTAAAGGAGAAATAATTTAAAGATTTAATTATAACTCCAAACCTTTCATTATCAGTCAGAGAGACCCATCTTACATCTTCTCTGTTCCCGGTCTCCTGAGGTTTAAGATAGGGTATAAACATTTCATCAACTTTTTTTTTATATATTCCAATGGGAGATCCGCTTTTTCTATCGGGATAATTTTCTTCCGGACCTCTTCCGTACCATCGAATATTTTCAAGATTTCCTGCAAAAATCATTTTTAATCCTATTTTAGGAAGAACAGGGAGTTCTCCGTAGGGATTTATTATATTTTTTATATCAATCTTTCCACTACTGTGAATTACATATTTCACATCCCTTAAAAAGCCGGACCCTTCAACACCTGAATTATCTGTAATAATATGAACCGATACAATTCCCTGATCTCTTCTCATAATTTTAAATAATTTAACCTTACGATCAAGATGATTTAATCCGGAATTGAACCATGTCTTCTCTTTTAACAGTTTTTTTATATATTGGTCACTATAACCCCACTCTTTCAACTTCAGAATAACTTCACTCTTTGATAACTCTCTCTCTTCCTGCAAAGTTTTAATATATGATTTGGCAAGATCAATATTGTTATCGGTTGGAGGTCTGAAAACATTGAGCAAAGGTCCCGCAATTTTTCCTTTTTTATTCTCTATAACAATCCTGTTTCCATATTTCAATGATGATATTGAGCCATTCTTTTTATCAAATTCCAAAACAAAATCTTCTCCCGATATTTCAACTTTATCTGCTTTTCCGTCAACCTTTATCTTATCTGTTTCTTCTGTTTTTTCATCTGCTACTCCGGTTTTATAAGGAAGCTTTATCTGTTCAAAAGCAATCTCATGACCTTTCCTTCCGTAAAAACAGTCTTTTTTTAATCTTACACTTATATTTATGAAATATTCCGATCCCGACACTATTTTGGGTTTTTCAAAATCTATTTTGATAATCTTTGTTTTTTGGGGAGCCAAATTCAACATGGGGAGTTTACCTTCTTCCAAAAATTTTCCGTCACAATAAATTGTCCAAAAAATATCAAACTCTTTCAAATCTGTAAAAAAGAATTCGTTAAAGAATTTAAACTCTTTTTTCAGAGGATCGGAAGATGTAATCTCTATATTTTGGTATACTTTTTTGACCTCCTGCATTTCGGGTTGAACAGTCCTGTCGGGAAAAACAAGTCCGTTTACACAAAAATTATAATCCGTGGGATGATCATTAAAATCACCGCCATACGCATAAAAGATCTCTCCTCGGTCATTTTTTTTCAAAAGACCCTGGTCAATAAAATCCCAGATAAATCCACCTTGCAATACTTTATACTTTCTTATTATATCCCAGTATTCTTTAAGATTTCCCACGGCATTACCCATTGCATGTGCATATTCACATAAGATAAGCGGCCGGTCTGAAAATTCTTTACCATATTTTTCTATACTCTCTACACTGCTGTACATTGGAACAACCAGATCCGTGTGGGCTCTTTTCCCCGCCCTCTCATACTGAACCGGCCTTGATCTGTCCCTGAAATGTGACCAATGGCTGATATATTCAAAAGTCGTTCCGTCTCCCGCCTCATTTCCCATCGACCATATTATAACGGAAGGATGGTTTTTATCCCTTTCAACCATTCTGTAATATCTGTCGAAATGTGCTTTTTTCCATTCGGGTCTGTTTGCAAGCGTTTTTTCCGGTTTATACCCGATCCCATGAGATTCGATATTTGCCTCATCAACAACATAAATACCATATTTATCACACAGATCAAGCCATTCGGGGTCATTCGGATAGTGAGATGTCCTTACGGCATTTATATTAAAACTTTTCATTATCTCTATATCTCTCAACATCTGATCTTTTGTAACATAGTGTCCAAGCACCGGATTGTGCTCATGACGGTCCACTCCCTTCAGAAGAATCGGTTGTCCGTTTAAAAGAAGTTGTCCGTTTTTAATTTTAATTTCCCTAAAACCGAACTTACAACTCTCCAGTTCAATTATATTGTTTTTTTTATCGTATAGTTTTATTAAAATCGTATAAAGTTCGGGTTTTTCAGCTGACCATTTGCGTAGATTTAAAACCATACTTTGCATTAAAAGAACACTCTCATCTTTCACAGAGAGATAAAGAGTTTTATTCTCCAAATTGCTTTCGGTTTTAACAGGGTTACCGGATTCATCATATATTTCACATTTCACTCTTACCTTTTTTTGAGGAGATAAAGAATAGTTTCCTACTTTAGCGGTTATTTTAAGATTCCAGTCCCTGTAATCATTACGGCTCTCTACTCCTATTTCAAAATCTCTTATATGAATCTTTGGAACAGCCATCAGATAGACGTCCCTGAAAATCCCCGATAACCGCCACATATCCTGATCTTCAAGATAACTTCCATCAGACCAGCGATACACTTCAACAGCAAGAAGATTTTTTCCCGGCCTCAGATATTTTGAAATATTAAATTCCGCAGGCGTTCTGCTTCCCTGACTATATCCGACTCTTCTTCCGTTCAGATAGAGATAAAATGCAGATTGAACTCCGTCAAAATGAATATAAACATTGTTGTTCTCCCATTTTTCCGGAAGAATAAATTGTTTCCGATATGAACCTACGGGATTGTAATCATGCTGAATTTTCGGCGGATCCTTTTTAAAAGGATACCTGACATTCAGATATCTCGGAATCCCGAACCCCTGCATTTCCCAGTTTCCGGGGACAGAAATATCCTTCCAAAGTGAATCATTAAAATCCTCACGATAAAAATCGACAGGTCTTAAAACCGGACTTTTTACATAATTAAAATGCCATACCCCATTCAGAGATTGATAATAATAAGATTTTGTCTTCTCCCCGATCTTTGCATTCTCAATATTTTTGTAGGGAATAAGAGTAGAATGAGGAGATTCTTTATTTATCCCTATAACGGAAGGATTTTCCCAATCCTCGATTTTTTCCGAAAACAGCGGATAAAATAGAAATAATAATATTGCAGTTGTTAAAACAAAAATTTTTTTTCTCATCAATTTCTCCATAATAAATTATCTAAAATAGAATAACATATAAAGCTATTTTACAGGAATTAAAACGGCAGCAAAACCGCCTCCGCCTGCCAAATGAATTTTTATTAAAGATTTATGATTTACCTTGGAAAAAGTCCTTTTAAAATCCGTGGCAATTCTATCTGCATTCACTCCGTCCCGGTAAAGATCCAATTTATATTCCAATCCTTTTTTAAGAAAAGAAAATTTAAGATATATTTCTCTCGGAGTCCAGTCCGTCATTCCTCCAAGAAACCATTTGTCACCTTTTCTCCTGGCAATCACAAGATAATCGGATATTTTTGCTTTTAAAACAACCGATTCATCCCAAACCGTAGGAACTTTCGACAAAAACTCCATACACTGAGTCTCCTTATAGTAGTTTGAAGGAGAGTCACATAGCATCTGCAAAGGACTTTCATAGCAGACATACATGGCAAGCTGATGACATCGCGTCCCCATACTCATCGGAGTATCAAAAATAGGTTTGAAATCCTTTGCCTGAGCATTATGCATTGCACCTGGTGTATAATCCATCGGTCCAGCAACCATCCTCCCGAAGGGTATTATAAGATCATGCTCGGGAGTCTGATTCATACTCCATTTAAACTGTTCTCCTCCATTCACACCCTCTCTGGTCAGGACATTCGGATACATTCTTCTTATTCCGGCAGGTTTGTATGATCCGTGAAAATCTACAAGAAGATGGTGTTCTGCAGCTTTTTTTGCTATTTTATGGTAAAAATTCACCATTATCTGATCATCACGGTTCATAAAATCTACTTTTATTCCTGCAATCCCCCATTTTTCAAATTGTTCAAGTGATTTTTCAAGTTGATCATCAAGAGTTTTCCATACGCACCATAAGATAACCCCAACGCCCTTACTTTTTGCATAGGATAAGATCTCATTCATATCTATCTCGGGAACAATTGAAGAGAGATCACCCAATTTATACCATCCCTCATCAAGCAAAATATTTTCAATTCCGAATTTTGACGCAAAATCTATATAGTATTTATATGTTTCTGTATTTATTCCGGCTTTAAAATCAACACCCTGAATATTGTTGGCATTCCACCAGTCCCATGCAACTTTGCCCGGTCTTATCCATGAAGTATCATCAATTTTTACAGGAGAGGCAAGTATATAAGTCAGTTGATTCTTAATTAGATCGGCATCTTTTTCTGCAATAATAAAGATTCGCCAAGGGAAAGCCCTGGATCCCGAAGTTTTGGCAATAAAATTTTCTCTTTCTACTATCTGTAGATCTCTGTCTGACTTCGGAACTATCTTTTTCGGATATTTTGCCGAAACACGGTAAAGCATCTCGGTTCCGGTTCCACGAAGCCACATTCCCGGATAATCGATCAGATCGGTTTCGGTAATAACAATTTTAGGACCTGCCACCGGATCAATTATCAGAGGCAGACTTGTCAAGTCGCAATTTTTGGTTTTCCTAAGCGACCTGTAATCAAAATATACCTGATTATGTGACTGGAAACGTTTTTCCTTTCCCCACCATACCATATGATTCTCGGGAAATTCATACTCTCCTTTTTCCGAAACAACCGTAATCCTTTTTCTGAAATTTGTACCGAATCTATAAGCAATACCACTGTTGTATGCTCTTAAAATAAGATAAAAGTTATTTTTAAAATCCACACGCAATTCATTACAGATGTTTTCTACTTCCGACTCTTTCACTTTAACAACCGGAAAAAGAGTTTTTGAGATCTTATCTCTTTTTATACCTACAACTTTCGGATTTTTTCCAAGCTCTCCGGAAGTAAGTTTCATGGATATGACCGAAGGCTTTAATATAGTGTATTTCCCGAATCTTGCGGAAATCCTGATTGCCTTATCAACAATCAGATTTAATTTAATCATTCTGTCCGGAGATACAACCTTATAATCATTTGCATTTACTTTGATCGAATTGATAAAAAAAATGAATATTAAAAAAAATAATAATTTTACTCTGCTCATGCTCTCTCCCGTTATCTTTCTATTTCCATCCGGATCTTTTCCATTCCATCTCCCTTACAGGAAAGATAGATATCCGGATTAAAACTTAAGTTGTTTTTATCATAACCCATAACCCAGACTTCAATTTTTTTATCTTTATATGATTGTTTCAGAGGAATATAATATGTATAGTTACCGGACCTTTTCGCAACCGGATATTCCCATGTGTTTGAAGGAAAAGAGGGAGCTCTGTCCGGAGCACCGATATATTTTCCGCCGATCTTAGCTGTAGCATATGCTCCTTCCACTCCGTGTTTCCCGTTTATAGCAATACTAAGATAACTGTTTTTCGGAATTTGTTTAAGAGTAAAAGATGCTTTCCAACTTTTTTTACAGGACATTCTATCAGGATGTGCAAACAGATTTGATGCTCTCCAGCTTTTTCTATCTATCATTTTCCCGTTGTAATATCCCTCTATTTCAACAATCTGTCCCGGTTGAACTTTCAGTCTTAAATATCGTATTTTTCCATTAACGGGAATAATCATTTTTAATCCTGCAAGATATGTGATTCTTCTCCATGTCTTCAGATCGGTAGATATTTCAGCATAGTTTCCCTCTTCGGGAAGCAGCGGATGTAAAGAATATTTATCCGGGACATAAATAACGATCTTGTCTAAACATATCACTTTCCCCAGATCCAGTCTGAAGGCACCTCTTCTTACTCTCAGATCCACATCATATTTATGAGAAGGCCAAAAACCGGTCTTTCTATTACCGTCAAAAAGATTTTTATCCCAAACGCCTCTTTCAATAAATGTTTTCTGTTTAAAGAAAGCATCTCTTGCCATTTTCACTTCCGGAATAGAGGTTTTGCCCGATCTTAAAAGAGATCGTACTTCAAGTGCATTATTATCCGCAGCAAAAACCGTGGATTCATACAACGCAGAAACATCTTCGGGGATATCGGACTCTCTCATTACTGCAATCCTTCCGTTCATTTCTAACTTTATTTTTTCCCCGGGAAAATTTAATTTTTTCTTTTTACCCGATAAAAGAATTTGATCCTCGACACCGTTTATAAACACCTTTTTATATCTCTTAAACTTTCCAAGACCGACAGATACATCAGTTCCGGGTTTTCCGAAGATATCTATCAATATGGTTTTACCGGAAACATTCCTGACAACTCTAAAGAGAGCTCCTTTAATAAAAGGCTCATCATACTCTCTTGTTGTAGCAAGAAATAGTGCCGAATGATAAGGAGCAACAGTTACTTCCACTCTGTTATTATGCTTAAAAACACCGATAAATTTTTCATATGGGTGCAACTGTACAAATTTAACACTCTCTGAGCCTTTTATACCGATTTCACCGAGAGCAATACTGTATTTTACCGGATTCCAGGAGAGATTCCTCAGCGTTAATAACCTTATATTACCGTCTCCGCGGGAAACCGCATAAGGTCCGTAATCTTTTTTTGGAAGAACTATCCCATTAACAAGAATTTTTCTGTATTTTCGATGAAGATTGTATATCCTTGCAAGTTTGGGGAATTCCCGATCTTCCAGAAACCAGGGGTTCCCGTAAATTTGAGGTGAAAGTATAAGATTTCTGTTAAAAGCCTGCAAAACGAGGTCATCATCCCAGCCATCCGGACATGAAGAGATACATACACCATGATCTTCGGTAAGTCTTTTTAGTCCGGGAACAAGCCCCCTTGATAAAGCTCCCGCTCTGTGGTGGGGAGCCGTTGTACTGTTTGTCATGAATACATCTATATAGGTTTCCGCACCCTCCCATAAAAATGTCGTTGCATATTTTTCCGCTTCTCTTAATCCAAGTCTATGATTTAAAAGTATAAGATCCGGACTGTATACTCTGCATTTTTTCATCATTTCAATAAATGCACTCTCTTTTTCCGCTCTCAGAGGACCGCAAACGGCATCAAATTTAAACAAGGCGAAATTATAATCCCTGCATAATCTGACCATCTGCTCTATTCTATTCTTTTCCTCTTTTCTATCTTTACCAAACCCATCCGGTCCGCCCCAGACCCCCAATCTGATATTTATCTCTTTTGCCTTTTTATATATAGGGTCAAATCCATTCGGAAATTGTCGTTTAAATCTTTTTGAATCCGTACTTCCGTAAAACCGTTTACCATCGATTGCACCCGCATCAAACGCATATATATCAAGTTGCATTCCGAATTCATCTTTTAGCCATTTAAAAAAGTTAAGATTAATGATGGTCTGTCTTTCTGTAGCTCCCTCGTTCGTATTATTTATCCAGGAGAAATATTCTGCTCTCGAAGGAGTATTTTCATCCGCACCGGGAAAAATTTTATTGCCGGCAAAAATAAAGGTTGAAAAAGCCATAATAAAAAACAGTGAGAATTTTATTTTTATCATTAAAATCTCCCGGGATTATTTTTAATAACAGCAATATTCTTCATTCACCAATAGTTAATCATATAGAAAATCAAGTGTCAAGAAACCAAAGAGTGAAAAAAAAATTCAGGATTTACCCTCTTTTTTTTTAAATATTTTTAAAATTGACAACACAATCTTTACCGGAATTCTTAGCCTTATAAAGAGCCGTATCAGCTTGTGCAATTAACTTTTCCAATATCACTCTGTTGGTTTTATCAAAAACCGAAATTCCGATACTCACAGTATATCCGATATTTTTATCCATATATGTCAAAATTGATTTTTTTACACAATTCCTGATCTTTTCTGCAAAACAGACGGCACCATCGGAATCCGTATCAGCCAACAGCAGTGCAAACTCCTCTCCTCCGAGACGTCCTGCAATGTCACTTTTTCTTGAATTTTTTAATAATATCGAGCCAAAATTTTCCAAAACAATATCTCCGGCAGCATGTGTATAGGTATCATTTATTTTTTTAAAATCATCAATGTCAATATATAAAATCGAAAAAACGGAGTTGTTTCTTAACATAAGTTGATAGATCGTTTCGGACATATTAAGAAATGCAACCCTTGACATAACAGATGTTAAAGAATCATAATCTGCAAGTTTTCTGACTTCCTGTTCAAGTTCATGTATCTTTATGATCATTCCTACCGTACGCCATGACCATAATGAAGCTAACACTGCCGGTATTAGTATCGCCATATATATATTTATCAGAGGCATATTTTGTTTGGAAAAAATAAAAATAGAGGATGTAACTATTACTGAAGCCACAACCGCACTCAATGTGATCAGGATTACACTTTTAACTCTTCCGTATTTAGTTATTATTTTTAGTAGCATTAGTTTTTTTTATTATATTTTTATAAAAATATATTTAAGTTATGATATTTTCACTATTAAATAATTTTGTCAATAATTAACTTGGCATCAACTCATTGTTTTTGATGATTTTTGAAAAATATTTTTTAGCAATTGCGTCTCCATTTTCAGAAGTAACTCTCAGATATGTTTTATCGTGATTATTATAATCAATCCAAATATATAAATCTATTTTTGACTTTTCATTTTTTACTATTCCATTTGCTATTTTTGATGAACTAGTGTTTTTATATGAAAACTCCTCATTCGCATAAACCAGATATCCATTCTAAGCTTCCCTTAAATCTTTTATATCTAAGGAATCAGTATTAAAAAGAATTAAAACTTTAGGAGTATCGAAACTTTTCAATTGTTTATAAGCTTCATGTATCTTATCTGCAACTCTTCTTACTGAATTGTCTGTTTTTGACCAAAAAAAATCCTCTTTGGTTTTTAACCAGCCAGTTTTTTCTGACGGATGAACCCAAACAAATTCTTTTAGTTCGGCAACAAAGATTCTTTTCCCTGAATCTATGCATTCAAAATCAGGAGTTTTATTATGTGCCTCAGGAATTTTGTATAAATTGACATCAAATCTTTCTTTAAACATTTCCATTATGTATTGTTCCGTATTCTTCACTTTTTATCTTAACATTTGAACTCACTGGCTTTTACGGAGCGACCTGTGCTGAGCAAAATCGAAGCAATCGGAGTAAAAATCCAGTGTAGTGATTTGTTATGTGTTTTTTTCATTTTTTAATCTCTTTATATCTTCTTCGATT
>CAZWFY010000028.1:15461-33998 GCA_964633415.1 uncultured Clostridia bacterium | reverse complement strand
ATAAAAATTTGAAGCTTGTGAAGGGTTTTGGCAGTAAGGGGAGAGGTCCCGGAGATTTCATTATTCCTTCCAGTAGCGATGATAATTCACTTAATTTATATTCAAAAGATCTGAATATAAAAAAAGTATTAATAAAAAGAAAATCTTTTGACAAATTTCTTTTTTATAAGCCTGGATATTTAATTATAGAAATAGTAAGACGTCCAGATTATGAAACAAATTTATTTTACAGACTTTCGGATGATAATAAATTAATTGTCATTATCGGTAATGATATGACATATTTTCTTTTTAAAGATTTTAAGCTAATAAGAAAGAGGAAGATCTTACCTGCTTTAATATTAGATGATTTTAAAAAATATGCAACGAAAAATTTAGTGAATACCGATGATACTTATGGACCTTTAATAAGCAGGTGCTTTTTTGATTCTGATGATTCCAACTTCTTTTATTTACAATTCTTTAGAGATGAAAAAAAAGGATGGGATATTTTATATAAATTTTCCACAAAAGGGGATTTGATTAAAGTTTTATATATAAAAGCTAATGAAAAGAATGTATATTCGAGGTTTTTGTTAAAGAGGAATAATATTTTTTATGTAAATGATATAAATTATATGTATTTATTTAAAGAATAAGGAGAAATAGGTGAAAGGAAAAATTGTTGTAACTTTCATTATAGTTTTTTGTTGCGGAGTGCTTTTATCAAAAAGTTCGATCATATGGAAAAGTTCTCAAATTATAGGTAGACCGGTAAAAGTAATAGTAAATGAAAGAGGAATATTTATTGCAGATATGAAACAAGTGAAAATATTTCAATTAGATTTCAAGGGAAAACTTGTTAATGAAATTGGGAAACAAGGAGAAGGACCAGATGAGTTTACAAGTTTACAGGATTTTGTGATTTATAAAAATGATTTATATGTAAAAAGTAATTCAAGAATTAAATGTTTAACCTTGAATGGAAAATTTAAAAACAGATGGGATTTTACTATGAAATATACTTTTCATCATTTTTTTGTTACTGAAGATGGTTTTATTCTCGTCGGAAAAATATTTGAAAAAGACCCTAAAGTATATTCTAAACCTTATTCATCTCCATATAGATTTTTTCACCATATTTCATTTGAAGGGAAAGTAATAAAAAGTTTTGGACCTTCTTTTGCGGAATATAGAAAAATTAATATTTGGAATAATTTATTGATACTTGCAGGAATGACTCCATTATATAATGAAAAATATATTTATTATGCGAACCATCTTAATTATCAAGTGTGGAGAGCATCAATTAAAACCGGGGAGTCTAAAAAGCTGATTGATGAAGAAGTTCCATATTTTATTCCTTTTTCATCAAGACTTAAGCGATTTTCTTCAAAGGGCGGAACTATAACAAAAGGAGATTTATTTGGAACATATATTAAACTGTTTAAAGAAGAAAAGTCTTTGATTGTATTCTTGAAAAGCGGAAGTTGGGGGAATGGTTATAAATCTACATATCTTAGAGTTTATGAATTGACAGAAAATGGTTTTAAGTTTAAAAATGAAAAAAAATTAGAGAATGATTTAATGATTTTTTCATTTTATAAAGGTATATTTTATGGTTTTAATGAAGATGGAGATTTTGTTGCAGTACGATTAATTTAAATTTATGATTATGTAAGAATTAATTAGTAATTAATTGTTGGATATCATATTGTGGATAAAAAACCATAAATCAATTTGACCTGTAAGTTCACATTGTTATAACATAGAATGATGAAATTAAGTAATTTTGATTTTGAACTTCCTGCGGAGAGAATTGCAAGGTTTCCTGCGGAGAAAAGAGACGGTTCCAAACTAATGGTCGTTAATAGAGAGACCGGAGATATTTCTCATCACTCTTTTACGGAAATAGTTTCACTCTTAGACAAAAATAGTTTTCTTGTCATGAATAACTCAAAAGTTATCCCCGCCCGCCTTTTCGGAAAAGCAGGGGAGGGAAATGTAGAGATTTTGATAGTGAAAAGAGTTGATGAAAATAGTGCGGAAATTATTTCAATGCCGGCAAAAAAGTTAACAATAGGAAAGAATATTATGTTTGATAACGGGATAAAAGCCGTTGTTAAAGAGATTCGAGAAAGAGGAAAAAGAATTCTTGAGTTTAATAAAAGTTTTGAAGAAGTGCTTAAGATAGGGTTCGCACCCCTTCCTCCCTATATAAAGAGGAAGAGAGTTGAGGCTGATAAATACAGAGATTTTGATCTTAAAAGATATCAGACTCTTTTCTCTAAAGAACCGGGATCAATTGCCGCTCCGACTGCCGGACTCCATTTTTCAAAAGAGATTCTCAAAGAGTTGAAAGATAGATTCCCCGTATTGGAAATAACTCTGGATGTCGGGACCGCAACTTTTCAAAAGATTGAAGCTGAAGATATAAATGATCATAAAATGGGGCGTGAAATCATTCATATTGATAAAAATGTTTCCGAAAAAATTAAAACTTTAAAAAAATCAGAAAAAAAACTTGTTGCAGTTGGAACTACTTCCGTAAGGTCACTCGAAACATATGCACTGCTTAAAGAAAAAAGGGATTCTTTTGAGTCGGAACTTTTTATTTTCCCCGGATTTGAATTTAAACTTGTCGATAGAATGATCACAAATTTTCATCTTCCGAAGTCCAGCCTCTTTATTCTCGTCTCGGCTTTTGCAGGTCTCGAATTGATGAAGAAGGCATATATGGAAGCTATACGGAAAAAATATCGATTTTTTTCCTATGGCGATGCAATGCTAATTCTTTAAAAAAAAATAATTAGCATTTTTTTTTCCAATTTTGTTGCATCGGGGTGTGAAATTATGTATAATCCGGTTGAAAAAGCGGTATACCCTTTTTCGAAAAATTGACACTTTTGCTATAGGTGTGGTATACTTTCTCAGTTTTGAAACTGAGTTGATGCTGGCGTAGCTCAGTTGGTAGAGCAGCTGATTTGTAATCAGCAGGTCGGGGGTTCAAGTCCCTTCGCCAGCTATCTTGAAGTGGACGGGTAGGTTCCAGAGTGGTTAAACGGGATGGGCTGTAAACCCATTGGCTTATGCCTTCGGTGGTTCGAATCCGCCCCTGCCCAAATGATGCGGGAGTAGCTCAGCTGGCAGAGCTATAGCCTTCCAAGCTGTAGGCCGCGGGTTCGAATCCCGTCTCCCGCTTTTTTGCCCTCGTAGCTCAGCTGGCAGAGCGCATCCTTGGTAAGGATGAGGTCATCAGTTCAAGTCTGATCGAGGGCTTAGGTTTGTTTTGAAATTAATTTTAATAAATTATTTAATTTTTAGGAAAATTAGGAGGAATATATGAGCAAAGAGAAGTTTGACAGGAGTAAGCCGCATTTAAACATAGGAACGATAGGTCATGTAGATCATGGTAAGACGACATTAACGGCAGCTATAACCAAGGTGTTGAGCAAGAGTGAGGGATCGAATGTAGAATACCGTGATTTTTGGAGTATTGATAATGCCCCTGAAGAGAAGGAGAGAGGGATAACGATCCAGATAGCTCATGTAGAATATGATACGAAGAAGCGTCATTATGCACATATAGATTGTCCCGGTCATGCAGATTATGTAAAGAACATGATAACGGGAGCCGCACAGATGGACGGAGCGATATTGGTAGTGAGTGCTACAGATGGACCGATGCCTCAGACAAGAGAGCATATATTGTTGGCCCGTCAGGTGAATGTACCGTCGATAGTTGTATTCATGAACAAAGTGGATATGGTAGATGATGAGGAGATACTTGATCTGGTAGAGCTTGAGATAAGAGAGCTGTTGAGTGAGTATGATTTTCCCGGAGATGACATACCTATCATAAGAGGTAGTGCATTGAAGGCAATGGAGAGCGAAGAGGGAGCGGATGCAGAGTGGAACAAAGATATTCTTGCATTAATGGATGCGGTAGATGAATATATAGAGTTGCCTCAACGTCCGATAGATAAGGATTTTCTGTTACCGATAGAAGATGTATTTACAATAAGCGGAAGAGGTACAGTAGTAACGGGAAGAGTAGAGCGTGGAATAGTAAAGGTAGGCGATGAGATAGAGATAGTGGGAATAAGAGATACGCAGAAGAAGGTAGTAACCGGAGTAGAGATGTTTAAGAAACTTCTTGATGAAGGTAGAGCCGGAGATAACATAGGCGTATTGCTTAGAGGAACAAACCGTGAAGATGTAGAGCGCGGAATGGTATTGGCAAAATCGGGAAGCATAAAGCCGCACAAGAAGTTTAAAGCTGAAGTATTTGTATTGAGCAAAGATGAAGGTGGACGTCATACGCCGTTTGTAACGGGATACAGGCCGCAGTTTTTTTTCAGAACGACAGATGTGACCGGTAGTGTAACGCTGCCCTCCGGAGTAGAGATGGTAATGCCCGGAGATAATGCTGTGTTTGAGATAGAGTTGTTAACTCCGATAGCTATGGAGAAGGGTTTGAAATTTGCTATCAGAGAGGGTGGAAGGACTATCGGTGCGGGATCTGTTACCGATATAATTGAATAAAAATGGCTAAGAGCGATAAACGGATTAAATTTCAATTGAAATGCACTATTTGTAATGAAAAGAATTATTCTACGGTTAAAAGTAAAGTAAATACAACTAAAAAGTTAAATCTCAACAAATATTGCCCGAGATGTCAAAAACATACGCCCCATAAGGAGGTAAAATAGGTCAGTAGTTCAATTGGTAGAGCACCGGTCTCCAAAACCGGCTGTTGGGGGTTCGAGTCCCTCCTGACCTGTTTCTTTGCAAATGAAAAATAAAAATATTTTTAAAAGGGTTGGTAATTATTTAACGGAAGTCAAAGGTGAGATAAAAAAGGTCACCTGGCCGAATCAAAACGACCTCGTTAAGACAACAATTGCAGTACTGGTTTCTTCATTTATCTTCGGGGTATTCCTTTTTGTTGTGGATATGTTCTTTTCCAGAGTAATAAGGGAAGTGATCGGTATTTTTAAATAGGAGTCAGATGTCTAAGAAATGGTATATAATTCATGTTTTTTCAGGAGCCGAAGAGTTTGTGGTCAAAGCACTTAATGAAAAAATAAAAAAATATAATATGGAAAATAGTATTTTTGACATCGTCATTCCCAAAGAAAATGTTATTGAAATAAAAGGTGGAAAAAAAGTTATTACGGAAAAGAGATCATTTCCGGGATATATACTGATTCAAATGGATATGAATGATAAAAACTGGTATTTTGTAAGAAATACACCTAAGGTTACAGGATTTGTAGGATCGGGAAAGAAACCGAAGCCTCTCTCTGAAGCAGAAGTGGCTACAATTTTAAAGCATATTGAGGTGACACAGGAAACACCGAAACCAAAATACCATTTTTCCGTTGGAGATTCAGTTAAGATTATAGATGGACCGTTTATCAACTTTAATGGTGTTGTGGATAGTGTCCAGACTGATAAAAACCTTCTAAAAGTTATAGTTACAATTTTCGGAAGGCCGACACCCGTGGATCTAACTTTCTTACAGGTAGAAAAAATTTAGGAGAAATACAATGGCAGCACCCAAAAAAAAGGTAGTTAAAACAACTTTTAAGCTTCAACTTCCGGCCGGTAAGGCAACGCCTGCACCTCCGGTAGGTCCGGCACTTAGTCAACATCAGTTGAATATAATGGAATTTGTTAATCAGTTTAATAAAGCAACGGCTAAAATGGAAGACGGTATGATTATTCCGGTTGAAGTTCTTGTTCATCCGGACAAAACTTTTTCGTTGAATCTGAAAACACCTCCCGCTTCTTATCTGTTAAAGAAAGCAGCCGGAATTATGAAAGGTTCAGGTGAACCTAATAAGAATAAGGTTGGTAAAGTTACTAAAAAACAGATCGAAGAAATTGCCACTTTAAAAATGAAAGATTTAAATACCGATAATGTTGAGCAGGCTTCGAAGATTATTGAAGGGTCTGCGAGAAGTATGGGTCTGGAGATTGAAAGATGAGTAAAAGAGGAAAAAAATACAGAGAAAATTCTGAGATTTTAGAAGAGAAAGCTTATAAAGTTACCGAAGCTGTTGATAAATTGAAGGAGATGAAGTCTTCAAAATTTGATGAGACGGTTGAAGTTTCCATGAGACTCGGAGTTGATCCGAAATATCCGGAGCAGATGGTTAGAGGAACAATTGTGCTTCCCCACGGAACGGGAAAAACCAAGAAGGTTCTTGTTCTTGCTTCCGGTGAAAAGCAGAAGGAAGCAGAAGAGTCCGGAGCAGATTTTTTTGGTGGCGAAGAACTTGTTGAAAAAATAAAAAAAGAGAATTGGCTTGATTTTGATGTTCTTGTCGCTACACCCGATATGATGCGTGAAGTCGGTAAACTCGGAAAGGTTTTAGGTCCTAAAGGATTAATGCCGAGTCCCAAAGCCGGAACAGTCACTTTCAATATCAAAGAGACTGTCATTGAAATAAAAAAAGGTCGTATTGAGTTCAGAGTTGATAAAACAGGCATTATCAATGCAGGTGTAGGAAAAATATCATTTGATAATAGTAAAATAGTGGAAAATATTATTGCTTTTGTAAATGCGGTTTTAAAGGCAAAGCCGGTATCTCTTAAAGGAAAATATGTTATTTCCGTACATGCCAGCTCCACTATGAGCCCCTCGGTTAAACTTGATATTCAGGAATACGAGAAGGGATCAGGAGGGAAAAGTGACCAGTAAAAAAACTATGGAGAAGAATCAAAAGAAAGTTGACGAAATAAAAGATATTTTTAGTAATAACGGAGTATATCTTGTCGACTACAGAGGCTTGTCCGTTAAAGAGATTCAGAGTCTGAGAAAAAAGATCAAAAATCTTGATTCCGGTTTTAAAGTGGTAAAGAACCGATTGATCATTAAGCATTTTGAAAATGAGAAAAAAGAGCAGGGCAGAGAAATATTCAGCGGACCGACTGCAATAGCATATTCTGATGAAAAGATAGTTGAAGTTGCAAAAGTACTTGTGGATTTTCAAAAGGAGAGCAAAAAGATCAGTATAAAGTCCGGATTCATTGAAGATAAATTTGTCAGTTCGGATGAAATAGTTAGCGTATCAAAATTGCCGGGAAGAGATCAGCTGATGGCTCAGATGGTTCTATCCATGGCATATCCGATTAAAAAGATGGGGATGGCTTTATCATCACCTTTAAAAACAATGTTGGTATTAATGAAAAATTTAAAAGATAAAAAAGAAAAGGAGGAAAATAACAATGGCTGAAATGAAAAAGGAGGATTTCTTTAAACATCTTGACAAGTTGACAGTATTGGAACTGGCTGATTATGTTAAAGAGTTCGAGGAAAGATACGGTATTAAAGCGGAAATGGCAGCAATGCCTGTTGCCGGTGTTGCGGCAGCACCTGCAGGTGGAGCAGCGGCTGAATCAGAAGAAAAAACAGATTTTGATGTTATTCTGAAAAGTGTTGGTGCTAAGAAGATAAATGTTATTAAAGTTGTAAGAGAAGTTACTGATCTTGGTTTGAAAGAGGCTAAAGACGTAGTTGATAAGTCTCCCGGTGAAATAAAGAAAGGTGTTTCTAAGGAAGAAGCTGAGGAAATCAAAAAGAAATTTGAAGATGTAGGAGCAGAAGTAGAAATCAAGTAGATGATTTTTCTTTTATTAAACGGAAATTTAAAAATTAAGGGATAAGTATGCCAGAAAATAAAAAATATATTGAAAGAGTAAATTTTTCAAAGATTGATACACCTGTTGAAATTCCAAATTTACTCGAAGTTCAAATTAAATCTTATAAAACTTTTTTGCAGATCAATGAACTTCCGGAGAAGAGGAAGAATATAGGAATACAGGGAGCTTTTAAATCGATATTCCCAATTACGGATTTTAAAGAAACCGCTATTCTTGATTTTGACTCATATTCTCTCGGAGAGTGGTCATGTAAATGCGGAAATCTTCATGGAATAGACCTTTCCAAACCTTATTGTGAAAAATGCGGTGCAGTTTTAGGTGCTGATATAATACCGGGAGAAAATTCTGTTTGTCCGGAATGTGTTTCGAAGGGAACCGTTAAATACAAGGTTTGTGAAAAGTGTGGAGATAACGTAAAACTGAAAATCAGGTATTCTCCTGAAGAGTGTCTGGACAAAGGATTCGATTATTCGATTCCAATGAATGTAAAGTTAAGACTGGCACTTTATGATGAAGATAAAAAGGGCGAAAAAGTTATTAAAGATGTTAAGGAACAGGAAATATTTTTTGGAGAAATTCCTTATATTACCGAACGAGCTACCTTTATCATTAATGGAACGGAAAGAGCTGTTGTATCTCAACTCCAGAGATCTCCCGGCGTATATTTTCTCCCGGGAAAATCGAGGGGAGAGTACAGTGCAAAGATCATACCTGCAAGAGGGGCTTGGATCGAGCTTGAAGAGAAATTAAATCTATTACAGATAAGGCTTGATAAAAAAACAAAAAGGATTAACATCACAACCTTTTTAAAAGCTATGGGTTTAAGTGATGATTATGATATTTTAAAAGAGTTCTATACTCTTATACCTGCAAGGGTTGAAAATGGTATTTTTTATCTGAAGACTTCAAGATTTTTAAAGGATGCGGTATTGACCGCTCCTGTCGTTGATTCAAAAGGTAAAGAAATATTAAAATCCGGAACCAAACTTATGATCAAGCATATTACTGATCTAGAGAAGGCTAATATTGAGTTTGTTCCCGTTGATGTTGAACTTTTTGAAGATATGTATTCGGCTGTAGATCTAAAGGAAATTCTAATTAGTAACAATTTGGTAACAACTACTCAGATAAGAAAATTAAGGAAAAGCAATGAAAGTTTTGAAGTATTCTTTCCTGAAAGTGAAGAGGAGGAGTTCGGACCTATTATTGCTTATACTCTTAGAAAGGACAGAAAGAAAAAGGATATTGAACTCACAAGCAAAGTAGTTATTAAGAGTGATGACTATGAAGAAAGAGTTCCCAAAAATCAGGGAGATGCTTTTATTGAGATCTTCAAAAAATTGAGACCGGGGGAACCGGTCACACTGGAAGGTTCTAAAAAATTCTTTGAAAACATGCTTTCCGATCCGAGAAGATATGATCTCTCTTCAGTTGGAAGATTAAAGTTGAATATTAAGTTAAATCTTAAGGAAAGCTGCAGAAAAGATATATTTGTTCTTACGCTCGAAGATATCTTGGAAATTTTAAAATACTATTTAAAACTTAAATATGACAGAACAGGGAAAAAGAAAACGGACGATATCGATCATCTTGCAAACAGAAGGATAAGAGCAGTTGGAGAACTGGTTGAAAATGCATTTAGGATCGGACTTCTTAGACTTGAAAAGATTATAAAGGAGAGAATAACCAATTCTCAGGATATTTCCGTTCTTCTTCCGCGTGAGCTTTTAAATACTAAACCGGTTTTTGCAGCAATTAAAGAGTTTTTCGGAACTTCTCAACTTTCACAATTTATGGATCAGACAAATCCGCTTGCGGAAACTACACATAAAAGAAGAATCTCGGCATTGGGTCCCGGAGGATTAAACAGAGAAAGAGCAGGTTTTGAAGTGAGAGATGTTCACTCCTCGCATTACGGAAGAGTTTGTCCGATTGAAACTCCTGAAGGTCCTAACATTGGTCTGATCTCTTCTTTTACAACATACGCAAGAGTTAACGATTACGGTTTTATAGAGACTCCCTACAGAAAGGTTATAAACGGTCAGGTTTTAAACCACTTTCTTATCCTATATCCCGGTGAATCGAAGTTTTCATATAAAGAAATCGTTGAAGAAGGTGAGTTGGAAAAAGAGATAAAGCTCTTAAAGAGTAAGGGGAAAGAACTTCCTTTGTATCAATATCATCCTTTCTATCTTACTGCTTGGGAGGAAGAAGGATATACAATTGCTCAAGCAAATGCAAAGATAGATAAAGATGGAAAGTTTTTAACTAAAAAGATAAATTCACGTAAAGGAAGTGAAACTATTCTTGCCGATCCTTTGAGTGTTAATTTCATGGATATTTCACCTAAGCAGATAGTTTCCGTTTCTGCTGCGTTAATTCCTTTTCTTTCTCACGATGATGCTAACAGAGCTTTGATGGGATCTAATATGCAGAGGCAATCTGTTCCTCTGATAAATCCCGAAGCTCCGGTCGTTGGTACCGGAATGGAGTATAAGTTAGTTAAAGATTCCGGTAGTATTATAGTTTGTAAACGATCCGGAGTTGTAATGAATTCCGATGCCGAAAGAATTATTGTAAAGGCTGATTTTAATGAGAATGAAGATCATGTAGGAGTTACTGCCGATCTGTATGAACTGAAAAAGTTTAGAAGATCAAATCAGAATACTTTAATAAATCAAAGACCACTGGTTAGAACCGGAGAGAGAGTTGAAAAGGGTCAGATCTTGTGCGATGGTCCCGGTTCAGATAAGGGTGAACTTGCTCTCGGCAGAAATATTCTTGCAGCTTTTTTACCATGGCGGGGATATAACTATGAAGATGCTATTATTTTAAGTGAAAAACTTGTAAAAGATTCTGTTTTTAATTCAATTTACATTGTGGAAGAGTCTCTCGAAGCAAGAGAAACAAAACTGGGTAAAGAGGAGATTACAGCTGAAATTCCCGGCGTGTCGGAAAATATTTTAAAAAATCTTGATGAAAACGGTGTTGTGAGGATTGGAGCCAAGGTTAAAGCCGGTGATATTCTTGTTGGAAAGGTTTCTCCAAAGGGTGAGACACAGTTGACTCCTGAGGAAAAACTCCTTAAAGCAATTTTTGGGGAACAGGCTTCCGATATTAAAGATACTTCCCTTTATTGTCCTCCCGGAGTTGAAGGAACGGTTATTGATGTAAAAGTATTTACAAGACGCGGACTTGAGAAGGATAAGCGAGCACTTGATATTGATGAACTTGAAATAAAAAAACTTGAAAGATATGAAGAAAATGAAAAAAAAGTTATAAGATCGGATAAAATTGAGAAAATTAAAAGTCTGCTAAAAGGGAAAAAATTTGCTAAGTCTGTCTCTGTGGGAAACAATAAATTTAAGAAAGGAGAATCTATTACAGCTAAGATTCTAAAGGAACTGGATGAAGATTTTCTTGCAAAACTCAAAAAAGGATTATCCGCTTCCGTTATTGAATCGATAAATGAAATTGAATCTAAGACAAATTTATATATTGAAGCTATAAAACGTGAAAATGTCGAAAAGATCGATCTTATGAAGAAAGGCGATGAATTTGCCCCGGGGATCATAAAGATCGTAAAGGTGTTCATCGCTGTAAACAGAAAAGTATCCGTTGGTGATAAGATGGCGGGAAGGCACGGTAATAAAGGTGTGGTTGCACGAATATTACCCGAAGAGGATATGCCTTTTCTTGAAGACGGAACTCCCATAAACATAATATTGAATCCTCTTGGAGTTCCTTCGAGAATGAATGTAGGTCAAATATATGAATTGATATTAGGATGGGCTGCAAAAATATTAGGAGTTCATTTTGAAACACCTGTTTTTGACGGAGCATCTGAGGAAGAAGTTATTGAATATATGAGGAAAGCAGGACTTCCTGATGATGGAAAAGTAACTCTTTATGACGGATTGACCGGAGATCCTTTCAGGAATAAAGTAACCGTTGGATATATGTACATAATGAAACTTGAACATATGGTTGATGATAAAATTCATGCTAGATCAACCGGACCATACTCGTTGATAACTCAGCAACCTCTTGGCGGAAAGGCTCAATTTGGTGGTCAAAGAGTCGGAGAAATGGAAGTTTGGGCTTTTGAGGCTTATGGTGCGGCCTATCTTCTGCAGGAAATATTGACGATAAAATCCGATAATATCAGTGGTCGTAATGAAATATATTCTGCAATTGTTAAGGGAACTATGGATTTTAATCCTGGAATTCCCGAATCTTTTAATGTACTGATAAAAGAGTTGAAAAGTTTGACCTTGAATATGGAATTGATTAGAAAGGATAAAGGAACGGATGAAGCCAAGGTTGCGGAAAATATAGCAAATATTTCATAAGTTTAAGGAGAAATAATGCAAAGATTAAGGAAAGAAAAATCAGAAGTTAATATAATGGATTATGCTAAAGTTAAAGTAAGCATATCTTCTCCGGAAACAATAAGAAGTTGGTCATCCGGTGAGGTTACAAAACCTGAAACGATTAACTATAGAACTTTTAAACCTGAAAGAGACGGTCTTTTCTGTGCAAAAATATTTGGTCCGACACAGGATTTTTCATGTCTATGCGGCAAATATAAAGGTCTTAAATATAAAGGAATAATTTGTGAAAAATGCGGAGTTGAAGTTACTCTTTCTTCTGTAAGAAGAGAAAGAATGGGGCATATTGAGTTAAATTCAAAAGTTGCTCATATATGGTTTTTTAAAGGAGTTCCTTCAAGAATAGCCGTTTTACTTGAAATATCCGGAAAGAATCTTGAAAATATTGTATATTTTGAAAATTATATTGTTACTGATCCGGGAACGGTCCCCGATCTGAAATATAAGCAGATATTGACGGAAGAAGAGTATAATGATCTTGTTGAAAAGTACGGCTTTGATTCTTTTAAAGCCGGAACCGGAGCTGAAGTTGTTCATGGAATTTTATCAAAAATTGATCTTGCTAAGGAGTTTGCCGAATTAAAATCCAGACTAACTGTTGAAAAGTCAATTCAAAGAAAAAAAACTATGGCAAGAAGACTGAAATTGGTTGAAGATTTTTATAATTCCGGTAACAGACCTGAATGGATGGTTCTTGATGTTATTCCGGTAATGCCTCCTGATCTTAGACCTTTAGTAAGATTGGACGGAGGAAGATTTGCTTCTTCGGACTTAAATGATCTTTATAGAAGAGTAATAAATAGAAATAACAGATTAAAAAAATTGCTCGATCTTAAAGCACCTGAACTGATAATTAAAAATGAAAAGAGAATGCTTCAGGAATCGGTCGATGCTCTTTTTGATAATCAGAAAAGAAATAAAAGCTATATGAGCTCACAAAAGAGACCTTTAAAATCACTATCTGATTCTTTAAAGGGCAAACAGGGTAGATTCAGACAGAATTTACTTGGAAAGAGGGTGGACTATTCCGGAAGATCGGTTATTGTAGTCGATCCGAAACTAAAACTTGAACAGTGCGGAATTCCGAAAAAAATGGCTCTCGAACTTTTCAAACCTTTTATTTACAACAGACTTGAAAAAAAGGGAGTGGTTACAACACTCAGAGTTGCAAGAAATTGGGTTGAAGAGAACAGAAATGAGGTTTGGGATGCTCTTGATGAAGTAATTAAAGAGCATACGGTTCTTTTAAATAGAGCACCTACACTTCACAGGCTCGGAATCCAGGCATTTAAACCTCATCTTGTTGAAGGTAATGCTATAACTCTTCATCCGATGGTTTGTCCTGCATTTAATGCTGATTTTGACGGAGATCAGATGGCTGTTCATGTTCCTTTATCACTTGAAGCTCAAGCCGAATCTCGCCTTCTTATGCTTTCCACTAATAATATTCTTAATCCTGCAAACGGCAGACCTCTTGCGGTTCCTACTCAGGATATGATTCTGGGTTTTTACTATATGACCTTTACAAAGAATAATCTTAAAGGCGAAAATACAATATTTGCCTCTGAAAAAGATGCACTCCAAGCTATGGAAGACGGAATAGTTGATCTTAATTCAAAGATCCGTCTGAAGTATATCGGTGAGATGAAAAATCTTGATGCATATCTTCTTGATCCTCAGGATATAGCAAATTGTCCTATGACTGAAATTAAAGAGGGTGAGAATAAATTAATTGTAACAACTCCGGGCAGAATTATTTTTAATCGTCTTCTTCCAAAAAAATTACCTTATATTAACGGTTTGTTAAAGAAGAAGGGAATCCAGAATTTAGTATATTTTATCTATTTGACGTTGGGCTTTGAACCGACGATCGAAACACTTGATAAATTAAAAGAAGCAGGTTTTGAATATGCAACTAAAGCAGGTTTTACTATTGGTATTTCGGATCTTGTTACTCCGGTTGAGAAGGAACAGATTATTAAAGATACTGATAAGGAGCTTGATGAGGTAGAAAAAAAATATAAAAACGGTCTCTTAACCCCGGGAGAAAGGCATAATACTATTATTGATCTATGGAGTAAAGCTACTGACCAGATTAAAGTGAAGATGTTTGATACTATGAAAAAGATCAGTTATGAAAGCGAATCAATCAATCCTCTTTATATAATGTCTGATTCGGGAGCCAGAGGAAGTCAGGATCAGTTAAAACAGTTGGCAGGAATGAGAGGATTGATGGCAAAACCATCAGGAGATATCCTTGAAACTCCTATTACGGCTAATTTTAAAGAAGGTCTTTCCGTTCTTCAGTATTTTATTTCCACACATGGTGCAAGAAAAGGATTGGCGGATACTGCTCTTAAAACTGCAGATGCCGGTTATCTTACAAGAAAACTTGTTGATTCCGCAGTTGAAGTTATCGTGAAAGAGGAAGATTGCGGAACTATCAAGGGAATAGAAGTCTCGGCAATAATAGAGAATGGTAAAGAGATAGAATCTCTGTTTGAGAGGATTGTAGGAAGAACAGCCCTCGAAGATATTGTTTCTCCGGATGATTCGACAAAAGTTATTGTTAAAGCAAATGAATTAATTGATGAATATTCTGCAAGAACAATACTGGATCACGGTATATTAAAAGTAAAGATTAGGACTGCTATAACCTGCGATACCGAGGCGGGAGTTTGTCAGAAATGCTATGGCAGGAATTTATCAACCGGAAAAGTTATTAATCTTGGCGAAGCTGTTGGAATTATTGCAGCTCAGTCAATCGGTGAACCGGGAACTCAGCTTACGATGAGAACTTTCCATATTGGAGGAGTTGCATCAGGTGGAGAAGGTCAATCTACATTAAACGCCAGTTATGAAGGAAAGATTTTATATTCAAATCTTGAAGTTGTTGAAGATAAAAACGGTTCAATTGTTGCAATGAATAGAACCGGATCTATTCAAATTATAGATTCTAAAAACAGAGAAAAGGCTATCTATCCCATTTCTTACGGATCAAAGATTATGGTTGCAAATGGAGATATGGTCAAGAAGGGAGATCTTATTGTTAAGTGGAATCCGTTCATTAATGCAATATTAACAAGAGAAAGCGGTGTTGTGGAACTTAAGGACCTTGAAGAGAATATTTCTTTTGTAAATGATAGAGACGAAACAAGCGGAAAAATAACAACAATAGTTATTGATATTAAGAATGAAAAACTTCGTGATGAACTTCAACCTCAGATAATAATCAGAGATAAGAAAACAAATAAGATAAAGAGAAAATTTCTTCTTCCCGTAAATGCTCACCTAAGTGTTAAAGACGGCGAAGAGGTTATGGTAGGAGATGTTCTGGCTAAGATTCCTTCCGAATTTGCTAAAACAAAAGATATCACAGGTGGTCTTCCGAGAGTTACTGAGCTTTTTGAAGCAAGAAAACCAAAAAATCCTGCAAAGATTGCTCAAATAGACGGGACGGTTAGTTATGGAAAACTGATGAAAGGGTCAAGAAAGATAATCATTCAGCCGGATGACAAAAATGTAAAACCTGATGAACATAATATTCCGAGAGGTTCATATATAATTGTCGGTGACGGAGATAAAATCACAGCAGGAACCCCTCTTATGGATGGACCGCTTGATCCTATAGATATTTTGACAGTTCTTGGAGAAATTAAACTTGCACAGTATCTACTTAAAGAAGTTCAGGAAGTTTATAGACTGCAAGGTGTTGGAATTAATGATAAACACATTGAAGTTATAGTCAGACAGATGATTAAATGGAGAAGAATTGAAGAAGTCGGTGATACAAAGTTCATCCCCGATCAGATCGTGGAAAAGTGGAAGTTTATGAAAGAGAATGAAAAGGTTCTGTCTGAAGGTGGAAGACCAGCTAAAGCTAAACCTCATCTTTTACCAATATCAAGAGCAGCTCTTGCAAACGAGAGTTTCATTTCTGCTGCAGCTTTCCAGGAAACTACAAAAGTTCTGACCGAAGCTGCTATTGCAGGTTATGAGGATAACCTTGTTGGAATTAAGGAAAATGTAACAATGGGACGTTTGATTCCGGCAGGAACGGGCTATAAAAAATATCAGGATTTTTCAAATGAAACTTCAGAAAATCAATCTGACATAGATAAAGCAGCTGTAAAATAAAAAGGATTGTTTTTTTAGTAGGTCAGAATAGCTTTAAATATAAGAACAATTACAATAAAGAGAGAAAAATATAGTGTTTTATATTCCCTGTTTCTCATATAGTATGAAATATTAAAACCTTTAAAATTAACCTTTTTAAATTTTGGGAAAAAAGTGTTTAATCCCTTTGCCCAATTTTCATACTCTTTACCGAATAATTCTTTAAGTTTTTTATTCTCAATTAAAATTAATGCAGGGAAAAAAATCAAATAGTAGGCTATAAAGATAAAATATCCGTAAATACTATTTGCCGCAACCGCAATTCCCGTTCCAAGGATTAGATTACTGAAATAGAGTGGATTTCTTGTTAAAGCATAGGGGCCTTGTGTTGCAAGTTCTCTGTTCTTTTTTAGATAACCGGAAGCCCAACCTCTCAAAAAAATACCTGTCAATATAAGTAAAAATCCTATCAATATTGATTTTGCATCAGGGTGAGAAAGGTAAAGCACGAAAATTAATGCAACTATACCAATGAATGAACGATATTTTATAAAGTATTTTGTAAAATTACTCATTTTATTCAAATATTTACCAAAATTATTATATCATATTATTAAAATTACATAAAGTTTGACAAGTAAAATTTAGATTAAAACTTTTATATGAATTAAAATTATAGATTATTTAGTGAGAATATAATAAAATATATTTGAAAGGAGCAACAATTGGACGTTTTTCCGGAAATTCCCGGTTATACAATTTTAGAGGAATTGGGAGAGGGAGGAATGGGGAAGATTTTCCTTGCTCAAGATCTTATCTTTAACCGGAAAGTTGCACTTAAAGTCCTTCTTCCGAATCACCCCTCATATAAATCAATTGTTGAAAGATTTAAATATGAGGGAGAAGCATTAAAAAAACTGAACCATACAAATATAATAAATATTTTTGATATAGGGAAAACCGGAAATATTTATTATTTGTCAATGGAATATCTTGAGGGAGGAAATTTAAAAAATAAAATTACTTCAAAGAAGGGAAAAGAGCTTGAAGAAAATGAAATAATAAATATTTTAAAGAAAGTAGCTTCTGCTCTTGAATATGCACATAAAACAGGAATAATTCACAGAGACATAAAGCCTGAAAACATTCTTTTCAGAGATGATAAAACTCCTGTATTAGCAGATTTTGGGATTGTTAAAGATTTTACTGCGGAAAAAAGTTTAACGGTGACAGGGACTTCAATGGGAACTCCTTATTATATGAGTCCCGAGCAAATAAAAGGATATAAACCTGATGAAAGAAATGATATTTATAGTCTTGGTGTTGTTCTTTATGAAATGTTAACAGGAAAAGTTCCATATGACGCATCTGATCTGATATCAATTGCTTTAAAGCATGAAAGAGCACCAATTCCGACTCTTCCCAAGAAATATTCAAAATTTCAAAAGTTAATTAATAAAATGATGTCTAAAGATCGTGAAACGAGATTGAGAAGTGGAACGGAAGTGATCAAACTTGCAGAAATTTGCAGAAAAGAAACAGGTAGAGAAAAGAGAAAATGGGTAAGAAAAGTACTTAAATATAAGAGTGTTAAAATCTTGATATTTTTTATCGTTGTTTTTTTTATTCCGGTCTTAAGTGGATATTTTTTCTTAAATGATTTTAAAATACCCGAATCATTTAGAGAAACATTAGTTCATAGAAAAAATATATCTGTTGATTCTAATAAATACAGAGAAAAAAAAGCAAAAACCAATAAAAGAAATAAAAAAAAAATAAGATTTGTAAAACGTGAATACAGACTAAGATCATATAGTAGAAAAATAGATATGAAAGGTTTAAAAAGGATTATTAAAAATTATGATTTTTATGATTCAAATATTAATGTGAATGGTAATTTTAAAAATAAGTATAAAACGGAGATAGTCGGAAAAGATAAAGTTATTATAGATAAAGTTACTTTTTTAATGTGGGATCAAAAGGGTTCATTTTCTTCAATGAAATTTTCTAAGGCCAAAGAATGGATAAGGAAATTGAATAGAAGCAGATATGCAGGTTTTAGTAATTGGAGACTTCCTACGCTTGATGAAGCTTATTCAATATTGGAAAAGAAGAAATGGTATGGAGATTTGCATATTTATAGTGTTTTCTCTGCAATTCAGAATAGTATATGGACAAAGGATTATAATGAAGACGGAACCAGTCATTGGATAATGGACTTCAAGAAAGGGAGAGCTAAAACTCCTTCGTTATTTAAGAAAAAATCTTTTGTCAGAGTTGTACGAACAATAAAATATTTAAGAAAATAATTGGGTATGAAACGGGGTTCTTACTTGGGACTTAACGATATCATTTTTCATCAAGAAGATGAAAAATAACA
>CAZWFY010000028.1:0-15361 GCA_964633415.1 uncultured Clostridia bacterium | reverse complement strand
TAACGATATCATTTTTCATCAAGAAGATGAAAAATAACATCGGAGAGTCAGGGATGTATGAACAATTGATATTGTTCACCCTTCGGGTACCTCATTGCATTCGGTATGCAAATTCAGCCATTCTGAATTTGTCAAACCCCGGGATCGGAGTTCTTACTTGGGACTTAACGATATCATTTTTCATCAAGAAGATGAAAAATAACATCGGAGAGTCAGGGATTCGAACCCCGGGAGCCCGCTAAGGCTCAACGGTTTTCAAGACCGCCGCATTCAACCGCTCTGCCAACTCTCCGTGAAAATGAATTCTATCAAAATAATGGTAATTAGTCAATCCTGATTAACTGTGATTGCAGGATAGCAATCCTTGATTTTTCCTTTATAATAGGTTATAAAAACTGATTCACTAAGAGTGTTATGGATAAATATTATATAAATCTTATCGAGAGAGTTAACTCTGCTTTAATTGATGGTATTGATGATAATAAAGGAGGGTTGGAAGATTCAATTTTCTACGCACTTTCTCTAAAAGGAAAGAGGTTAAGACCTTTACTTTTTTTAACACTGTTGGATTCGTTTGACAAGGATCTTGAAAAATCCATAAATATCGCAGTTGCAATTGAATATATTCATACATACTCTCTGATTCATGATGATCTTCCGGCAATGGATAATGATGATATCCGAAGAGGAATGCCCACGGTTCATAAAAAGTTTAATGAAGCAATCGGTCTTCTTGCAGGTGACGTACTTTTAACTATGGCTTTTGAAAAGATAGTTTTTGCCGATATTGATTCAACAAAAAAAATTGAGATTATTAAGATTCTTACTTATAGTATCGGTATTAATGGAATGGCGGGTGGACAGGCATTGGATCTCTCTTTTAACGGAGACAAAAGATCTATAATGGAGATTCATGAAAAGAAGACGGCTGAACTGATTAAAGGGACATTATTGAGTGCTGCAGAGATAATCGGTATGTCAAGCGAGAAAAAAAAAAAGTTATCAAAGGTTGGGGAAAAAATAGGTGTAGGTTTTCAGTTGGCGGATGATCTTCTTGATATCAAAGGAAATGAATATGAAGTGGGGAAGAAAGTTAAGAAAGATATCTCAAATGAAAGCCCTAATTCCGTTATATATTTCGGTTTGGATAAAGTTGAAAATATGATCAATGAATTATATAAGAAATCAATTTCAGGTTTAAAAGATGTCGGGATTGAATCCGATATGTTTTTAAATTTAGTAAGAATGATGTTTTACAGGAGAAAATAGTGTGAATATTTTAGATAAAATAAATTATCCGAAGGATTTGAAAAATCTTTCCTATAAAGAGTTAAAAAAACTTTCAAACGAGATAAGAAAATTAATAATAGAAGTAGTATCAAGGAATGGTGGTCATCTTTCATCAAATTTAGGAGCGGTTGACCTGACTATTGCAATTCATAAAGTTTTTGACGCTCCCGGAGATAAAATATTGTGGGATGTAGGTCATCAGAGTTATACACATAAAATTCTTACAGGAAGAAAAGAAAGAATGTTTTCGATAAGAAAACGCGGAGGTTTGACGGGATTCCCTGATATTTTTGAAAGTGAATATGATGTGATAAATACCGGTCATGCATCAACTTCTCTTGCTTTTGCTTCAGGACTTGCCAGTGCGAGAGATAAAAACGGTGAAACCCATGATGTTATTGCGGTGATTGGTGACGGAGCTTTGACAGGTGGTGTTGCTTTTGAAGCCTTGAATAATATAGGGCAGATCAAACAGAAAATGATAATTATTCTTAACGATAATAAAATGTCCATATCTCCAAATGTCGGGAGCATATCAAAATATTTAAACTATCTTTCAACAGGTCGTCCATATATAAGATTAAAGGAAATTGTTCAATCCGTACTTATTAAAATTCCTTTAATTGGGAAAAGTCTTGTTCTCGGAGTAAGAAATTTATTAAAACTTTTAAGAGTAATGACGGTTCCCGGCTCTCTGTTTAATGATCTGGGTATAAAATATATTGGTCCTATAAATGGTCATGATATAAAAGAGATGGTAAAAGTATTTAATGAAGCAAAAAAATATGATTTCCCTGTTCTTTTACATGTGGTAACAAAAAAGGGGACTGGGTATGATCCTGCAGTTGAAAATCCGAGTTCTTTCCATTCATCCGCTCCTTTCGAGATTTCTAACGGAAAATTTAAAAAGAGCGGAAAATTTCCGTCTTATTCATCTGTTTTTGGTCAAGCGGTTACGGATATAATTGAAAATGACAAAAATGTTATTGCTCTAACTGCTGCAATGCCTTCCGGAACCGGGTTTGATAAAGTACAGGAAAAGTTTCCAGATAACTTTTATGATGTCGGAATAGCTGAACAATATATGATGGATTTTGCCGGCGGACTTTCGCTGGGAGGGCTTAAACCGGTTGTTGGAATCTATTCAACTTTTTTGCAACGTGCGGTTGATCAGATAATTCACGATATAATTCTAATGAAAATTCCAGTTGTTGTTGGAATCGACAGAGCCGGATTAGTAGGCGGAGATGGACCTACTCATCAGGGTATTTTTGACATTTCAATTCTCAGACCACTTCCGGGAATTGTAATAATGTCTCCCAAAGATGAGAATGAATTGAGACAGATGGTCTATTCCGGATTGGAATACAAAAAACCCGTCTTTATTAGATATCCTAAAGAGCAGGGAGTTGGTGTAAAAATTGAAGAAAATTTTCAAATGCTGCCTTTGGGAAAGAGTGAAATTATAAAGAAAGGGAAAGATGGAGTGATATTTGCCGTTGGAGCAATGGTTAAAAGAGCAATGGATGCAACTGAAAAATTAAATAAAAATGATGGGATTGAATTGGGAGTTGTCAATGTAAGATTTATTAAACCCGTTGACAGAGAAAACATTGTAAAAATGATCGATCCTGAAAAAATTGTTGTCACGGTTGAAGATGGTGTTTGGAACGGTGGTTTTAATTCCGTAGTAAGAGAGATTATGATCTCGGAAAATCTTAACGAGAAGGAATTGCTGTCATTGGGAGTTCCGGAGGAGATCATTGAAGTAGCTTCGCGTGAAGAACTTCTTGAACAATTCAAGCTGAATTCCGAAGGCATATATGATCAGAT
Organism: uncultured Clostridia bacterium; assembly: GCA_964633415.1. GTDB lineage: Bacteria > Acidobacteriota > Aminicenantia > UBA2199 > UBA2199 > CAZNLS01. The sequence goes on along the minus strand of CAZWFY010000028.1, from coordinate 12,238 downwards.
AAAATCTTTCTTAACAAAGAATAATAAATAAACATAAAAAATTATTTTTCATTTAAGGAAAAGTTCATTAAAATGTTTTAATGTTTCGGAAAAAACATCTTTGATCGAGCTGTTTCCGTTAATTATAAAGGTATTTTTCTCTTTGAGGTTCAAATAGTTTTTTCTTACCTTTTTAAGATAATCTTTTTTCTCAAAAAGAATTGCTGTTGAGTCTCTATCTCTCTTTATTCTGTCGAGTGCTGTTTCTATTTCCGTATCAATAATAAACAGTGCATTTGGCGGAGGAGCAAATTTTTCATTGATTTTTAATATCATCTCAATTTCCAATCCCTTTGCACCCTGATAACAGGCTGAAGAAAAATAGTACCGATCAAGAATAACAATCTCATTCCTTTTAAAAGCAGGAACAATATTGTTTTTTACATCCCATTTTCTGTCCTTTGTAAAAAGGTCAAGTTCCTTATCTATCGGGATTTCATCGTAAATTTTTGAGAGTTCTCTTATCTCCTTTCCCCATTTTGAATCTGAAGGTTCTCTGAACCAGGAAACCCTTAAATTATTATTTTTTAAATATTCATAAAGCATTTTTGATATAGTGGTTTTCCCCGAACCGTCTATTCCTTCAAAAACAATAAGCAGAGGTGTTTTAATATCCATTTTTTTCGATTATATCCTATATTAAATAAACTTTGAAATTATTTCATATAATTTATTTTCTGTTTTTTCAATAATATTTTTTTTCTGATCTGAAGCAAATTTTGAATAGAGTCTCTCCTGTTTGATAAATATGTAAGAATTTATCAAGGCATCTAAAAATTTTCCGTTTTTTAGATAATCAAAAAATCCCTCTCTTCCATCCGGTTTAATATTTTTAAGTAATTCATTAAGAAAATGATGATCGGTTTCAACTCTATCGACTATATCCATATTAAAAATCGGTGTGTCGGCAATATATCTTTTTTTATATACAATGTTTTTTTTAAGAGATTTCGAAGCACTGACAAATCTGAATGAAGCAGTTGAGGGGTAGGGTATGATAAACGGTGCGTGTGGAAGAAGTCCGAAGAAATTATATTTACGTGAAAGTTCAACGATAAGAATAAGTTCATCGGCAAATTCATCCCATCCTGACAAAACATCACTGCTTATCCAATAGTGGTAGTTAAATATTTTTTCTTTTTCAAACCGGGATAGTAGTTGAAAAAGTTCTCTTTCCCCGGGGACAATTTTCCCGAGACGTTTTCCCCTCTTTTTTAAAAATGTATCGGTTCCTATCCAAACTAATTTTTCTTTTGTAAACTTGATATTATTGCCGATTATACTGATTATTTCACTATTAACACTATGGTCACGATTTAAAAAAGATGAGATAGAACTCTGGATTCCCCAAATTGAAAAACCGTTTTCCGAAAGAGTATTAAAAACAGATACGGCATATTCTTTATCTTGTAAAATATCATCATCATTGATATTTATTGTTCTGAATTTGCTGATATCTTTAGAATAGAGGTTGAGTTTTTGTCTGAATTCAACAAGAAGTTCTTTGATTTTAAGAATATCCAGTTTTCTGAATTCTTTCCCCTGAACTCTTGAACAGAAAATACAACTTTTCGAGCATCCTCTTGAAAAATTTATCTCAAGACCGTTTGAGAGTTGAGATTCTTTGTAAAAATCCAAATTAAAATTTAAAGATGAAAAATTTACGGGATAATTTACGGTATCAAAATCAGACATTATTATCATTCCCGGAATTTGGAAAAAAATCCCGGACATTGATAATAATTTCAATGGATTTCCTTCATTGATCAAATCTATTATTTCAGGAAGACAAAATTCACTTTCGCCTCTGACAAACAGGTTTATTTCAGGAAGGTGATAAATTGACTGTATTGGGTTTAATGTGATGAGAGGACCCCCGGCTGCACGGATGGAGTCATTATCAAGATCTATATTATTAATAAATGATTTAAACTCAACAAAAGAGTCCTCAAAAAGTGTAAAACCGATCAGATCCGAATTAAAATGATTTCTGCAACTTTCGGTATTATTTAGATCCATTTTTGAAAATTTGATATTAAAACCCTTTGAGATCAGCATTGATCCGAGAAATAGCGAAGATGAAGTTATATTAACTGAATTAAGTCTCGGGTCGGTATTAATGTAAGGGAATAGGAGAGAAATGTTTTTGATATCATATTTTCTATTAAATTTAAAAATATCCTGGATTTCGTTATTAGAACTTTTAAAACTATTGGAATTGGTATCCTTTATATAAATTATTGCATCATTATTAAAGTCATTGTTCCCGGAAGGAAAAGAGATTGAATTATGAGTGAAACTTTTACTGAAAAAATAGAATTTCCTGATCTTTTTTTTATTAATTATTTTATTAATTGCCTGTTCACTTTTATAGAATGAAGTAATTATCTGATGATAGGAGAATTCTTCACTTTTGTAGTTGAGAATATTTTTCCCGATAAAAGAATTATTGACATTTTTCATTTCAATTAGATTATATGTGTAAAGTTAGGAAAAGCAACTGCCGGACTAATTTTGATTCTGTGTAATCTTGACAGGATACGCAAATTTTGATAAGATTCTACAGAATTTAGACAGTTGATTAAACTGGTTTTATGATAAAAAAAAATAAGTTGAAACCCAGAATTAAAAAAACAAACGGATTTGAAATAAAGATAAAAAATTTTTCGGATATGACCGGAAATATAACCCCGGTGCTTAACTGTAAATCAAAGGATATGGTGTGATATTATGCCTGTAATAATTGGAAATTCACTAAATTCAACAAATAAAAAAGTGTTGGATAAAATGAATAAAATGGATTTTTTGTATATATCAAAAGAGTCAAAAAATCAGCTTGATCATGGTGCGGAGTTTATAGAATTGAATGCGGTCTCTCTGCTTGATAATGAGTTGACGTTCTTGAAAAATGCCGTAGAGGTTATTGAAGAACTCGGAGGAAAAGTTCTTGTTAGAAGCAATAACACGGATGTTCTTCTTGAAATAGCAAAAGTGGCAAATAAAGAGATTATTTTAGGTGATATTGATTATGATAAAAAGAAGATAGATCCTATTGTTGATGTCCTTAAAGATGGTAAATCAAAAATTGTTGCTCAAATAAAGGAGAATGGCTCCGGAATTCCAAGTTCTCCGGAAAGGTCTCTCTATATTGCACAGAAATATGTAGACTATCTGCTTGATAAAGGAGTCAGAAGAGATGATATAGTTTTAGATCCGATAATAACACCTCTTGAAGAAGATTGCAGAAATGGCAGAAAGTTTTTAAATACGTTGGAACTGTTTAAAATTGATTTCCCGAGAGTTAAAACAATTGCTCATTTATTGGATCTTTCCGAAGGATTACCTAAAAGACAGCTGATATCTTCTCACTTTGTATCTTTGTCAATTGAGAAGGGGCTGGATTACCTTTCTGTTAATGCATTGGATAAATCGATTGTTGAGTCAATTATTACAACCATGTCTCTTATAGGTAAAGATAAGAATATGCAAGGTTATATCTCTTATTGCCGTAATTCCAGAGAATTAAAGAAAGAAGAAGAGAATAATGAAAAAAATTAAGAGTTATGGTATAAGAATAATGTATCGGTTTTCTTTCGAAATTTTGTAGTGATAATACCGGAAAAAAGGAGGAAAAGATCAAAAAGCACAAGGAAGGATCTTCTAATAAAATAAGACGGGTCAGTTTTTCAAAACTGACAAATTTTTCTTTTTTACCTTCAATGTTCTCACTGTTAAGTCTGTTTGCAGGATATCTAAGTCTTAATCAGATATATAAAAATAGTTATATAAATGCGGTATATTTAATAATGGCAAGTGTTGTTCTTGACGGTTTTGACGGAACTATCGCCCGACTTACAAAAACAGACTCAAATTTCGGATCTCAGCTTGATTCTCTTATTGATGCAATAGCTTTTGGTGCCACTGCTTCGATGTTGGCATATAAATGGGGTTTTTCGGGTGAATATGTTCATTTCGGGAAAATTATAGGGTTTGTTTTCCTAAGTGCAGGAGTTATAAGACTTGCACGGTTTAATGTTATGAAGGAAGCGGATGCCATCCCGTCAAATATTTTTACAGGATTGCCAATCCCGGCAGGTGCTCTTTCAATCGGTTCAGTCATACTCGTATTCAGAGAACCGATAAAAACTGAAATCGGCGTGTATATGTTTTCTGCTTTTGTTATCATCATATCTTTTCTTATGATATCTAATGTCAAATTCAGAACGATGAAAATAGTGCAATCAAAAAACGGGTTGCAGATCCTGTTTTTCATTGCAACAATACTCGCATTCATGATAATATATCCATCAAAATCGGTCCCTATTCTTGTTGTTTTATATCTTATGTCTCCAATTTATTTTAGTATTATGGGGAAATTAAAAAGCTCCAAGAAAAGATCAAGAAAAAAAACCGAGGATCACGGGAACTAATCCCTTTACATTAGGTCAAATGACTTTCAGGAACAGCCTTTTAAAAGAGCTCAAACCATTTAAATCAAGACTGTTCATTTCACTAATCTTCATGGTGATGGTATCACTGTTCGTAGGACTTTTTGCAATAGTAATATGGCCTGTTATTAATGAAATTTCCGTTCAGAACGGTGGTCATCTTTCCAGTAAGGGGAAAATAGTCAAAGATATAATACTGAATATATTCAATACTGATGAAGGACATCTTAAAATAATTCTTCCGCAGCTTCTTTTCTTTGCATTTTTCGGCAATGCACTTTTCTCTTTTCTTGCCTCTTATTATATGAAAACACTTGGTTTTAAGGTTGTAAGAAATATAAGAAGTAATCTGTACAAATCAATGATATATCAATCGATCGATTTTTTATCAAATGCAAAAACCGGAGATTTGGTTTCAAGAATTTCAAATGATATTGATAAAATCAGATTCTCGGTCTCAGAAACAATTGCATCATTTATTAAAGAATTATTTACTCTGATTGTTCTACTGTTTATAATTTTTTTCATGGATTGGCAGATGGCTCTAATATCTCTTTTAATAGTTCCAGTCGCGGGAATATTGTTAAAAACATTTGGAAAAAGAGTTCAGCAGAAAGTTGTTCAATCACAGGAGACAATTGGAGAATTATCTTCATTTCTTACGGAAACAGTGATGGGAAACAAAATTGTGAAGTCTTTTAATATGGAAGAGAGTGAAATAGATAAGTTTAAAGAATTGAACGAGAAGCACTATAAGATAAATGCAAAAATATCTCTTATATCTTCACTTCCTTCACCGTTGATGAATGTGATCGGTGGAGTTGTTGCTGCAGTGCTTTTTTCAATAGGGATGCATAGAATTGCAAACGGTACCATTGATGCCGGACAGTTTATCTCTTTTCTCGCTTCTCTTTTTATGATGTATGATCCTTTAAAGAGGCTTTCTAAAGCTCATATTGAGTTTAAACAGGGAATGGCAGGTTATGAAAGGGTAAACCAGATAATGTCAAATATAAATCCTATAAGTAATGTTAAAGATCCGGTCACTCTTGGGGAAATAGACGGGAAAATAGAATTCAGAGAAGTTTCATTTTCATATAAAAAATCTGTTCCAATTATTAATAATATAAATTTTATAGCTAATCCGGAAGAGATGGTCGCAATAGTGGGAGCATCCGGTTCGGGAAAGACAACACTGATAAACCTGCTTCTAAGATTTTATGAGAATTCTGAAGGAGAGATCCTTATTGACGGACATAATATTCAAAATATCTCTCTAAAGTCATTGAGAAATAAAATAGGGTTGGTAACTCAGGATGTATTTCTTTTTAACGATACCATATACAACAATATATCTTACGGATCTAAAAATGTAACCATAGATCAGATAAAAAGAGCTGCGGAGATCGCCAAAGCTTCGGAGTTTATTGAGGGGTTTCCTGAAAAATATGAGACGGTTGTAGGTGAACGCGGAGTACTTCTATCAAACGGACAGAGACAGAGAATATCTATTGCAAGAGCAATTGTAAAAGATCCTCCGATATTGATTTTCGATGAAGCAACATCATCTCTGGATAGTGAATCGGAAAAACTTATTCAAAAAGCTATGGCGGATGTTATGTTGGGAAGGACTACATTGGTAATTGCCCATAGATTGTCAACTATAATTGAAGCGGATAAAATATTAGTTATAGAAAAAGGGAAGATAAAAGAGAGTGGAAACCATAGCGAATTACTTAAAAAAAGAGGAGTTTACTACAACCTCTATAATTTGCAATTCCCGGAGATGGATATTATAATGCAATAATGAGAAGCATGACAGGTTTTGCCCAGGGGAGATTTGTTCTGGACGGCTTTTCGATAAATATCACAATTAAATCTTTAAACCACAGATATCTTGATATAACAATAAAAGGGTCCGGAGTTTCAAATGAGATTGAAAAGATTGTGAAGGATGTTTTTAAAGGGAAAATACTACGAGGAAAAATTGAAGTGTTAATAGATATCTTTGATTCTAAAAAAAAGGATTGGGATATAAAGTTTAACGATAATCTTTTAAACGGTATACTCGATAAAGTTCTATATTTTAAAAAGAGATATAAGAGTGAATTAACTCTCTCTCTTGATTCATTGTTGAAGATTCCTATGATCTTTCATCTTGACCGGTTAAACGGCGGTTTTAGTGTTAAAGAAAATAACTCAATAAGAAATAGTGTGAAAAAAGTTTTAAAAGAGTTTATTAAAAGTAGAGATGAGGAGGGTAAATCGATTTCTGATTCCATATTGGAATGTATTGGGAAAATAGATGAGAACTTGGTCCCGTTACAGAAAGGTTCTCATGAATTTGAAAAGGAGATATATTTGAAATATTCGGATAAAATAAAAAAGATTGTTTCCGAATATGATATAGATGAGAAAAGAATTATTCAAGAAGCTGCAATACTTGCGGAAAAGAACTGTATAAATGAAGAAATAAGCAGGTTGAAGACTCATACGAAAAGGCTGAAAAATCTTGTAAACAACAAAAAACTGGGATTAAAGGGGAAAGAGAGTGATTTTTTAACTCAGGAGATGCTTAGGGAAACTTCAACGATCTCAGCCAAAACCGGTTCTATGAAAATACATGAACATATTCTCCTGATCAGAAGAGAAATAGAAAAGATCAAGCAACAAGTTCAGAATGTCGAATAAAATAATTTTAAATATAGGTTTCGGTAATTCCATAGCGGTGGAAAAGATAATAGCCATTGTTCAATCAAATTCAGCACCTATCAAAAGGTATATTAAAAATAAAACTGAAAAGAACGAAGTGATTGATGCTACAATGGGAAAAAAATTACGCTCTGTGATAATTATGTCTGATGGAATTGCAGTTCTTTCCGCAATTTCCGTTCCTGCTCTGTCATCGAGACTTGAGAATGAATAATATCGTAGTAATTTCCGGACCTTCAGGAAGCGGGAAGACTACTGTGGCTGGAAAGTTAAAGGAAAAATACAGTATGATTGAGTTTTCTGTTTCTCATACAACAAGGAGAAAGAGACCCGGAGAAAAAGAGGGTGTAGACTACTATTTTGTGAGTGAAAAAAAATTTAGAGAGATGATTTCAGATGGAAAATTTATCGAATGGGCTAAGGTATTCGATTATTTATATGGGACTTCCGTTGATGAGATAAAAAAAAAGTCTTCCGAAAGAAAAGTTCTTTTACTTGATGTTGATATCCAGGGAGCTTCAGCAATCAAAAAAATATTTCCGGAAGCACTTCTTATTTTCATTGAACCCCCGAATTATGAAAAACTTAAAAAGAGATTGATTAATCGTGAAAAGCGTGAAGACGATGATGTCAGGAAAAGATTAGAACACTCTAAAATGGAGATGGAAAATTCAGGGTTTTTTGATTTTCACATAATAAATGATAAGCTTAAAATAGCATTAGAAGAGATTTTTAAAATATTTGATTCTTATTTAAAAAAATCAGGACTTGTTTAACTGGAGGTTAGTGATGAATCTTCTTCTTGGAGTAACCGGTTCAATAAGTATTTATAAATCTATTGAATTATTAAGGATTTTTCAAAAAAGCAATAACTCTGTTTCGGTAGTAATGACACGCTCTGCAAAAGAACTGGTTTCCCCTCTTATTTTTGAAACTTTTGCTCCGGGGAGAGTCTATTCCGAACTTTTTAACAATCCCGGGAAACCTATTGTGCATATTGATCTGGCAAAAGATTCAGACCTTCTTTTAATAGCTCCCGCTACTGCAAATATCATAGGAAAAATGGCAAATGGTATAGCGGATGATCTATTGTCAACAGTTTTTATATCTTTTTATAAAAAAGTTATCATTTCTCCCGCAATGAATACAAATATGCTTAATAATAGTGCGGTAAAGGATAATTTGTTGAAGTTAAAGAAACGGGGTGTGGAAATTATTGAACCTGATAACGGTCCTCTCGCATGCAGCGATGAAGGTAGTGGAAGACTCCCGGCTCCTGATGAAATATTCAAATTCTGTATGGAGAGAGTTAAATGATTAAGAATGTAATAATTACGTCGGGACCGACTATTGAGCCTATTGATCCTGTAAGGTTCATTTCAAACAGATCTTCCGGTAAGACCGGATTTCATATTGCAAATGAGGCAAATGCAAGAGGAATTGAAAATATAAATTTTATTACAGGGCCAACAAGTTTTATTCCTGAAAAAGTGAATGTAATAAATGTAGAAAGAGCAATTGAAATGAGAGAAGAAGTTTTAAAACTTTATGGAGCTGCCGATGTGTTGATAATGGCAGCGGCTGTAAGCGATTATTCCAGTGCTAAATACTATTCTGAAAAATTGAAAAAGGAGCAAAATAAATTTAATTTAAAACTTGTAAAAAATCCTGACATTCTTTTGGAGCTTGGAGAAAAAAAGGAAGATCAGTTGTTGGTTGGATTTGCCGTTGAGACTGAAAACATATTTGAAAATGCTCAGGGAAAATTGGTAAGAAAGAATTTGGATTTAATTGTTTTAAATGAAGTTTCCGAAAAAAACAGAGCATTTGATGTTGATGAGAATCAAGTCTATTTTATAACGGGTAAAGAGATGAAAAAATTTGAAAAAATGACAAAGAGAGAGATTGCGGTTAAATTGTGGGATGAGATAGAAAGGTTAGCGGCGAATAGATAGAACAATGAAGGATTTTGTTGAAGTTTTAAATATGTATAACGAATTCGGAGCCGGTTTTCTTGAAGTTGATAGGTCTGATCCGGTTTCGGAGATACATGTATTAAATCTTGAAATTTCAAAATGTAAAAAATGTCCTCTTTACAAAAGTAAAAAAAATTATGTCCCGGGAGAAGGATCGATAAACCCGGATATAATCTTTATCGGAGAGGGGCCCGGAGAAACAGAGGATCAATTCGGGAAACCGTTTATCGGAAAAGCCGGTCAGCTTCTCGAAAAAATTATAAAAAAAATGGGATACACTCGAGAGACTGTTTTCATAGGAAATATAGTTAAATGCAGACCTCCTAACAACAGGGACCCGTTGAAGTCTGAAGTTGATGCATGTATTCCATATTTAAAAAGACAGCTTGCAATATTGAATCCGAAAGTTATTGTATGCCTCGGAAGAGTTGCTTTAAATAATCTTCTCAATGAGAATTATGCGATTTCAAGAGTAAGGGGGAATCTGTTTAAATATGGAGATATTCCGCTTATCCCTACCTATCATCCCTCTTATATTCTTCACAAGAGAGACAGAAATGAGATTTCAAAAGTAAAATGGGAAATGTGGAGTGATATGGAAAAAGTTCTTAAGATAGTTCATGAAGGGTAATTCTCTGTTCGGGAGAAAATTTTGAAGATAAAGGTAGCACTATCAATTGATATTTTTGAAACTTTTACTTACGAATTCAGGGGTGAACCCGGAGATATTTATCCCGGATTACGCGTAATAGTGCCATTCGGGAACAGATTCATATCAGGTTGGGTGATTTCGAAAGATTCGGACTATTCCGGGAGAGTAAAAAATATTATTGGCGTTGTGAAAGACCATTATAAACCTTCAATAAAGTTTATGGAATTTGTTAACAGGGTTTCTAATGAGTTTTTTGTGTCTGCCGGAAAATTACTTGATAGTTCTTTATCACCCTCAGTGAGATCTGTAAAAAATATTTATACAACAATAGATGAAAAAAAAATAAGAATTGATTCTATTTCAAATGTTGAATTGCTGAAGATAAGCAAAAAAAGTGAAATTGAATTGTTTTATAAAACCGGTATTTCGGAGAAAAGCTTGTTAGTCTCTGATAATGGACAGAAGAAAAAAAAATCGGTATTTTCAAGAAAACTTATACTTAATTATGATAGTTCATCTTTTTATAACGAAATAATCAAAGAGGTTGAGAAGAGCGGAGGTTCAATGTTGGTTGTAATGCCCTCGCGTTGGAATTTGCCGGAAAGCAATGAAATAAAGGAATTGTTTTCTTTTTATGGATCTAAGCAGAAGGGGACTGTGAAAAATAACATATGGTTGAAGGCTTTTTCCGGGGAGCAGGTTTTTATAGCAGGAGGTGAAACTTCCCTCTTTCTACCGTTTAAAGAGTTAAATCGTATTGTTATTGAGAAACCCGCTCTGTTTCAACGCTGGAAGAATCCATTCTCAAGATTAGATCCCGTTAAAGTTGCAAAAATCAGAGCGGAAGTGTTCGGAATAGAGCTGATCGAAAATGATGCATCGTTTACCGTAGAAAGTTTTCTAAAGAAAGATCTAATTAGTATTGAGGATAAGAGAGAAGAAAAAAAAGCAGAAGTGATTTCGGAAGTGCTTAAGCCCGGAGAAAAGATATTGCCTGCAAGATTTATTGATTATATTGTTAATGATTTTGAAAGAGGAAAAAGGGTGCTTGTCCTGAATAGCAGAACCGAGTCATTGGATATGCTTTTCTGCCCTGTGTGTAAAAAGGTGATAAGATGTCCTAACTGTCGCGGAGTTTTGAAAGTTTCTAAGGATTTTAAAGCTTCTTGTTACAGTTGTGATTTAAAAAATGTGAAAATTGACAGATGTTTAAAATGTGATAGTAAGCTCATTCTTATAAAAAGTATCAGTATGGAGTCTTTGAAAGATTCTATCGAAGAGAAGATCGGGGTTGGAAAGATTAATGTTATTTCCGAGGACTTATTGGATAGTGGATATAACAATCCGGAAGTTTTAAATAAAATGATAACTATTTCAAGCCCTGAAATAGTTACAAAAATATCCGAAGAGGTTTTTGATCGTATCTATTTTATAAAACCCGAATCATTTATTAATATTAATGAGTTTAACGGATCGGAAATGTTATTCTCTCTAATTTGGAATTTGAAATCTTTGATTATTCCGAATGGAACGATAACTGTCATCTCCGTTTTTCATTTTCATTATATGCTTAAACTTATAAACAGTGAAAATGATTATTTTGAAAGAGAATTAAAATACAGAAGTTTTTTTCTTTTACCTCCATATAAGAATATCTTTGGAATTGAAATAAAGAGCGGAGATATTAGATCGCTTGGAAGTAGAATGAGAAAAATTTATACTATTTATAGTGATAAGTTAAATATCAGTAAAATATATATTAAATCCAGAAAAAAAGTGAGAGGTAAATATCATGGATTTATCGAACTACATACATCTGGACAGGAGATAATTGATTCGGGAATAATTGAAAAAAGAGATATAGTATTGAAAAGTATTATTTTATAAAAGAATTATCTATTTATTTTTATTAGCTGTTCCGTTAATAACAGCTCCTTCCTTGACTATAATGACCTTATATTCAAGATCTCCTTTAAAATTTCCGTTGGAATGAAAAATGATCTTCCCATCGGATTTTACTGTTCCGTTAATGCTTCCGTAAACATCAATAAACTTTGATTCTATTTTCCCTCTAACATTTCCCTGTTTTTCGATAACCGTTTCACCATTTGTTGAAATATTTCCGGTTATTTTTCCGGAAATTATGATTTTCCCACTCGAAGTTAAATTTCCCTTTATTTTAACGCTTTTTCCGATATAAGATTCGGATTCGATATTATCTGCATCGGGATAATTAAAACTACCGGATAATCTATCTTTATCACTACTATTCATGATAATCTCCTTTCAGAATTGAATTTCATTCTTTATTATTGTACAAACTGATGATTCAGTCAAGTAACACTTTAATTTACGAAGACATTTTTTTATCTTGAGATTCGGAAATTTTTTGAACCAACCCTTTAATATGA
>CAZWFY010000027.1:23557-34188 GCA_964633415.1 uncultured Clostridia bacterium | reverse complement strand
AATTTACTCCTGTTTTACATTCCGCCAGCTTACTATTTCAACATTTTCCCTTATATAATTCTTATTTCCACCGTATATTAAGCGATTTTTAATGCTAATATCACTTATATCAGACAGATATTTTAAATTTTTAAAAAAAGAACTTGATATTGTTTTTCCCGACTTCACTTCAATTCCCGTAATATTAACGCCGTTGTCAAGAATCAAATCGACTTCATGCCCTTTTCTGTCCCTGAAATAATAGATATTATCAGGCATAGCTCTGTTAAAATTTGATTTTAGCAATTCGGAAAATACAAAAGTTTCAAAGATAGCCCCTCTTAAAGGATGCATCTGCAAATGTTGAGGGGAATTGATCCCGAGAAGATAACAGACGAGTCCCGTATCAATAAAGAAAAGTTTCGGTGCTTTAACCAATCGTTTGTTAAAATTTTTATAAAACGGTTTTACACGTTTTATTAAATAACTTGCCTCCAGAATAGTCAACCACCCGGAAACAGTATTATGAGAAACACCGCATTCGTTGGAAAGCGAAGACATATTTAGAATCTGCCCGGTTCTACCCGCACATAATTTTAAAAATGTTTGAAATTTTGAAAGATCCTTAATATTTATCAATCGCCTTAAATCCCTTTCAATATATGTATTAACATAAAACTCCATTGCATTATACGGGTCCAACCCTTTATCGAATATTCTCGGGTAAAATCCCGTACTTAAAACCGAATCCAAATTCAAATTATCGTTTTTTTTATAAACTTCCGACATCGAAAACGGAAGCAGCCTTATTATTGCGGTTCTCCCGGCAAGCGACTGGCTAAGTTTATCCATTAATTCAAACTGCTGACTTCCCGTTAAAACAAACATTCCGGGAGTGTTATTTTTATCGACAATAGTCTGAATATACGAAGTTAAATCGGGGACTCTCTGTATTTCATCAATAATTACTCCGCTCGAATATAAATCCAAAAAACCAACCGGATCATTTTCGGCAAATTCTCTATTGTCGAGGTTTTCCAGAGAAACATATTGATAATCTTTAAACAGCATTTTACTTAGAGTGGTTTTACCGGATTGACGAGGACCGGTAATAGTAATAACCGGATATTGTTTGCTGAATTCCAAAACTTTATATGCAATATCTCTTTTAATCATAAATCCATCATACTTCATTTGGGACAGATTGTAAATACAACTTACAATTTGTCCCGGTAAATCTCGCCAAATGTATGGTAAGATCACTTTTCAAAATTGAATCAACTGTAATTAAATGATAAAATCCCGATTAATTAATTATCAGAGGTGAACAATGAAAGATTATGCTTTTTTATTTCCCGGACAGGGATCTCAAGTAATAGGAATGGGAAAGGACCTTTATGAAAAAACAGATCTGGGGAAAAAGATATTTAAAACCGCCGATGAAGTTCTCGGTTATAAATTATCGGAAATCTGTTTCAACGGACCTGAAGAGGAGCTTAAATTAACCCACAATACCCAGCCGGCTCTTTTAACGGTTTCATATATTTTATTTTCATTGCTGGGAAAAACTCCTCAAATTGCCGCCGGACACAGTCTGGGAGAATACTCTGCGGTATTGGCATCAGGGGGATTAAAATTTGAAGATGCGGTAATGCTTGTTCACAAACGCGGAAAATATATGCAGGAAGCAGTCCCGGTAGGCAAGGGAGCTATGGCTGCAATTATAGGTACAAAGATCTCCGAAATAGAGGAAAAAATCAAAACCGTAAGCGGGGTTGTCAATCTGGCAAACTGGAACAGCTCTTCTCAAATCGTCATTTCCGGTGAGAAAGATGCAGTTGAAGAAGCCGTTAAACTTATTAACGCTCCAAAATCTGTGATGCTTCCGGTATCAGCACCATTTCACTCCGAATTAATGCTCCCGGCACAAGAAAAACTTTCGGTCGATATTGATAACACCACTTTTTCCGATCTGAAATTTCCCATAATAAACAATGTAGATTCCAAAATTGTCTCCGATAAAGAAAAAGTTAAAGAGGGCTTGAAAAGACAGGTCACGGGAGCTGTTCTCTGGCACAAATCAATGACCAATCTGCTTGAGGAGAAAAAGATAAACAACTATCTTGAGATCGGAACCGGAAGGGTTTTATCCGGACTTATAAAAAGAACTTCGAGAGAACTCGGAATTGATGTAAAAATAGAAAACATTCAAAATTTTGACGATCTTTCAAAATTTATTTGATCAACTCTTTGGCAATAGCAATCTGACCAAGAGCAATACAACCGTCGTTAAACGGAACATTTTTCGGAAGTAATATTTCAAACCGAGCTTTTTCCAACTCTTCTATAAAATCGGACAGCAGCAATCTGTTTTGAAAAACACCTCCGCTTAACGCCACTTTATTAATGCCGCTCTCTTCTCTGATCTTTTCTATCAGCTCAACGGAAGATCTGACAAGGGAGAGATGAAACGCCAGTGAAACATCACTTCTTCCCAATCCCTCATTAATAAGGTTTGTTACACCGAGGACAAAATCGGTTGTATTCAGGATATATTTATCGTCTGTTTTTTTAATATTGACGGGAAAAACTCTTTTTATTTTTGCTAAAAGTGCCGACTCTTCAAGAAGTTGTGCCGCTTCGGCTTCGGCTGAAATTATATCCGATATTCCGAGTATTGATGATATTCCGTCAAACAATCTACCAACACTGCAACAAAGCGGAGAATTTATACTGTTTCTTATCAGCTCTAAAACAAAATTTCTTTCGTTGTTTTCAGGGCTGTAATCTTTGCCATAAGCTTCAAACATTAACGAAGCACCGATCCGCCACACCTCTTTTATCGCAGCCTCTCCGCCGGGAAGTTTAAAATAACTGAAGTGACCGACTCTTTTAAATTCGGATTTATCCGCAACAAAAAATTCACCCCCCCAAATATTTCCATCAAGCCCGTATCCCGTCCCGTCAAATGCAACGCCTATCACATGGCTTTCCTCGCTATGCTCCTCAAGAACAGATGCAATATGTGCATGATGATGTTGAATTTTGAAGGATTTTTTGTCTTTTCCCAATCTGTCTGCTATTTTTGAAGAAAAATAACCGGGATGCATATCGGAAACATATATTTCCGGTTCAATATCAAATATCTTCTTAAAATGAGAAACGCTCCTCATAAAAACCGCTTCGGTTAATGGACTCTCAAGATCTCCTATATATTGACTTAAAAAAATTTTATCCTCTTTTGCAAGCGCAAAGCTATTCTTAAGATCCGCTCCTGCTGCAAAAAACCTCTTATCCGTCTTTTTTGAAAAGAAGGGAACCGGCACAAAACCTCTGGACCTTCTTATAAAAACCGGAGTATCCTTTATAATAAACATAACCGAATCATCACTCTGTTGGATAATATCTCTGTTTGAAGTTATAAACAGATCGGCAATATCTCCAAGTTCATCAAATAATGACTCCTCTTTGAAAATTATCGGCTCATCGCTGATATTGCCGCTCGTCATTATCAAGATTGTATCTTTTTTCATTTTGTTGAAAAGAAGCATCTGAAAAGGAGAGTAGGGAAGCATTACACCGGTGAATGTCAATCCGGGAGCAATATCTTCCGACATTATTCTTGTTTTATCCTTTAATATTACAATCGGTCTCTCTTTTGACTCCAGAAGAGAACTCTCCTTTTCTGATAATTGAAAGATTTTTTCTGCAATAGCTTTACTCTCTACCATTACCGCAAAAGGTTTGAACGGTCTTTTTTTTCTCTTTCTCAGTTTTTTAACTACTTCATCACTCTTTGCATCTCCGGAAAGATGAAAACCACCAACACCTTTAATTGCAATAATCGATCCCTTTTTTATCTCTTCGATAGTTTTCGAAATGATCTCATCAATTTTATCTGAAATTATCTCACCCTTTTTGTTCTTTAAAAAATATTTTGGTCCGCATACAGGGCATGAAGTAGGTTCCGTATGAAATCTTCTGTTAAACGGATCCTCATATTCCGTTCTACAATCTTTGCAAAGGAGAAACGGACTCATCGCCGTCTTTTCTCTGTCATATGGAATATCGGTTATAATACTGAATCTGGGTCCGCAATGTGTGCAGGTCGTAAACGGATAGTGAAATCTCCTGTTATCCATATCAAAAAGCTCGGATCTGCAATTTTCACACAAAGCCGTATCGGGGGGAATAAACGTATCTTTTTTTAGAGTTAATTCACTTTTAACTACTTTAAAATCTTTAAAACTTCTATGTGAAAATTCTTTAAAGCTAATATTTTTTATCAAAGAGAGAGGGGGTGAATCGCTATAAATTTTTTTTATAAAATTTTCAACCTGCTCTTTATTGCAGGAAATTCCAACAAGCACTCCTTCCGTATCATTTCTCACAAATCCTTTTAAACCCGACTTTTTTGCAAGTCTGAATATAAACGGGCGAAAGCCGACACCTTGAACGATTCCTTCTACTCTTATTTCAAAATATTTCAATTTTCTATCTTTCACTTGAATGAATATATATAGAGGCTGTAAAAAAAGCAAATATTCTTTACTTTGGAAAATCTATGCTTATCCTTTCTCAATTTTTTTCTGTGCTTTTATCTGATAAGGAACAAGAAATATATTCGCACAAATCCTTCCAACGAGATATGCAATTGCAGCTCCTATTGCTCCCGGTATTGAAAAAACAAATATTGTGAGGGACAGCACTAAAACAATTAATAAAATTTCAATTGCCGAAGCCCACTTAACCGGAGATGTATTTTTTGTATGGACAAGAATAGATCTCTGGAAAGAGATATACAACGTTAAAAGAGGTAAAACAAATAATATTCTTACCGGTATTATTGAAAAATTGGAAAGTTCAACAGTCAAACCGGCAACATTTTTAAACCAGATGTGAATAAACGGTGTAAAAACAATAATTGTCAATAAAACAATAAGTGTAATCGCAGTTCTTTTAATAAATTTCACAAGCAGTCTGTAATTTCCTCTTCCTTTGCTTAAAATTGCTATTATCACTTCCTGCATAGAGAGTCCCACGCTTCGAAAGATAAAGATAAAAGAGTTAACCACCGGTAAAACAGCAAGAGATTCAATTGCCATAACACTTCTGCCCATAAAAAATGTTACAAGGGGATTGACTCCGAGTGAAAGGATGGATGTTAACGCAAGCGGATAATAAAATGATGTGATTGAAGAAAAATTCAGCTTGTCGGATCCGTCATGTTCAATTTCCAGAACTTTTTTCAATGTTTTATTAACTACCACTCTGCTGAATACGGATTCGGCAACAACACCGGCAGATAGAGCAAATGCACCGAGATATGCCCCTTCAATTCTTTGAAAATAAAAAAAGAGTGCGGTCATACTCATGAAGATCAACCTTACTACTGTTCCGTATGCAACTTTTTTTGTCAATCCGTTTCTTATAAGTATCCCCTGATAAAATCTTCTGAAACCAATCGCGGCAGGCCAAGGTAAAAGGATCATTGATGAAAAGTATGTAAGCCTTGCAACTTTATGCGGAAGACCGATCAACTTTTCGGCAATAAAATAAAAAACGGGCGGATAAAGTCCGATCAACATTATGACGGTTATTCCCAAGTTAAGAATAAATATATAATTTCTAAGTTTAAAATAATCATCTCTGCTTTCCACAAGTGCGGTTGATGCACTCATAATCATAATAATCGGTGCTTCAACAATCAAAGCAAAAGAGAATGCAATACCAAAAGCAGCCAGATTAAATTTCGGTACATCAAGTCTGGCAATAAGAGCGGTTAGAAAAGGACCTTCCACAGACATCATGAGCCACGTTGCAGCAAGAGGAGCCCAGAAGTATAAGATTTTTTTTGATGAAAATATCTCTTTTTTCATAAGCAGATTTAACGGTTGCTAAAAACCGTTAGGATAATTAACAGATATTTTAACTCTTTCTTTCGAATTCTTTCATAAATTCTACAAGGATTTTTATATTCTCAATCGGCATTGCATTGTAAATTGATGCTCTGCATCCGCCAACACTACGGTGACCTTTCAATCCGACAAAACCCTCTTTTACGGATTCTTCGATAAATCTTTTTTCAAGATCTTCGGAGGGTAATCTGAAAGTTACATTCATCAGAGATCTATCCTCGTCTGCAGCAGTACCTTTATAAAAATCACTTTCGTCAAGAATATTATAGAGAAGAGCTGCTTTTTCTTCATTGATCTTTTCAATTCCCTTCAGACCTCCCTTTGAATTTAACCAATCCAGAACGAGGTTGATTATATAAATTCCAAATGAAGGAGGAGTGTTGTAAAGAGAATCCTTTTCAAAATGAGTTTTATAGCTAAGCATTGATGTGATATTATCAGCACCCTTATTTACAAAATCTTTTTTTATTATTACGAGAGTCACTCCGGACGGACCTATATTTTTTTGAGCACCGGCATATATCATTGAAAACTTTTTATAATCAAGCTCTCTGCTCATTATATCGGAAGACATATCACAAATGAGAGGAGTGTTCCCCGTATCCGGGAAATTCTTATATTGAACTCCGCCGATAGTTTCATTTGATGTGATGTGAATATATTCCGGGTTGTCGGAATAATTGATATTTTTTGGAATATAGGTGAAATCTTTATCTTCCGAACTTGCGGGAATATTAACATTTCCGAAAAGTTTGGCTTCTTTTATCGCTTTTTTTGCCCATGCTCCGGTATTAACATAATCCGCACTTCCTTCCTTTAAAAAATTCATCGGGATCATTCCGAACTGTTGACTTGCACCACCCTGAAGAAACAATACCGAATATTCGTCACCAAGATTCATTAGTTTTAATATTTTTTCCTTTGCTTCGTTTATTAAAATATCAAAATCTTTTGATCTATGACTTATCTCCATGACCGATAATCCAATTCCGCGAAAATTTAAAAATTCATCTTTGGCTTTTTTCATAACAACGTCAGGTAATATTGCCGGACCTGCATAAAAATTATATTTTTTCATTGTTTCCTCCTTAGATTTTTTAAGAAGTCATTATACTAAAAAAATAGTTAATTCGGAAATTTTAATTGAAAATTTATTTAAATTAGATTAGGTATTTAGTATGGGATCAATAAACAATGAAATTAAACAAGCGGCTGATGCAATAAAAAATTCCGAAGCGATAATTATCACTGCCGGTGCCGGTATGGGAGTTGATTCGGGGTTACCTGATTTTAGAGGAAATGAAGGATTCTGGAACTCTTATCCGCCATATAAAAAAATCAATATGAATTTTTATGACATGGCAAACCCCTCTACATTTATTTCCGACCCGCAACTGGCATGGGGATTTTACGGCCACAGATTGAATTTATACGGAAAAACAGTACCGCACTCCGGATTTTCCGTTTTATTAAAATGGGTGAATCGAAAACAAAAGAATTTTTTTATTTTTACATCAAATGTTGACGGCCAATTTCAAAAAGCAGAATTCGATCCGGAGAAAATTATAGAATGCCACGGTTCTATAAACTTTTTACAATGTTCAACACCATGTTCGGAAGAAATTTTCCCAAACAAATTTTCAATTAAGGTAGATCATAAAACAATGAGAGCAATAGAAGAAATCCCAAAATGTCCAAATTGCGGTTCTGTTTTAAGACCCAATATATTAATGTTCGGGGATTTTAACTGGATTTCAAAAAGAACAGAGGAACAAAACAGAAGATTAACATCCTGGCTTTTAAAGAACAGAAACAATAAAATTGTTATCATTGAACTCGGTGCGGGAATTTCAGTCCCTACCGTTCGATACTTCTCCGAAACAACATCAATTAAATACAACGCTCCTTTAATTAGAATTAATCCTATGGATTATAATACGAAAGGCATTCCGATTTCTATGAGTGCTAAAACCGCTCTTGAAAAAATTGATTTATTGTTGTCAAGTTCTAAAGCCACTTTGTAAGACTGACAAAAACTTTTAATTTTGAGTCGGCTTCTCTTAATCTGGAAGAGAGAATTCTGGCAAGTTTCAAAAGTATCTCTACTCCGGCCTCACTATTTTCACTTAAAAATTTTAAAAAATCCACTCTTCTGATTTCAAGAAGAATAACATTTGTATTGGATATAACCGTAGCAGTTCGCGGGAGCTCTTCAAGCATTGCCATCTCTCCGAAAAGATCTCCTTTTTTAAGAACAACAAGAGCTTCTTCAACCGTTTCTTCCGTTTGTGATACTCTCACTTCTCCGGAAACAACAACCATCATTGAATCTCCGACACTTCCCTCTTTAAATACAAATTCATCCTTACTGAAAATCTTTTCATCGAAAAGTTTTGCGAGTTTTACAAGAACTGTTCTTGAGATACCTTTAAAAAGATCAAGATTTTCAATTATCTCAATAACAAGTTCTTCTTTAGATGTATTATTATCTTCCAACATATCAATATTATACTACCTTAATACTTTTTTTTATTCCAGTTGTTTATTTTTTTTTCATATTATAAAATATGAAAATGAATAAATATTTAAGAGTTATTCTTATAACAATATTGTTGGCGGTTATGGCTTCATGCGGTAATTCTAAAAAAAAAGATTCCGTATTTTCAAATCCGGTAAAAGCCTATAATAAATCTAAAAATTCTATTGCAATTGATCAATTAACGACAATTTCAAGAGCAGTTGATTCATATTATATAGATAATGGGAATTTTCCGGAGACACTTAATGATTTGATCCCCATGTATTTAAGAACAAAAAACGAGATCACTGATCCTTGGGGTTCTCCGTTTGAGATTAGAACAGATGATAATGAAAATTTCTATTTAATCTCACCCGGAAGAGACCTAAGCTTTGAAACCAATGATGATGTAAAAAGGAGTTTATAATGAAAGTTTCTCAATTAATAAAAAAGGATACACTTTTTATTGAAGATAGTTTTACCGATACCGATGAGCTTTATCAATATTTTTCAAAACATTTGAAATCTAAAGATATAATCGGTGAAAGTCAGCTTATCAAAAGACTTTTCATAAAAAGAGAAAACTTGGGTTCAACTGCTATCGGAAAAGGTGTTGCAACTCCACATATTTTTAGTGATAAATTTAAAGATTTTTTTATCTCTCTTGGTCTTATAAGAAACGGAATGCCGTATAAAGCACCGGATAATCAAGATGTTTTTCTGGTATTTTTAATTATGAGTAATGATCAATATGTTAGTTACCATCTTAAAACATTGGCATCTATTGCAAGAATGGTCAGCAATACAAAAATTGTCAATACTCTTAAAAGTTCAAAGGATATAACCGATCTATACAACAAATTTGAAGAGATCGAAAATCAATTTAAATCTTAAAACTTAACCTAAAACAATTATATCTTCCAGTGGTAAAAAGCATAGTGTTCCGGATTTTTCTTCTTCAATATCACTGCAAATATCTTTTGAAACTTCAATTACTTTTTCTTTCATCTCGTTACTAACCGTAAATATAATTGTTTTTCTTATCGGACTACTCCCTGCAAATGCATCCATTAATCCGGCGAATATCGGAATATTCTCAGAAATTATATGACCCATAGCGGATGAATCCAATACATTTGCATCCTCAATGCCAATCTCAAGAAATGCCGACAAAAGATCTTCAAGCAACTCTATTCTCTCAAGTATGATAATAGCAAGTTTCATATTCTTTTCTTATCCGAAATGTTTGTCTTCATATGATCTGAAAATTTCAATTATTCTCTCGGGAGAATCGGATTTTATCAACTCTTTTCTAAGTTCCTCCTTTCTAAGTAATCTAGATACCCTTGCTAAAAATCTTAACTGAAGAGTAACATCATTTTCCGGGAAGAGTATCATAAATACAATTTTAACTGGAATATCATCTATGGATTCAAATGCCATTCCGTTTTTAATGATTCCGATAACGGGAATAATGGTTTTACAATCTGCAATTCCGGTATGTGGGATCGCAATCTCTTTCCCTACACCCGTTGATCCGAGTCTTTCCCTTTCCAGAAGTCCTTCCAGTGCAATTTTTTTATCTATGATTTTATTATGCGAATGTGCTGTTTTTAAAAGCTGCATAAATATTTCGGTTTTTGAAGCTGCGGATTTTAAATCAATTTCAACCAAATCCCTTGTTAAATAATCACTGATTTTCATAATAGTTAATATTATTTAAAAAATATCTTTTAGTCAATTAATAAATCTTTTTAAGATTTTTTACTTACCGATCTTTCATTACGAGTCTCTTTTGATAAAGTCAGTCCGTATTTTAATAATATAGGACCTACAATTTGATTAATAGTTATTGTTGCAATAAGAATAGTTTGTATTTTTGTACCGAATTCGGGAAACCTTCTTAAAACTTCGGATAATAACCCAAGGCTGACTCCGGCTTGTGTAATAAAACCCATCCATCCCCATTTTGTTATACTCTCTATTGCTCCTGCCATTTTTCCGCTTATAAATGAACCTGCATATATTGTTAGAATTCTTGAAAGAAAAGCAATTACTCCAATAAACCATCCTTGTGCCAATGTATTTAAATTTATTGAAGCACCTGTAATTGAAAAAAAGGTTAAAAATATCGGTATTGAAACCTTCTCCATCCTTTTTAAAAAGATTTCTCCCTGTTTTGAAAAATTTTGTACTGTAAACCCTGCTGCCATACA
>CAZWFY010000027.1:0-23457 GCA_964633415.1 uncultured Clostridia bacterium | reverse complement strand
AAAAGATTTCTCCCTGTTTTGAAAAATTTTGTACTGTAAACCCTGCTGCCATACATATAAGCAGCGGTTCGAGATTTAAACTTATTTCATATGTTTCTACAATATAGTTTCCTAAAAAATGTGAAAATTTTATTACAAAAAACCCCAAGGCTATTATAAGGATAGAAAACTCAACTTTAACCATATTCATTAGGAAAAGAATAAAATATCCCAAAACAAACCCGATAAAAAAGGCAAGTAATATTTCAACAACCAAATAAAAAATAAATTGCGGATTAAATGATTTTGAACTTTTTATTAGAATCTCTCCGGTCGATATAGTTATCGCAAAAAGTATAATTATCAGTACATCTGTTACAATCGTGGAACTTAATATTGCATTTGTATAACTTCCTTTCGCTCCGGTTTCATTAATAATGGCAATTGTCGAAGATGGAGATCTTGCAACGGAAATTACTCCGAATATCGAAGCAACTCCGATCTTTGCGGAAATCGGGAGAAATTTCATAAACGGAATTATTTCGGATAAAAAATATATGGAAAGCGTAACACCCAAATAAACAAAAACCGTCACTCCTATTGTTAAAAATGTGATCACCCTAATGTTTTTTATCAAATCTTTTTTTCTCAACTCGGCTCCGGCATTAAACGCAATGAAAGCAAGTGCCATACTGTTTAGGAACGATAGACCTTTAACGGTTTCAACAGAATAAAATTTTAATATGTAAGGACCGAATAGAAGACCTGATATAATATATCCCGTTATTTTCGGTAATTTTAAGGTTTCAAAAAAATCTCCTATTATATATGATGCCAAAAGCATAAAGCCGATCATAAGAGTTGGAGATATTTTTTTATTACTATTTGAATTTATTATAAAAAACATTGCAAATATTAAAATTAATATTATTATTATTTTATATCTCATTATCCTTCAAGGTCTTCTGAAAAATCATTGTTTTTTGTCGGGTCTTTTTTACTAAATTGAGACAATATCAATTTAGGGCTGATTAATTCGGTAATTGCCGCAGACAAAAGCACAATTACAATAGCTATTTTTCCATATTGGGGGAAAAGTAAGTGAAAATCTATTAAAATTGCAAAGCCAATACCTCCTTCCGACAAAAGAGCCAATCCTACGGTATTTGGAATACTAAAATTTGCCGGAAATAATTTAATCGCGATAAAATTTCCGGTAAATTTTCCAAAAACTCTGAATAAAAAAAATATAGCAAAGAAAATAAAAATAAAACTTACGGATAAATCAAGGCTTGCACCCAGTAAAAGGAGGATTAATATATAGATTGATTTTTCAGCTTCTTGTAAAAAAATGATCGCATCTACTCTTTTTCTACAGAGATTTGCAAGAATAATTCCTCCAAAAAACCCGGAGACAAGTGAAGAGTGATTAAAATGAAATGCAAGCCCTCCGGTAAATGCAATAATTCCTATTAAAATTGCAATAAAATCATAATGTTTCTTTGAAAGTTTTAAAATAAACGAAAAGAAAAATGCAGGTATTACTCCTATCAATATTGTAATCAATATCCACTCTGCAAATAACAAAATACTAATTCCGGGAAAATTATTATTTACCAAATAAGAGACAAGAAAAGAAAATATAATTATTGATAATAGAGAATCGACACTTGAAATATACCTTAATAAATCAAACAATTTTCTATTTCTAAACCTAAAATTTTTATTTACTATAGAAAGAGCAGATGGTGCTGTTGAAACGGATATACTTCCAAGTATTAATGCACTTATCAAAATATCGGTTTTTTGACTCTTTAAAAAAAGAGGAGGTATAAAATTGATAGCCAGAAAAACTGATATAAAAGTAAAAATCCCCTGTACAATTGTAATTGAAAAAAATTTTTTAGGAAGTTTTTTTAACTGTTTAAATTCAAATTGAATTCCAAACAAAAATCCAATCCATGTTAATCCGAAAACGGTAAACGGCTCAAACTTAACAATAGAATCTCCATCAAGAATATTAAATATAACAGGACCTAATATAAATCCTACAATAATATATTCCAAACCGGTGAAGAAAATATTTTTTATACCAAGTGAAAGATCTTTTTTCCCTGAAAAAAATTTAGTTCCGGCAAAAGTAATAATCATTAAAACAATTAATGATAAAAGAAATTTCATGTGCTTAATGTAGCTGACATAAAAAAATATTTCAAGAGTTTTAAATAGATTATCTGTTCCTAATTATTTCATTTGCAGCTTTAATTCCCGAAATATAAGCACCATGTGCCGTTGCGAGATAATTCGAAATTGTTGAATCACCTGCAAAAAATATTTTATTATCAATTGAATATCCAATTTTATCACAATCGGACAATTTTGAACCGGGTGGAATATGCGGATAAGATCCCAGTACAAAGGGATCGGTATGCCATCCTGTTTTATAAATGTTTGTGGGGTTGGGAATTGAAGAACCGTATATTTTCCTCAGATCGGAAATCACCATATCTCTTGTCGCATCAATATTCATCTTTTCAATTTTTCTCGCTTGTTTTCCGGCAAGAAATACTATTAGAACATTTTTATTCCCAATTGGAGCATAACTTTCATAAATCATCATCTCCGAAGCATTATTTTTAAAATATTCTATAAAATATCCGTCTTTCGGCCAAAAACTTTTTTCAAAATATAAAAACACCTTGTTCATAGTTCCGATTGCCGTATTGTTAATTGAATCTTTTTTTATTGATGGCAATTCAGGATGAAAAGTAACTATTTCATTTTTAAGCATTCCAAGCGGCAAAGCAACAACAATTTTATCAGCTTTATAGGATTTTCCCGAAATTAATTTAGTTGCATCTTTATTCCCGTGACAGGCATGACAAGATCTCTTCTTTTCTATTGAAGAATAATCTGTAACAAAAACCTCAACTTTATTAGAATAGTATTGAATATCCGTAACAAAGGTATTTTTTATAATATTCAGTCCGGAAGCCAATTTATTTATTATCTGACTCATCCCTCCCGGAAACAGTACATTGTTTCCAGGAAATGAGTCATCACTGTTTAAAACATTTGAAGACAAATCATTGCTGTCTTCTGCATAGGGTATTTCTACTTCGGTCCTTACAGCTCCGTAAAAAAGACGTCTCTCTTTATCAGAAAGATTTAATTTGGCTTCAGTTTGGATTGCTAATTCTTTTAAAGGAATATTCGGGTTTTTTAATGATTCATCAAATAAAAAATCAAGATTTTTTTTTACTGCAGCCCAATCATCTTCGGTTATCTCCGAAGAGTCAAAATCATAAAGATATGAAGGATCATCAAAGGTAGCAACAGTAGAAATCTTGTTTTCCCGGCTGAAGGAATATAGTGGATTTCCGTCTGTACCATGAATCCAGGATGCACCCGCATCCATTTTAAACCCATTAAAATCAACGGTGTGAATTCTGCCGCCTATTCTATCTCTGGCTTCAAGGACTGTAACATTATATCCTGAAAGTGATAATTTTGAAGCAGCGGCAAGTCCTGCAATTCCGGCACCAATTACAATAATATCCTCTTTTTTATTAGTAAAGACATTGCAGCCGTCAAAAAAAAGTCCACCTAATACAACATATAGGGAATTTGAGATAAATTTTCTTCTGTTAATTGTTTTTGTCATTAGCAAAATATAACAAAAAAAAATTTTTTATACTACAGCTATAACTTCAATCTCTATTAAAGCATTTAACGGGAGATTTGAAACTTCGACAGTTGATCTTGCCGGGAATGGTTTGGAAAAATTTTTCGCATAAATTGCATTAACATTTGTAAAATCTGTCAAATCTTTTAAAAAAACGGTTGCTTTAACAATAGATGACATATCGGTCCCTGCTTTTTCAAGAACATTTTTTATATTCTTAAATACTTGAACTGCTTGAACTTCAACACCTCCTTCGACAATTGCTCCTTGCTTAGGATCAATACCTATCTGTCCGGATAAAAAAATAAATCCGTTGCTAAATACAGCTTGTGAATATGGTCCGACAGCTTCCGGAGCATTTTTGGTTTCAACAATTTTTTTATCAGTCAATTTTCCTCCTCGAAAAAATCTCTCTCCGAAACTATCCCGGGATGAGGTCTCTTCATCATATATATTTTAATAAAAGCCGCACCAAAAATAAAACCTCCGACATGTGCAAGCCATGCAATATTTCCGCTCCCCATATAAAAAAATTGAAACACAAACCAGATAACAAGAAATATCCAAGCAGGAATATCAAAAAAAGTAATAAAAATTATAATTAGTACCAATGTTTTTACTTTTGCTTTCGGAAACAGTATTAAATATGCTCCCATTATGCCCGAAACCGCTCCGCTCGCACCAATAACCGGAATCATGGAAGAGATATTAAAAAGAATGTGCGTAAATGCTGCCGCAAAACCAGACATCAGATAAAATGATAGAAATAGAAATTTCCCGAGATAATCTTCAATATTATTTCCGAAAATCCATAAAAAAAGCATATTTCCAAAAAGATGCATAAAAGAACCATGCATAAAAATTGAAAAAAGAATTGTTATAAGGGGAGTTGTTTTTCTGTTTTCATAAATCGGAAAACCCCACGAATCTTTGCCGATGAGAATTTTAACATTTGAAAAATGTGTTACTTCATAAGGAACAAGAGAATAGTGGTTGATAAAAAAGGGAAGCTTTTTTTCTGAAATGACTCCCTGATAAAAAAAAACAAATATATTTATAACAATTAAGAGAATTGTAACATAAGCAACGGATTTTGTAGGGTTATAATCCTTAATGGGTAAAAACATTCTTCTTAAGATAATTTAAAAAATTTTTTAACCTTTTAACCGATTCCTCCTTTCCCAAGAAAGAATAAACATCAAAAACCGAAGGGCTTACATTCATTCCGGTAAGTGCAAACCTGCTTGGATGTATAAGGACTTTTGCCTCAACTTCAAGCTCTTCCGCAATATTTCTAAGCTGAATCTCAATGTTTTGAGATGAAAAATCATCTGTTTTGAAAAGTTTAATAATAAATGCTTCCAAATATTCGACTATTGATCTTTTAAGAGACAAAGATTCAAGCTCCCTCCGCTCATATTTAAAATTGCCAAAAAGATAGATCCTAAAATGATGAATAAAATCATTTATAAGTTTCATTCTCGGTTTTATCAATTCAATAAGATCAAATATTCGTGATATTTTTACATTTTCAAATTCTTCTTTTATTTTTTTATCTTCAAAAAGGATATCGGCAATTCTTTCAGGTTTTAAATTCCTTATTGCTCTTGAGTTTAGAAAAAGAAGTTTATCATAATCAAAAACAGGACTGTTTTTTGATAATTTACCAAAATTAAAGTTTTTTGAAAGTTCTTCCAAATAATAAACCTTTTTTGTATCACCGGGATTCCAAGATAATTGTGAGAAATATGTAATCAATGCTTCCGGAAGATATCCTTTATTTTTAAATTCTAATACTGAAGTTTCTCCATGTCTTTTACTTAGTTTTTTTTTATCATTTCCAAAAACAAGTGGAAGGTGCGTATATTTCGGAATTTTTCCTTCCATTGCTTTAAATAACATTATCTGTTTAAAAGTATTCGAGATATGATCATCGCCCCTAATGACATCGGTAACCCCCATATTCAGATCATCAACTACAACCGATAACTGATAAGTTGCACTGTTATCGGATCTAAGAATTATAAAATCTTCAATTTCACTATTTTGGGTTTTTACCTCTTTATGAATTCTGTCTTTAAATTTTGTTATACCTTCGGGAACTAAAAATCTGACAACATAGGGAATTCCATTTTCAAGTTTCCCATCTATCTCTTCTTTTGTAAGATGCAAACAGTGTCGATCATACATATAACTTATAGTTTTTCCATCTACAACCTGTCTTTTTTTTAACTCTTCCGAAGTGCAGAAACATCTATAAGCTTTTTTTTCCGCAAGAAGTCTTTCCGCGGCTTTGCGATAAAGGTGGATGTTTTCAGACTGATAATAGGGACCTTTATCCCAATTCAAGCCAAGCCATTTTAAACTTTGAATGATCTCTTCAGACATTTCTTTGGAAGAACGGTCTCTATCCGTATCTTCAATTCTCAGAATAAAAATCCCGCTTTTACTTTTGGCATAGAGATAATTAAAAAGAGCGGTTCTTGCTCCTCCGATATGAAGATGTCCGGTCGGTGAGGGGGCAAACCTTACAATAGGTTTTTGTTCTTCACTACTCATCTTCGGATTCCGTATCTTCCAGTTCCACCGCTCTTACTTTGGCCATGGAAACAAGCTTATCCCCCTCTCTGAGATTAAGGATTTTTACTCCTTGAGTTGCTCTTCCCTGGGATCTGATCTGAGTTGAACTCTGTTTATTTACAACTCCTTTTTCAGATGAGAGAATAATTTCATCGGAATCATTTAATACGGTAATCCCTATAACTTTTCCAATCTTTTCATTTATCGATATATTTTTTAACCCTTTACCGCCTCTTCTTTGTGACTTATAAAGATCAAGAGATGATTTTTTCCCATATCCTTTTTCAGTAAGGGTCAATATATATTTATCATCTTCACTGATAATGTCCGCACCAACCAGATAATCATTTTCCGAAAGCCTTATTCCTCTGACACCCCTTGCACCTCTTCCCATTTCGCGGACATTATTTTCGTTGAATTTTATTGCTTTTCCTTCATGAGATCCGAGAATTATATGATTATTTCCCGACGTTACCTGTGCTTCAAAAAGTTCATCATTATCATCAACAACCGCCGCAATAATTCCCGAAGAACGCGGGCGGGAAAATCTTGCAAGATTGGTCTTTTTAACATAACCTTTTCGTGAAAAGAGCATTACATACTTTTCAGGATCAAATTGTTTAACATTTATTACGGAACAGACTTTTTCCTCTTCCAGAATACCAAGAATTCTATTTATCGGTTTTCCCCTTCCGGTTGTCTCCCCTTCCGGTATTTCATATACTTTCTTCCAGAACATTCTTCCCTTTTTTGTAAATACAAGAATATAATCGTGTGCGGATGCAACAAAAATATTATTTATTATATCTTCTTCCTTAAGCCCGAACCCCCTTCTTCCCATTGTTCCTCTATTTTGGATCCTGTAGGAATCAAGAAGAGTTCTTTTAATATAACCTTTCTTTGTGAAAAGAATCACATACTCATCATCTTTGATCATATCTTCTATATTTATTTCCGTTAATTCGGATTCAACAACTTCGGTTCTTCTCTCGTCTTCAAAATTCTTTCCAGAGTTGATAAGTTCTTCTTTTATAACATTCAGCATTTTATCCTCGTCAGAAAGAATTCCGGTCAAATATTCTATCAAAACTTTTAACTCTTTATATTCATCCTCCAATTTATTGATCTCAAGACCTGTCAATTTATATAGCTGCAAATCTAATATTGCATTAGATTGAACTTCCGACAGAGAAAAAACCGTTATTAGTTTACTTCTTGCTTCATCTCTGTTTACCGATGCTTTAATTATTTTTATAACTTCGTCCAGATTTGAAAGAGCAATTTTCAAACCCTCAATTATGTGAATTCTTCTTTCCGCTTTTTTTAGTTCAAAGAGTGATCTTCTTCTTACAACTTCTTTTCTATGTCCCAGAAAATAGTTAAAATATTCTAAAATGTTAAACTGTTTCGGCTGTTGATTTACAATTGCAAGAAGATTTACAGAGAAAGTAGTCTGCAAATGTGTATGTTTATAAATGCTATTCAGTACTACATCGGGAATATCATCCTTTTTAATTTCAATTACAATTCTCATACCGTCACGATCGGATTCATCTCTTAAGTCTGAAATTCCTGATATTTTTTTTGAAG
This sequence comes from uncultured Clostridia bacterium, assembly GCA_964633415.1. Taxonomy (GTDB): domain Bacteria; phylum Acidobacteriota; class Aminicenantia; order UBA2199; family UBA2199; genus CAZNLS01. The sequence goes on along the minus strand of CAZWFY010000027.1, from coordinate 15,623 downwards.
TAACCAATTTTGCAATATTTTCAAGTAATCTTGATTTATTTGTTTGATAAGGTATTTCCGTGATTATTATCTTTTGACGCCCTCTGTCATCAGACTCAATGTTTGCTCTTCCTCTGACAACAATCGAACCTCTTCCGTTTTTATAGGCTTCCAAGATAGAATTTTTTCCATAAATGATTCCTCCGGTGGGAAAATCCGGGCCTTGCACGATTTCCATTATTTCTTCAATTGTTATATCTCTTTTATCAACAAACTTTATAAAAGCCGTTATTAGCTCTTTTAAGTTGTGAGGAGGGATCGATGTTGCCATTCCAACCGCAATTCCGGAACTTCCGTTTAAAAGCAAATTGGGAAGATGCGTTGGAAAGACAACGGGTTCTTTTAAAGATTCATCATAATTCGGAGTGAAATCAACAGTATCTTTATCAATATCTTTTAATATTTCGTTTGAGATTTTTTGTAATCTAACTTCGGTATATCTCATTGCAGCCGGAGGATCCCCGTCAATTGATCCGAAATTTCCCTGTCCGTCAACAAGAGGGTATCTTAATGAAAAATCCTGAGCCATTCTTACGAGTGTATCATAGACCGCCTGATCTCCATGAGGATGATATTTTCCTATTACATCACCTACTATTCTTGCAGATTTTTTATAGGATTTGTTGAAAAATGTACCGGTTTGATACATTGAATATAAGGTTCTTCTGTGAACCGGTTTAAGCCCGTCCCTAACATCAGGAATGGCTCTGCCTATAATAACACTCATCGAATAATCGAGATAAGATGTTTGCATCTCTCTTTCGATTGTTACATTTTCTATATGACCTATATATTTATCGTTTTCACCCATTTTTATTCCTAAATATCAAGATTTTTCACATTAAGCGCATTCTCGGTTATAAAGATCTTTCTTTTATTAGAATCACTTCCCATTAAAGTATCAAATATCTCTTCGCTTTCAAGAAAATCATTTATATTGACATTGAGCAGGGTTCTGTTTTCGGGATCCATTGTAGTTTTCCAAAGCTGGTCGGGATTCATTTCGCCAAGACCTTTATATCTTTGAATATAAACGCCTTTTTTTATATTTTCATATACTTTTTCAAGAAAACTCTTTTCGTTTTCAGCTGTAAACTCTTCTTTGCCGACTGAAAAACTCAATGGAAAATCCGGGTACTCTCTCAATTTTTCATATGCTTCATTTACCTTTGCAAAAAGAGGACCTGTCAGATATTGCCAATCAATCTGTTTTTTCATTAACACCCCGTTCTGCTCAAAGCTGAGATCAATAGTATAAGTTGAATATTCAGAATCAAATTTTATATCGGCACTTTTACAACAATCGATTTTTTTAAGATTGTCGACTATCATTTCAACTTCTGTCTTTTCTGTAAACGAACTCTCGTTTCTTGCAAATTTTATTAATGAATTTGTGATAATTTTAGGCATTCCTTTTTTTTCAATATTTTCTAAAAGAGAAATTTTCTTTGAGGTTAATTTAACAAAGTTTACTACATCTTTGTTTTCAATAAATTCTTTGTCGTTTTTATTTCTAAAAATTCTCACATTTTCTCCGATCCTTTCCATTAAAAAATTCTCAAGATCTTTCTCTTTTTTAAGGTAACTACCTTTTCTTTTACTCTTAACAAGATATAGAGGAGGTTGAGCAAGATAGAGATATCCTCTTTCTATAAGAGTTCTCATATGCCTGAAAAAAAATGTCATTAAAAGAGTTCTGATGTGAGAACCGTCTATATCGGCATCGGTCATTAATATGATTTTATGATATCTCAATTTTTCAATATCAAAATTTTCCTTTCCTATTCCCACACCGAGAGCTGAGATAATTGTTTTAATCTCTTCATTTTCGAGCATTCTTGAAGTTGAGGCTTTTTCTACATTAAGAATTTTTCCTTTTAGGGGAAGTATAGCTTGAAACCTTCTGTTTCTTCCCTGTTTTGCAGATCCACCGGCCGAATCACCCTCAACTATATATATTTCACTTTCTTCCGGATCTTTAGATTGACAATCCGCCAGTTTACCGGGAAGAGATGTACTCTCAAGAAGACTTGTTTTCCTGACAAGATCCTTGGCTTTTCGTGAAGCTTCTCTTGCTTCTGCAGCAAGCAGCACTTTGCCTAAAATTGCTTTTGCATCTGAGATATTTTCTTCAAAATATTCAAAAAGCTTCTGATTTACAAAAGATTCAACCAGCCCTTTAATTTCGGAATTTCCCAGTTTAGCCTTTGTCTGACCCTCAAATTGCGGATTTTTTATTTTTACCGAAATAATGGCAATCATTCCCTCTCTTACATCTTCTCCGGAAAAACTTCCTTTAAAATCCTTTTTCATCCCGTTTGATTGAGCAAAAGAGTTAATTGTTCTTGTTAAAGCCCCTTTAAATCCCGTCAAATGCGTTCCGCCTTCTACAGTATTTATATTATTTACAAAAGAAAAAATTATTTCCGCATATGATTTTACATATTGAAATGCAATTTCAACAACCGAATCCTCTTTTTCTATTTTAAGATAAATCGGTTTTTCAATGATCTTCTCTTTCGTCCCCGACAGATATTCAATATATTCAACAATTCCACCTTCAAAATGAAATTTATCTTTTTTATTCGTTCTTTCATCGGTTAAGGTTATTATTAAACCTTTATTAAGAAAAGCAAGTTCTTTCAGTCTTTTTGCCAATATATCATAGTCATACTCTAAAGTTTCAAATATATCTTCATCCGGCCAAAATGTTATTTTTGTACCGTTTTTAGATGTTTTGCCGAGTTTTTTAAATTCCGTCTCCGGCTTTCCCATCTGATATTTCTGAAAATATATAAATCCGTCTCTTTTTATTTCCAATTCCAATTTTGATGAAAGAGCATTTACAACAGAAACCCCAACGCCGTGAAGTCCTCCGGAAACTTTATATGTATTATTATCAAACTTTCCACCGGCATGAAGAATTGTCATCACTACTTCCGCTGCAGGTTTATTCTCCTCTTTGTGCATATCCACCGGAATTCCACGACCGTTATCCGAGACGGTAATCGAATTATCAAAATTAACGGTAACATCTATCTTGTTGCAATATCCGGCCATAGATTCATCAACGGAATTATCAACAACTTCATAAACCAGATGATGTAGTCCCGGCGAACCTGTACTTCCTATATACATTGCAGGTCTTAAACGAACAGCTTCAAGACCTTCGAGAACTTTTATATTATCAGCAGTGTATTTATCTTTGCTTTTTGGTAAATCTCCGACATTCAATTTTTTCTCCTAAACAGAAATGTAAAGCAGTTTAAAATAAAAAAATATCAACAAATTTCTATAAAAAATTATAACTTAAAATCATTATCAAGTAAAGTAAGATTTTGAAAGTGAATAAGCATTCAGTTTTTCCTTATATCAATTAAATTTTCAAATGTATTACTTTCATTCACCGAAGTTGCTATTATCTGCATAGATGGATATTTTTCAGATAAAAATTCAATATTTTTACTATCCATTGCAACATCAAAATCATCAATAAGAAATAGGGGATATTCATTTCTGATTTTTTTAAATATATCAAAATATGCAAGGTATATTATTATAAGATTTAATTTTTTTTCACCGGATGAAAAATATTTTAAAGGTCTATCATTCAATACAAAATCAATTTTATCAAGATGAGTGCCGATCAGCACTCTTCCCAATTCCATCTCTCTCCGTTTTACCGACTCCAGTTTATTATATATTAATTCAGAGCTGAATGTTTCCTGTCCAAAATCAACCGACGAAGAATACCTGATTTTTAATCCCTTTTGTTTTTTTTCATTCTCTATCCTTTTATTCAACTCTTTAATAAACATATCTCTTTTTTTTATAATTTCAAACATTTTTTTACTCATTAGAATGTTCCAACTTTTAAGCTGTGAATAATCTCCTCTGTTTTTTAAAAGGAATTTTTTTTGTTTTAAGATCTTTCCATATTTTAAAAGAGAATCCGTATAGATCGAATCAATTCCGTATATAAATCTATTTATCATTTTTCTAGTGTAAGATATGTTTTCAATATATAAAGTATAATTTGACGAAGAGAAATAAACGGGAAAAAAATAGTTAACAACATCGGTTACTTTAATTTTTTCCTCATTAACAAACATTGAAAAATCTTTATTGTAATGGTAACTTATCTCTGAAATTCCTATATCGGAATTTATTTTTGCTTTTGAAAAAAATTCTGAAGAATTCTCATTTAATATTTCATCTTTTTTCACATTTAAAAAAGATTTTCCATAACCGAGAAGATAAATGGATTCCAGAACAGATGTTTTTCCCGATCCGTTTAATCCGGAGATAAGATTTCTTCCATCTATAAAATTACATTCTTTTTTATCTTTAAAATTTCGAATTCCGGTTATCTCTATATTCTCAATATACAAGATTTAAATATTTAATGGCATTACCACATATATAAATTTTCCTTCATTCTCTTTTTCAGGTTCAAAAACGAATGAACTTTCCGAATCTGTCATCCTAATTCTGATCTTTTCAGAATTACAATGAGTTAAGAAATCAAGAATAAAATTTCCGTTAAAAGCTATATTCAGCGGATCTCCATTGTAAGATATATCCACTTCATCATAAGCCTCTCCTTTTTCAGGTGTAGTCCTTTCCAGGATCAGCCTGTCTTTCTCAAACTTAAAATAGACTCCGTTATTTCTACTTTTAAATATTAAAATTCTTTTTAATGTTGTTATTAACTCGGAACTATCTATTATTGCCTCAAAATTTGTTTTTTCAGGGATAACCGTTTTATAGTTTGGAAAATTCTGATCAATAATTCTTGAAGATAGTGTTCTGTTTTTAGATCTGAAAAACAGATTGTTTTTATCAAAAGAAAAGTCAACCTGCTCACTAACCCCGATTTTCAAAATTTCAACAAGAGATTTTCTGGATATAATAAAACTAACTTTTTCATCCACACCTGAGTCAAGATTAAAAAATGAGTAAGATAATCTGTGTCCATCTGTGGATGCCATCTCAATCAAATCTTTTGATAAAGTAAACAATGCACCACCAAGATTAAATTTCATATCCGGAGAAATAATAAAATAACTTTTATTTATAAGAAAACTCATTTTATTCATATCAAGGGAAATTTTTGAGGAAAAATCAGCTTTCGGAAGTTGTGGATAATCGGAAGATTGCAATCCCATTAATTTATACTTACTGGTTTTTTTCTCGTTCGTAATAATAATCTGTAAATTATTATTCTCGGAAATTTCAATTCTTCCTTCAGGCATTTTAGAGATAAGGTCATAAAAATCTCTGCCGTTTACCGTGAAGGTTCCCGTCTCCTTTACATCAACTTCAACTTTTGATGAAAGTCCTATTTCAAGATCGGTTGCCAATAGTTCGACGGTTCCGTCATCTAAAGCCGTAATTTTAATATTTTGCAATATATCAATCAGAGTCTTCTTTTCAAATACTCCCTGAAACATCTTTAATTCGTCAGAAAAAGATTTTTTTTCCACAAATATTTTCATATTAGCCTGCCTTATTATTATTTATATATAAATATAATATCATAAAGATATTATAAATAAAATAAAGAGTGTTGAAAAGTGGAAAAATCAAAAAAATCAAAATATAAAGGCATTTTGTTTAATAATTTTATATTAATATTTTGTTGAAAAAATTGTAAAAATCAATCTTTAAAAAATTTTAAGTAGGAATTAACCTTATTTTCAATATCCGAATCACTTTGTAACATTTTTTTAACTTTATTAATTGAATATATAACAGTGGAATGATCTTTACCTCCGAATTTATTCCCTATATCAACATATGATAAATTAGTTATCTCTTTTGATATATACATAGCAATCTGTCTTGGAAGTACGATCTTTTTTAAATTTGATTTAGACATAATGTCGGATGTTTTAAGATTAAATTTTTTTGCAATAAATTCCTGAATATTTTTTACAGTTACAGCTCTTTTTTTCTGTTTGATATAGGGTTTTATTGCATCTTTTGCAAATTCCAAAGTCAAAACAACACCTTTTTTATTTGAATATTTAAGGTCTGCAACTCCTATTAATCTGTTTAGGGCACCTTCAAGCTTCCTTATATTATCTTTAATTGAAGAAGCAAGAAAATATTGAACTTCTTCAGGTATTTCAAAACTATGATTTCCCGGAGTTCTTTTTTCCATAATCTTATTTTTTAATATGGCAAGTCTGTCCTCAAGGTTGTACGGTAAAATATCAACAATACTTCCCATTTCAAATCTTGATTTTATCCTCTGTTCAAGATCGGGTATATAATCCGGGTGTTTATCGGAACAGATTACTATCTGTTTTTCCATCTGAATTAATTTATTAAAAATATTATAAAACTGTTCTCTTGTCCCACCCCATTTAGTTATAAATTGAATATCATCAATGAGAAGAATATCTATTGATGTATATTTTTTAATAATTTCCGATCCCTGTTTTAACCTCGTATATTCTACATACTCATGCATAAAATCATTTGATGTTGTGTATACGACCCTTAAATTTTTATTGTTTTTTAAAATTCTATTCCCGATTGCCTGAATCATATGGGTTTTCCCGAGCCCGACATCACTATAAATATACAAAGGATTATATGATTTTCCGGGAAATTCGGATACATTATGAGAAAAAGAGTATGCCATTCTATTAGAATCGGTTTGAGTAAAAGAATCAAATGTGAATTTTTTTTGGAGATTGGAATTGTAAGAATTTATATTTCGGGGTCTTTTCTCTGAATTTATTACAGAGTTTTGATCAGGCGGGTCGTCATCATAAAGAGGGATAATTTTTATTTTCAGATCAAGTTCTTTTTTTAGTTGAGAATTTACTTTGGCTAAAATGTTATTATTTATCCATTCCGTTTTATTTTTTTCGGGAGAGCCGAGAAAAACAATTTTTTTCTGCATTCCTATATTTACGAGAGGTGTGATATATTTCTGGTAAGATGGTTTATCAAGAGTATTTTTTAAAAAATTTTTTACTAGTTTAAATTCGCTCATTTTTCCACAAACATTTTAACAGATGTGGAAAACTTTATTTTTCCATAGTTAAAATGTAGTGATATATTAAAAGAAAGATTTTTTAGTGTCAATAAAAAAATGAAAATCTTTAAAAAATATTATAGAATGTACTAAATGAAAAAATATATAAAAACAACTTTAATTATTTTATCGGTGGTTTTAATAATCTTTCTACCTTATCTTTTAATTATTAATTTTGAAAAATTTGCTCCACTCGTACTGATAACATGGGCATTTATGGCGGCTTTTTTTATTTTTTTTAAAAAAAGAGAGAGATCGAAAAGAGATAGAAAAATATAAACGGTTTATGATAAATAATAATCAAGATACGGAAAACAAAAATTTTTTAAAAGAATTAAAAAATTATAGAAATTTAATAATAGAAGGAAACAAAAGCACAAATTTAATGTCTAAAAAAATAGATGGCAATGAGATTGACGTTTTAATAAAAGAGTCTCTGTTTATTAATAAATTAACGGACAAAAAAATAATTATTGATGCGGGAAGCGGGAGTGGAATACCCGGGATTCCGATCGCATTGTCAAACAAAGATCTATTTGTGTTTCTGGTAGAGCCGAGAAAAAAGAAAAATGATTTTTTAACTCGGTTAAAAAAAGAATTTAGTTTAAACAGAGTAACAGTGGTAAAGGCGAGCATTAAAGAGTTTTTTCAAGGAAAAAAATACGAAGGATCTATACTTTTGGCAAGAGGGTTTCCCGACAATTTAAGGCTGTTGGAATTCTTGAAAAAGAAAAAAGTTGATGAACTGATAATAATAACATCTGACAATAAAATAAAAAAAATGGAAAAAGCTATAGAATTATTTAAAAAAACTATTTATAATATTCCCTTTCGTAATCAACTAAAAATTTTAAAACTGGAGAATGTTTCACGTGAAACAAGAAAAGAGTAGATGTAAGATTATATCGATAGCAAATCAGAAGGGTGGAGTGGGCAAAACGACGACGGCAATAAATCTGTGTGCTTCTCTCGCAATAGCGGAGAAAAGGGTTTTGTTGATAGACTTGGATCCCCAGGCTAATTCCACAACCGGATTAGGTTTTGAGAAAAGATCATTTGATAAGAATATTTATGAGGTGTTAAGCGGGAAATATTCCGTCTTGGAGGCAATAGTGGATTATGATCTTCCCTATATGAAGGTTGTCCCGTCATCAAGAAACCTTGCTAAATTCGAAATGGAAAATTCGGAAGCTGAAGGGTCTCATAAGATGCTGAAGGATGTTCTTTATGGTATAAGAGATCGTTTTGACTATATAATTATTGATTCACCTCCGTCTCTCGGTCTTTTAACAATAAATTCTTTGACTGCAAGTGATTCGGTTTTAATACCGATACAGGCGGAATATTATGCTTTGGAAGGATTATCCGATTTGAATGATACTATTGAGAGAATAAAGGAAAACTTTAATTACGATCTTGAGATTGAAGGAATCTTAATAACGATGTATGATGAAAGAACAAATCTTTCAAAGCAGGTTGAGGAAGAGATAAGAGGGTTTTTTAAGGAAAAGGTCTACGGACCTGTTATTCCGAGAAATGTAAGGCTTTCCGAAGCTCCGAGTTTTGGAAAACCGATCCAATTATATGAGATTAAATCAGCCGGTTCAAAGGCATATATGCTGCTTGCGGAGGAGATATTAAAGAGATGAAAAGAAAAGTTCTCGGAAAAGGGATTGAAGCGATAATCACAAATAAACCCTCGATTACTAAGGAGGGTGGATATATAGAGATTGATATTGATAATATTTATCCGAATCCTTTTCAACCCAGAAAAGAATTTAAAAGTGATAAAATAGATGAATTGGCTAAATCTATAAAAGAGAATGGTTTGATTCAGCCTATTGTTGTGTATAAAGAGGATGGAAGGTTCTATCTTCTTGTAGGGGAAAGAAGGTGGCGATCCGTTCAGAAGCTTAAGTGGAAAAAGATACCTGCTGTTATTAAAGATTTGACCTCAAAAGATATAATGATCGGGGCTCTTGTTGAAAATATACAGCGAGAGGATTTGAATGCAATAGAAATAGCAGAAGCAATAAATCAGATAATAGCTAAGCATAACCTTAAGCAGGAAGAGGCAGCCGAAAAGATTGGAATGAGCAGAACCACGATTGCCAATTTTTTAAGACTTTTAAAATTACCGGAGATAATTAAAAAATCAATAATATCGGGAGATTTAACGCAAGGTCATGCCAGAGCGTTACTTGGTCTCGAAAAAGAGGAGTTGATACTTTCCTCTTATCATATTGTGTTGAAGAAAAAGCTTTCAGTAAGAGAGACGGAAAAATTGGTTACGGAACAAAAGAGAAATAAACCGATTGATAATAATAATAAATCTGAAAAAATTATTGATCCGGATCTTGTTAGAGCTGAAGATAGATTGTCGAAATTTCTCTCAACTAAAGTAAATCTTCAATATAAAAAAGGAAAAGGCGGAAAAATAACTATATTTTTTAATAACCTTGAAGAATATGATCGCATTTATAAAAAGTTTATTAGGGAGTAATTTATGCAGAAAAATGAAGAATGGGGAAAGATAAGTGGATTTTTGGATAAGGATACGGAGTTTTCGGGAGAGATATCTTTTGCAAACTCAATCAGGATTGACGGTAAGTTCAAAGGGAAAATTTTATCCGGATTTTCTTTAATAGTTGGTGAAAACGGTGTAGTTGAGGCTGATGTCGAAGTGGAGAATATTTCTGTCAACGGAATATTGAAAGGAAAGTTAAAAGCACAGGAAAAAATTGAGATATTTTCAAAAGGAAAAGTAACGGGAGAACTAATCACTCCGAAACTTATTATTGAAGAGGGAGCGTTTTTCCAGGGTTCCTGCCAGATGGATTTAAAAGGAACTGAAAAAAAACCTAAAATCTTTGAAAAACAAATTAACGGGGAATCGGAAAAAACCAAGTGAAGACAATAGTTGCAGTCATTCCCGCAAGGTATGATTCCGTCCGTTTTCCGGGAAAACCTTTAAAAAAAATACTCGGTATTCCGATGATCGAAAGAGTCTACAATAGAGTAAGATCTTTTGGTAAATTTTCAAAAACAGTTGTTGCGACTGATGATAAGAGGATATTTAATACTGTGAAATCATTCGGAGGAGATGTTGTTATGACCTCCAGGGAATGCAGGTCCGGAACAGACAGAGTTTGGGAAGTTGTAAAAGAATTAAAGAATGATGCCGTTGTAAATATTCAGGGAGATGAGCCGTTGATTTCCGAAAAACTCCTCTCTGAAATATATAATAAACTATCCGAAGATGATACACGTGTTGTAACGGCAGCTTTTTTCAATGAATCTTTTGAGGATTTTAAATCCCAAAATGTCGTTAAAGCCCTGTTTTCAAAAAACGGAAAAGCTCTCTATTTTTCAAGATCACCTGTTCCTTATTGCATTTCCGAAGATTTTATGGGGTTTTATCATCATATTGGGATTTATGGATATAACAATGTGGATCTGGAAAAATTTGTAAATTTAGAGGAATCGAAAATGGAAAAGTTAGAAAAACTGGAACAGTTAAGATTTTTAGAGAATGGAATTAATATAAGTGTTATTAAGACGGATTATAGATCTTTGGGTGTTGACACGCCCGAAGATATTATTAAAATTGAAAATATATTAAAAGGAAGTTCAAATTGAAAACAAAGTACATATTTATTACAGGCGGTGTTTTATCTTCTCTCGGGAAAGGTGTGGCGGCGGCCTCCATTGGAAATATTCTGGAGTCTTATGGTTTGACAATAACCATTATCAAGCTTGACCCTTATCTTAATGTTGACCCGGGTACAATGAGTCCTTTGCAACACGGGGAAGTGTTTGTGACCGATGACGGAGCTGAGACCGATCTGGATTTAGGTCATTATGAAAGATTTACATCGACAACAATGTCTCAGAAAAATAACTGGACCGCAGGTAGAATATATAACAGTGTCATAGAAAAAGAGAGACGGGGAGATTATCTTGGTAAAACAGTTCAAGTAATTCCGCATGTAACGGATGAGATAAAAAAATCCATAATGGAGCTTGACGGTAAATTTGATATTATTATTGTTGAAATAGGGGGAACGGTCGGTGATATTGAAAGTTTGCCTTTTCTTGAATCTATTAGACAGATCGGGTTAGATCTTGAAAACAATGATACTCTGTTTATTCATCTGACACTTGTTCCTTTTATTAAAACTGCAGGTGAATTGAAGACAAAGCCTACACAACACAGTGTAAAAGCTCTTCGCGAAATCGGAATTCAGCCGGATATTCTTCTTTGCAGAGCGGAGATTCCTATACCCGCAGAGATAAAAAGAAAGATCGCTCTGTTTACAAATCTTAAATATGAAGACATTGTGGGTGCATACGATGTCGAAAGTATATATGAGATTCCTCTTATTTTTAAGTCTGAAGGGTTGGGTAATTCACTAATGAATAAACTCAATATATCCAAACGAAAAGATGATTCCGTAAAATGGTCAAATTGGGTGAATAGACAGAAGAAGATCAAAAAGAGCGTTGTTGTTAGTATTGTCGGGAAATATATCAGTCTTAGTGATTCATACAAAAGTCTCTTTGAGGCTTTAAAACATGGTGGTGTCGAAAATGATGTCAATGTAGAACTTGATCTTATTGAGTCTGACGATCTTACATCATCACCCGTAAGTGAAATATTAAAAAGAGGAGACGGAATACTTGTCCCCGGAGGTTTCGGGATCAGAGGTGTTGAGGGAATGATCCGGGCGATAAAATATGCAAGAGAAAACAGAATTCCGTTTTTTGGGATTTGCCTTGGGATGCAGACGGCAACAATTGAATATCTTAGAAATGTAGGTGGTCTGAAAAATGCAAATTCATCTGAGTTTGAACCGGATACGAAAACAAAAGTTTTCTTAAAATTAAAAGAGTTAAAAGATATTGAAGAGATGGGACACAATATGAGGCTTGGAAAATTTTCGTGTACTCTTGATAAAAATTCATTTGCATATAATATTTACAATTTATCGAAAATATATGAGAGACACAGACATAGATATGAGTTTAATCCAAAATTTGAAGAAGAGTTAAAAAAAGCGGGAATGACTGTTTCGGGAAAAAATATTAAAAGAAACCTTGTTGAGATGATAGAATTAAAAGAACATCCATGGTATATCGGATGTCAGTTTCACCCTGAGTTAAAATCAAGACCTATGGCACCTCATCCGCTTTTTGTCTCTTTTATAAAAGCCGTAAAAGAATATAATGAAAACAGATAGATTAATTAATTACGGTAATGTTTAATTCCCACTCTTCTTCATCTTCGTTCTCAACCAGTTGGTAAAGTTTTCCGCCATTTATGTCGAAGGGATAATCTTCGATAGCATTCTTTTTTGCTAAAGGCAAATAATGCTTTTTAATGATTTTTCCATTCGTGGATAGGATGAAAAATTCAATCTTTCCATTATTTTCCTTGTAAGTTTGTATATAAATTTGATTATTTGAAACAAAAAACTTCTTTATAGCAGGATAAGTGTCGGAAATTGAGAAGAATTTTTTTATTCTTGACCAAAAATTACTGAAATTTGAATCATTTTTATAATAATTTTTTATCTCCTGTTTTTTCTCCGATGAAACTTTAAGCGGTTTGTAGTCAAATTTTATATCGGTTAAGCTATTTCCGTTGATGTCGAAAACTTCTATTTTAAAATTTTTATCTTTAACAATATAAATTTTCTTTTTGTATGTTCTTAGAAGAAAAATGTTTCCGGGGAAATATATTTTAAAGAAAGAGCCTCTTCCCGCAGTAGAATTGAATTTGAGGAGCTCTTTTTTCTTATTCATATTTTGATCGAAAAGATAAACGGATGAAGTTGCCGTCTTTCTGTTAGCTCCAAAACTAAAAGATCTTCCTGTGTAAATTTTACCCACCGGCAGCAATCCTCTTACAAAACCCGATTTTATTCTCTTCTCTTGTATAAATTTTCCCTTTTTATCAAAATACATTACTTTGTTACGACTCTGAAGATATATGGAATCTTTAAGCGGTTTTAGGGTAAGAGAAACATTTCCTCTTCGTGAAACCGGGATTTCTCCCGGACCTTCACCTTTTCTCCCGAATTTTGTTTTAAGGGATAAATCCGATTTAGAATAAATGTAGATAGATGTATTATCAAGAATATAAATATTATCCGTTCCGACAACAATTTTTGAAGGATTTAAAAGTTGAGACAGAACCGCAGGTTCTGTGAAAATATTTATTGTAAAAGCCGATATGAAAATCAATATAAACGGGATAAATATAAAATGTTTTTTCAAATTAATTCTCCTTATTTTATTATTTTGTCATTGTATCATATTCATTTAACAATCCGTTTCGGATAATCTTTTAAAAAAAAAATATTTTTCACTTAACAACTATTGCTTTTTAATAAAACCTTATTTATAATTCAGCGAATTTCAGGAGAGTTGGTTATGGGAAAAAAGTATGAATTTATAAAAAAACTTTGGCCATGGCTGGTTATAACCGCCGGTTCCGTGATCTCTGCACTGGGTTATGTAATATTTATTCTCCCTATGGATATGGTAGAGGGAGGGGTTACAGGCTTGGGAATTATAGTGAAACATCTTACAGGGCTTCCGATCGTAGGAGTTTCATCTCTAATTATAACGGCATTTGTATTTGTGATTGCAATTAAAATTCTCGGTAGGGGGTTTGGAGCAAAATCAATTTATGCAACAATTCTTATGAACATTCTCATTGACCTTTTTTCCATAATACGTATAGATATAAACTTAACACGCCAGGATATTTTATTATCAGCATTTTACGGAGGGGCAATAGTAGGTCTTGGACTGGGTATGATCTATTTTTCAGGTGCTTCAACCGGAGGAGCGGATGCAGTTGGTCAGATATTGTGGAAATTAAAAAAGTTTCCAATGGGTAGAACACTGATAGCTATTGACATCGTTGTTCTTTCAATTGCAGCAGTCATATTTATCCCGATAAAAAATATAATGTATTCTCTGATTTTTATATACATTGAGGTTAAAGTAATAGATATGGTGTTAAACGGTTTAAGGGCAAATCAGAGAATTATGATAGTAACTGATTTCCCGGAAAAGATAAAAAAGAAGATTTTCACTAAACTTCGCAGAGGCTTAACCGTATTTGAAGGAACGGGAGGATATACGGGAAAAAGAAGATTTCTTTTAACATCGGTACTTCCCATTAAAAGTATTCCTGAAGTGAGGAGAATTATCTCCGATATTGATCCCAAAGCCTTTGTTATTGTTCAGGATATTCATCAGGTATACGGTGAAGGATTTGAACAACTGCCTGAAAAGTTGAAAAAAGAGAGAAAGGAAATAAAGAAGAAAAAAAAATAAGGCTAAAAACAGTTTGCAAAATTTAAAAAGAATTTTATTTGTTTTATACTAATTAATAGCAAGAACTTTTAAAATTTAAATTAGTTAGGATTCAATATGAAAAGATTGATGGTCGTTATTTTTGTTATTATTTTATGTTTAATAAATATTGTATGTGATTCAGGAGAGGAAATTGTTACCGGAAAGAGGAATGACAATGCAATAAAGCTTAATATTAGTCTGGATGGAAGTCTTCAAAATCCGGCATTCTCTAAAGACGGAAGATCGATTGTTTTTACAAGATTTAGAAAAGGATATAATTCTCCACCTTCTGATCTCTATATTTTTAACCTTGAAACCGAAGAGTTAAAACAACTTGTTGCAGATGGAAGCAGTAATGTTAATTTGCCCGGGGAGTGCTGGAACGATTCTATGCGATCAATTGTTTTTTCATCCGATCGTGATCCTCACGATGAAATATATATGATAAATGCGGATAGATCCTCAGGTGATGAAGAGAGAATTACAAACAGAATCTCAAAAATGGCATTTGAACCGTCATTTTCACCCGACGGCAATTGGATTGTCTTTGAATCTCACCAGGTTGATGATGAAAAGAATGGAGTAATAATAAAATACAAAACCGACGGTTCTTCAGATTTTGTTAATTTAACAAGCGAAATAGACGATTGCAGACAACCCAATTGGTCTCCGTCCGGAAATTTAATACTTTTTCAAAAATATGAAGGGGGAAAATGGGATATCTGGACGGTTGATTCGGAAGGAATCAACACAAATATAATTACAAATTTTACAGGCAATAAAACCGACGGTGTCTTTTCAGGTGATGGACTTTTTGTGGTCTTTAGCTATGAAAACAGTGATTTGGAAAATGCAAATATCTATAAAGTAGCAATTTCAGGCGGTAATCCTATACGATTAACTGATTTTAGCGGTTATGACGGAGCACCCTCGATTTCCCGCGATGGTTCCAGGTTGGTGTTCGAATCCTGTAATGGGGATCCTGAAGAGAGCAGCGGGACAACAATCTGGATGTTAAAATTGTAAGTTATTGAATTTGACAAAATGCAGGCAATAATATATACTAAATCTTTAGCGCGGGGTGGAGCAGTCTGGTAGCTCGTTGGGCTCATAACCCAAAGGTCGCAGGTTCAAATCCTGCCCCCGCTACCAATTTTATCCC
>CAZWFY010000026.1:0-34214 GCA_964633415.1 uncultured Clostridia bacterium | reverse complement strand
CTTCATATGTCTATTCCGTAGGTGTTATCGATAAGAACGGAGTGATCTCCGATATCCCCGGATTTATAAATCTCTTATTGGAAAATTAAAAAAACCCCCCGGCAAGATCTGCCGGAGGGCTTTTACAGAGATTATTTAAAAAACTATTTAATGATTATTCTTCATGTTCATTCTTTAGAACACACTTAATATGTATCCATTCATTTTCATTTGTAACATTTGTCATTGTATATTGAAGTGGTAAAACTCTCGGTGTCTGATCTCTGCTTGATGTCAACTCATAGTGATCGATATTTCCCCCGGAAGGCGGTTGAGTCTCATTAAAATAAAATGTTATATCATAACCGATCGGAAGATGAAATTCTTGTGTTCCCTGTCCCGATCCGGACTCGTTAAATGATGATGTTATCTCTCCCGGATATACACATCCCGAAGCAAAAACTTCCGCAGTTATCGGAATATGTCTTCTCTTTATATCAAATCTAACTTCATAATCTTTGTCAAGATTGTTAAGTGTGTAATGCTCTCTTTTATCCTGGCTTTTTCCATTAAGATAAAAATCTATGACTTCAGAATTACTATCAGGATTACAGTTAAACTCCGGAGAAGATCCTTTTTTATACTGATACCATCCGGGGGCGGGATTAAGAGTTGCATCACAGGGATAATTGCCGGTTTTAACAAGAACAACATGAACATCATAATAGATCCAGTCAAACTGGACCTCAATCTCCTGATCCGATTTTACATTTGAAAATTTATATGAAACAGCTCCGACTTCATTATGCAAAACTCCGTTCACATAATATTTAACTACACGCTTGTTTCCGTCTTCCGGTGTGAATGTAATTGTCTGATCGCTTCCATATTCAACGACGATATTTCCAGCAGGTGAGATCGATCCGTACTGATTATTTTTGACCGAAGCTTTGATAATAAATTTAATCTTTTTAAATGTTACATGCAATTTATGATTTGCGTTAACATTTTTTAAAATATATTTATTGTCTGAATCAAGAGAAGCACTCTTTCCGTCAACCGTAAAAATGTCCACTTCATATCCGGGATCAGGTGAAACGGTAAATGTAACATCGTCACTTTTGGTTACTTTGGACTTACCCGAAGGGGAGATTGATCCGTTCACACCGGAGGTAGCTTCAATTGTATAAAAAGTAGGAGTACTTTCCGTAAATTCAGCCTCTATCGTATGTGAATTTTTAACATTGTTAAAAATATATTCAGTAACAGCTCCCGAAGATTTTCCGTCAACATAAACTCTTAAAACGGACCATCCGTTTGCAGGAGTAATAACATATTTCTGTAAATCGCCCTCAATAACCGTTGTTTCACCCAAAGGATCTATTTTCCCCGAGCCTTCTTTTACGGATGATTTTATTTTATATTTCCTGCCAGCACCTCCCTCACTTTTTAAAACCGTAACCTCAACCTCATTTGACTTTGCATAATTACCATTATCATCAGTTCCCTCAACCCATGCTTTATAAGTTCCGGGAGAATTATATGTAAATGTCGGTGCAGATTGTTCGCTCTTACGATTAAAAGTAGTTGTAAAATGCCAGGTCATTGTTAATTGACCTTTAAATCCGTGTGGAGTCGCAGAAAAAGATACATTTAACGGTGCATAACCGGTCTGAGGAGTTGCTTCAAGATTTATTGATACATCCTTATCCTCAAGTCTCTTTCTTGCTTGAACTATAACAGGATATACAGGATCAATAATCAAACATTTTTTCATATTACCTGTTATCGGATTTGATTTCCCGAAATAGTAGTTTCCGGAGATCTTCATTGAAGTGAAAGAATTTGCTCCTTGAATAAATTCATAATCACCTGTCGAGCTATGTTCAAATTCAGCTACCATTACAAGATTTTTAATTATCTCATACCCTACCTTAGCGGTAACCGAATAGACTCCGTTTCCTGCAAATGCTGTTTTAAATTCGGTATAAACTTTTTTAAAAAATGCTCTAACCTGGACTCCTCCGTTCATCAGAGCTTTGTTGTATATTCCGAGAGCTTCACCTGCTTCCCGAACGGTAACACCCGTGAACTGATCCTTTGTCACCGGTATTCCAAGCCATGCAAGGATCTGAACATTTGAGAGGTTAATTCTTGCGACAGGTCTTAATTGAAGATGAAAGGTTGTTTCATATTCACCAAGTCCGTATAACAGAGCATCGGCAAAAAGAAAACCGCCGATTGTCTTAGGTTCAGCCCCGACACCGGCACTCATTCCATATCTTTTTAAATATGAATTATGATCAACAAGAATAGCACCTTGCATAAATAAACCGGAAGGAAGTTTGAAAGCCCCGACATATTCTCCTTTGGCGGTAAAAACACTCTTATCACCAACTTTAAACATTCCTCCGGAAAGAGAAAAACGATGTTCATCTCTCTTACCTGAAAGTTCATCTCCTGAAGATCTATCCATTATATTCCGATTTCTTTCTCTCTCTTCACGGATATCTCTCCCTTTTATAGAGACTCCATCCTTATATAACAAGTTGATCTTATCGTCCTCTTTCATATTTGAAAAAAGAGGTTTAAGTGCTTCCTTTTTTATAACAACCGAATGGAGTTTCTCTTTGGAATCAGGTGAAGTTGAAATTCTTAAAGAAAAGTCCCTATACTCTCTGGTAGAAATAGTTATAATACTGTTAATCTCTTTCGGACTCTTCGGACTCAACCAAATAAGATTTTGTTCACCTTCAACATCCCAATAATTTTTTGATAATCTATCAATTCCGGTTTTTGTAACAGTTGAATTTTTCGGAAGTTCAATTATAACCGAAGAATTCGAATGCACACTTATAACAGTCTTTTCCAATTCCAAAATCGAACTTATAAATTTCACAGGAACTGCCATAACGGTAAATGTTTGAAGAACAAAAATAATCAATGCAAATATTTTTCTCATATTTCCTCCGTTTCAATCCAACATTATAGTATTTATTTTTTCTTTTTTCAACATTTTTAATATTTTCGTTACATTCTGCCTGATTTGATTTTTTTGATTTTACCCCTTCATACTCTGCCAGTCAAATTCCGCGATAAATTTTACAAACAGATTAATATATTTACACTTTATATAGTTTATATATAACGTTATAAATAAACTATATATTTTTTTCAATAATACTTTCGGATTCAATAACCGTCATTTGCCAAAAAAGGGCAAATAAGATAAAATATCGTTAAATTTATTGGTTGGAGATATGAAAAAATATATTTATATAATCTTTACACTGTTCATTGTTACTTCGTTTCTTAACGGGATTACCGTATATGTCGGACCTGCCCGTACATATACAACCCTTCACGATGCCATTAATGCATTCCCTGCCGGTACGGTACTTGACCTGATTGTAGATCCGGGAATATATACGGATAACATAGATGACCCGACAAAAAGAATATCAATAACCGGTAGCGGGTCCGGGGGTAACTCTCTTGTTGATACAATTATTTCAAAAAGTGCTGATGCCACTATTATAAAAATTAACATTTCAGGAACCCCTTCCGAAAGAGTGATTTTCAGAAATTTCAGAATTGTTCCGGAGGGAGTCTATGCCTTTGAATTTCCGGATACATCTTCAGTTTCCGATATCCTTTTTGACAACGTTACTGTTACAGGCAGCCCGTCGACAGCGGGAGAGAACGAAATCGGAATAAAAGTTTCAACTACTGCGGATGTTGATAAAATTGAAATAACAGACTGCACTTTTTCATATCTGGATTATGCACTATATTTTGCAAAGCATGGAGATTGGGGTCCGTCAACTTCAAATGTAACAAATTTTACAATGAGAAATTGTTCGATCGTCAACAACGATTATAAAGGTGCTTATATAGAAAAACTTTCGGATGCACTGTTTGAAAATGTTACTCTATACAGCAACGGACTTACAGCTTTTTGGAACAGCAGATGGAATGCGGGAATAGATATAAATCTGAAAGGAGACAACTATCAGAATATTACTTTTACCGGATGTGTATTCACAAACAACGCCTTGGGTTTTCAGGAAGGAGCAGCCCTTATGATAAAAGCCCGTGATGACGGTGCTACTTACGGTGCACATCCTGCAACACTTTCAAATATCGTAATATTCGATTGTGAATTCAGAGATAATGAGCGTGGCATCCGGTTTGGCGAATCAAACCGTAACAATGCCGGTCCATCGAATGTAACCATAAGAAATTCAATAATTTCAGGAAATGAAAAAACCTATTCTGCCAATGACGGTTCCGAATACGGTGGGATCATCAATTACACCCGGACACAGACAGATGCCAGATATAACTATTGGGATATAATCTGCTCCGGACCATACCACTCAACGATCAACCCTGCCGGACAGGGAGATACGGTTTACGGTGATGTGATCTTCACTCCCTGGAGATGCTACTCCTCTCCGGTAGCTGTTATAAATACGGACCCCGATCCGCCAAACGGCTTAACTCCTTTTTTTGTAAGATTTGACGGAACAAGAAGCAATGATACCGTAAATTCCATCATTTCCTATCGATGGGATTTCGGCGATGGTCATAGTGACTTGGGATCGATTGCAACTCACATATATAATAGGAGTGGAAATTTCAGGGTCACTTTAACCGTCACAAACTCTTTGGGAATCGAAGATTCAACTTCCACTGTAGTAAGAAGTATTAAAATCGGAGAGATAAGTGCAAAGATCTGGACGGAACTCCCGAGAATCAAGGCAAACGGGAAACAGACAACGATGATATTTGCCGAACTATATACAGGCGGATCAAAGTTAAGGGATCGGTATAAAATACTTTTCAATACAGACCTTGGAAAAACCGAGGAAGATATTAACTTTGACAATGCATCAGCTAGATACTCCCAAATCCTCAGATCCGGAATTCCCGGAACGGATATGATTAAATTGTTTTTAGAGAACAATTATGTAGCGGAAATTCCAATAGATTATATTTGGATACAGCCGCCGGCATCATTTAATATTAATGTTTATGGCGATTCAAAACTTTTTGTAAAACACTTTATCGCCATATTAAACTGGTCTCCTCCGGCAATTATCTATAATGAGATCAAACTCAAAGAATATAGAATATACCGATCATTTGATGGAAATTCATGGGAAATCATTGCCGGACATCTACCATCAATCCACAAACTAACGGACTCAATAAACAAGCTTCCTGTGAGATACAGGATATTTTCACTGGACAAAGATGGTAATGAAAGTTCAAAATTAGAAGTAAAATGGGAATAATATGAAAAAACAGACTGTATTTTTGTTATTATTTTTAACGGTTTTTATTTCCGGTTTTTCTACAGAAAACAGGAAGCTGCATTTTAACGGATATCTCGGTATCGTATATCCCGAGAGTAATATAAGAGAAAACTATTCCGGAAAAACAGTTTTCGGAGGCGGTGTTTTTTATAATTTAAAGAAAGTAAACATAACGACAGACTATCTTTATTACAGTTCAAAAGATTCCACTCCTTATACAAAAATTCCGGCAAAGTTTCAGATACACCATATTTTCATCGGCATGGAACTTCCTCTCTTCGGGCAAAAGAAGAACCAATTTATTGGTGCCGGTGCATCATTTAACTTCCTAACCGAAGATGTCGGTGAACTCGGGAGTTTCAGCGATAACAATGCTGCAGCCTTTATTTCCGGAGGTATAAGAATTCCAATAAAAAAAAAATTTATAGGATTAAAAATGATATATAACTTCCTTAAAATCAAGGGAACAAATACAGGGGGTTTCTTCCTTATGATCTCCGCCGGATTTTAATATCATAAACAATATTCATATATCATTTTAAATTGTATTGAGTTTAGAATAATGCTATTTTTATTAAATTAAAGGAGAATAACATGGACAATATAAAAATACCTGAGATCGGAGACAAATCTCCACAGTTTTCACTTCCGGATCAGAATGAAAAGATTATTTCACTTAAAGATTTTTCTGAAAAATGGATCATTCTATATTTTTATCCCAAGGACAATACTTCCGGATGTACAAAAGAAGCGATTGGATTTACCGAAGTAAAGGATGAGCTTGAGAAATCGGGTGTTTTCGTTTTAGGCATAAGCCCGGACTCACCCAAAAGCCATAGAAATTTTATTGAAAAAAAAGAGTTGAGAATAACACTTCTAAGCGATCCTGAGCATAAAGTTCTTGAAAAATTCGGAGCATGGGGATTGAAAAAAAATTACGGGAGAGAGTATTACGGAGTTATAAGATCAACCTTTATAATCTCCCCTGAGAAAAAGATCGTTTACAGATGGAAAAATGTAAAAGTAAACGGACATGTCGAAGCAGTAATGAAAAAGTTAAAAGAGGTAATGAAATAGAGAGTTAATTTTTATTTTTTTCTTTCTCCTTTTTTAATTCCCGCTCCACTCTTATCATTTCAGCCCTTAATTTATCTATCTCCTTTCTTACTTTTTTAAGATACTCTTTTCTCAACATTTTGCTTTCCCGTTCTAATTCGATTTTTTCCCTTAACTGAAATTCACGCTCCTTTGCTTTTTTCAAACTTAAATTCAATTCACGTGCTTTGGCTTCTTCTAAACTCCTGACCTTTAATGCCTGCAATTTTTCGATTTTTCTTTTAAGTCTTCTCTTCTCCACTTGTTCAGCCCAAAACTTTATTTCATTCACCCTGTTATTAAAATTTTGATAGACCTTATGATCTCCCTTTATTATTTCAGGCTCAACTTTTGAAGAGATCAATTTACCCTTCCTATAATATTTCAGAGTAATTTTTTCACCCTTCTTTAGTGAAAAAATCGCACTCCTCAAATCATCCGCCGACCTGACAAGCTTTCTTCCGGCTTTTACAACAATATCACCCACTCTTATTCCGGAATCACTAATCTTCTTTTTTCTTATTTTTGAAATCAGCAATCCGCCGTTCTCTCTAATGCCGAATTCTTTTGCAAGCTCGGGAGTCAAAGAAACAAGATCAAATCCAAGTGTCACAGGTCCCATAATATTAAAAACATAATTCTTCATTTTCGGCAAAGACCTTATCAATTCTGGAACAATCGGCATTTCATTTGTAAAGGAGAAGAAATTTCTAACCCGATCTATGCTTTTCCTCTCTCTTAAATCTCCGAGTTTCACATCTAATTTCAAATCCTTACCGTTTCTGTTGACAATAAACCTTAATTTTTTCCCCGGTATTTTACTGCTGATCAATGTACCGAGTTTCCTTGCACTTTTAATTTTCAAACCGTCTATCTTTCTGATAATGTCACCGCTCTTAAGTCCGAATTTTTCAGCTGGAGAGCCTTTATCCACATTGTCTATACGGATAAAGTTACCGTTGTCCATAGCGATCCGGACTCCAAGCCAACCTCTTCTGACATATCCGAATTTATTCAACTCTTTTGCAACTCTATCCACTCTGTCTGCCGGAATTGCGAAACATTGAGCATGCTTGCTTTTCTCAGTCGGTATTACCTTCAGCTCCGATGAATCATCCTTGAAAATATATTGAGGGAAAGAACGAAAACCTATCATACCTCTGATCATACCGATGAATTCTCCCTTTTTGTTAACAACAGCTCCTCCGGTTGTCCCCGGCATAACCTCTGCATCAAGGATCATCTCATTTTTATTCACACTGCTTACGATACCGCTTTTTATGTATGGGAAATTTCTATAAAAGATTCCGGCAAGACCAACCCAATCACCTGTCTCCGGCAGTTTCCCGCTCTTAACTGGATTCAGATCTTTTTTATCAGTCCTTAGAAGGATTATAGAAGATTTGCTGTCCTTTCCGACTATTGCAGCATTATAACTTTTCCCGTTTTGAGTGATAAGAATTATTCTGCGGAATGGATGCTCGGCAACTTTCGCATTAGATACAACCAGATCTTTATTTATTGCTATGCCCGAAGCAATATATCTCCTACCGTCCTGAGCAACAACCTTAACAATGGATGGTGATATCTTTTTTACTATCTTTTTTACATCAGGTCCGCTTATATCCGAATCGGCATACATGGACAAAAAAAATATCAACAACATAATATAGAGAAAAATCAATATTTTTTTCATTACCATCCCCTTTAAAATGAAATTTTCCCATCGGTCAAACCGATATTTTCAACAATATAACTATTCATGCCGTCAAAAGTTGCAAGCTCAATATCATCGGTCAACATCACATCATTTACATCACCACTGCCATATCCGGCGAATTGAACTTCCTGAGAATTTTTTAAAACAAAACTATTCCCGACAACAAAAATCATCGCACCGAGAATAAAAACTCCAACAGTTGAAACTGCAACTTTCTTCCGTCTTTTTTTAACCTTAATCTTTTCAAAAACTCTCTCTTCAAAATCATCACAAAGTTCATAATCCGGTGAAGAATAATTGACAAACATACTGTTTTTATTAACCATTATTACCTCCCAGCTGGATCTTTAACTCTTTTTTCACCTTCTCCTTTCCTCTGAAAACCAGAGATTTTAAAGTTCCAACCGGTTTTTTTAAAATATTTGACATCTCTTCAAATGAAAAATTATCAACCTCTTTCATGATCAGAGGTATTCTGTATTTTTCAGGTATAAGTGAAAGTGTCTCTTCAAGTTCCATATTTGCTCCCGGTTTCTCCTCCATAGAATAGTTAAGTGCACTAACATCCTCAAGAGAAAATAGAGCTTTTATCTTTTTTTTCCTCATTTCGGAAATTGCAAGATTCGTAGCAATCCGATATATCCACGCCTTAATATTGTCTGTTTTTAAAGATTTGGCTTTGAAAAAAACTTTTACAAAAGTATCCTGGGTCAACTCTTCTGCAATTTCTCTGTTTCCCATCATAAGATAAAGATAATTAAATATCCGATTTTTATACATACTCATAACCTCTTTAAATGCTTGTTCATCACCCTGCTTCAATTTAATCAACAGCTCATTCATATCACAAGTTATAAGACTCCTTTTGTATAAAAAAAGTTGCAAATATTAATACGTTAATTATATTTTTTTTAAACAAATTTTAAAAGATTCTATTTTGAAATAAACCTTTTGAAATTAAAAATTGAAAAAAATGATATGGCTATCGCAATAACTGCAAGATAGATCAGATCTTTCGCAAAATATTCGATTCCGTTACCTTTTAAAAATATCTCCCTGATTATCCTGATAAAATAGGCAAGAGGATTTATCTTTACCAACCATTTCAACCCGGTTGGAATATTATCAACCGGCGTAAAGAGTCCGGACAATAAAATAAATGTAATTAATGAAAACCATGAGAAAAAAAGGGATTGTTGCTGGGAAGAGGAAAAAATAGAGATCATCATTCCGTATGAGAGTATAGCCGAAAGAAAGATCATTGCAGATAACAGGAGAAAAAACATATTGCCTCTGACGGGAATGTTGAACCACATAACAACAACTACCACCCCTATCACCATATCGATAACTCCGACAATACCCATCGGAAGTGTTTTCCCCAGATATATTTCAAAGGGTTTCAATCCGGACATAAGCAGAGTGTCCATTGTCTGCTGTTCCTTTTCTCTTACAAGTGAAATAGATGTTAAAAAAAGTGTAATAGTAGTTAAGAGCAGAGCAACTATTCCCGGTCCCATATAATTTATACTTTTTAATTCGGGATTAAATCTTATCAGAGGTTTCCCTTTCACAAGCGGAGATTTTCCTCTTCTTTCAATATCCTTTAAAATATAATTTCTGATTATCCCGTTAAAATAGCCGGTTGCAATTCTGCTTGAATTGGCATCAACACCGTCTGACATTACCTGAACCTCGGGATAGTTAAAAAATCCGCTTTTTTTTGTTTTTGAATCACGCAATAAAATTACGGCTCTTACATCCCCTCTTTTTAAAATTTTAGAATAATCTCTTTCTCTCCTGCTTACCGATCTTACTTTGAACAGAGGAGATCTTATTATTCTCGTTACAATTCTATTTGCCGATATATTTTTAGAAAGATTGACTATATCAACGGGAACATTCTTAATATCCGTTGTAACAATACTTCCGAGGATTATTATCTGAATGATCGGTGCAACAAGCATAAGAAAAAGCATCTCTTTTTGTCTGAATATTTCAAGGAATTCTTTTTTTATCAAATACAATATTTTCATCGGCTTATATTCCTCTTTGCTGCAAAACGGCTTGTAGCGATACTTAACAAAACAATTGTCATTCCGATAAGTATTCCACCCTCTTTAATAAATATGCTTAGACCGGAACCCTTCAATATCACACCGCGTATAATCTTAAGAAAATATGTTGCCGGAATAATATAGGAAAAACTTTTTAAAATAATATTTAGAGATTCGAGAGGGAATATAAATCCCGACAGCATTATGGAAGGCAGCATAGTGATGAGAAGTGTCCCGAGCATAGCTGTTTTTTGATCCGGAGCTACGGTTGAGATTAATATCCCGAGAGAAAGGCCTGTTAAGATATAGATAAGAGAAAACATAAACAGAACTAACAGATTTCCCCTGATCGGAATATTAAACCAGAACTTACTGAATAAAAGTATCAGAACCTCAACGGCAAAAGCGACAAAAATATAAGAAAATGTTTTTCCGATTATTAATTCTCTTGATTTTATAGGGGATATGAAAAGCAATTCTATCGACCCGGACTCCTTTTCCCGTGAGATACTAAGTGAAGTCAGTAATGCCGATACCATCAATAGAAGTAATGAAATTATTCCGGGAATGAAAAAGAACGAACTTTTAAGTGTCGAATTATAATATATCTTGGTGTTTATATTCATAAATTTCTTAATATCCTGAAATTCGGAAATAAAATCCATCAGTATAGACTCACTGTATTGATAAATTATGTTTGCAGAATTCGAGTCACTTCCGTCAATAACAAAACTAACTTCCGTACTTTCTCCATTCTTTATTTTCTTAGAAAAATCGGGAGGAATAATAATATACTCTTTTATAGTTCCGTCCTTCAATTTCCGCTCAAAATATTCAATACTCCCTGTCTTACCACCACTTAATCCAACCGCACTAAAATATCCGTTATTTAAAAATTTCTTTATCAGTTTACCGGATATTTCGCTATGAGAATAATCGACAATTCCTATTTTGATATTGTTAAGATCAAATGTTATTGCATAACCGTAAATAAATACCATCATTACAGGCATAATGAATATGATCACGAGACTTTTCGGGTCTCTTATAATGTGGGCTAACTCTTTTTTTACAACCGCTTTGATTCTGCCCATTTTTATGAAATAGCCTCCTTGAAAAGTTCTTCAACGGATCCTTTCTTATGCTCCTTTAACAGTTTGTCCGGCTCTCCTCTTAAAATAATATTGCCTCTGTGAAGTATAATTATCCTGTCTGCATATTCCACTTCATCAAGATTGTGAGTCGTGACAAGAATTGTTTTCCCCTCTTTTTTCAATCTGTAGATCTCCTGCCAAAAAACCCTTCTGACCTCCGGATCGACACCGGAAGTAGGTTCATCAAGAAGCAATATTTCCGGATCGGCAATAAGTGAGACAAAAAGTGCTACTTTCTGCTTAATACCGGGAGGCAGACTATCCACCTTCATCAGTGCAAGCCCTTTTGGAATTATCTTTTTTATTTCGCTGATCTTCTCTTTGACCTTTTCTCTCTTAAAACCGGTGATACCTGAAAAAAATTCCACATTTTCCACTGCAGTTAAAGTACCGTAGAGCGAGAACTTTTGTGACATATATCCTATATTCTCCTTGATTTTTTCAGTATCTCTTTCAACATTTGTCCCTTCAATAACAATCTCTCCGGAGCTGATTTTTAACAATCCTGTTATCATCTTAATTGTAGTTGTCTTTCCTGCACCGTTAGGACCGAGAAAACCGAGTATTTCACCTCTTACAATATTAAAACTGATACTATTCACGGCAGTAAAATTTCCAAAACTCTTGGTAAGATTTTTTATTTTAATGATAATATTATCCATTTCCATTTCTCTCAGAGACCGATTCGCGTATATTTTCATAATAAAGATATATATCCTCCAATGAAGGAATTGTCTCCTTCATCTCGGTATGAGGTATAATAGAGATAAGCTCGTCTTCACCGCTGCTTATAAATTTCAGATATTTTCCTTTGATAAAAACTCTGTTTTTTAATCTTTCGTCATTCTTAGCATTCTCTACAATTTCAAACACATTTCCCTTCGGCTTCAAACGAAATATTTTGAAAGGAACATCTCTTTTCATCTCCTCTATCTTTCCGCTCTTAATAATAGATCCGTGTTTAAGAAAAAAGATCCGATCACCCTTCTCCGCTTCATCAAGATATGGAGTGGACATTATTATTGTTTTCCCTTCTCGTTTTAAAGATTCAATTATGCTGAAAAATTCAATTCTCGATAAGGGGTCAACCCCTGTGGTCGGCTCATCGAGAAATATCACTTCGGGTGATGAGAGAAGAATAGTTGAAAGAGCGAGTTTCTGCTTCATTCCCCCCGAGAGAGCTGCTGCTCTTCTGTTTTTAAATCTGTTCATTCCTGTTGTTTCAAGAAGTCTTTTTTTCAACTCTTCTCTTTTTACTTTCCCGACACCATAGATATCTGCAAAAAAATTCAAATTTTCATTTACGGTAAGGTCGGGATATAAAGAAAATCTTTCAGGCATATAGCCGCTTATTTCGGTTATTATGGAAAAATTATTTCCAATAATGCTGTTGTTGATAAAAATATCTCCAGAATCCCTTTTTAAAAGCCCCAAAATTATTTTAAACAGAGTCGATTTACCTGCTCCGTCCGCTCCCGAAACGACACTAATCTCACCTTTAGGAAATTCCAGAGAGACACTTTTTAATGCTTGAAAATCCCCGAAATTTTTTTTGATATTATCTACTCTGATCATAGGACAATTAAAACTTTATCTCCTCAAAAAGAGTTGCCAAACACTTCACTTTCCCCCTCTTCCAAGCACAACAGTTACCGGCATTCCTATCTTATAAATATCCGGATTATCTCTTAAAGCTATCTTCACTTTGAAAAGCAGTGCTTTTCTCTCCTTTTCGGATATTACATATTTAGGTGAAAATTCAGCCTTTTTTCCTATAAATGAGATCACTCCGCTTAGGTTCCTCCCTTCCAGTCCGTCAACAGCTATTTTCGCCTTCTGACCTATCACTATTCCCGACAACTCTCTCTCTTCAAGAAAAATTTCGATATACAAGGAGTTAACATCAAGAATATCCGCAATAGCCATTCCGGGAAAAACATTTTCACCTTGAGATACAAACTCCTCAAGGATATATCCCGACACGGGTGTATAAACGGAATAATCCTCAAACATAATATCAAGAGAATCCTTTTTATTCTCAACTATTGACTTTTGCAATTCAAGAGACTCAATGCTTTTCAACATCTCATAATAGGATGTTTCCGCTTCTAACAGTTTTAATTTTATTTTCTCAAAAGCATCTTTTGATACTGATTTTTTTCTGCTTAATCTCGCCAGTTTTTCAGTCTGTTTTTTTAGATAATTTCTATTGGCATTTATCTGAATAACCCTTTTCTTCATCTTTAAGATGTTTAATCCAAGCTCCTTCAACTTTAATTCCAGATCTAACTTCCGGTTGACTATCAATCTTGAATCAAGTTTTGCTATGACATCTCCCTTTGTTACACTTTTTCCTTCTTCAAATAAGAGATTCTCCAGTCTGGCGGAAACTCTGGATTTAAGAGATATAATATCTCCCTCGACAATCCCCGGTGCTTTTATCCGATCCGTTCCCGTTCCGGAACAGTATGAGAAAAAAACAATTGCAAATATTGTTAGGAATCTATATTTCTTCATTTGTCCACCTCTTCACCCACCAGATTGTTTACGGATATCTTAACAAACTCAAGCTGTAGGATGATTTTGTTTTTTAATGTTTCATATTTTTTTATATTTAACAAAGAGTCAAGATAGTCCAGATTCGATATCTGTTCCTCATCGTAGAGATTTTTCTTTAGTTCCGAATCTTTAATTGCAGATGATATAAGATCCGAAGCTTTTCCAAGACTCCTTTTTAAAATGGCAATTTTTTCATAAAGACTTTTTATTTTGATTTTAGTTGAACGGATAAAATCCTCTTCTCCATTCCTTATCTTTAATTTCATATAATCCAAAACATTCTTCTTCCGTCCGAGTCTCCCCCAGTCAAACAATCTTAGTTTAATGCTGATACCGGATTGAATATAAAATTTCCACTCATTTTCAAAAAAATTTATTCCCGGTCTTCCATAATGAAACTCTGAAAAAAAAACCATCTGAGGAAGATAACTTCCGGAAACTATTTTTTTATTTATATTTATTATCTCTTTATTATTTTTGTAAATTGTTAATGCAGGGTGAACTTTAAAAAACTTCTCAATTGCCATCTGTTCGAATGGAGCAATTATTTCACCTCTGTTATCAACAAGGTTAACATCTATTCCGCACAGCTCAAAAAACCTATTTCTCTCCTCATTCATTTCCGCCCTAATATTTAAAAGTTCAAGTTCAAGTTCTTTAAGCTTGAGTGTTGTCTCTATAAGATCACTCTTCTTTGAAAGGCCCTCTGAAAAAAAATCTTTCACCCTTTTTTTATGAGTTTCAATTTTTTCCTTTATAACCTCTATTGACAATTCGGTATTATGGAGAAGTTTATATCTGTAATAAGATGATTTGACCATAGTTGATATATTGGTTTTCAGCAGATCTCCGGCACTTTTATCCATTTCAACCTTTTTTCCTAATATCTTAACCGAATTTGAAAGCACACCCCCCGTGAAAACAGGCTGAGTAACACGTAAATTCAGATCAAAATTATGCAAAGATCCTGCATCAAAACTCATTCCCGGAATAGTCATTTGGGGCGAAATATTTAAATCCGGAAGTTGCATATGTATTTTCTCCGATCTATACATATATGATCCGTTCAACTCAACTTTAAACAGCTTTTCTCTTTTTCCTGATATCACTTTGAGTTTATCTATATTTTTGTCCAGAATCAAATTTTTTAATTTTGAATTTTTCAAAATTCCCGCTTTTACCGCATCTTCCAGTGAAACAGTAGAAAATACGGGTATAACCAAACTTGAAAAAATCATTAAAATCATTACCTTTTTAATCATCTTATTATTCCTTTTTCCAAAATATTTTTAATGCTCCTCAACCTTTCCGCAAGAAAGTTTTTCTCATTAAACTCTTTCCCGAAAATTGCCTCTGCAAAGGGTTTTGAAATGAGAGGGAACAGAGTAAGCGAGACAATGTTCAAAAAAAAATGTGCCGGATCGGATTCGGTTATCATTCCATCTTTATTCCATTTGAGGACAAATGAAGAAAATTTCTCGGGTATTCCATTTCCCAGCTCGGAGATAACATTTTTCATAACCGACTTTATATAGTCTCCGTTCTGGATCATGCCAAGTCCTATAATCCTTAAAAATTCGGGGTTATTATAAAAAAGTTTTATATATATTTCCGGAAATTCTTTAAGATACTCTTCGGGAGTTATATCATCACGAACAACTCCGCTATTCGTAAGACTTGACACAACCTTACCCACGATATGAGCAAGAACCCTTTTATACAACTCCTCTTTTGAAGAAAAATAGTAGAAGATCATAGCCTTGTTGATATCCGCTTTTTCAGCTATAGATTCAACTCTTGCTCCATGGAATCCGAGTTTTGAGAACTCTTCAATTGAAGCCTTTAGAATACGTTCTTTTGAATTTGTTTCTCTCTTCATTCGACTATCCGTTTAGTTTAACCATACGGTTAATATAGAATATTTTTTTGCTCTTGTCAACTTATAATTTTTTTTTCTTGACAATCATTATTTTATTTGAGAAAATGTCATTTAATCAGAGGAGGTTTCATGGGTGCAGAATTAGGTGCTGCTACAAAATCGGACCCTAACGTGGTTCCTTTATGTGATATTTTACTCGTATTACTCATTATTTTTATGGTAATAACACCTGTGGCTCAGAAGGGCATAGACATCAAACTTCCGGAGACAGATATAAACGAAGGGGCAAAAAAGAATAATACTTCACTTGTAATCGTGATAGAGAAAGATCTTACCGTTTCACTCAACCGCGAACCCATATCAAAAGAGATGCTTGAAACAAGGCTTAGAGACCTCTACAGAACGGATTCTAAAAAACCTCTCTTTGTAAAAGCAGATGAATCGGTTCCATACAAAAACGTACTTGAGCTTATTGACATAGCAAAGGGTGCCGGAGTGGAAGTTGTCGGTGTTTATACCGACCGGTATCAGACAGGACAATAATTTTTAAAAACTTCACTTTTTTCTTCAGGACTTCTTCCTGTTGAAATCATTGCAAAAAAAATGTAGAATAGAGGCGTTCAAAGGAGGATTTGCGTATGAAATTATCTGAGGAAAAAGAGATAAAGAAAATTACAAATGATTTTACAACTGCAGTCAAAGCATTTAACTCCAGAGATTATAAAAAATCTCTGGAAAATTTTGAAAAAATAGAAAATGATTATAAAAGTTCCGAATTTTTAAGTGTACTCGAAATAGTAAGAAAGGCCATCAGCTACGCCAATATTTGCAGATCAAAACTTACACCGGTAACGGCAAAACCGAAAACAGATGAAGACTATATAAATGAGATTGTTTTTTCACTCAATGAGAATGATCTTGATTTAGCAGATAAATATTTTTCAGTTCTATCTAAAAAAAAGTTTTCTTCTCCGTTTCTTGATTATCTCAAGTCAATATACTTTCTCAAAAACGATGATACGGAGAAATCTCTGGAATGGCTTGAAAAATGTGTTAAAGCCGATAATACTTTTAAAATTAACGCCAACAATGAGCCTGATTTTGAACCGTTATTCGAAGACCCGAAATTCAATGAAATTATAGAATAAAATATGCAAACGTTTATACAATGAAAGACCCACTTCTTTTTAGAGGCAGAACTCTGGAGTTCTGGATAAAAGTAATCTTTAAAAATATTTTCAAAGCAATTGAAAAAACCGATGGATTGTCTATTGTTTTTGATCCTGTAAAACTACTGAAAATTCCCGAAGAGGGCATTGTCGGAATACTATCCAATCTTAATCCTGAAGAGGAAGTGATTTACACTTTGAATGGAATCCCTTTTTATATATTGCCAAATGAGATATATGAAAAATATAAAGGATTAAATATTTTTGAGAATGAATTTGAAAAATATGACTCGGAAAAAATTGAGATAATGGATATCCAGAGCAACTATAAGGTTTATATCGAACGTTACGATCCTCTCGAAATCGAAAAAACAATAATTGAGTTTCAAATAAGAAAACTGCGTGAATCCGGAGTTTTAATCGAAGATTTTTTCAACTTTTTTATCGACGGAATCCCTGATATTTCCAAAGGATCCAAAATATCTTCCGGGGTTGTTATAAAAGGGGAAACTTCAATTGGGGAAAATGTGAACATTTTCCCAAACTGTTTCATAGAAAACTCTGTTATTGGAAATAATTGTGACATTCTGCCCGGATCGGTTATAAGAGACAGCGTCATTGAAGGAAATAATAAGATAGGTCCCTATTCTCACCTGAGATTTAATTCCGTTGTCAAAGAAAATGCAAATATCGGAAATTTTGTCGAAATGAAAAAAAGTTCTTTCGGAAACGGTTCCAAAGCAATGCATCTCAGTTATATCGGAGATGCAACGGTTGGAAAAAATGTAAATATAGGTGCAGGGACAATAACGTGTAATTATGACGGTGAAAAAAAGAATCCCACAATTATCGAAGACGGATCATTTATCGGTTCGGGCACCGAGTTGATCGCACCTGTAAAAATCGGCGAGAACAGTTATATAGCCGCCGGTTCAACAATAAATGAAGATGTACCCAAAGATTCTCTCGGAATCGCAAGACAGAAACAGAGGATTATCAACGGCTGGTCAAAGAGAAAAAGAAAGAAAAAATAGATTATTTTATTTTAAAGTGATCTTATACTTTAAATGATCAATTGAATTTCATACTCTGTTATAGTATACATTTAAAAAGATGTTTAACAGTAAAAGAAACAGAGATTCGGCACTGCTCATATTTATGGGTCTTGTTACTATCATATTTCTGATTTATATGTTTTTCCCTTCCGGGAATAATGATTTATTGCAAAATAATACAAATAACGAAACACCCACAGGAAAAAGAGGTGAAAAACCTAAGATCAATAATGAAAAAAAAAATGAATCGGACGACCTCCCTATGTTCTTACAAAATGTTAAAGAGGAGTTGAAATCCATCCAGGAACGGATCGCCTCCGGAGATGCTCCATTTTTCCCTCCACGCACGGAAAAACTTGAAGAGATGCTCACATCAAAAAAAATCTGGGATAAAAACAACTCTTTTGAAAAAATCTTGAGATACAGGTTTGTTGATATTAACAGAATTTTTGATTCTGAATTTATCATTTCGTTAAATAAAAGAGAAAAGTTTGATATGTATATTGCCCTTTTTTTATTAAGAGCAAATAATGAAATGATAGTGTCACAATCCTCCGTATGGACTATGAAAGAACTTCTGAAAACTTCATCGGTGGAAGCATATAAATTTATTGATTATGAAGTTCAAGAAGATTATCAATCTATCCCGGCATTTTTTTACGCTTCTCTTTTTATAAAAAAAGACACATTTTTTCCTCCTTCATTAGAAAGTCTGAATTTCTTCTCAAAGATTAATAAGATCAAAGATCTATCCCCCGGGCAGATAATTAATTCTCTCAGATCTGTTGCGTCTTACAGCAGTGAGATAAAAAACTTTACAGTTGAATGGCGTGAATATGACCCGCTTGATCCCGATGATGAAGGCATTTACAGAGGCGAAAAATGGAATATGCAAAGCTGGTTAAAATTCAGATTCATAATTTTTCCTGATAGAAACAACAACAGATGGATAAAAGATCTGATAAATTCGGACAGAGGGGCATTTGAACTCGAAGATCTTGAAATATCCGAAGAAGTCCCCGTAGAAAAAAGGATTGCAAGATTTATCCTTTATTCGACAAACCTTTCCGGGTTTATCGTGATCATAGATGATCCTGTTCTGTTCTCCGTTAATTCACAGGTTGATAGAATATTCAAAGAAAAAAGATTGGAAATCGAAAAAGATTTTACTAAAATTGATATGTTGGATCGTTATAGAGATAAAAAAAAATTTAAAAAAGAACTGCGAGCATTCGGGAAATATATCTACAAGATCAAAGATCTGTTCTGAACCGAAACAATTTTCTTTTAGAGTTTCAACCCGTCCCTGAAAGGGAGAAAAGTCATAAAATCGGCATGATGAACAATATATGCTTCGGTTGACCTTTTAACCATATCCCCCTCTTTTGCATGAGTTGCAATTATATGGCACACTTCAGGCGGAACATTGCACTGCTCGGCTAATGATACTCCTGAAAAAGGATGTCTCAGATACTTCCCGTAGCTTCCTTGAACCGCTTTTCCATTCTCCAATTCATATTCAAGCAATTTCCCGACATCTGCTAATATTGCACCGGAGATTAAAGTATCCATGTTAACGGGTAGATCGTCTTTAAAAAATTCATTCATTTTCAATCCGCTTTCTCTCGCAATATGGACAACCGCTCTCTTATGTGTCATGAATGTAACTTTTAATCCGGGGACAAGAAGTGTGAATGGGATTGAGTTAAGATCTTTTACTGTCAAGACACTCTTATCCAATGCAAGTATCCATGTATTTTCGGTTTTTTCTCTCAAGCTTTTATTTTCTATCCAATCTAGCTCCGGCCAAAGTATTTTTACCTCATTTTTCACTCGAACCTCCTGAAATAATCTCAAAGATAGAATTATTCAAAACACCATTCTTTCTTTCCGTTACCTTGGTAAAAATATTTTCAAATTCTCCGGATATGATCTTAATTACTTCTTTAATATCATTCCTGCCGATAACAACAGGTAAAAATTTCAACTTTGAAGCTATTTTTTTAAAATTGGGACTTTTACGCATTGCGACAAGCACTTCCGCATCTTTAAGAATATCGGAGATTTTCATCAATTTTCCATCTCCCGCATGTTCCATATCCTTGACAGAATTTTCCCTTTTTTCAACAAACTCAAATTCCCCGTTTTCAAAAATATCATACAGATAAAACCGCGGGGAATCACCCATATGTGAATTTTTCACCTTTTCTCCATCATCAGATCCGAATACAACTCTTACTTTTCTCATAAATCTCCTCTCAACTTTATTAAATTACTTTCAATCCGGTTAATATAGAAAAATCTTTTAAAAAAGTCAACCGTGTCATTTAAAACATTCATGATTTGTTAAGGAAAGCGTAACGACTATTCATCCTCAATTTCCGGATTTCTCACTTAATATCCTTTTAGCCATAGTTAACCCTTCATCCTTTGTTAAAAATTTGCCATCCAGTTGCATATTGTATAGTTTATCAAGAAAAACACCCATTTCTTTTCCGGGTTCAATTCCCAAAGAGATAAGGTCACGTCCAAAGATCAGAGGCTCTATAGTTTCTTTATCAATATTTAGTTCCTCTTTCTTTTTCAGATACCACTTGGATATCTTATCCAGATCGGAAAATTCCAGAGGGGTCGATTCTCTTGACCGTCTGTCGGAAAAATCAAGGTAAACAAGCAGATCGTCCCGCCCTTCCATATCACGAAGCAGTCTCGAAAAAGCTTTAAATCCCACAACCTCCCTATTTGAATAGAGGTCATAAAGGCGATGATGATTTTTTACCATTTTGAGAACAATATCCCTGACGGGAAACTTGTTCCTCGTATCAATATTTAGCCTCTCTAATATCTCAAAAGCAATATCCACACCAATAGAGTCATGATAGAGTGAAGTGACCGTCATCCTTCCCCTCTTAAATTCCCAATCTGTTGTTTGAGGTTTTCCGATATCATGCAAAACAACCGATAAAAGAAGAGTGAGCTCTTCCTCTTTTGAAAGTTTATATATCTTTGAGATCTTTTTCGCCACATCAAGAGCAATAGCAGTATGAATAAAAACGGTATGATGATCATAATCATCTTTTTCGGGATGGAAAATAGAATCCTGTATAGTAAGAGCCATTTTATGTACTTCCGGAAGTATCTGTTTAAAGATAGTCAAATTAAAATATTCTTTAAATCCAATTGACGGATGCACCGACTCAAGAAGCATTCTTATAAATTCTTCCGAAACCCTTTCCATGCTTAATTCACTTAAGTCGATCTTCTTTGACTCCTCATATATTTTGTCTTCAATTGAAAATTCCAATACCGAAGAGAATCTGGCTGCTCTCAACAATCTTAAAGGATCATCCGCGAACGTATTGGGACTTGTCATTTTAATCAACTTTTTTTTTATGGAATCGAATCCGTAGAACGGATCAGAAATCAAACCGTCCCTTATCCTTACCGCAATTGAATTGCAAGTAAAATCTCTTCTCGAAAGATCTTCTTCCAATGAAATATCCGAACCGCTTTCCACTCTGAAATTTTTATGAGAATTTGAGTTTGGATCTATTTTTGTATCTCTCCTCGGAATAGAGATATCATAGGTAATACTTCCGACAGAAAACTTTAAAACTGCAAAACTTTTCCCGACCGTATTTGTTTTCCCGAACGGAGATAATTTTTTCGTTAGACTGACATAGCTTTCATTAATGACCATCAGATCAATATCCTTCTCCTTTTTAACTTCACCTGTCAGAAGAATATCCCTGACAGCACCTCCAACGAGAAAAACATTATCCCCGAATATTTTTATGAAAAGTTCTTTTTCCGGAAATACAAGATCTTTAATGACCATCTTTTGCAAAAGTCCTTATATCTGAAATTGTGTTTTTCAATATTTCAAACTGCTCTCCATCAATATCTTTAAATTTAAAAGCAATTATCCCTTTCTTTATCATGCTCTCTATTCTAACAACATTCATTGAATTAATCTTAACTTTTCCGGCAGGAGTAACAATTTTTGCATCTTTAAAACTCATTGTTTCAGGAAAATTTTTAACCTTATAATTATAATTAGCTCTCAATCCGGACATTGAAAGATCTATAATTTTAATCCTCAACCTTTTATAATCAACTTCAGAAAATCTTAGGAATACTTCCAAGGAATCAGGGATAATAACCCTGGGAACTGCTCTCATATCCCTGTTTCGGTGTAATATTTTTGAATTTAAATTTTTAAATTTTATTCGTCCAATCCTCTTTTTGTTTTTCTCAAACAAAAAAAATCCGGATAAAATAAAAAGTGACAGAATTGAAACTATTAGCAGAAAAACGGCAATGTTCATAGAATTATAATAGATTTTTTACTATAATCTGTCAAATTTTTAATACTATTCGGTTATGCTCCCGTTGGAATTGACAAAACCCTCTTTTTTTTGTATCATTGGTTCTGGTTTGGAGGAAAAGAAATGGCAAATCACAAATCGGCAATTAAAAAGTACAAACGTGACGAAAAGAAAAGACTGATAAATAAAATAAATAAGTCTAAAATGAAAAACAGAGTTAAAAAATTTAAAAAAATTATTGACGAAGGAAATATTGACGAAGCAAAAAAGATATTTCCGGAAGTTATATCAATTATAGACAGAACCGTATCAAAAGGGACAATACATAAAAAAACAGGCTCAAGATATAAATCCAGACTCTCAATACTACTAAACAAATCAGTTACTGCAAACAACTGATATATCAGGAAATTATTTATATATCCGACAGCCTATGCCTCTTCCGAGGGATTATATATCCTACAATCAAATCAGGGTCTATCTCAGTTGCCCTAAACAATACTACTATTCTTACATTGAAGAGATAAAAACACCGATAAACGACAAAGTTCTGCTCGGGATCATATTTCACTCTTCGGTAGATTTTTATCTTAAAAGAAAGATATCGGGAGATCTTCCGGATTTTAAAGAGACTGAAGAATTTTTCATTTCACGCTTCAACTCATTCGTCTCTTCTACAGATATAATCTGGAAAGAGATTAAAGATAAAGTTTTAAAACGCGGCTTGGCAATGATCAGACATTTTATAAGTTATATAGCTCCGAAACTGAATCCAATTATGACTGAAAAAGAACTTGTTACGGAAATTCCCGAAAGTAATATAAAAATAAAAGGTGTTATTGATCTGATCGAGGACGATTTTTCTATTACGGATTTTAAAACTACGACTTCAAAATGGTCAAAAAAGAGAGTTGATAACGCTTTACTTCAACTTTACATTTATAAATATCTCTTTGAAATGAATATGAAGGGGACATCTATAAATCAACTTAAATTCAGTATACTTTTTTCAAAAAACGAATCTAATGTTCGACATCAGGAGTTTGTTATCAATTCCAGAGATGCGGATTTCACAAAGATGCACAGTATAATTGATCATGTAGCGGAGGGAATTAAAAAAGAACTTTTTTTTAAAAATGAAGGTTATATATGCAATATGTGCAATTATAAAGATATATGCAGAAAATCTTCTCTAAAAGTTTGATTTTAGTTATCTTTAATATAAAATAGATTTATGCCTTTCGAAATTATCTCAAAACATTTAAACGGTATTAAAGTTGTTAAAAATACGGTTTTTCCTGATGAAAGAGGTTCCTTTACGGAAATGTTCAGATCCGATCTTTTTAATGAAATTGATCTTCCGTACGAATTTGTTCAGGAAAATTTTTCCATATCAAAAAAGAATGTTTTAAGAGGACTTCATTTCCAGTGGGATCCTCCTATGGGGAAATTAATGCGGGTGGTTTTCGGAAAAGCTTTTCTTGTTGCAGTTGACATCAGACAGGGTTCCCCGACAATTGGGAAATGGTTTGGTATGGAGATTGAAGGGGATGACAACATTCAGGTATGGGCTCCACCTGGATTTGCAAGAGGTTTTCTCTCTCTTGCTAATCCAACCGGCGTACAATATCTCTGCACGGGGATATACAATAAGACCGGAGAATCCAACATCAGATGGGATGATCCCGATATCGGTATAGAGTGGCCCCACAAAACACCATTTCTTTCGGAAAAGGATAAAATTGCTCAAAGTTTTTCAGATTGGACATCAAGTCCGCAATCAAAAAAATTTGAATTTTAAAATATGAATATAGCAGTTATAGGTGCAGACGGGCAACTCGGTTCGGATATTTGTGAATTTTTTAAAAATAAAGGCAATGATGTTATTCGTTTGACAATCCGGGATATTGATATTTCTTCCGAGGAATCCGTAAATAAAATATTTGCATCATTTAATAATATCTCCTTGGTTATAAATACAGCAGCTTTTCACAACCCGCCACTATGTGAAAAACATCCAATGAAAGCATTCGGCGTAAATGCTCTCGGCTCCCTCTTTCTTGCAAAATCTTGTCTGAAAAAAGATATCACTCTGTTACATTTCAGCACTGATTATGTTTTTAACGGCAGACGATCGGAACCATACATAGAAACCGACTTTGCATATCCGCTAAATGTTTACGGAAATTCAAAACTTTCCGGAGAATTTTTAATAAATTCGACTCTTTCAAAACACTATATTCTGAGGATTTCAGGAATTTACGGAAAAAATCTCTGTATTGAAAAGGGATATAATTTTGTAGATAAAATGCTTGAGTTATCCAAAACTAAAAATAAGATAAGGGTTGTGAACGATGAGATCCTATCCCCTACTTTTACAGAGGAGATCGCCGAACAAGCATTCAATATCATAAATAACGCCGCACCCTTCGGTCTCTATCATGTCACCGCCGAAGGGAGTTGTTCATGGTATGAATTTGCAAAAGAGATCTTTAAAATAAAAAAAATTCCGGTTGATTTGGAGATCGCCTCTCCCGATGAATTTGCAAATGAAGTAACAAGACCTAAATATTCGGTTCTTGAAAATAGAAAATTAAATAAAATAAATCTTAACATAATGTCTCACTGGAAAGACGGATTAAAAAAATATCTTGATCTGTACAGATAACTCCTATTGTTAAGATCTGTTTTTATTAAAATCCATAATCAAAACGGAGGTGTTTCCGTGATTCTTGATAATGAAACTCTTGTAACAAGAGGAATAAAACCGTTTTCTATAGAAGCTTCATATACACTCTCTGCATTTTTTTTTGAGATGCAATAATCAACGGTAAAAACCGGCACACCAAGTTTTAGATATTTTTTATACTGAATTATCCTGTTTTTAGTCGAATAATCATCCGACTGCCTGTCACCACCGGTCAAATCTCCCGCATCAGAACTATCCCATTCAGCGTCCCCGTCTCCATAAAACCATGTGTCTTCCGCGGCAAAACCATCTATCAAAGAAGCATAATAATCCGGAGATGTATCTATGAGATATGGAGCATTTTGGGAGATAATCAAAAAATCCGGACGAATAGTTCTCCCTTTTGCTCTGATACTTTCTATAAACTTCATCATCTCTTTTTCTGTATTCACTCCCTGTTTTTCCCCGAACTCACGCACCGAATCATCATCATAAGCTTCAACCCAATCGAGATAAACACCGTCAAAACCATAATTTGCAAGTTGTTCGATTATTCCGTTTTTACCAAGCCATATGTTTTGCCAGCACTTGTCCCAATATGCAACGGGATAATTTCCGCTCCATCCGTCAGGGTCTTCCGTTATAAGAAAATCGGGTTTACCCGGATGAGTTTTATCAGGAGCGACCCAGTCGCTTTCCCAATATGAACGATAATCTTCGGCTTCGCCGATATCAATATATGCAAGTAAAATCCGTCTCTTTCCATCAGGTTTTTTCTTTAATTTCGAAACAATATAGGCCGTATCATAAGGTTCATCTTTGAAATTAAACCCCGGCTCAACAACAAACATATCATATTTTGTGTTGAACAATTTATCGACACTCTCCATTTTTTCAAGCCCCTGGATCTGATACATCCAGGTTGATACGGATACTCCGTTTAAAACAGTTGAATTAAGAACAATCTCTTCGGATTTGCTACAAAAAGTTAAAAGAACAATTAACAATAAAAATAATTTGTATGAATATTTATATTTCATCTTAATAAAATAATTTCATTCCAGATATTTTCCGAAAATCATTCTTACCTCATTCATTAATTCATTGATGTTTTTTCTACTATATCCCTTTACGGAAATAGGTAATTCAAATATAAGTTTGACCCTTCCCGGTTTAATCAATTTTCTGCCCTTTCTCTTTATAGCAAAACTTCCAAGCTGGATAACAGGTAAAATATCGAGCCCGGATTCTATTGCGAGCAGAAAACCGCCTTTTTTAAATTTACTCAACTTTCCGTTTAGAGTCCTTGTTCCCTCGGGAAGAACAGCTATTGAAAATTCACTTCTTTCTCTTATCAGTTGTCCGGCTTTTTTCAGAGATTCAAGAGCCTTTCTTCCGCTTTTCCGGTTTATAGGGATCATTCCCACCCTGCTCATAACCCATCCGTAAAAGGGCCAGCTAAAATGACTCTCCTCTTCAACACCCCTTGCTTTCCCCGGAAATGATGAATAAAAAAGAAAAGCATCAAATATATTCACATGATTCATCATAACTATATACTGCTTCTTCGGATCAATTTTTTCAACACCTTCTATTTCAGTTTTAATCCCCGCAATGAAGAGAAGTGTTTTTGAAAACTTTTTTATTAAAAATTCAAAAACATCACCTCTGTTAAAGAAACTCACAATTATAAGAATAGTTCCGACAATAAAGAAAAATAATATAGCAGAAAAATATGTAAAAAGAGATCTCAACTGAAAAATAAAGTTTCTCATAAAAGAGCTTTTATCCTACGATTGTGAGTACTTATCTTCAGTGGAGTAAATCCGAGAAGTTCACCGTCTGCCATAAGCCTCTCTTCAGGATCCGATGTGAGTTCTATCTCACTCCCCTTGAGGACATTTACTTTAGGATGATCAATATGTCTACCGGAAAATATCTTTGAAAATATACTTAAAATTTCACGTCGGTTAACACTGTTAAATACAATTATATCCAACTTTCCGTCTCTTGCATCCGCTCCCGGAGCAATTTTCATTTTTCCGCCGGTAAATTTTGAGTTGGAAATAACCATAGCAGAATTTTTAAATTCGAAATCTTTTCCGTCTATTTTCAAGTTTAAACTATTATCCATTCCTCTAAACAGCCTGACAAGTACCGACAGCCCGTATCCGGCACTACCCAATCTTTTAAATTTTTCATTCGTTAATTCAAGGATATCCGAGATAAGTCCGACACCAAGTATATTCAAAAAATATCTTTTAAGCTTTTCACCCTTCGAATAATATGAAAATTCAGCAAGATCAACCCCGGACGGACTAAACTTAAATATTCTCTTTAGTGCACTATCCACGTTTATATCAATAAAATCTCTTAAAAATGAATTACCGGTCCCGGCCGGAATGAATCCGAACTCAACATCATCCTTGCTGCAGTCCGAATCACAAACACCGTTTATAACTTCATATGGAGTCCCGTCTCCGCCGATTGTAATAATACGCTTATATCCGTTTTTAACAGCCTCTTTTGCTATCTCGACAAGATGTCTCGGATATTCGGAAACTTTATAATCCAACTCATAAATTTTTGATTTTAAAGATTCAAGAATATAGGGGAAATTCTTTTTTCCCTTTCCCTTTCCCGCTTCCGGATTCAACAGCAGAATCGTCTTTTTTTTATCTTTCATTTGGAATTTATAACACAGCCCGAAAATGTTTTCAATTAACAATAAACAACCTGTTTTGCAAATAAATTAAACATTTAATTTTTAAATAAAATATATTATAATTTCACAGGGAGGGGTTATGAAAAAAACAGTTATTTTATTTTTACTATGTCCGTTGTTATTTGCCGTAAATTTTAATTTGTATTCAAAAATCATTCCGATCGAAACTCTTACAAAACCTAAAAATATAACCGTAACGGATGATTATATCTATATTACCGAAGATCTTTCA
Organism: uncultured Clostridia bacterium; assembly: GCA_964633415.1. Taxonomy (GTDB): domain Bacteria; phylum Acidobacteriota; class Aminicenantia; order UBA2199; family UBA2199; genus CAZNLS01. The sequence goes on along the minus strand of CAZWFY010000026.1, from coordinate 6,252 downwards.
GTCAATATTTTTGAAAAGAAGACATTAAAACTCGTAAAAAAATTCGGTAAAAAAGGTGAAGGACCGGGAGAATTCAAACTCTACGCAATTATTTATCCATTAAAAGACAAAATTCTGATAAACAGTTATGGAAAATTTTCATATTATACAAAACGGGGAGAGTTATTAAAGGAGATAGAAACTTCCAAATTTGCAATTTTAGCACCGAAACCTATCGGCAGCAATTTTCTGGCTATGAAAACCGAGAATAAGGATAATGAAGCCTTTAGATCCCTTCACTTGTTTGACGGAAAATTTAAAATAATTAAAGAGATCGAAAGACAAAACTCTTTCATAACCAAATCCGGAAAAATTTCTATTTTAAAAGACAATCTCGCTTATGAAACTAAAGGAAAGATAGGGTTTGTTAGTAACGGAAGAACATTTTTCATTAAAATAATCAATGAAAAAGGGGAAGTGACAAAGACTATTAAAAGAGAATATAAGAAAATTGAATTCACAGATGAAGATAGGAAAAAAGTTATTGAGGAGTTTAAAAATGATCCTCAGACTAAGCCGTTTATTAATATATATCTTAAAAGAATCGTCTTCCCGGACTATTATCCGGTCATAGCCGGTATAAGACTTGATAATAAATATGCATATATTATGACCTTTAAAAGGGTTAAGGATAAATATGAATTTTTTATTTATGACCATTCCGGAAAATTCATTAAAAGAGATTTGATTCACTTCTTTTTTCAGACTCGCATGCAACCGTATCCGAGTGATATACACAACGGAACACTGTATCAATTGGTGGATAATGATGATGAAGAGATATGGGAACTGCATATAGATAAGATCATATAGAACAATGTATCTTAAGTAATATTTAATTTATAGCTTATTTGAAATCTAAATAACTTTCGAAACATAAAGATACTTAAAAATTGTTCGGTAGTTATAATATAAGAGGTGAAAATTAGAATTCACTGATTTTACAATAATACCGATAGACAAATAACACTTGACATTGCACATATAGTTATGATAAAAACTTAACAATAGGGAAGGTTTTGCAGAGAAAATGGAATCTGAAAAGAAATAAATTTGATTGTTAGAAAAATTTTTTATCATTTTTCTATTCTAAATACACTTTCTCTACAAAATAAGTATCGTTTAACGACCATTGTTGAAAAGGAGTATACTTATGCAATTAATTAGAAAACTCTTGAAATATATTCCATATATCATTATATTTCTTTTAATAATTCTTTTATTCAACTTGGTTTTAACAAATAAAAAATTAAAGGAGTCTTTCCCTTATCTTACAAAAGGGGAAAAGATAGAATATTTTGATCTTTTAGATAAAAATGCTAAAGAATTGGGAAAAGAGGTTTTAAAAAAAAACTATCTCAATTTGATATTTATTTTCAAACGTCCATGTTCAACCTGCAATGGAAATGTTTTGTACTGGAACAGGATTGCAAAAATATTAAAAAACAAAGTGAAAATATATGGAATTATTCCGGGAACTCCTTCATTAATGTTTGATTTGTCCAAAAAAGCTGAAACCAATTTCAAAATTTTTGTTCCTGAAAACTTAAAAATGTTCATATCTGAAAATAAGATAAAAACGGATAAAGCTTATACAATTTTATTAAAAAGGAATAAAATATTTTTAAATATAGTCGGCAATCTTTCAGGAGATGATTATTTAAAGATAATAAGAGTTGCTAATTTGTTTGCTAATAAAGGGAGGTGATTTATGGAAAAGATAGTTTTAAAAAAAAGTTTATTTTGTTTTCTTGCGATTATTTTTGTTTCTTTTTTTAACGGAAAAATATATTCATCCGTAAAAAAACCTTCTCTGATCAAAAAAGGTATTCCGACCCATTATGAAAAAAAACATAATCTTTCATTTTTGAAACTCGTTCATACTATCCCTGTGGAATTCAGTAAAAAATATTTTTTTGCACGTCCTATGGAATTGGTTGTCAATAAGAATGGAGATATATTTATTTACGATGACCTGCTTAATAAAATCTTTAAATTCAAGCCTGATTTTACATTTGATTTGGCTTTCGGTCAAGTCGGGCAAGGACCCGGTGATATAAGTCCGGTTAGACAATTTAAATCAATAGGAGTATATGAAAACCGAATTATTCTCTCGGATGATATGCAAAAAAAAATAATTATATTTAACAAAGACGGAAAATTTATTAAAGAGGTGAGATTCCCCTCTAAAGCCCATTATATTTTCCCAATAATAATTCCCGAAACAAATAAAATAGAGACACCTTCGAATATAAATCCTACAAAAATTGGAAAATTAAATTATATAGTTTCAGCAACATCAAAATCAGGTAAATCCTTTCTCTACAAATGGAATACAAATTTTAATGTTATACAACGCCTTCTTTCGGAGAATGATTACTGCCGATTTATTGATCATATCCCTGACACTTCTAATATTACCTACTATATGATCCCGGATTTCTTTAATACTTGTGTAAAAATAATCCCTAAAACTCAAACTTTAATTGTTTATGAATATAATTCTTCAACGGTTCATATTTTTACTCCCGGGAGTCCTGATTTTTCTTTTACGGTTGTTCCTGAATTTAGGTTGAAATCATTTAAGAAAAACAATAGAAATTTAAGAAAAAAACTGAAAGATGATAATTTTTTTGTTACTATTTTTGATGACAAATTTTTTGTTGATCAGGATCGTCCGAAATTTATCTATTTTAGTCAAAATGCAGATTTTGATAACGGGAAAAAGCGGTTACTTTTACTGTATAAATTTAATCTGAAGGGAAAACTTGTCAAAATTTTTCGTATAAACAAGGAAAAAGATACATATTTTATGGCTAAAAAGAACGGATATTATTTTGCCATTGATCATATAAATAATGAAATTAATATTTTCATGGAGGATAAAAAATGAGAATGAATAAACACAAAATTATTATCTCAATTTTATTTTTTTTAATGATCGGAACAAGCACTATATCTTTGGGAAGAAACTGTAACTGTTTTGATTTTTTAACAGCTATGGATGCATGTAATTTTAGAGGTGAGTTTCTTATGGCTAGAATGATTGGAACTTGTGTAATCTTTTCATCAATCTGTGTGGGAATAGTTCATGTTGCTTGCATGGATAGATATACACATGCAAGGTATTCCAGGGAGTATTCCTCGGTTTCATTCTGTATGATTTGCGAACCCTTATAAATTAGTTGAATGTTTTCCATATTATAAAGTATAATATTTTTTAGTAATATTTAATTTATAGCTTATCTGAAATCTTTACTATGCCTTGGCTTTAAAGTATAATCAGCTATTCATTTAATATGATTTCCGATATTTTTCGGATCTTTTTGGGAGAAAAACAGTGAACAGAGTCAGATTTGCACCATCACCGACAGGATATGTTCATGTCGGAAATGCCAGAACTGCAATTTTCAACTATCTCTATTCAAAGAGAACGGGGAACCCATATATATTGAGAATTGAAGATACCGATCTTGAACGGTCAAAGAGAGAGTATGAAAACAATCTGATAAAAGATCTTGAATGGCTGGGAATTGAGTGGGATGAGAGTCCTGTCAAAGGTGGAGATTACGGTCCATACAGACAATCGGACAGATTCAACCTATATGAAAAATATTACAAAAAACTGCTTCGGGAAAATAAAGCATACTACTGTTTTTGTACCGAAGAGGAGCTTGCTATTGAAAAGGAGAAGCAGAAAAGAGAGGGGGAAAATATCGTATATTCCGGAAAATGCAGAAGATTGGATCCGGAAGAGTCTGAAAAAAGGGTCGCCGACGGCGAATCGGCGGTTATCAGATTCAGATCAACGGAAGGAGTGGATATCTCATTTAAAGATATTGTCAGAGGAGATGTCTCTTTCAGATCGGAACTTATCGGTGATATGATAATTGTCCGCTCCAACGGAGACCCTGCTTATAATTTTACCGTTGTTATTGATGATCATGAAATGGAGATAGGTCTTGTTATTAGAGGAGAAGATCATCTTACAAATACATTTAAACAGATAGAGATTTTTAACGCATTAGGATTTAATCATCCTCAGTATGCCCACCTTTCCATGGTTATGGGATCGGATAACACAAAACTGTCAAAACGGCACGGATCGGTTTCTGTTTCGGATTTCAGAAGCAAAGGTTATCTGCCTGAAGCTCTTTTTAATTATCTTTCGCTTCTCGGATGGTCCCCGGGAGATAACCGTGAGCTTTTAACCAAGGATGATTTGATCAGCTCTTTTGATCTTTCACGCGTAACAAAATCAGCGGCAATATTTGATATTGCAAAATTGAACTGGTTTAACAGAGAACATTTGAGGATTCTTGAGCCTGTAGAGCTTGGAAGAAGGATTTCACCCTATCTGAAAGACTTGGGAATAACTTTTGAGAAAAATATTGAAACTCTTAAATGGATTGGTTCTGCAGGAAAAGTTCTGGCAAATTATGCTTATACACTAAAAGATATCTCATCTCTTTTCATGGATTTTTTCAACTTTGATCCTGATAGTAATTTAAAAGACAAAACCCTATCCGCCGATTCGGCAAAAAAGGTTATATTATTATTTTCCGAAAATTTAAACGAGATGAAATCACCTGTTCCATTCAGTTCTGTTTCAGTAATCACAAAAAAGATCCGGACGGATTTGGGGGTAAATGGAAAAGAGCTCTATCATCCGATAAGACTTTCTCTAACCGGAAAAGATAAGGGAATCGAATTAAAAGATTTTATTCCTCTTATCGAGAACGGATCTGTTCTTAACTTTTCTCCAAAGATCTTAAATATGTCCGAAAGGGTAAAAAAATTTTTAAAATGAAGATAACAACAATCAACGCACTAATAGAAATATTAAATTCAGATTCGTCTGTTAACAGAGTATATATAAGTACGGAGAGAAAGGATAAAAGAATAAAAGAGCTTATAGAACTTTGTAAAAAAAGAGGAGTCCCTTTTATAAAGATCCCTTCCAATGCACTTGAAAAAAAGGCAGGAGAAAAAAACCAGGGAGTTTATGCTGAAATATCACCGGTAAAATTCAGTTCAATAGATGATATCACCGGAAAAGAGGCAAAAGGGCTCATTCTGGTTCTTGATTCCGTCGAAGACACAGGAAACCTGGGGGCAATAATCAGAAGTGCCGCTGCTTGCGAAGTGGACGGGATAATTATTTCAAAAAGGAATTCGGCACCTGTAAATGATACCGTCATGAAAACTTCAGCCGGGACACTGTCAAAAGTCAAGATAGTTCAATCTACAAATCTTTCAAACGATATGGAAATCTTAAAAAAGAGAGGCTACTGGATTGCGGGAAGTGTTGCCGGTGAAGGAATTCCTTATTATGATTTTGACTTCAGTTATCCGGTTGCAATAATTGTAGGAAATGAAAAAAAAGGGATATCACAACTTTTAAAAAAGAATTCGGATATGCTCATCACCATCCCCCATTCAAACGAAGTCGAATCTCTGAATGTTGCAACAGCAGCCGGAATTATGCTTTTTGAATCTTACAGAAAAAAGAAAAAATAGAAATTAAGCAAAAAAAAGGCAGCCCTTTCGGGCTGCCTTTTTTATTTTCTCATTCAGCTTATCTTTGCAAGCAGATCCGATCTTGAAATAAGAAGATGTTTTTCACCGTCTACCTTGATCTCTTCACCCGCATATTTACCGAAGACAACTTTATCTCCGATCTTGATCAGTTCTTTGAGATCTTCATCTGTTCCAACAGCCTTTACTTCGCCGACAATCGGCTTTTCCTTTGCAGTATCAGGAATTATTATCGAGCCGACCTTTTCCTCTATCTCGACCGGCAAAACAAGAACTCTGTCATCTAAAGGTTGAACTTTCATGTTATCCTCCTCTTATATTTAATAATTTATTAATTTCATTTTTATTAAAACCAATTATCGGACGGTTATTTATAAGGGTTACCGGAACACCTTGCTGACCGGTTCTCCTGACCATATCTCTCGCACCAGACTGATCCCGAGAAACATCGACATCTTTAAATTTTATTTTGTTTTTTTTCAGATAGTCTTTCAGCCTTTTGCACCATGAACAGGTTGGAGTGCTGAAAACTACCACCCTCGGTTGACGATCCATTTTTCCTCCAAAAAACAATTTTTTCACCTGCATTTTCTCACACTACTCAGAATTTGTCAATATTTTCAAGCAAATGATAACAACAACATCAATAATATCTGATAACGGCATTGTCACTAT
>CAZWFY010000025.1:31552-35355 GCA_964633415.1 uncultured Clostridia bacterium | reverse complement strand
AAAAATTTTTTAATTAGTATCCTCTGCTAATGACAAACTCTAATTACTGTGGCTATTTGTAGGTAAGGTGTATTTTGAAAAGATGATTTTATAAGAGTATATACAAATTGACAAAAAAACTCAGCGTTGATAGAATTCGATGACATTTATGCATAAAAAAAACATTAAAGATAAGATAAAAAAACTTAGAGAGATCATCGGAAAAGAGAGATCCGTAGTTGTTGCTTTTTCAGGGGGAGTTGATAGTTCCGTTGTTGCAAAAATCAGTTATGAAGAGTTGAGGGATAGAGCTGTTGCCGTTACTATTAATTCCGAAATATTTCCAAAAAGAGACCTTGAAATTTCAAAAAAAATTGCAAAGGAAATAGGCATTGAACATATAATATTGGAACATTCCGATCTTAATGATGAAAAATTTGTTGAAAATCCCGTTGACAGGTGTTATTTCTGTAAGAGGAAAGAGATTGAAATGATAAATGATATTGCGAAGAAAGAGGGGATTGATTCCATTGCTTTCGGAGTTACAATATCCGATTTCGGGGAGTATCGTCCGGGAACGATCGCTTTGAATGAAGATAAATCATCTTTGCCTCTCGTAGAAGCCGGAATAGGGAAAGAGTCTATCGCTGAAATTGCAAAAGAACTCGGGCTGTCAAATTTTGCTCTTCCGTCGACGACATGTCTGGCATCAAGGATTCCGTATGGAGAAAGAATAACATATGATAAACTGAAAAGAATTGAAAAAGCAGAGATCTTCCTGCTCGAGCTCGGTTTCTCTCAGGTCAGAGTGAGAAATCATATGGACCTTGCAAGAATTGAGGTTGAGGAAGAGGAGATGGGAAAGTTGTTTTTATGGAAAGATAAGATCGTATCCGAACTGAAAAGAATCGGTTTTGTTTATGTTTCTCTTGATCTTTCCGGTTATCGCTCCGGAAGTATGAATGAAACTTTAAAAAAGTAAAGAAGATGAACCGAAAATATTTGAAACATATAATTCTAAAAGATTTTGGTGAAGAGGGACAGAGAAAAATATCAAAGAGTGCCGTTTTGATTATCGGTTGCGGGGCACTCGGTTCTTCCGTATCCGGATTTCTTGTAAGAGCAGGTGTCGGTAACATTACAATTGCGGACAGGGACAGAGTTGAAGAGGGGAATCTTCAGAGACAGCTTCTTTTCGATGAATCCGATATAGGGAAATCTAAAGCGAAAACAGCATGTGAAAAATTGAAGAGAATAAATTCCGAAGTGAATATTTCATGTGCAAGCGAAGATATAATGAGTTCAAATATTGAGGATTTTGTTAAAGGTAAAGATCTGGTTATTGATGCAACCGATAATATCGCGACAAGAATGATCATAAATGATGCCTGTGTGAAAAACGGGATTCCCTGGATATACGGAGGTGTTCTCGGCAGTGCGGGAATGTCTTATAATATTTTCCCTTCCGGACCGTGTTTGAGATGTATAATGCCCGATATCCCCGTATCCGGAGAGATCCCCGGATGTGATACTTACGGGGTTATCAATACAATTCCTGCCGTTATCGGAGCAATCCAATCAACTCAAGCGATGAAAATATTAATCGGAGATAAACCGGAAACCTCTATGGTAAGATTTGATATATGGGAGAATGATTTTTCATTGATTGAAGTTGAAAAAAACAGTGATTGTGAATGTTGTGTGAAAAAGAATTTTGAATTCCTGAAAATAAAAAAAAGTGAATCCGTATCGGTTCTTTGTGATAATTCGGTACAGATAGTTCCACCGCAGAGCGAGAGTCTGGATCTAAGGAAAATATTTGACAATTTGGAAGGAATATATGAATCTGATCTTAATGAATTAATGCTTACTTTTGAAATGGATAAAAAAGAGATCACATTATTCAGAAACGGAAGAATGATAGTGAAGGGAACGGAAGATAAAGGTGTTGCCAGATCAATATATTACAGGGTATTGGGTCTATAGGTGAAATGATGGAAATATTTCTTAACGGAAAAAAGAGGGAGATCAGTGAGAAAATTATTTCTGTTGAAGATCTCTCAAACCTCTTTTTAAAGAGTGAAAAAGGTGTTATTATTGAAGTGAACGGAAAACTGATAAGAAAGGAGCAGCGAGCGGTAGTGAAATTGAAGGATGGTGATAAAGTGGAATTGATACAATTTATGGGAGGTGGATAATTGAAAGAGAATTCAACTCTTAATATCGGGAAACATCAGATCAAAAACAGGTTTTTTCTCGGGACCGGAAAATTCGGCAGCAAAGAGATTATGAAAAAGTGTATTGAAAATGCAAAAATAGAAGTGGTCACAGTCTCAATGAGAAGAGTAGATGTGGATGAAACACCTGATAATATTTTAAGTTATATTCCGAAAGAGACTATTATAATGGTAAATACTTCCGGAGCGAGAAATGCAAATGAAGCTGTAAGGATAGCGAGGCTTGCAAGAGAGGCCTCCGGTGTTGATTGGATTAAAATTGAGGTGATTAACGATTCCAAATATCTGCTTCCGGATAATGTTGAAACTTTAAAAGCCGTAAAAACTCTTTCCGAAGAGGGATTTGTTGTACTTCCGTATATGAACCCGGATCTCTATTTTGCAAGAGAAATGGAGAGTGCGGGAGCTGCAGCTATCATGCCTCTCGGTTCTCTGATAGGTAGCGGGGAGGGGCTTGAGGCTGAAAGGTTTATTAAAATTTTAATTGAAGAGATTTCCGTTCCGATTATTGTTGATGCCGGGATAGGTGTTCCTTCACATGCCGCAAGAGCAATGGAACTCGGAGCGGGCGGTGTTCTTGCCAATACTGCTGTTGCCAATGCCAAAGATCCGATACTTGCCGGTCTCGCATTTTCAAATGCGGTTGATGCGGGAAGATTGGCATTTGTCGGGGGAATAGAAGGTTTTAAAGGTGAAGCGGAGGCTTCATCTCCTCTTACCGGATTTTTATTTGAGAGTTAAATTGATCTCATTAGAAAAAATAAAAGAGATTCTTAACAATAAGGATCCGAAGTTTGTTGAAGGATTGGCGAGAGAAGCGGACAAAATAACAAAAAGAGAGTTCGGAAGAGCTGTTTCACTTTATGCTCCGATCTATATTTCCAACTATTGTGAGAACAACTGTGTATATTGCGGTTTCCGAGTTACAAATAAATTTAAGAGAGAAAAACTTTCTCCCGAGGAAATTGATCGGGAGATGAAAATTGTTGCAGAGAGGGGAATTAGAAATATTCTTATTTTAACGGGAGAGTCAAGGAGCATGAGTCCCGTTTCATATATTCTTGAATCTGTAGAAATAGCAAAAAAATATTTCAGCAATATTAATCTTGAAATATATCCTCTTGAAGTTGAAGAATACAGAGAATTTTTTCTGTCCGGAGTGGATGGTATTACGGTTTATCAGGAAACTTATGACAGGGAGAGATATAAAATACTTCACCTTGCCGGCAAGAAAAGAGATTATAATTATCGTTATGAAACTCCCGAGCGGATTGCAAAATCGGGAATTCGCATGATAAGTATGGGAGTTCTTCTCGGACTTTCCGAAGTTGCAGAAGATGTTCATCGGCTTTTTCTTCATATAGAAGAACTCGAAAAAAAGTTTCCGGGAGTGGAATATTCAATATCTTTTCCCAGAATAATTTTGTCTCAGGCAGGGGAAAGTGATTATTTTAAAGTAACCGATTCGGATATGGTTAAATTGATTTCACTTGCAAGAATTGTTTTCCCGAGAGTTGGAATTAATTTATCCACAAGAGAACCGGCTTCTTTCCGCGACCATGCTTTGAATTTCGGGGTTACAAAAAT
>CAZWFY010000025.1:4008-31452 GCA_964633415.1 uncultured Clostridia bacterium | reverse complement strand
AAATATTGCAGAAACTTCACATTTTCATTGACACTGTTGGAATGTCTGTGTTAAGCTTTTAATGGAGGTGAGATGTGAATTCAAGAGATATATTAAAGATCCTTAATGAAGAAAAGGTGAAATATTTAAGACTCCAATTTACAGATATTATGGGGACAAACAAAAATGTAGAAGTTCCACCGTCTCAATTTAAGAAAGCTGTTGATGGAAAGATAATGTTTGACGGTTCATCGATTGAGGGTTTTTCCCGGATTGAAGAGTCGGATATGTTGTTAAGGCCGGATCCCAATACATTTGTGATATATCCATGGAATGAAAAGAACGGAAAAGTTGCAAGAATGATATGTGATATTTACAATCCCGACGATACTCCTTTTCAGGGTTGTCCGAGAGGGACGCTGAAGAGAATAATTAAGGAAGCAGATGATATGGGATTTACGATGATGGCTGGACTTGAAGCGGAATTTTTTCTTTTTGAAAAAGATGAAAAGGGAAAAATAACAACGAACACTCATGATGCAGCAGGATATTTCGACCTTGCTCCCATTGATAAGGGCGAAGAAGCAAGACAATCAATGGTTGATGCTCTCTGTAAAATCGGATTTGAAGTTGAAGCAGCTCATCATGAGGTTGCTCCCGGGCAGCATGAGATTGATTTTAAATATGCCGATGCACTAATAACTGCAGATAGAATTGCAACTTTCAGATTTATCGTCAGGAAGATTGCAACTCAGTATAATCTGCATGCCACATTTATGCCTAAACCGATCTTCGGTATAAACGGTAGTGGAATGCATACTCATCAAAGTCTTTTCAAGGGTAAGAAAAATGCTTTTTTTGATTCTAAAAAACCTTTCGGACTGAGTGAAGTTGCAATGGGGTATATAGCCGGTATGTTGCGGCATGCCAAAGGGTTTACGGCGATAACAAACCCTCTTGTTAACTCTTTCAAGAGGTTGGTTCCCGGATTTGAAGCTCCAACCATGATAAGCTGGTCTGAAAGGAACAGATCTCCTTTGATCAGAGTCCCTGCGAAAAGGGGAGTCGGAACGAGGATCGAAGTGAGATCACCTGATCCTTCTGCAAATCCTTACCTGGCATTGGCGGTGATGGAAGCATCGGGTCTGGATGGTGTGAAAAAAAGATTATATCCTCCTGAACCGGTTAATAAAAATCTTTATAAAATTTCAAAAAGAGAGCTTGCAAGATTAAAGATCGGATCATTGCCGGAGAATCTTTCGGAAGCTCTCGACAGTATGGAAAAAGATAAACTTATCAAGGAGTCTCTCGGAGATCATGTTTATTCTCAGTTTCTGAATGCCAAAAGACGTGAATGGAAAATTTATATCAGTCAGGTTCATAAGTGGGAACAGGAAAACTATCTTTCAAGATATTGATCTTTTAAGTTGAAAGGAATAGTTCTTGCCGCCGGTATGAGTCGGAGATTCGGCTCTCAGAAACTTATATATGAGATTAATGGTATTCCGGTTATATGCAGAAGTCTGAAAAATTGTCTTGCTTCTCAGTTGGATGAAATTTTAGTGATAACAGGTTCGGAGAGAGAAAAGGTGGAAAATGTGATTCGTTCATCATTTCCCGGGGAAGAGAGGATAAAAATTTTCTATAATAATAGTTACAGGAAAGGGATGTTCTCCTCTTTTAAAACGGGATTATCTCTTCTTGACGAACAATGCAAAGGTGTAATGATGCTGTTTGGTGATATGCCGTATGTTTCGTCGGATATAATTAACATTTTGCTTGATTCATGGGAGAAAAATTTGTTCATTATACCAAGAGCGGGAGGTACTCTCACACATCCCAGAATAGTTCCGTCATTTTTGTTTGAAGAATTTATGAAAATCTCTGATGATGGCAGAGGTGTGGATATTATTAAAAAATATAGTAAAGAGGTTCGTGAGATAATTTTCAAAGATAATGGTATGTTTCGTGATTTAGATGTATTACTCTCTTGAACTGTCCGGATCTACAATGAAATTTCCGGATAGATTTCGTCAGGAAATTTTCAGATATTCGACTAAATTTAAATATCCGGCAGGAACGGAGTGCAGCTTGATCCCGAATCCGTATATCATCTCATCCGATCCGGATATTGGAATATTTGTACTCCACCTGATATTTCCGTAAAGATCAAAAATAGAGTTATCTCCGATGAGATTAATGGCAACATCTTCATCGTTTTCGGGGATCAGTCCTACCGTCTCAATGTAGATACCTGTTTTTGAAATGTTACCGGCAATTCCCGAAAAAGCTCTCTCTTTGAACTTAACGTTTACTGTAAATTTGTTCGCAACCCGAAATTCCGATCTTTTAAAATCGTAAATTTGTTCATCTGCTTTATACGTGTCCATTTTTCCATATTATTTATGCAATTATCTTTCCTGATTTATTCTATCTGAAAAATTCATCAAAAAGTAATGGAACATTTAGTATTAAGCAATATAAAGCGAAATATTTTGGTTATTTAGGATATATGTTATGAGAATGATCTGTTTTTTTATTTAGAATACGGGTAAAAATTATACATAAGTGAATATCTTTTCATTTTATTGTCAATATTGAATTACTTTACTCAGGATGGATTTATAATATTTTTAGACCCGTCTTCACCTTTGTCTCCGGAATATAGTTTTTTTTGACATACCGGACAGAGAGAGTGGCTGAAACTTACTTCGGAGTGGCTTCTTATATACTCTTCTACCTGATGCCAATAACCCCCATCATCTCTTATTTTTTTACATGAAGCACAGATTGGAAGGAGTCCGCTAAGTTGTTGCACTTGAGAAAGAGTATCTTGAAGTTCCTTACTTTTTGTTTTAAGATTATTATTCAAAGTATCAAGTTTAATGTTTGCCTCTTTTAATTTTAAATTGTTTTTCCTGATTATCCTCAAAGCTATGAAAACAAGTGTAAGAAATATTATAAGTGAAAAAGTTATAACTTTCTGCAGTGTTATAAAGCGATTTTTTTTCTCAATTTCCAGCTCATTAACTCTGTTATTTTTTTCAAGAAGAAGTATTTTGTTTTCACTCTCCATAATTTTTCTATTTGATTCCAGTTCGGCAATTTTTCTCCCTTTTTCAATGTTGAATATCTTTTTACTGAGTTCATAAGCTTTCTCAAGTTGATTATAAGCGGATTTATATCTTAGAGATTTAAAGAAGAGATCGGAAAGAATTTCATAAGAGTTAAGTTGTTCTCCGGGAAGATTCTTTTTTTTAGCACGATTAAGAGCTCTATTCGCATATTTTTCCGCTTCTTTGAATTTGTTCAATTTTTTAAGTGTTTCGGCAATGTTAATTTCACTTACGATAATACCCCTTGAATTGTTGATTTTTTTCTCAAGTTTATAACTTTTATTTAATGTTTTAAGAGCCTTTTTAAATTTTTTTTGAGCAAAGTAGGTCATACCTATATCATTGATTAAAAAGGACATTGAATAGGTATCGTTGGTTCTTCTGGCAAGTGAAAGAATATCATATTTAATAGCAAGAGCTTTTTCATACTTTTTGTTATAAAAGAATATGTTTGATATCTCATTTAGTGATTGGATCTTCAACTTTGTATTTTTTAAAGATTCGGAAATATTTTTTGCCGCCTCAAAGTTTTTTAATGCTTTTCCATACTCCTTTAATTCTCTGTGAATATATCCTAACAAAAATTGTGTCACTCCCGACTGTAGTTTGTCTCCGGATTTTCGTGAAATATCAAGGCTTTTAAGACCGAAATCCAATGCATGTTTGTAATTGCTCATTATCAGATAAGTCCTTGTTATTTCAACCGAAATTTTACTTTTCAACAGTATATTGTAATCTTTAACAGCATCAAATGCTCTTAAAAAGTTTTTCAATGCAAAACTATAGTCATTCATTTTATAAAGGTTCAGTCCTGTAAAATATAGAATTTCAGCTTTTAATGTTTTCTGTTTTGAATTGTTTTCATATTTGGATTTCAATGAGATTGAGTTAAGAAGTATATTCTGAAGACTTGATGTGGACTCTTTGTATTTTCCTTGATAATAGAGAGCTTCTGCAATGAGAATACGTGCCGTTTGAATTGCAATAATATCGTTTGTTTCAAGAGAGTATTCGAGAAGTGCTTTTGCAAGATCTCCGGCATCGGTCGGATCAGATTCCATAAGAGATCTTATTCTAAGTATTGTTTTTTCTGTTTTTGATGAATTCTCAGGATGGATTGATAGAAAAGAGATTAGTATAAAAATAGATATCAGGAGGAAAATCTTTATTGATCTTACATCTCTTATCATTTTTAACATTATAAGACAACGAGATAAAAAAAAATAGTTATTCTGAAAATCCAACTATTTTATGAATTTATGAGAAAATTGCAAACCGGATATTACAAACGTCAATACTTCCGTAATAAAAAAATAGCAAGGAAGATTGCATATGAGGAATATTTAAGGATTTTAAAAGTAGCGGGTCTTTTATTCTTAATAGTGTTAAGAAGAAATGAAAGTGGATAAATAACGGATATCATTATCAGAAAGATCAGAGATGTTGTTAAAAATCCTGTTCCGTTTTTGATGTAAAAAGTTAAACCTTTGTTTAATATGGAACCGAAAATGATCATCATGTGAAAAACATAGAGAAAAAGACTCTCCTTTGAGGCTGTAAGAAATAATTTTGTTTTATTTCCAGGTATATGCTTGATAAGCATGATGAGTGAGAATAGTGCAAGTAATTTCCCCGAATCCGATATAAGTTTTGAAAAATCGCCGGTAAAATATGGTGCTGTTAAAATCAAAAAAAGAGATAAAAAAAATAGCGGATAATTAAATTTTCCGATAAATCTGGAGACTATTATTCCCATGAAAAAAAATATTGACCATGGAAATAACGGGAATTGTGAAATATGTTGGTTAAAAAAGAATGAGAAAAAGAAATTATCCGTTCCCAAGCCGAAAAATGATTGTGCAAGATCGAATATTAACAACATAAATATGATCGGAATAAAAATTCGTTTGCTTATGATAATAAGTAATGCGGAAATGATCAGTGAATATCCTATTGTTTGAAGGATATCCATATAGAGTAACCTGGAAGCCGAGCCGCTTCCCCATTGGGCAACTATCTTTTTAAGCGAAAAGTAGGGTAGATGGAGAAAGTAACCTATCAGAACCACACCTGCATATGATTTGATTTTTTTAGCTATCTCTATGTTAGATCTGTTCCGGGTTGAATAATAAAAAAGAAAACCTGATAAAAATAGAAATCCCGGAGCTACTACGCCGTGAATAAATTCATGAACGGAAAACCATACTCCTGATTTCAATTCCACATAAAGCATTGCTCTGAAAAGATGTCCCTGGATCATAAGAAGGATTATCAGCCCGCGAAAATAATCCAAATATATTATTCTTTTTTTTATATATATATTTTTTTCTTCCATTGGGATTATTAAGATATTGAGAACATGGATTGAATCATATTAAAAAGTCAACGGGCATAAATTTAGAGAAATGCGGTTAAAAGTCTCACCTTTTTTTTGAAATAGAAACTTTCTTCAAACTTTATAAATCCGTATTTTGAAAGGATAGTTTTCCAATCACGTTCGATAAAATCTTCTGCCAAAGGGCATTCAATTTTTCTTATGGCAAATTTTACAAAAAAAGATGAATTATCGACATCAAATTCATTATAATCAAGGATAGAAAATTTTCCTCCGGGTTTAAGCATATGTTTTACATTCTCAAGTATTATCTCTCTTTTTTCATGAATAAAACCATGGAGAACAAATGATATAAAAGCCCTGTCAAATTTTTTATCAAGCTTAAAGGGTTCGTCGATTTTACGGTCGATCAGTTTAATATTCGGGAAGTTGCATTTTTTTAAGAATTTTTCTTTCATCACTTCACCGATCTCAATTCCGGTAATACGGCCTTCTTTCCCGATCTCCTTTAACATAAGGCAGGCATTTCTTCCGGTACCGCTGCCGAGATCTACAATATCTTCACCGGATTTTAAGTTCAGTTCTCTTATTGCTTTCCGGATGAAGAGAGAATATGACCCGAGAGTGATCAAATTCATTAAAAGGTCATAGTGACGAGCTTCGAATCCCTTAACCTCTACCTTTGAATCTTTTTGTGACAAATTTTCCAATTTTCTACTCCTTTTACATCATTATATTTATAGTTAAATTTATTACTTAAGAATTATATCAGAAATAGAGTCTCTTTTTGTCGTATCAAATATTTATATTAATTTAAATTAGCTTTTGCAATTCTTAAAATGGTTTTAAACTATCAAATATTTACTTCGGCTCGCATTTTTTTTTTGTTATTTTTCAGAATTATACTATTTTATTTATATAAACATCTATTCAGGAGGAAAAATGGTTAAATTCAGAGAAGAAAAGTTCTCAAAATTTTTAATTTTATTTTTAGCATTTTTATTTGTTTTTCAGGGTGATTTTAGTTTTGCTCAAGCTTCACCTGATGATCCTTTTCCGGGAATCTTTTTAAATGCCAAGGGGTTATATTTAAATGAAAAATATGAAGATGCCAAGAGTGTGCTTGAAAAGATGGTTTCCGATCTTGCTGAGATCAAAGGTAGAGAAACCTTAAAGGGAGAAACATATCTTTTGATTGGAGCTGTTTATGAAAAATTGAAATTTAAAAAACTTGCAAGTAAGTATTATTGTCTTGCAAAAGATCTGCTTGGAAAGGGGAAAAGTTTTGAAGGACTTAAACTTAAAGATTTGAAATACTATAAGAAGAAATGTCCGAGATCGGGAGTGGTTGTAAGACCGGGAGTAAGACATAAATCCGGATTCGGAAGATTATTAGGCAGTCTTCTCGGATTGGCATTAATAGGTGGAGTTATCTGGTATCTGTTCATAAATAAAAATTCCCCTTTAAAAAATAAAGAAGATAGCAGTACGGAGTTAACGTGGAGTGAAATTGTTTCAAAGTATAGTTTTGCCACTTACTGGAAAGCACATCTCTCAATTGTATGTAATTCGGGAAGCAGCTGTTCGGCAACTTTATCTCCGAAAACCAACTGGGCTCCGTTACCTCAACAGGCGAATAACTGGGATGATTCGAAAACAGTTTCAATAGTTACTACAGGTTCATATTCTTCTTTGACACTAAAGATAGAGGTTGAAATATCCGGATGTAACAATGGAAAGAGAAGAGATATAATTTATGTTGACGGAAATCAAGTTCTTGATGTGACAAATATTTTCACAAACAGTTGTGATACAAACAGTATGGAAAATAGTAAAAAAGTGTATACAATTCTTCAGAAAAGCGGAACTAAAAGTTTTGTTTTAAGACATGTGGTTAATTTGAATGGCAATAATGTAGCTGACTCTGTCAAAGTGTTTTCTTCGATTAATTAATAGACTTTTAGAGTGAGATAATAAAGACTCATATTCTTTTTTGTTGACAATATAATTTTATAATCTTATTATAAATACGTTATAAATTGGAGGAGAAAATGAGAAAAATAATTTTTGCATCAATAATTTTTTGTCTGGTTCTGTTGCCTTTGAAAGGTGAGATTGCGTTGAATATCGGAGCTGTCTATTCCGGAGCTTTTTCAATAGATAATGTCAATTATCAAAATATGCGAAGTGATAATCCGAGTATAGTATCCTTTACCCAGACCAATAATTCTAATTTTGTCGGAACCGGAGGAGCAGGTTTTAATGCAGGATTGTCTTTCTTTTTCAATTATAAGATGGGAGTCGGTATTTCCATAGCTACATTAAAAACAAACTATAAAATATCAAACTCATTCAACTGGCATTTTCAGTGGTGGGATGGGACTGCCGGCGATATAAAACCGAAGGAATGGAAATCCGATGGCGATGTAAATGTTCTTCCTGTAAATATAAATGTTATCTTCAGAGCTGTTTCAAAAGAAAAGCTTAAACTTAATATTTTCTTCGGACCAACTATATTTTTTGCATCACCCAAATTAACCGGTAACGGAGGATATGCAGGTGGTCCGTTTGATTATCAAGGGTCTTATTATATTGACTGGTATGATCTTCCTATGGAGTTTAAAAGTTCAAAGACTCTGTTCGGCGGAAACGGCGGGGTGGAATTGGAATATTTTTTCACCGAGAGCATGGCACTCTATCTGAACGCATCATACTATTTCGGAGGAAATATTGAAGATAACTGGAAGGTAAAACCGGGTAAATATACCGGTGAATTCGGAAGTCTTGTAGGGACAATAAGTAGTGAAGATACTCTTGCCGGATATAATGTTAAAATCGGTATCTCTACTTTTACTTTCGGTGTAGGTGTTAAAGTTTATCTATAGATTCAGATTGATAGAATAAACTCTTTAATCTTTTCCATATTCGGATTTTCGAGGCATTTTTTATATTTACAATATCTTTTATAGCAGTTGCTGCATTTAAGTTTATTGTGAATAATCAGCGTATTGGAATTTAGGGGTCCGTTCCTTTCGGGTGATGTCGGTCCGAATATTCCCACTGTCGGAGTTTTAACCATGTCTGAGATGTGAAGCGGAAGAGAGTCGGAGGATATCAAGATTTTTGACAGTTGTATAAAAAGGATAAGATCCGAAAAATTTAAAAACGGAGATTTTATTGCACCTGTCATCTTAACGATATAGTCGGCTCTGATCTCCTCCTCTCTGTTTCCCCATAATACAATTATCTTAGAGTAATCTTTTAAATCGTTAATTATCTCTATATATTGTGCAGAAGTCAGCAGTTTTGATTGCCATCCGGCTCCGATATTCAGTGTAATAAAACTGTTATTCTCCAGCCCGTACTTTTTTAAAAAGTTTTTTAACTTGTTGCTTTGGGAAAGATTAACAAGAGGGAATGAGATTGTTTTTTTTTTAATCCCGATGGATTTTAAAAGATTTATATTTTTTTTTATTACATGATTCCATTCATTAAATTGTTCTGCGGTTTTTGTATAAAAAAGAGAAGATATAGGTTCTCTGAGGTTCTTCTTATTGAACCCCAATCTTTCTTTCCCGATAATATATGCAAGTATTGAAGATTTAATAAGACCCTGAAAATCAATAGAGATATCAAACATGTTTCTATATTTTTTAGATATTTCTCTTATGTATGATATTTTTTTTAAAAAAGGTCTGTTTTTTATATCTATTGCTACTATTTTATCGATTCCTTTAAAACATTTTAATAGTTTTTCTCCCTGAGGTTCGGTAAACCATGTTATCTCTATATCGGGAAATTTTTCTCTAAGCAGGTTGAATGCGGGAATTGCATGTATTATATCTCCGAGTGAAGATAGTTTTACGATTGCAATATTTTTAATTAATTGATTTTTCAGGTCTATTTTTCTATTTTGGAAATCTCTTTCTTTCTGTATTTTGAGAGATCGGCTTTTTGGAAATTACTATCATCGGGAATGACAATGTTAATTTCCGGGGATTCAACCACTTCTATGTTTATAGAATCAACTTTTAATGCAAGAAGATGTCCGCCTTTTGTTCTGTCTTTGCTTATGAAATGAAAATGAAAACCGGGAATATTTATATTTGCAAGAAAATCGGGAACATAAAATCCGACCAGAGTTCCTTCTATATTGGAAAACGAATACTCCTTTCTTCTCTTATATACCTGAGTTATGGAAGCGTAGGGTTTGAACTGCCGTGTAAATGTTCTTGCTTTTATCATTGAGAATGTCCCTGTTATTTTAATTGCATAGATTGAGTTTTTCTTTGGAATCATTTTTTTCAGATATTCCTTCATTTGAGTGAGATTAAATTTTCTGTTTGTAAAATTTTCACTGGAAGATTTGAAAAATGTTATTGTGAAAAACGGGGTTTTTTCATTCTCTTTTGCTTCAACTGCGGAACCGTCCACTTTAAAATGGTAGAATTTGCCGTCAATACACAATGCTTCCCCATCCATTTTTTGAAAGTATCCAATGCCGGTATCACCTAATTTTTTAAGATCCGCAAAAGAGATAACTCCGTCATATAGGGATTCACATACTGCTCCTGTAGTGGATACCTGTGTAATTGCATTTTCGGATTTGGCTATTGAATGGAAGGTCGTTAAAAGAAAAATCAGCGACAAAACAATAGTTTTTTTCATTTTTCACCTCGCTTTAAACTTTCAAATTTTATTATATCAGAAGTTGATCTGATTTTACTACCCCCGACTATAGCAATCTCTCCTCCGTAGGATTTAACGATATCTTTTTCCGGAACGGAATCAATTGTGTAATCCGAGCCTTTACAGTGAAAATCCGGTTTTATTGCAAGAAGGACATTGTCAACTCTTAACTCGTTAAAAATTGTAACATAGTCCACAAATTCAAAGGAAGAAATTATTATTGCTCTGCCGTTTTCATCAATTTCTGCACGATGATCTCCTTTAAGTGTTTTTAACGACTCATCGGAATTTATGGCTACGACAAGAATATCACCGATTTTTTTTGCAGCTTTTAAATATCGTATATGACCAATGTGGATGATATCAAAACCGCCGTTGGCAAGGGAGATCTTCTTTCCTTGCTTTTTTTCATTTTCTATAACTTCCTTTAGTGATTCAAGATTGAGTATTTTCCCTCTTTCCATATTATTTATATTTTTACATCGGTTAATTCCGCTTCGATCTCTGCGGGCTTGAGCGGATAAGCTCCCTCTTTCATTACAACAACGGAAGCTCCCGTATTGGCGATCTTTGCGGATTGTATCAGTGAGAATCCGGAACTCAATCCAAGACCGATAAGTGAAATTACGGTATCGCCTGCTCCCGTTACATCAACAATTTCCGAAGAACCGTGAATCGGAATAATTTCAGGCTCCGTGTCTTTCTCAAAAATAATCATTCCTTCATGACCTCTTTTTAACACTACTCCCTTGCATTTTAATTTTTTAATCAGCTCTTTTCCCGAAGATAAGAAATCTTCCGTATTTCTGAATTTAACGGAAGGAAACAGTTTTTTTATTTCCGGTTCATTGGGTGTGACATATGACACGCCTTCGAATTCAAGAAGGTTATCACGTGAATCCAGAATAAATATTTTTTCCGGAAACAATCCGATTAATTTTGCAAACATTTCAGCTGTTACCGCCTCTTTAAGATAGTCCGAGATAATAATGGTATCACACTCCGGGATCAATGAAACCAGAATTTCAAACAATTGATCATAAGACTTTTTACTTATCTCCGAATTATTGAGTGTATCAATCCTTAAAATTTGCTGTTTCCTTGTGTTTTCACTTCCGGAGAGTATTCTGCTTTTTTTTGGTGTTTTATAACCTTCAACTGCCAAAAGACCTGAGTCATCTATTCCATATGATTTTAGAATATTTCTTAACTCACGGCCTGTATTTTTTTTGTCGGTAAGTCCTACGGGAATCGGAACGGCACCCATACTTTTCAGGTTCATTACTACATTTCCCGCACCTCCGAGCTTGAAGAGGTTTGAAACAAATTCGGTGACCAGAACAGGTGCTTCCCTTGAAGTTCTTACAGTTGAAGTGAAAATATATTCATCAAGAATAAAGTCACCCCAAACCAGAATTTTTTTCCCTTCAAATTTTTTACATATATTCAATTTATTTTAAATTTCAGTAAAATATTTGTTATTACTGTTTAACCTCTATATATGAAGGGATACTTTCTTCACCCGAATCGGTAACCGCCTTGATAGCATAAGAGTATTCTTTATCTTTTTCCAATTTTCTGTGAAGATATTCAAAAGTTGATCCGTCTACCTCCGATATAAGATTAAGATTGGTTCCGTCATAAAGAAAGATTTTATATTTTACAATGTTTTTTCCTTTATTTGAGTTGAAAGGGTTTGAGTCCCAGGTAAGTTTATTCAGATATTCGATCTGAAGAAGAGAGTTGCTGATCTTTTGCACTCCGGAAAAATTAAGGGGAGGAGCAACTATCAGAAGGCTTTGTGCCGATGCACCTATATCAACTCTTGACTGACTTCCTCCCGAACTGCAGTTTGTGTGTATAATTTTCCCTTTATCCCGAAGAAGCTTTAAGGCTTTTGCAACGGAAATTTTTCTGTCAAGCTGTTTTAAGAGTGCCCATGCACCTGTAACATGAGGTGTTGCCATCGAAGTTCCGTTCCATCCTTCAAATGAAGAGTCATTGTCACCGGTGGAAGAGTATATACTGACCCCGGGTGCGTAGAGATCAACCATCCCGTTTTTCCAGTTAGAAAAGCTTGCTTCAACATCGGTTTTTTTTGTTGCACCGACAGCTATTGCCGATGAGATGCAGGACGGGCTGTCAACAGCATTGCAATAATATTCATTTCCTGTCGCAATAATTGTAGCGATTCCCACATTTATAAGATTGTCTATTATTTTTTTATACTGAGAGTGTGAACCGTCGCAAAAAGAGCTGAATGAACCCCCCCCGAGACTTAAGTTTGCCGCTGCAATGTTATAGTTATTTCTCTGTTGATAGACATATTCAAGTGCTTTTATCTGATCTGAGCTCCAACTTCCGACGCTATTATCCGAAGCAAAATATGAAAATACCTGAATGGCAATGATGTTCGCTTCTTTAGCAACTCCGAAAATAGCAGTGTGATTATTACCGGCGGCAATTCCCGCAACATGTGTTCCGTGGTCATAGCCGTTGGCATCACTATGATCATAGAAATGAGCGGCAGCACCGTCCCCGATCATCTGGGTTGTTCCGTTCGGGCAGTCACCTTCGGCTGAGTAGCATGCCTCAACTATGTCCTTCCCTTTAAACATATTGTGTGTTTTTCTTATCCCCGTATCAAGAATAGCGACATACCATCCCTTTCCGGTCACTCCCATCGACCATGCAAGGTCGGCTCCCACTACTTTTGTTGATTCCATAAGCTGAGGTCTATCCGGAGTTTTATCCATAGTGGATTCAACCGGTTTCGGTAAGTGAATAAGTTTATCTTCCGTTATAGATTTTACTTCCGGTAGATCTTTCAAAATATATAATGCTTCGGGACTTGCTGATATAGCAAGAAAAGGAAGAGTCGAATAACGTCTGGTAACTTTATAATCGGTATTATTCATATTGAAAAGTATTTTGTCCGCAACTTTGAATATAGCATTTTCAAGTTTCAGATCAGCGTTGTAGGCTTTCTGCTTTAACACATTACTTGGAGTTGTTCCTGTTTTAAATTGTGTTGATTTCTTCGTCAGTTTTATTAAATCGGGAACCGAGAAGGTTATCATAACTCTAAGTCTCCCGTTAGTTTGAGCCTTAAAGATCATATTCTGGAATTCAGGATCATTTAAATTCACAGATTGAGAAAAAAGTGACAATGAGAATGTCAATATAAAAACGGATATAAGAATATTTTTAAAATTTTTCATAAAAACCTCCGATATTCACAAAGTAGTATAAAATAAAATCAGGAAAAAATAAACTGAAATTAAATTTTTTAAAAAAATTATGGATTATATAAGATAATATATCAATCTTTTGAATATCTTTTCTTTATCCTCTCGTTAAAAGTTTTATCTTTTTTTGTTTTCCTATATCTTATTAGTTTTTCTAATCCCAAAATAAGTAATAGAATAAAAAGCAATCCGTAAAGATACATATTTAATAAAATCTCCTTCTCTATTTATCCTCTCCCCTAAGAGGTTAATTATATTTTACACAAAATTCTTTTTTAAGTCAAAATATTTAAAAGACACCTTTGTAAATGTTGAAAATATAAAAAATGTTGACAAAAATCTTTTTTTATTATATATTCTTGATAGGAGTCAATAATGGAAAATGAAAAAAAGGATAAAGAGTCAGAATCAAACAAAAATTCGTGCAATAATGTTTTTGATCTTTATATTGAAATGCGAAGAGATAAAACGGATTGGAAAAATGTTGAGAGAGAACTCGTCAAAATGATTGAGTCGGATAAAAATCTGTTTTTAAATATTGCCTCTGTTAAATTATTCCCGAATTAGTCTGTTTCGTGCCTCAAAGATAGAAAAGTGAATTGTCTTCGTTCTCTTCTTCAATTTTTTCAGTAGTTTTACTTTTAAATCTTTCGAGTGTGTTTTCAGTTTCAATGAACGGTGGCTGGATAGAATTGTAAAATATTCTTTCAATTTTGAGTTTGGTAAATCCCACACCTGAATATTTAAAATAGCAGTTAAATGGTTTTAAGTTAATTAATTCGGAAGGAAGAACCACTCTGTTTATTTTGAATTGTTCTCTGTGAGTGTAGGTGTCACCGAGCGAATTCGGAGATATTTGTCTGTCACCTGATTTCTGAATGATCTCCTGTTCACCAAGTGCTTTACTTAAAAATTCAGCAGTTGTCGGGTCGTTCAGCATAAAAATAAGATTTGTATTAAAATTATTAAAAAAAGTTTCTTTTTTCTCTTTCCCGTAGATATCGCTAACTGATCCCAGATCCTGATTGACGATGCAAAATGCTCCTCCCTTTGCTCTTGCCATTGTCAGAAAATCAAATACCGATGGCAGTTTTGAGAGAGAACCGAACTCATCAATGAAAAAATTTATCCGTCTCTCATCCGGTCTGGAAATATCAGGCAGACTTAACGTCTCTTTTATCATAAGATCTATTACAAATGTCATTAACGGTTTAAAAATAGAATCGTTACGTTTTATATTCAGCATGAAGAGATTTCCGTTTATATTGTTTGAAATAAATTCCCTGAAACTGAAATCACCGTCTATATAATAGAGATATTTAAAAAAGGATATCCTCTCTTGAAGAACTGAGAGCACGCTTGCCGCTTGAGGACTTTGCGGTGAATTGATATGTTTCAATGCACCTTTTTCTTCGGAGGGGAGGTTGCTTTCCAGAGTATTTTTTATTTTTTCAAGCGGCATGGAAAAAAAATCCCAAATATCTCTGTTTTTCGGAACGTTTCCATCTCTATTCAAACGGGAGATGTACAGATTTAAAATACCGATCCTGAAAATATCCCTTGCCGCATTGTACCAATAAGGATCCTTTGAATCTTTAGGCGGTTCAAAAAGAATTGACGAAAGGACATCAAAATCCGCATAATTCCTGATCTCATTCATAAAGTTCCATCCCGTACATCTTTTGTCGAAAGGATAGAATATAAAATCTTTCTCAGGATTAAAATGTTTTGCCAACAACTCTCCTTTTATATCATAAAATATTGATTTTTCCGGATTGGATGAAGAGTTTTGCCTAAGAATGGACTGTCCGATGATCTGATTTGCCAAAACTGTCTTCCCTGTTCCCGTTGAACCGAGGATGAGGATATGTTTCTGCTCGGCTTCGCGGGGTAAATAGATCTCTCCTATTTTTAAATTGTTCTCAACTCCCCCCTGAAGGTTTTCCGCGAGACACTCCTTTTTCATTAATTTAATCAGATTCTTTTTTGACAATATTTTCATTCCTCTAAGAAAAATATCATTCTTAACTCCGATCGAACGGATATAAAAGTATCCGATGTAAAAGAGGATAAAAAAATAGACAAATGAGTATTTAATAAAAGCCTTTTTAAGATTTTTAGGAAATCTGATAAAAAAATTGTCATAGTATCCGTTTAAAAAAAGTTTTAGGATCTTTTTTTTTATCAGTTTTTTTCGAACTATAAAGTTTGAAAGATCTTTATTGCCGTTAAAAAAATCGATAAACTCTTCGGGAAGAGGTACTAAATCATTTAAAGTTATAGAGAAACCGAAAAAATAGTTGACAATGGTTTTATTCGAAATTTTTTCCCCATCCGGAGGAATAGGTTTGTTTTTTATTTGTTTAAAATCCGGATATAGATTAAAGAAGACAAGTGTTATATGTAAGAAAAATGATAAAACGGATGCTATCAATAACATTTGAAAAAACATTTTTGCACTGGCGACGGCAGATTCATGTGCCATAAGATTCTTTGACATCTTTTCCTCCTCCGGATACATTTTTTATCTTTTTAATTGTGCCGGTTTCTCTTGAATTGTCATTTCCAATAAGGGAAATAATTGAGTGAAACGAACATAACGGGATAGATTCTCCATGATCTTTAAGAACTATAAATATATCTGCTTCTCTGTCACAGTAACGACATTTATATTCTGAAAAAATATCTATTTTTTTCATCTCTTCAATCTATATAGTAGTATATATTTTTTACATTTTCAACACAAAAAGGCGTGTTTTGTTAAACACTCCTTAAGTTAAACGGGCTGAAAATTTGATGTTAAAATAATTGAGGTCGTACAGCTATGCTTTAAATTTATACTTTCAGTTGATTTCCGATTTATTATGTTTGGAGCAGGATTTACAAATACCTTTGAAATTTATATGGTTTTCGCTGACTTTAAATCCTTTAAGACCTGAAATATTTACTTCTCCCGATTTGACCGGAATATCATAAATGTTTTTACAGATTGTACACATAAAGTGGGCGTGAACAGATGTGTCCGCATCAAATCTCGCCTCTTTTTCGTCAATGGATATCATTGAAACAATTCCCCTTTTTATAAAAAGTTCCATTGTATTGTAGACTGTTGTTCTCGAAAAAGTGGGGATCTTTTTTATCAGGTTATGATAAATGATTTCCGTAGTGGGATGATTTCTGTTCTTTACCAGATATTCATATATTTTTATTCTTTGATAAGAAGGTTTTATTCCGTTAGATCTCATAAATTCAATTATTTCATTTTGCTTGATTTCCATGATATTATCCGTTTTTAACCGAGTAGAAACAGTTTTTCGGTGAAAAAATTTTCTCACTCTTTTTTAAACTTTTTATAGCTTTATCTATCTCTTTTTTATCAAATCCTGATTTTTCGGCAATTTCTTTACTTTTTAAAGGATCTTTTGATTCTTTCAAAATATAAAATACTTTTTCTTCTATATTCATGGAAGCTCCTGATTATTGTAAACATTACAAATATAAAATAAAATCAAGGACTTGTCAATTACTTTTTTAAATGATAGAAGAACATATGGTCTCGAATTATCATGAAGAATAAAAAATTTAAAATCCAATCCGAATTTAAACCTGCCGGTTCACAGCCGGACGCAATAAAGAAACTTATAAACGGAATAAAAAGTGAAAAAAAATTTCAAACTCTTCTCGGAGTGACGGGATCGGGTAAAACATTTACCATTGCCAACGTAATAGAAGAAATTCAAAAATCTGTTCTTGTCATTGCACATAATAAAACATTGGCGGCACAGCTATACGGTGAATTTAAAGATTTTTTCCCTGATAACAGAGTTGAATTTTTTGTCTCCTATTATGACTACTATCAACCTGAGTCTTATATTCCCCAACGAGATCAGTATATCGAAAAAGATGCCCAGATAAACCCAAAAATAGAACAGATGAGATTGGAGGCGACGGCATCCCTGATGTCCGCTAAAGATGTGATCGTAGTTGCATCAGTATCTGCAATATACAGTGTCGGTCGTCCGGATTATTTTGAGGGGATGGGTTTTGAGATAAAAAGAGGCGAAAGGATAGATAGAAAAAAAATTATTGAAAAATTGGTCAACATCCAATATCAGAGAAATGATATTGAACTTGTTCCAGGAAGATTCAGAGTGAAGGGGGATACCGTTGATCTGGTTCCCGGATATTTTAATAATCTGATAAGAATAGAGATGTTTGGAGATGAAATCGAGAGGATTGTTGAAATAGACAGGATATCGGGTAGAGAATTGGAAGATATAGAAAAATATTATATTTTCCCCGCTCGTCATTTTGTTATTCCCGATGATGTAATGGATGATGCTTTAAAGAAAATAAGAAGTGATCTTGAAAATAGGTTGCCTGAGCTTGATATCATTGAAGCCCAACGTTTAAAGCAGAGGACGCTATATGACCTTGAAATGATAAAAGAGACGGGGTTCTGCAAAGGAATCGAGAACTATTCCATATATTTCGACGGAAGAAAGAGCGGAGAAAAACCGTATTCTCTTTTGGACTATTTCAACGATTTTTTAATAATAATCGATGAGAGTCACCAGACGATTCCTCAGCTTCATGGGATGTACCGAGGTGATCATTCAAGAAAAAAGAACCTTATTGATTTTGGTTTCAGACTGCCGAGTGCTTTTGACAACAGACCGCTGAAGTTTGAGGAATTTGAAGAATATATGAAGCAAAACCATGTGGTATTTGTCTCTGCAACTCCGGGACCTTACGAAAAAATTGTATCCGATATCATGGTTGAACAGATCATAAGACCGACAGGGCTTGTTGATCCTGTTGTCCGGGTAAGACCGTCTTCGGATCAGGTGGAAGATCTTGAAAAGGAGTTGGAAAAAGTTATAAAGAGAGGATACAGGGCACTTGTGACAACTTTAACCAAGCGGTTTTCGGAAGAACTGACGGAATATCTCGCTGAAAAGGGATTTAAGATCAGATATATGCATTCTGAAATCGATACTCTTGAGAGGAGTGAAATAATCAGGAGTTTAAGACTTGGTGAATTTGATGTTCTTGTGGGTATTAATCTGTTGAGAGAAGGTCTGGATATTCCGGAAGTGGGTTTTATCGGAATTCTTGATGCGGATAAAGAGGGCTTTTTAAGAGACGAAAGAAGTCTGATACAGACGATAGGAAGAGCTGCAAGGAATTCGGAATCAAATGTCATCCTTTATGGTGATAAAATGACCGATTCGATGAGAAGAGCTTTAAGCGAGACCGAAAGAAGACGAAGCATTCAGATAGCTTTTAATAGAGAGAACGGAATAATACCCAAAACAATAATCAAACCCGTGAGAGAAAAACTCGTGACTGTTAAAGATACCAAACATATTCCGAAAAGAGATATTCCCGGAATAATCAAAAAACTGGAAAAGGAGATGTTCAGGATGGCTGACATACTTGAGTTTGAGGCTGCTATAAATATCCGGGATCAGGTTAAAAGATTAAAAGAGAGACTAAACGAAAAATAGATCCGTGTTCGGATTTTTCTCTTTTTGATTAAACAAAACATTTTCCGTATATAAAAATAAATATTTAAAAATGTTAAGGAAATTTTATTCCGAAAAATATATCTTTTATATTGATATGGTTAAAATTAAAGGAATTGAGGTATTTGATTTAATACTGAACTAATTGTAAAATTATCGGGAAATGGGAAAAAAGGTTGCTGTTATTCACGATTGGCTTAACGGGATGAGAGGAGGAGAAAAAGTTTTGGAAGAGATTCTCGAACTCTATCCCGAAGCGGATATTTTCACTCTGTTTTTTGAGCCGAAAAAAATTTCCGAAAAAATTTTAAAACATAAAATTTATGTCTCTTCATTAAACGGATTCGGTTTCATCAGAAAAAGATACAGATATTTCCTGTCTCTCTTCCCTTCTGCAATTGAAGAGTTTGATTTAACCGATTATGAATTTATTATCAGCAGTTCCCATTGTGTAGCCAAAGGTATTATTCCGCCTCCGGGATCAATCCATTTAAGCTATCTTCATTCTCCGATGAGATATGCATGGGATCAGTATTATTCATATTTCGGGAGGTTAAAAGGTTTTAAGAAGATGTATATCAAAAGGAAGATCTCAAACTTGAGAAGCTGGGATGTTTCAAGCTCTCACAGAGTTGATCTTTTTATAGCCAATTCCACTTTTGTAAAAGAGAGGATCAGAAGATATTACAACAGAGATTCCGCTGTTGTTTTTCCTCCGGTGGATACGGATAGTTTTAAACCCGTTGATACTCCTTCCGAGAATTATTATCTTTCGGTTTCAGCTTTGGTTCCTTATAAAAGGATTGATATTATTGTGGATGCTTTTAATGAAAACGGGAAAAAACTGATTATAGTGGGAAAGGGTCCGGATGAAAAAAATCTGAAAAAAATCTCAAAAGGGAACATTGAGTTTAAAAAAGATCTCCCTTTTGAAGAACTTCTTGATCTTTATCAGAATGCAAAAGCATTTGTTTTTGCGGGAATAGAAGACTTTGGGATATCATTTGTTGAATCAATCTCCTGCGGAACCCCTGTTATCTCATTTAATAAGGGGGGAGTTAAAGATATTGTTAACGATACTAACGGGATTTTATATGATGAACATAGCGTAAAATCTCTTCTTTTTGCAATTGAAAGTTTGGAGAATCGGAATTTCAGCAGAAAAAAAGTGAGAAATTCGGCTTTGAGATTTTCAAAGAAAAAATTCAAAGAGAATTTCAAGAAATATGCAGAGAGTGTAATGTGATAAAGAAGAGAAGAAAACAACTTATATATATGTTTGTCTTTAGTGATGTTTTTGCAATTGCAGTCAGTTTTTGTTTTACATTTTTACTTAGGTTTTATTCGGGTATTTTCAGTATAAAAAAGGGGATTCCGTATTTCAGAGAATATTTATGGATTTTACCTGTTATTCTGATCGTTCAGCTCCTCTCTCTGACATATATGGGATATTACAGGGTAAAACTCAGAAGGAACAGGCTTGATGATCTTTTTCTTGTTTTTTTCAACACGGTTATCTCTTCGGTAGTGGTTTTACTGATATTCAGTTATTTAAAAAGTTACGGATTTACGGATTTTCAGGTCTCACATCTGTTTCTTATGATCTATATACTTTTTTCGCTCTTTTTTATCTCATTTTTCAGGTTTTTAATATTTTCTTTCTTTAATAAATGGTTCCTGAAAAGGAATGGTATTTCGAAAGTTCTTATTGCCGGGAATGGAGATCTCGGTAAGATGATAGCCGAAAAACTTAAAAAGTATAAACATTTCGGTATAGAGATCGCCGGCTTTCTATCCTCTGAAGAGAATGATCCGGGAGTGATCGGAGATTATGGTTCCCTTGAAGAGGTCGTAAAAAAATATGGCATAACAGATCTGTTTATAGCAATCTCGATGAAAGAGTTCGGAACCGTAATGGATCTTATTGAAGCGGGAAACAATCTTTTAATAGATATAAAGCTGGTTCCTGATATTGTATACCTCTCTTCTCTAAAGATGGGAATGGAGCATGTTGAAGGAATTCCCGTAATAAATCTCGGAGATATTCCGCTTCAGGGTTGGAAACTTTTTATGAAAAACTCCTTCGATATGTTTTTTGGTTTTTTAGGATTGGTTGTCTCATCGGTTCCGATGCTTTTTATAGCAATCTTTATAAAATTAACTTCGAAAGGAGCTGTCTTTTATACCCAGTCAAGAGTAGGACTGGATGGAAAAACGTTTAAAATAATAAAATTCAGAACAATGATAGAAAATGCCGAAAAAAATACGGGAGCGATCTGGTCTCCCCCCGATGATAAAAGGGTAACTGCGATCGGGAAAATACTTCGGAAGTTTTCAATAGATGAACTGCCTCAACTGATAAATGTTTTTAAGGGTGATATGAGTCTTGTCGGACCCAGACCGGAGAGACCCGAACTTGTAGAAAAATTTAAAAACAGTATCCCGAGATATATGTTGAGACATACCGTTAAAGCCGGAATGACCGGATGGGCTCAGGTTCACGGGCTAAGAGGAAATACTCCGCTTGATAAAAGGATAGAGTTTGATATCTATTATATTCAAAATTGGTCAATGAAATTGGATCTTGAAATTTTATGGAGAACAATTCTTAAATTTCAGTTTATCGATAGCAATAGTTGAAAATGGGAGCCTGTGATAATTGCTTTTTAAGAAAACTTTGTTACTATTAAAAAATGGATAGAAAAATAAAAAATATCTCTTTGTCGGATAAATTTCTTCCCTTTCTTGAGAATCTAAGTGAGAAAGCGAGAAGTAAAGACAGAGTTCCTTTTATCGGGAGAAAAGATGTTCTTGAAGCTGTAATGGAAACTCTGTTGAGAAAACTTAAGAATAAACTTCTCCTCGTCGGGAAACCCGGTGTCGGGAAAACAGCACTTATCACGGAATTGGCATCGGTTATAAACAGCGGGAAAGTTCATCCTACTTTAAGAGGGAGGACGGTTTTCGAGTTATCGATGAATCGTTTTTTCTTTTCCAATGAGAGCAGAGAAAAGTTTAAAGATGATCTTGAACTTCTCTTTTCCGAGCTTAAAGAGAATTCGGACAAGATCATTATTTTTCTGGACGAGATGGTTATTGAAGCTTTTGCAGGAGTTGAAAAAGATATAAAAAAGAATCAGATAACAAACATTCTGAAATCATATTTCCTTAGCAGGGAGCTGATCATTATTGCCGCTACCACTCCCGATTATTATTATAAGTTTATTAACAATGATGATTTCTTTTCAATAAATTTTTCGTCTCTTTTCTTAAAGGAACCGGACGAGAAAGAGATGATGGAAATTCTTTCGGGTATCTCTCATAATTTCAGTTCATACTATTCATTGAAGATAGGAAAAAAGGAGTTGGAAACTATATATACAATGGCAAAAAGATTTATGCTTCACAGGGCTTTTCCGGGAAAAGCTGTTGAATTGCTTGATATATCGTGTTCCAAAGCATCTGTAAAGGGTGAAAAAAAACTGAAAGCGAATAATATATATTTAACTATCGGGGAAAAAACAAGACTTCCGGTTAAAATAGTTGAATCGGATCCGGTTAAACAGGTTGACGGATTGCTTAAATATTTAAAAAACAGTGTGGTTAATCAGAGTCCTGCTATTGAAGAACTTGTAAGAGTTATAAAATTATCTAGAATGGAGATTGAGAACGGGTCCAGGAATTCGGGCAGTGTTTTTCTTTTTTTGGGACCTCCCGGTGTAGGAAAGAGTTTTACGGCCGGTAAGATATCGGAATATCTTTTCGGTGGGAAGGAAAAACTCAGAACTATTGATCTCAGAGAATACGGGAGTCCGGAGGATATAAGCCGATTTGTTGTTGATAAAGAGGGTAATATGGGATCACTTGTAAAAGAACTTGAGTTTAATCCTTTCTCTCTCATTCTCTTTGAAAATATTGAGTTTGCTCATCCTTCAGTCCTCTCTTTTCTTGTGAAAACGATAAAATTCGGAGAAATAATTGATGAGAAAGGTAAAAAATACTATTTTCTACATAATATTTTTATCTTTAGTTTAACAAGGATCGGGGAGAAAATATTTGAGAATCGAATCGGGTTTATTAAAGCCGGTAAAGAGTCGGGAGAACTGATCATTCCGAGTAAGATCATGAACCTGCTTGAAAATGTCGATGAAATAATAGAGTTTGCACCGATTGATGAAGTCGGATTAAAAAAAATAGTTGAAAAAGAGATAAATGCGTTAAAAGCGGATATGGAGGAAATGTTTCCGTGTAAATTAAATTTTGATAAAAATATTTTTGAGGTCCTGGCTCACCAGTCTGCCGTAAGCGGGGGATCCGCTCATAAAATGAATGAATTTATTGAAAGAGAGATAAGGGGCAGGCTTCTCAGTATACTCTCTGCTAAAAAGAGAAAAAAATGTTCTTTAAAAATATTTTTCAAAGATAATATGTTAAATATAGAGGCGATAAATGGAAAATAATCGAAAGATCACGGCAGTTGTTCTTGCAGCCGGAAGATCAAGCAGAATGAAGTCCGATAATTCAAAAATGGTGCATAAAATTCTCGGGAAGGAGATTATAAACTATCTGCTTGATTCACTTGTTATGTCGGGAATAATGGAAGAAGATATAATTGTTGTTGCGGGAGACAACCTTGAAGAGATAAGGTCGGTTGTCAAAAGGAATATTAAGTTTGTTATTCAGAAAGAACAGTTGGGAACGGCAGATGCCCTGTTGGCGGCAGAACGGTTCATAAAGGATTTCAAAGGGGATCTTCTTGTAACCGTAGGAGACAATCCCTATATCAGCAGTGAAGAGTTAAAAAGATTTATCTCATTTTATACGCATAAAAATGTTGAGTGTGCATTTATCTCTGCAATTTTCCCTTCAACGCCTCCTCCTTACGGAAGGGTTATCCGAGAAGAAAATGGCAGTGTGGAGATGGTTGTGGAAGAACTTGATGCTACAGATGAACAGTTGAAGATAAGAGAGGTTAATTCCTCAATATATCTTTTTAAAAATGAGACGGTTTTTGATCTTTTTAAAAAAATCGATAACAAAAATAAAAAAGGTGAATACTATCTGACTGATATAATATCAATATTAAAAAACGAGGGATTTTCGGTTGATGCTCTTCCTGCGAAAGATTACCGGATATCGATCGGTATCAATAACAGATGGGAACTTAGTGAAGCCGAGCGTTTTTTTAATTTATCAAATCTTAAAAGATTGGCTGTTGAAGTCGGTGTAACAATACTTCAGCCTGATTCTGTCACTGTGGAGACGGGTGTTATAATTGGTAAAGATACCGTTATATATCCTAATGTCTACTTAGGTTCGGGAACAAAAATAGGAAGGAATTGTAAGATCGGTCCGTTTGTTTATATAAAAAATTCGGTAATAGGAGATAATGAGAATATCTCTTTTGAAAAGAGACTCGGGTAAAAAATGAAGAAGATAAAGAGCACAGCTCCCGGAAGAATATGTCTTTTCGGAGAACATCAGGATTATATGGCACTTCCTGTTATTACGGCGGCAATAGGACTTGTGATAGAGACGGAAGGTAGTGTCGGGAAGGGTGGAACGGTAGATATCACTATGCCTGATACGGATGAGCATATTGTTTTTCAGTCTGATAATATTATTTATGAGAGCAAAAAAGATTATCTCAAGAGCGGATTTAAAGTTCTAAAAGATAAGGGTCTGATAGGAAATATGGATGTAAATGCCGTATTAAAAGGAAATATTCCGATAAAAGCAGGAACATCTTCGTCAAGTGCTTTGGCCGTTTCCTGGGTCGGCTTTCTTCTCTCTTCCGTTTGGACCAAGGAAAAGATCCTGAATAACAGGGATATGATAGCGGAATTCGCATATCTATCCGAAGTGGAAGAGTTTGGTGAAAGCGGCGGGAGAATGGATCAATATGCTTCCGCTCTCGGAAAGATAAACTATTTTACTTTTCATGATGAGAAAAAACATATAAGTCTTCCTGCAGAGCTTTCGGGATTTGTTCTCGGTGATTCGGGTGAACCTAAGGATACCCAGAAGACATTGAAACGGATTAGGACAGCACAGGAATCCGGATTGAAAGAATTAAACTCTATTTTCTCTTTTAAGGATAATTTTTCAGTAGATTATGAGATAGCTAAAAATTATTTTAATAGGATAAGTCCTGAACTAAGACCATATCTGAGGGCGGTTTTAATTAATCATAAAATCACGGAAGATGCAAAATCAGCTCTATCTAAAAAAAATTGTAATAAAGAGAGAATTGCATCTTTAATGAATTCCCATCATGCCGTATTGAGAGATGAATTAAAACTTTCAACAAAGAAGATAGAAAAGATGATAGATTTTTCTCTTAATGCCGGAGCTCTTTCCGCAAAGATAAACGGATCGGGAGAGGGAGGATGTATGTTTGCCTATTGCCCGGGAAGAGAGGAACAGGTATCCGAGGCAATAAAAAGTGCAGGCGGGACACCCTATATTCTTGATATTAACGAAGGATTAACGGTTGAAATCACCGAATGATCTGATGAATTGTATTACCGTAAAGATAGATTCGATAAAAATAAAAGATCTTTTTACTCTTTCCGATCCGGTTGATCCGGAGCTTCATGAAAAGTTTAAAGAGATGTTTCCCGGAATCCCCGAGTTGCTCCTTAACGAAAGAAAAGAATTGATCTCAGGGTATGACTCTTTTATCTATTTAAGAATGAGCGGTGTTGAATATGTTGATGTCTGCGTTGCGGATATTGATGAGAAGGATTCGCTTTTTCTGGCGTATAACCGTAGAAGGAGTCTAAAAGAGTTTAATCTGTTTGAAAAAATCTCATTTATTAAAAAGATTATCGATTATTCCGATTATAACGAAATATATAAACGGACCGGAATTGATATAACCATTAATGAGAAAGTATTAAAAAATTCAAAACGGATTTTAACAGGTAATATGGGGAATCTGCTTAAAAAAAATTTAATAACGGTTAAAACGGCACTTAAACTTGTTGATTTAGAGGAAAATAACAGATTGGTTTTAACTGGAATATTTGCAGAAATTCCCATGTCGGCATCAATGCAGAGAAATCTTTTGGAGCTTACGGAGGAGATAATATTCAGGGATAAATGTACTGTTTCGGAGCTGTTTGGGAAAATCAAAAATGAAAACGGATTGACTGCCGGTGAAATTATCCTGCGATTAAAAAGATTAAGATATCCTGAATATTCAAAATATGAAGATGAGTGGAAAAGAAGAGTGAAGAAATTAAAAGTTCCGAAGAATTGGAAAATATCTCATTCTCCATTCTTTGAAAAAAATGTTGTAGAGTTAAGGATAGTTGAAAAAGATCTTGATGAAATTGAGAGTCTACTTAGAAAGATCGGAAAAGAATGATTTATCAAAATTCTTGCGGGATAGTCGTTTCGGGTGTATAATTAAATTTAAATATTAACAAAAGTCCGGAGCAAATCATGACTGATAAAAGCGGAGATATTATACTTGAAGATGCTATAAATCTGAAGAAGGATTTTCCTTCCCATAATTATAACGAGTGGAAAAGTCTGGCGGAGAAAGGTTTAAAGGGAGGATCTTTTGAAGAGATTCTTGTTCATAAGACCATTGAAGAGATAGAGATAAAACCTCTATATACCCAAGATGATATTAAAGATAAGTATATTTCGGATTCCGAGCCGGGAATCAAACCTTTTATCCGAGGCGGGAATAGTAAAAAAGAGTTGATGGGTGACGGGTGGCATATCTGTCAGAGAGGATATGAATTGTCCCCCCGTAAATTAAACGGAGAACTGAAAAAAGAGATCAAAGGTGGTTGTGATTCTCTCCGAATAGATATTTCTCCGGAAATTTCGGGAGTGCATCTCTCGGATATAGGTGATATTAATAATATCTTTGAAGGAATAGATATAAAAAAATATCCGATTCTCTTTAATTCGGGTGATAAATATTTTGAATTGTTTATCCTTTTGATCGGTTTTTTAAAGAATAGGCCTGAAAAGGAGAAAGATTTGAATATCTTTTTAAATTCCGACCCCATTGGCGTATTGGCTCAGAATGGAAAAATAACGGGAAATATTGAGGATTCTTTTAAAAAGATAGCTTTACTGATTAAATTCCTGTCGCAGAGAAGATCTAAAATAAAGGTTTTAAATATTTCATCTCTTCCTTATCATAATGCCGGTTGTGATGCTTCGGAAGAGATCGCTTTTGCTCTGGCAACTATTGTAGAGTATGCCGAGGCTTTATCCGTTCATGGGATAGATTTTAAGGAAATTATATCTTCGGCTCTGTTCAGCTTTGGGCTTGGGACTGATTTTTTTATGGAAATTTCAAAATTCAGGGCATTCAGAATACTTTTAAGTAAAATATCGGATAGATATAATTCAGGGGAAAGCAGTGGAGATTTCAGCCTTATGGGTGAAGTTTCCGGATTCTGTTTTACCAAAAAAGATCCATATATTAATATTCTGAGAGCAACCACTTCAGCTCTCTCCGGAATAGCGGGGGGAATTGACTTTCTGACGATTTCACCTTTTGATTCCGCATTTAACAGTCC
>CAZWFY010000025.1:0-3908 GCA_964633415.1 uncultured Clostridia bacterium | reverse complement strand
AGAAAAAAAGGTCTTCGTGATAAGAGCAGAATAATGGTTGGAATTAATAAGTTTGAGAATAAAAATGAGATTGAGATTGAAAAACATTCTCCGCCTGAAACCGGCAAAGATGAATATATAAGAAAAGATAAGAGAGTAAAAAACAGTGAAATTGATATATTACTTAAAGAGATGGGAGAAAAGTTTCATTCGGGAGATGAATCTTCGATTGATTTAGGTGCAAGTGCCGTATCGGAAGGTGTATCTTTGGATCTGTTGAGTCGCTTCTTGAACGGAAATGATCAAATCGAGACGATTGATAATAATCTTGTATTTAAAAGAATTTCCGAAGAGTTTGAAAATGGCGGTGTGAAATGAGAAAAAGAACTGATTTCCTTGATATTAATATTTTTAATGATCCCGTAAATAAAGATAGTAGTATTTCAAGATCGGAGATTTCACAATCGAAAATTTCACTTGAAGGGATAGATATAAAACCGTTTTACAATGCGGATCAGCTTAACGAAATGGAGCATCTTGATTATCTGTCCGGAATGCCGCCGTTTCTGCGTGGTCCATATCCGACCATGTATGTGCAGAGACCATGGACGGTCAGGCAGTATGCAGGATTTTCTACTGCTGAAGAGAGCAATGCTTTCTACAGGAGAAATCTTGCCGCCGGTCAAATGGGATTGTCGGTTGCTTTTGATCTGGCTACTCACAGAGGATATGATTCCGACCATGAGAGAGTTGTCGGTGATGTGGGAAAAGCAGGTGTTGCAATTGATTCCGTTGAAGATATGAAAATACTCTTCTCTGAGATTCCTCTTGATAAAATGTCAGTATCAATGACCATGAACGGTGCTGTTCTGCCTGTTCTGGCTTTTTATATCGTTGCTGCTGAAGAGCAGGGTGTAAAGCCGGAGCTGCTTTCGGGAACTATTCAGAATGATATATTGAAAGAGTATATGGTAAGAAATACATATATCTATCCTCCTGAAACATCGATGAAGATTATTGCGGATATTTTCAGTTTTTCATCAAAAAAAATGCCTAAATTCAACAGTATAAGCATATCCGGATATCATATGCAGGAAGCGGGAGCGACAGCAGATCTTGAGATGGCATACACTCTTGCAGACGGTCTCGAATATGTAAGAACCGGAATTAAATCCGGGATTGAGATCGACAATTTTGCTCCGAGGTTATCATTTTTCTGGGGGATCGGGATGAACTATTTTATGGAGATGGCAAAGATGAGAGCAGCTCGTCTTATCTGGGCTAAGTTAATAAAACAGTTTGATCCGAAAAATCCTAAATCTATGGCACTAAGGACACATTGTCAAACATCCGGATGGAGTTTGACCGAGCAGGATCCGTATAATAATGTGGCAAGAACGTGTATTGAAGCTATGGCGGCAGCTCTCGGTCATACGCAATCTCTTCATACCAATTCGCTTGATGAAGCGATAGCTCTCCCTACCGATTTTTCTGCAAGAATTGCGAGAAACACCCAGTTGTATCTGCAAAATGAGACTAATATTACTAAAACCGTTGATCCGTGGGGAGGATCATATCTTGTTGAATATCTGACGGACAGCCTTGTAAAAAAGGGGTGGGATCATATAAAAGAGATCGAATCTTACGGTGGGATGACAAAAGCAATAATAGAAGGGATACCAAAGATGAGAATAGAGGAGGCTGCGGCCAAGAGGCAGGCAAGAATAGATTCCGGAGAAGAGACAATAATAGGTGTGAATAAATATATCCTTGAAAAAGAAGATCCTCTTGAGATACTTGAGGTTGATAATAGTGCCGTAAGACGCTCCCAGATCAAAAGACTGGAAGAACTGAAGAAAAAGAGAGATAATGTTAAAGTTAAACAAATGCTGGATGCAATAACGGATTGTGCGGAAACGGGAGAGGGAAATCTCCTTGAGCTTTCCGTCGATGCGGCAAGGGTCAGAGCAACTCTTGGAGAGATATCCTATGCTGTTGAAAAAGTATGCGGAAGATATCAGGCTGTTACGAGGATTATCTCGGGTATCTACTCGAGTGAATTTAAAGGAGATGATAAAAAATTGATAGATAAAGTAAGAAAACTCACCGATGAGTTTGATAGAAAAGAGGGAAGAAGACCCAGGATCCTTGTTGCAAAGATGGGTCAGGACGGCCATGACAGGGGGGCAAAGGTTGTGTCAACAGCATATGCCGATATGGGATTTGATGTCGATGTCGGTCCCTTATTTCAGACTCCTGCCGAGACTGCCAAACAGGCGGTTGAGAATGATGTCCATATTGTGGGAATGAGCACTCTTGCAGCAGGGCATAAAACACTTCTCCCGCAACTTGTGTCGGAATTAAAAAAACTCGGGAGAGAAGATATCATTATTGTTGTCGGTGGTGTTATTCCGGTTCAGGATTATGAGTTCCTTTATGAGAACGGAGCCTCGGCTATTTTCGGACCGGGAACCAAATTACCTCAGGCGGCTTTAAGGATAATGGAAGAGGTAATAAAAAGATTTACTTAAAAAAATTGACAGAGAAGAAAAAATAAATATAATAAAAAAGATGAAAAATTTCGTTCACTATTTTGTTTCAGTTTCATTCACATGGTGGGCGGATCCCTCTGCCCGATAATATATACCTCTATACATTTAAATTTAATTTAATAACAACACTATCTTTCTTAAAACAAAAAAACGGAGGTATATAATGGAAAGATTTTCAACAAGAAGTAAAAAGAATTTAACTGATCATTTTTATAATATCAAAGCGGACCTTCCTGTCCAGCCAAATCCACCCCTTCACCCGGGGACGAAGGAACCCATATCAAAGAAAGATTTGCTTCCTCTCTTCTCCGAAGGGTTTATTGAACATGAGACAACAATGGAGAGAGAGGTCAAAATTCCGCAAAAAGTTTTGGACGTAATGGAGATGTACAGACCTACGCCGCTTGTTTATGCTGGGGGATTGAAAAGATTTTTAGATACCCCTGCACATATTTTTTACAAATATGAGGGAGCGGGACCGACCGGGAGTCATAAAAGTAACACTGCCATAGTTCAGTCATATCTTGCTGTCGAAGAGGGTGTAAAAAAAATTACAACCGAAACCGGAGCGGGGCAGTGGGGATCGGCACTCTCAATGGCAAATTCATTCTTCGGAATCGATACCGAAGTTTTTATGGTCAGGATCAGTTTCAGGCAAAAACCGGGAAGAAGAATTATGATGGAACTGTTTGATGCAAAAGTTCATGAAAGTCCGAGTAATATTACGGAATCCGGAAAGAGATTTTATGTTGATGATCCGGATCATCCGGGAAGTCTCGGGATTGCAATATCCGAAGCCGTGGAGATTGCCGTGAAGAATCCGGATGTAAAATATTCTCTCGGATCTGTCCTTGATGCCGTTCTAATGCATCAGACCGTTATTGGTCTTGAGGCCGAAAAACAGATGAGGGAGTTCGGAATGGATCCGGATATTGTCATCGGTTGTGTAGGCGGAGGATCGAACTTCGGCGGTCTTTC
The DNA here is from genome assembly GCA_964633415.1 of uncultured Clostridia bacterium. GTDB lineage: Bacteria > Acidobacteriota > Aminicenantia > UBA2199 > UBA2199 > CAZNLS01. The sequence continues at coordinate 399 of CAZWFY010000025.1, read as the reverse complement.
ATTTCCTTTTATTCGAAGAAATTTAAAGGGGAACAAGAATATACGTTTTATCGGGGTTGAACCGAAAGTTTGTCCTACATTGACCGAAGGAGAGATAAAATATGACTTCGGAGACAGTTCGGGAATGACTCCGCTCCTATACATGTACACTCTCGGGATGGATTTTGTTCCGCCGCCGATCCATGCGGGAGGATTGAGATATCACGGAATGGCACCCTTGGTAAGCCATTTGAAGAATTCCGGAGTGGTCGAAGCGGCATCATATCTTCAGGACGATGTCTTTAAAGCGGCAAAAATATTTTTGAGAACAGAAGGGATTCTTCCTGCACCTGAGTCGGCTCATGCGATAGCTAAGGTTATAGATGAAGCTGATCAGGCTAAAAAGGAAGGAAAGGAAAA
>CAZWFY010000024.1:33705-36648 GCA_964633415.1 uncultured Clostridia bacterium | reverse complement strand
GCTACAGCTGCAATAATTGTTAATAGCTTTTTCATATAAACCTCCTTTAAGTTTACAATATTATATTGCAATTTTCTTTCCAGTTTACGAAAGCACCTATATCAGATAGAATTGTTAACTTTTCCAACTTTGAAATTCAAAAAATTGAATTAATACTTCAATTTATTGGAACAATTGGGATTTATCAGATCTAAAAAAACAACTATCTTAAATTAAAGGTTATTCCCGCAGAAAAATTTATCCCCTTTGCATAAGGAATATCCGGATCGGCATTTGCGAAATAGAGAGTATTGAAAAGATTTGATATTTTCAGATTTAAATAGAGTGACGGAGAAAAATAGAAACCGCTTTTTAAATTAAGCAGATCAAATCTATTGTTTGAAACCTCTGCAGGTCCGTGATGCTTTTTTAAGAAAGAGTGAATATAATTTATTTCAAACCATAATCTGTCCAGAAAAAATTTACTTCCGAGATATAGTTTGGGAGAGGGTATATCATTAAGATGAACATTTTCAGATTCCGACAATCCTCTATAGTAATAAAAATGTCCGAACAACTCAAATTTGTTTTTGGGGAAAAACTGAAACTCGACCTCAAATCCATCAATTATACCTTCGATTATATTATCATATGTATATATTCCTTCATCGTTTCTGTATCGTTCAATAAGATCCTTTATTGAATACTTAAATATATAAGCTCCTAAAAAAAAATTTCCCGTGCTATATTTAATTCCGGAATCAAAACTGATCCCCCTTTCAGGAGACAAATCGGGATTCCCCTCAACATACTTTCTTCCGGTCAATCCCGTATAGTATGATTCGCTTAAAGATGGAGCCCTAAATGACCTGCTCACATTCAAAAACAGAGAGAGTCCTTTTGCAACACTACCTTTTACCCCCATATAATAAACCGGAGAGCTGTTTGACAAAGATCTTTTTTCTCCGGAAGAGAGAGCGGATATCTTTAAAAAAGAGTATCTTGCTCCACCCGTTATTTCGAAATTATCAAAGGGACTAAATTCGGATGTGATGAAGATCCCCGTATCATCCCTCTGTCCTTCCGAAAGAGGGAGAGTTTTAAAAATTTCGCTGTTTTTTTCAACCCTGTTTTCAATATTAACAGATCTTCGCCCATACCAGTCACAACCGAAAGAGAGTGAAAATTTATCTCCGCTTTTTCGGGAATAGAAGATCTTTCCTCCGAAATTATCACTCGAAGTAAATGATTTCTCAACTTTTTCTCCTCCGTGTTTTACCTTTGTAAGGTCATATTCCGACGGATTAAAAAAACCGTTTAGCACAAGCCTGCCACTCTTTCCCCCAATTTTTTTTTCTTCAAGTCCAAACTGTATAAATCTATCTCTTATCAAAGGATTGAATGTATAATTGTCGGGATCATTATCTCTGTCCGGTTTGCCGATATTTTCCCCAAAACCGTCAAAATATGTGATATTAAGATCTCTCTTTTCCGTATGTAGAGATAAAGATGTTATTCCCGATGAAGTCTTAAAACCCGAATTAATTATTACTCCTTCCGGAGAAGAATAATTGCCTGCTTTAATAAATGAATATCCGGCCTGAAGAGAAACAGAATTAAATGATTTATATATCACCGCACATGCTTCACTCGCCGAATCGGATGAATGACCGTTTAAATTTAGCTTTAGCAGCGGAGGATTCGAATCAAGAGAGTATCCTGTAAACAGATTAACAACACCTCCCATTGCATCGGAACCGTAAATGACCGAAGATGCTGCACGTGCAATCTCAACCCGCCTTACGAGTCCCGGCGGTACAAGAGATGCAGATGTCCCGACACGTCTATCGCTTGTTATCCGGAAGCCGTTTAGAAGCATAAGCACTCTTCTTCTTGCAAGTCCTCTTATTGACGGAGTAACGGAATGACCGCCCTTCCCGAGAAAATCTACTCCGGGTGTCTCCGACAGTGCTTCAACCACACTTTCGGGCATCCTCTCATTTAGTTCCAATTTCGTTATAACTGACTCCGCCAATGGAGTTTTTGAAGAATGTTTTTCACTGTTGTATGCAGTAACCGTAATCTCTTCTTTCATATGTTCAAGAGGAATAAGGATAATCCGATAAAATCTCCGATCCCTTTTGATATGGACTTTCATCTTATAAAATTCGGAGGATACAAAAGAGATTTGATAATCTTTTCCACGATCAATATCGACTGCCAATGTGAATTTTCCGTTACTATCCGTTACGGTTGTATTCAATATTTTATTGTCGTTAATAACCGAAATTTTGATTCCCGATAGAAATTTTTCATTTATATCTTTAACTTCACCGGATATCAATTCCGCACTGATAAGACGCGAAAGAATAAAAAAAATAAAAATGAGCATTTCAGTTTTTTTCATAGAAAAAACCTCCTCACAAATCACCTTTCATACAATATTATATATACTGATAAAGAGATAAAAAAGATCGAATTATTTTATTTTTTTTAACTTGATACTATTCTTCCGTTTGAGTAAAATAGCTTCTATGGAAAAATGTAATAAAAATCCGTTGATCAAATATATAAGAGTCGTTTTATCCCTTGTAGTAATCGGAATGGGAATTTATTATGGGAACTGGATAGGGCTTTTCGGAGTGTTGACCCTGATATCCGCTTTTACCGGAAGCTGCCCTTTGAGTGTTAATATCAACAAAAAGAGAAACTTTTAAATCATTTACTAAAAAACATAATGCCGAGATCCCTTGACTCGGGACCAAGACCGAGTTTATTTAGATTAAACAGAGGAGAAACCCTTATCTCAAGAAATCCGGTCTCATAAGGTTTCCCTTTCACATTAAATTTCAGACTTCCATTTTTTTTAAAAATATATTGTTTGAATTGTTTTCCCCGCCAGAATAAAACCACCGATTGTCTCCTTTCTTTAAGTATATCTAACGGTGCACCGCAAAATATTTT
>CAZWFY010000024.1:0-33605 GCA_964633415.1 uncultured Clostridia bacterium | reverse complement strand
TCTTCTCCCGAGCAGAAAATATAAGAAGAGTATAAAAAGAACGATCCCGATTATACCTGTTTCATCGATGATAAGCAGATATTGGTTAAGAGGAAGATCTTCAAGATAATCACTTTTATATTTCATATATTTTCTATAAAAAAGAAAATTCCCGGTTCCTATTCCACTCACAGGATATTGAGAGATAATGTCGGCAGAATCGATCATCATCTCTACTCTTCCGTTTGTAACTCTATTAAGTACGGAAACAATATCTTTTTTTTTCCCTGTATTCATAAAATCCGAAAAGCTTTTTTTCACTCTTTTTTCTAATACCGATCCTGTCAGCAAGACCAAGCCCAGGAGTATCAAAATTAGAATTAATTTTGACCTGAAACGGAATTTTTTATCAATCAAAAAGAAAAAAAGTGCAAAAAGAAGAAATATTGAAGCAGTCCTGCTTCCTGAAAAAAAAATTCCGGCAAGAGATAGAATTACTGAAAAAAGATAAAAACTCACATTGTTGTTAAATTTGATTTTTCCCTTTTTTTTTAAAATATTCAATTTTGTTAACAGAATAAATGAATATAAAAATATTACTCCTGAAAAAAATCCGAATCCGTTAAAATCCGAGAAACCTCCGTTGTATTGCCCTAACTTCTCTCCCCACCATTGCATAGACATAAATCCGGAATTAATATATTTTTGAAAGATAGCAATTGCAAAAGAGAGTGAAAACCCGAAAACAAGAGCTTTAAAAATCTTCTCTTTATTAATACCGCTCCTCCTCACAAGAAAAACCGTAAAGGGTGCCACTGAATAGAGGAAAAGGGTTATCACAGGAAAAATTGATGCAAATGAATTTCTCGGTGGTAACGGAGACCCGGGAGAGACCGGAGTATCCTTTAAAAAAGCAGGAATAGAGATTGTAATATTTGACCATTTCAAAAAAATAAAAAAAGCGGAAATCCAGAGAATTATAAGAAATAAAAAATAGATCCGTTCATAAAGATATCCTGTATATACAGCCGTCCTTTCCTCTTTAACAAAAGATGTAAATATCAATCCGCTCAAGTAGAAAAGAAGAGGAGCCATCAAATTAAATGAGTAGCCGTTAAAGAAAAAGGATGGGAACGAATTAATGACCGGAACGAGAAAAAAAAACAACAATATTGCTTTCTCCTTTAATAAGATGTAGGAAACAGAACCAAGAATAATAAAAAACAGTGGAAGGAGAGAAAATCCTATATGAAAAACTATTGTATATAGGGCAATAGAGAAAGAGAGAGAAGAAAAAAAAACAAAAAAACCGTTTATCCGATCAGTATGCAACCGGATCACCTTTCAAACCTTTCCATATAGTCATGAATATAATTTTCAAATCAAGAAAGAAAGACCAATTCTCTATATAGAACATATCAAGTTCAACCCTTCTCTTCATCTGCTCATCGGTTCTGGTCTCACCTCTGAAACCACTGACCTGAGCCCATCCCGTTATTCCGGGTTTAACAAGATGCCTCAACATATAATTTTCTATCTTATCTTTTGACTCCATATTCTGCGGAACTGCATGCGGCCTCGGACCGACAACCGACATATCACCGATGAGAACATTGAAAAATTGCGGAAGTTCATCAATACTGCTTTTTCTTAGAAATCTTCCTACTCTTGTGATTCTTGAATCATTTTTTGTCGCCTGGACAAATTTGCCGTTCTTATCAACATCCTTACTGTTTTTTATCATAGAACGGAATTTGAAAAGGATAAATTTTTTATTCCTTTTTCCCCATCGCTCCTGCTTGAAAAATACAGGTCCCTTCGAATCAAGTTTAATTAACAGAGCTATTACCGGGAAAAGCCATACGAAAACAGAGAGTATTATAAGAACAGAAAATACAATATCAAAGATTCTCTTAATAATTCTCCAGTGAAGCTCATCCAGCGGATCATTTATAACATCTACAACCGGTATATTATTAAAAAAAGATATCTGATATTTGTGAGAAACAAATTTAGAATAGTAGGGTATGATCCTTACTCTTATTGGATATCCGCTTAATATTCTCAGAATATCAGCCATTTTCAAACTTTCCGAATCGGAAAGGGATATTATTATCTCATCCGCATCTCTTTTTTTAAGAACTTTTGATAATTCCGAAATAGTACCTAATGATTTTACACCATCTCTTGATGAATCAGCCAGATCACTTACTCTCCCGACTATTTCATACTCCTCTCCCGATACTTTGGATAGAGAATCCACATACAATCCTCCCGCTTTGCCGGATCCGACAATTATAATATTTTTTTTTAAATATCCCGACTTTATCAGATGGAATCTGACAAGCCTGAAAAATAATCTTGTCAGAATAGTTATTACGGACAATGTGACAAGGTATACAACAAAAAAGAAACGTGACAGAATTATACTTTTTAAAAAAAATAATATTGCCAATCCGAAAATAAGCTGTGCAAAAATATTTTTTAAAAGTATAAATATTTGCGAACCGAATTGGGATATCCTGAATTCATCATAAAGAGAGGAGGAACGTGAATAAAAGAACCATATAAAAAGAAAAACAAGAAGTGAAAAAATTTCTGCGAGCGAGATCCCGTCTATCTTTGCAGCCATCTCTATCGGAAGCCTGCTTCTCGACAAATAATCGGAAAAAAGAAAAGATAGAAATATAGAGACAGCATCTGTGAAAAAAAAGAGATAGTAAAATGACTTTCTTACGGAATTCATTTTACAATTTATAAAATCCCCTGTACCATTCGATAAATTTCTTTACACCCTCTTCAACAGAAGTATCGGGCGTATAACCGGTATCTCTTTTAAGATCGGAAGTATCAGCCCATGTCTCGGACACATCGCCGGGTTGAATAGGAAGCAGATTTTTCTCAGCCTTTTTCCCGAGTATATCTTCAATAACATCAATAAATTCAGACAACCCGACAGGATTTCCGTTACCTATGTTATAGGTTTTATAAGGAGCAATGCTCGAAGAGGGATTAGGGTTTTCTCCATCCCATGAAGAGTCGGATGCGGGAGGATTGTCTAAAACCTTTACTATTCCCTCCACAATATCATCAATATAGGTGAAATCCCTGCTCATTTTCCCATAGTTATATACATCAATCGGTTTTTCTTCAAGAATATTCTTCGTGAATTTGAAAAGAGCCATATCCGGTCTTCCCCATGGACCGTAAACGGTAAAGAATCTCAATCCTGTAGAAGGTATCCCGTAAAGATAACTGTAAGAGTGAGCAATTAATTCATCACTTTTTTTTGTCGCTGCATATAAACTGACAGGATGATCAATATTATCGGATGTTTTAAAAGGCATCTTTTTATTCAAACCGTAAACAGAGGAGCTTGACGCATAGACAAAATGAGACACTTTAGAATTTCTTGCACCTTCAAGAATATTCAGAAATCCGTTTATATTGCTTTTTATATATGCATACGGATTTATCAATGAATATCTTACTCCGGCCTGAGCGGCAAGATTGCATATCATATCAAAAGAATGCTCTTTGAAAAGATCGGCAATATTATCATTATCAGACAGATCAAGTTTTATAAACGAATAATTCTTCTGATTTTTACTAAACGTCTTTTTATTATACGATATTTTATTCTTTTCAATTCCCGTATCTTCAAGACGGGCAAATTTCAAATTCACATCATAATAATCATTAATGTTGTCAATTCCGACAATCTCCATATCAGAATCACTCAATTTTTTCACAAGATGGTATCCGATAAATCCTGCGGTCCCGGTAATCAATATCTTCATTCTTTCACCATTTTTTAATATATTCTGGATTCAAACATTATATTATTAAAGATAGATGGTAAAAGCAACTTTAAACATCTATTTATTATCTCTCTTTCTAAGAACTCTTACTTTAAATATCTCAAATAATGCAGCCAAAACAAACTTTGAATTTGTATAGAGATATCTCTTCCACAATCTTTTCGGCTCTTTCAGTAACCTGTAAACCCACTCCAATGACAATTTCCGCATCCATTCGGGGGCTCTCTTCCGAACTCCTGCAAAAACAGGGAATGCACCTCCAATACCGACCATAACTCCCTCAATCTTTTCCGACACTCTATTCATCCAGATCTCCTGTTTCGGGCAGCCAAGCGAAACAAGTATCAATCCCGCTCCGGAATCGTTAATTTTTTTAATAATTCTATTCTCCTCTTTTTCGGAAAGTGATCTGAAAGGCGGGGAATATAATCCTGCAATTTTTAATTTAGGGTACAGCTTTTCAACCCTGCTCTTGATTGTTTTAAGTATTTCCTCTGTCGATCCGTAAAAATAGACTCCTATTTTATCACTCTCAGATTTTTTTAAAAGATCCGGCATCAGATCCATCCCGGCAACTCTGTCCTGTTTTTCCCCATATAGGAATCCGAACATCTTTGCAATCGGCATACCATCGGGAGTAACAATATCCGCACTATTCACTACCGATGCGAAATCAGGATTGTTATAAGCTTCAATTGTCATATGAACATTTGCCACACAGACATAAGCAGATCTTTTTGTTCCGGCAAGCAAAATAATATTATTCGTAAAAGTGCCATAACTCCCGCTTGACACATCAATTGATATTATTCTTTTTTTTTCCATCAATAGTTTTTTTATATATTTCCTTTAAAATTTTATAGTTAATTTCCGGTGTATATTTTTCAAGATATGTTTTTCTGGCATTTATATACATTTTTTTTATTTCTTTATTGTCAAATAATTTTATTTTTTCAGCAAGATCTTCCGGATCTGAAACTTTAAAATGAATACCGTTATATCCGTTTTTCACTATCTCGGCTTGACTGCCGATATTTGAAGATATCACGGGTGTTCCGGTTGCCAAGGCCTCTGTTATTACTATAGGGAATCCTTCATAACATTCGGATGGGAAAATCAGAGCCCTTGATCTTTTTATCTGATCAAGTAAAAGATCTTTTTCCTTATATCCTAAAAACTCAATATTCGGATTTGATTTTGACTCTTTTAATACCAACTCTTTCATAACACCGTCACCGATTATTTTTAATCTATAAGAGTGATATCTGAACGAATCCAATAAAACATTTATCCCTTTTTCCACGGATAATCTTCCTACAAATATAAAAAAATTTTCTCTTTTTTTTAATCCGACTCCCGGGTCTGAAACAAAATTCGGTTTCACTGCAAGATTTTCCAACTTTAGATTTAATGAAGAATGGACGATCATCTCTTTTTGAAAATCCGTTAAAGCGATAAACCTCCCTGTTTTTTCCCGCCATGTTCCGATCAATTTATGAAAAGATGTCATAAGTGTTACATTAAAAGTCTGGAAATATGAATTTCTGTAACACCTGTTTTTTATACCTTCAAAAGGGAATACTTTATTTACACATTTTTCACAGATACTCCCCTTCGTATACAAAATAGCATTCGAACAGATCAATCTGAAATTATGAAGTGTCATCACGACAGGAGTATTAAACTTGTCGGCAACAAAAAAAACAGAAGGAGAAATTTGAGGGAAAAAATTGTGAATATGAATCATATCAGGATTAAACTCTTTTATCTTTCTTTCGATAACCGCCCTTGCAATAGGATTGTAAAGTGAAAAAAAAGCCGTTTTCACCTTTTGTCTAAATGTGATTATCTCGGAATTATCCCAGACTATATAATCTACAATATTTCCATTATCCCTAAGCATCTTAACTTCAGAATTAAAGACGGAATCCTCTCCACCTGAAATTTTATATCTATTATGAAGCAGAAGGATTTTCATTCTTTTAATTCATATCCTTTAAAAATCTTTAATACATAAATTCCGAAAGCAAGGAACACTATAAACTCTGCTGTTCCCTTAGCTATAATTGCACCGTTCACACTAAAAACGGGTGATAGAATCAAGTTTAGCACTATCAAAAGCAGAGATGAAGAAGATGAGATGTAGAAGCGGATATTCTGATATTTTGTTGATGTGAGAATATTTCCCGTTATATATGAGAGGAAAGTAAAAAATACAAAAATTGATAAAATCGAAAGATATGAAGCTGTGTTCCCCGGATTTGAAGAAAAAATTCTAACGATAAAATCTCTCCCAAAATAGAGCAACAGAGAAAATATCAAGGCGAAAACCGAAAAAATTTTTATCAAAGTCATATTGAATCTTTTGAACTCGTGCTTCTCCTTTCCCAGGAATGTTCTTGAGATAAAAGGAGTCATTGCAAATGACAATATCTCTGCGAAAAGTCCGAAAAAATAGTATATCCTAATGGCAAGAAAATATGATCCAAGTAGTGATTTTCCTATGAAAAAAGATAAAATAAAAATATCCGCTTGCCTTAAAAAAAGATTTGATAATCCTGTAAACCAGAAAAATTTCCCTTCGCGAAAAAAGTTTAATTTTAATCTGGGGCGGATTGATGAAAAACTGTTTTTAAAAGGAATAAACTTGACTCCTACTGCAAAAAGTTGTGAAACTATTTTTAATATCAAAATATTCTTAATAGAAAAGAACAGATGACCTTTGGCTGATATAACAACAATTATGATTACGAATGACACCAGATTTGAATAAAATTCAAACTTCATCTTCTCCATTCCGAGGAGAATTCCACTTAGATTTCGCTCGATCCCGAGTAGAATACCGGCAGGAAACACATACAATATAAGAGTTATCGATAATCTATGATAAAAAAGAATTGTAATGACCAGAATAATCAATCCGATAATCAATCCGATTATAGTTACCGAGAACAATTCGCTGAAGAATAGATTTTTCTTTTCCCGGTCATCGGTAACACCTGCAATCTCTTTTCCAAAAAACTTATAAAGATTAAATGAAGATACGGACGCAAAAAACTGATAAAAGAAAAAAACTATCCCGTAAATCCCAAGGCTCTCCGTTCCCAGATTTTTTGAAATAAACCAGACAAAGAACAGATTTATTGCAGTAATTAAAAAACGCGACAAAAAAGAGTAAGAAGATGTAGCGAGAATTCTTTTTATCATTATCTACCTTTTCTATATCTAATCAATATCATTCACCCAACCGGAGTTTTTTTCATATCCGAGTCTTATAAGCATATCATTTGCATAGTGACTGAAAACTTCGCCTGCTTCTTTGGAAAACTTATCTTTCCAGTCTCCGCTTATTCCCTTTCGAAGAAAACTTTTCGAATTTTCAATCCCCTGTTTTCTCTTTGCCTGATTTTCAAAACTAAATTTTTTCACTACTATTTTAATCCTATTTTTATCCGGATCTTTTATTCCATACACAGTAAGTATTCTCGCCAACTCTTTTTCAGTATCTTCAAGAAGAGATTCATAACGTGTAATAATCGTATTTTCGGAATGATCATCTATAAAATCAAGCCATCCGTTGTTGAATTCCACCCAATTTCCTTCATGGCGAAATCTTGTTAGTTTGGAAGGTTTGTCGGTAAATACAAACTCCATAAATTCAGGAAGATTCTTCCTGATATCAGTATAATCTTTAAATTCCAGTTTCTTCCGGTAATACAATATATCTTTTGGTTGTAACTTATTCTTTTCGTTCCAGACAAGAAAATGATAATACATTGATACCATGATATCTCGTCCGTCTCTAACCATGAAAAAAATTTTTTCAGCATTTTTTATCCTGTCCATAGGGAGAAAATGCCCGTGAACAACAGACCTCCTTAAAACCGGCATTCTGTTCCTCGGGAAAGGAATATCAAAGTAAGAAGAGATAAGCTGCCCGAGCCATGTTCCTCCCGATTTCGGATATTCCACAATAAGATTTAACTTAAAAAGACCTGCCAAATTATAGACTAACAACTGGCGGCTTCCGTTTATTATCTTATTTTTAAGAGTTTTAAAAATAAGATCCTTGTTAGATAAATTTATCATTTCAGTTTTAATATAACAGCGACCGGTAAGCCTTTATAAAAAAGCCTCTTGTGTAGTTTAAAGATATTACTACCCCTTCTGGCACTTTTAAAAAACATTAATTTCACAGCTACAAGCCACGGATTGTCAATCATATTCATATAAACATCGGTTGCAATATATTTTATTTTATTTATTTTTATTTTTTTTGCTATATATGAGGCAAGCAAATTCCGCTTTCTATAAATATCCTCGATCTTTGTATAAGGTTTTACCATTAAAATATCTTTTTTAATATAATATTTTACCATAGGTATAGTCGAATAGACTGCAAGCTTTTCACCTGCTTCTAAGTTTGCATCTGCCCACTGTGAGATAACAAATGCTCCTCTATTCGGAAGAGATCCAACATAATTGTATGTTTTATTAAAACCATAATCATATATGGATAACAAGAGTAAAAATACAATTGTAATCGAAAAAATTTTTTTTATCTGCAAAAACCCTCTTCCCCTAACCGATCCGATAACTATTAAAAGCAATATTAAAACAACAGAAAGAAAGATTATTTTTTTATCCGGTAAAGGTAATGAAATAACAATAAGTATAATTCCGATAAACATGACAGAACTAATTAACAATCTATTTTTTTCACTTTTAATTTTTTTTAATTTTTCCAGTAATTTTAAAAATCCTATCATTGAAACAAACCAGAACAGGTAGATAAGAGACAGCATCCTCCTCGCCTGACTCTCAGGATTAAATACATTCCCCACACCTGAAATATATCCCTTTGAAATTGTAAAAACAACCATATAAAAAATCAGTGCCCATGTGAATTTTCTGTTTAACCGAAACAGAGTTTTAATTCCGAATAAAAAAAGAGCCGATAGTGATAAAAAAATAATCCCCCCTTTAAATCCAAATATATCTCCTCTATAAAAGAAAAGAATATTTTTCATTAATAAAGAATATACCCTTTCGGGATGTTTGATGAAATTCAAATATGATCCGCTTGAAATAATATACTCAATTTTCTTTACAAATCTCATGCCGAATTTAAGATAAAATAATGTCAATGCTGCTAATGAAAGAAGAGAATAAATTAAAAAATTTATTCTCTTCTTTATCTTTAGATCAATAAAATTGATAAAATAAGAACCTATAAGAAGTACACCTTCAAAACGAGTCATAATTGCAGTAAGAACCAATAGGATCGACCCCCTTTTTTTATTTAAAAACATAAAATAGAATGAGTAACAGACTAAAAAAAGAAACAGCATATCGGTTATCGGAGTAGCTGCAAATTTTAAAAAGAAAGGAGATGAAACAAGAAGAACGGAAGCCAAAAAAGCCGGAATTGTATTGAACAGCTTTTTAATAAACAAAAAATTGATAGTGATAACACCAATTGATGATATCAATGAGATTATTTTTGTCCCTACAATAAACGGATCGGAAATCCCGGAAATTATTGATAGAAACCGCCCCGAAAGTCCCAAAAGCAACGGAAATAGAGGCGGAATATTTCTCAAATCAAGATGCCCTGAAAAAAGATGTTCTGATATATAAAAATATTTATAATAATCGGGAGAGGCAAGATTTGAGATTGAAAATAATTTAAACCATATAATTAGAAAAAAAAACATTAGTAAAATAAAATGATATTCATATTTTTTATTTAATAAATTCATTGTGTTCATACTTTGTTTTTAATTATCTGAAAATCCTTATAAGTTTTTTTAATACCTTCGGCAAGACCTGTTTTTGCTTTCCATCCCAATTTTTGCAACTTAGTTACATCAAGCAACTTTTGAGGCGTCCCGTCCGGTTTTGAAGAATCCCATTTTATATATCCTTTATACCCTATTATTTCTTTTATAATTCCTGCAAGTTCTTTTATCGTTATATCTTTACCTGTACCGATATTAATCAATTCACCGATATCTTCATGATTATAGTTTTCCATTAAAAATACAACAGCTTCTGCAAGATCATCTGAAAAGAGGAATTCACGTTTGGGAGAACCTGTCCCCCACATTTCAACATAAGGTCTGTTTTGTATCTTAGCTTCGTGAAATTTTCTTAGCAAGGCAGGAAGAACATGAGAATTAAAGAGATCGTAATTATCATTTCGACCGTAAAGATTGGTGGGTTGAACGGAGATAAAATTTGTCCCGTATTGTTCATTATAATACTTGCACATTTTAAGTCCCGCGATTTTTGCAATTGCATAAGCTTCATTTGTAGGCTCAAGGGGAGATAAGAGTAAATATTCCTCTTTCATCGGCTGTGATGCAAGTCTCGGATAGATACATGAGCTGCCGAGAAACAAAAGTTTTTTCACACCGAATTTATAAGCAGAGTGAATCACATTCAATTCTACCGCAAGATTCGAGTATATAAACTCTGCAGGAAAAGTTTTGTTTGCCATGATCCCACCTACTCTTGCAGCAGCGAGAAACACATACTCCGGTTTTTCCTTTTCAAAAAATTCTTCGACCTCATTCTGACGCTCAAGGTCAAGTTCTTTGTGAGTTTTAAATATTAAATCTGAATATCCCTGCTTTTCAAGTTCTCTTTTGATTGCAGAACCGACAAGTCCGTTATGTCCTGCTATATAGATTTTAGATTCTTTGTTCATCTTTCCTCCAAACAGATTTATTATAATTAAAAACAGATAAAATAACTAAAATCAAATAATTACTTTCCACTAAATTCAAATATTTTTTTAAATGTTTTTATGATTATAATAAAATCGAGAATGGCACTTCTGTTTTTAATATAATAAAGATCATATTCAAGCTTTTTAGTATGTTCTTTAATATTATCACCGGCATAACCGCTTTTAACCTGAGCCCACCCTGTAATACCAGGTTTTACAAAAAGCCTCAATTTGTAGCAAGGGATTTTTTTTGAAAGATTTTCAATGAAAATCTCCCTCTCAGGTCTTGGTCCCACTATATTCATATCCCCCTTAAGTACATTAATAAATTGAGGTACCTCATCAACTCTTGCCCTTCTCATGAATTTTCCTATTATTGTAATTCTCGAATCATTTTCCGATGAGAATTTCGGTCCGTATTTTTCAGCATCCTTTTTCATAGTCCTAAACTTAATAAGCTTAAAAATTCTTCCATTCTCTCCTACTCTTTCTTGTAAATAAAAAATAGGTCCGGGTGAAAAAAGTTTATTGATCAACAGAATAGGAAGTACCAAAGGGGTAAGTAAAACTAAAGAAAAAATTGAGATTACAATATTTGAAAATCTTGTCACTTTCAAATAAGCAAAATTTATCTTTCTTAAATCCCTAAGAAACAAATCTGGTTTAAAAAATTTAAGGGATATCTTTTCATTCTCTTCCTCAATAAAATCCCCTACATCTTCAACTTTTATTGCTGAAAACTTCTTTGCAATAAGATCATGCAATTCATCATTATTAATTGATGAAATTTCAAATAATAATATGTTTATATTTTTATGAACTTCCAATTTTTTACCTTTGGGAAGTAAAGAAATATCATTATTTTTTTTTATTGTTTCATCTAAATCCTTAATAATTTTGTTACCTATAACACCTATTTTTCTTTTCCTCTTGTTTTTATATCGAACAAGAATCAATTTATCTATCAACCAGATTGTCGTAAAAAGAAAAAGATAGATCAGATAGAGAACCCTTCCAACACGGTCTGAGAAATAGAAAAAATTTTCAATCACCAATGACAGTGCAAAAGCTAAAAATATTTTCCAGATCGAGTTAATTATATCTTTTTTATTAAAAAAATATTCTTTAATAAAAAATCCGAAATCAAGTATCCCAAAAACATATAACAATATAAACAGTGATGAATTCAAGATGACAAAATTAATTAACTTCGAATTAAAGAAAAGAATAGCACTATCCAGAGGATTGTTGGATTTTGACAGAAAATATAAATATAGCGAGAAAAATGATAAAAACCACAAAAAAAAATAAGACAATAATTTTTTAAATATTCTTCTTTTCATAAAATTTTACATATTGTTTGATCTTTAAAAGAATTTTTTTAAATATAAACAGAACGGAAGGTAAATAACCGTTTTCCTTCCATGCTTTATAACATTCAATGTTTGCCTCTAATATATTTTTAAAATTTCTTCCGCTTCTTCCACCTGTTCTCATTTTAACTAAAATTTCATCAATGTTACCTGCGGATACCCTGTATCTTTTTAGAAATCTTAACATCATTTCATAATCAGCCGATATTTTAAAATTTGTGTTAAAATCTCCGTATTTTCCAAAAACCTCTCTTTTTACAAAAAAAGCCGGGTGAGGCGGATGCCATCCTTCCTCAAACAACCCCTCTCTATATTCTCCCGATTCCCAATATCTTACTATTTTATCTAAATTTTCCTTTCTTACATAAACCAAATCACCATACACAATATCAGATTTTCCCCCTTTAAACCTATCAATCACCTTTTTTATCACTTCATTATTATAATATACATCGTCACTATTTAAAAATCCTATAATATCTCCCGTTGAAGTCCTTATTCCCTTATTCATTGCATCGTAAATTCCGGAATCAGGTTCGGATATCCATTTCGAAATATACTTTTCATATTTTTTCACAACACCGATAGTTCCATCAGTTGAGTTTCCATCAATTATAATATATTCAATATTCTTATAACTCTGAGCAATAACACTATTAATGCAATCTTCTATGAAATCTTTATTATTATACACAACTGTAATTATTGATATTTTCATCTCTTTTTTAAAACACAGAAAATATTTATTCCGATCAATCTATTTAAAAAAACAATTTTTGAAATAAAATAGTGAATAAATCCGAAGATAACCGTTAAAATTTTTGAAAAATCAAAATATGAAGGATAGCCTGTTATTAAAACTATTTTCTCCGGAAATAATCCCGATTTAACGGATTCTCTTTTTATTCTGTATATGGAATTAAATCTATAATATGTCTTAAAAACATCGCTCTCATCAACCCCTCTGATCCTATTATACCATTTATGAAAACCGAGAGGAGTTAACCTTGCAACAATTGCAATATATGACCAACCTCCCGGAGTAACAAAAATAAATCCCCCTCCCCTTTTAAGTGAAAAAAAAATCTGCTTTAACAATTGTGCAGGATCCTTTACATGTTCAAGAAAATCTTCACAGATAATATAATCCACGCTTTCTTTTTTAAAGGGAAAGCTATGTGCATCACCACAAACCTTATAAGTATTAATATTTCGTTTAATAGCAGGATAATCAATATCCAAACTGATCAAATCCGCATTTTTTATACGACTCCTAATATTTCTCTTATCCCATCCACTACCGAGATGAAGAATTTTTTTGCCTTTCAAATCTATTTTTTCCAAATATTCAAAATAGTATGAAAAAAAAGATTTTTGACCTTTAAATAAATTTTTTATGAAACCTATTTTCATGTTTTTTTTTATACAACCTTATGTATTTATAATAATTATCATTTTTATTAAATAATTTGACAGCTCTATTTCTACAACTTTTAATATAATACCCTTTGCCATTTCTTTTTACAATTTTAATTGCATTATAAAGTTCCTTTATATTACCCCTCTCCACAACAATTCCGGTCTCTTCATTCACACTTTCCGGACTCCCACCGGATTTAAAAGTTACAACAGGAGTTCCGCAAGCTAAACTTTCAATATTGGTTGAAGGGAAATTATCTTCAAGCGTAGGATTAATAAACACATCACTTGAATTGTATACATCAACTAATAACTCTAAATTATAAGTTTTTTCAATTCCGATTATGTTATTTGGAAGTTTTTTCAACTGTTTTTTGTTTAATCCAAACAAAACAATAATTTCATCTTTTTTTATAATCTTTGAAAGCTCTAAAAAAAACTCAAACCCCTTTCTCTTGTTCCAAATATTTGCAACACCTAAAATTATAAATTTATCCCTCAATTCCCTTTTATCTCTGAAAAATGATTTTTTCACTTTAAATAGATCCAAATCAATACCATTATAAATAATACTAACATCATTATCTGAAAAAAAACTTTTTTTAACTTCTTTTGCAAGCCAAACCGAAGGAGTAACTATCGTAAGATCTTTTAATTCAGTGAAATATTTTTTTTTCAACAAGAAATTATTCTCTGAATTATCAAACAAAATACTTTCCGGATATCTTCTTTTTTGAGGACAATTAAAACAGAATTTCTGCCACTTCTTGCATCCGACAAAATCATAATATGCACAATGTCCTGTAAACGGCCAACAATCATGAAAAGTCCAGATAACAGGTCTGTCCTTTTCCATAAGATAATTAAACAATATCGGATAATTTATATAATAGCCATGAATATTGTGTAGATGAAAAATATCTATATCAAGATTATCAATGAAATTTACAAAATCTTTAGTAGCTCTTTTTGATTTCAACCCGTGTTTATCGAACAATCTCGTTCCTAAAGCATGAAGATAAAAATCACTTTTATTTCCAATTTTAAACAGATTCTTTCCGTTCCAATCTCCTCGCCCATATCCTACATTGCCGATATAACCGTTCTTCTCAATTATTTCATTTAATTCATATACAATTCTCCCCGGGCTGCTTACTTTATAGACAGTATTAAGTTGCAATATTTTCATTTTCAAATATAAAATAAAAAGTTAAAATTTTGTTCCGTAAATTTCTCCTCTTCAACAGCTGTAACCAATTTTCTTTTTTATTGCAGCCGAACAATCTCCATGATTAGCGAAAATTCGTAAAAACATCATGCTCTTTTCTCTTTAATAACTTTCCATGTACCAAATCCAAAAACTTTTTAGATATTTCATCCCACGAAAATTCATTTTCCACCAATTCTCTTCCTCTTTTCCCCATTTCATATCTCAACCGTTTATTATTTCCCAACAGATACATTTTCTCAGACAATTCATTAACATTTCCCTCATCATAAGTTAACCCGTTATCATTTTTTAACCATTCCAAAGAAACATTACTGTAATTTACTATAATAGGTAATTCACAACCCATTGCTTCTAAACGAGTTATACTTACATGTGAAGGCCAAACACCAATATCTGCAATTGAATAATATTTTGGCAATTCATTATTGGGTACAAAATCTATCCATAAAACATTTTTTCCCAAATTAAGATTCTTTACTAATAATTTTAATTCATCTAAATAACTTAATTCACTCATCCCTAAAATTACCAATTTGAATTTTAATTTTCTTTTCAACAACAATGAAGAGGCTTCAAGCAAAATCCCCAAGCCTTTCTTAGGCATGATTTTACCTACATAAATAAAAACTAATTCGTCCTCCTCTATGTTATACTTTTTTCTCATCAAATATCTGTTTTTTAAATCTCTTCTAAAAAGAGATATATCTACACCCAGGGGAATTACAATAATATCACTCTCTTTAAAATAATAATTTTTCATCATATAATCTTTAGTAACATTAGCGACGGCAATAATTTTTGTATCACTCGCCTTTAATATAATATTTTTTAGAAAATTTTTATAAATAAATCTGAAAACAGGGTAAAATAATCTGTTTGCACTCATAACTTCAGCCATGTGAGAATCAAAACCGAGAAATACATTATTCTTCTTATTTGCCAACTTCCACAAAGCTATTCTAACCGCTGTAACTGAGTATATGCCATGAACAAAAATAACATCCGGTTTTAGTATATTTAATTCCTTCTTTAAATTTTTCAACCATACTCTGCTGAATAATTCAAATATTGCATCTAATCTTAAAACATTTATGCCTTCTTCCTTATAAATGCCACTATTAATTTTATTATTTTTTTTATCAATATTTTTATAAATACTTGATGAAAAAAGAATATTTGATGTTAATACCCATACATCAAACCCCATTTCAATATGTTTTTTTGCAAGAAAAGTTTCTTGATAACCTAACTTGGGTTTAAAATAATCTATAATATGAACTATTCTCATTATTTTTTTATCTAAAATATTGTTTTATTGTAGAAACAATTAACTTCAAATCATTGTTTGTTAAATGTTCTCCGATAGGTAGGCTTAACAATTCAATATCAATATTGTTGGCTATCATTTTCTCATTATATTGATTTAAATAACCAAATGCTGTTAACTTAGGAAGACTTGTCGGATAATGGATACCGGTTTGAATTCCTTTCTTTTTTAAAAAACTTTTTAATTCGTCTCTGTCTTTAACACGAATAACAAATAAGTGATATGCATGTTTTTTTTTTAATTCCACCTTAGGCAAAATAATATCATCTAAATCTTTTAAACTACTATAATAAAAATCAGCTACTCTATTTCTTGCATCTATCCACCTATCAAGATATTTTAACTTAACAGATAAGATTGCTGCTTGCAGACCATCAAGCCTCGAATTTCTGCCTTCAAATTCATGATTATATTTATCAACACGCCCATGATTAGCAGTCATTCTATTTTTCACAGCTAATTCTTCATTATTTGTAAGAATCGCCCCACCATCTCCATAAGCACCGAGATTTTTCCCGGGATAAAAACTGAAAGTCGAAATGTCTCCAAAACCTCCTACCTTTATACCATTATACTCCGCACCATGAGCTTGAGCACAATCCTCAATAACTTTCAAATTATATTCATCGGCAATTTTAGAGATTTCATTCATATTTACTGGTAATCCAAATAAATGAACAACAATGATTACCTTTGTTTTTGTAGTTATTTTTTTTTTTATATCCTCAACCGATATCAAATAGTCATCAATATTAACATCTGTAAAAACTATCTTATGACCTGATCGTGTGACTGCTTCCGCTGTTGCTATAAAACTATTCGCAGGAACTAATATTTCACTACCTTCGGGTAAATGCAAACTATCTATTGCTATTTCAAGTGCATCTGTTCCATTTCCAACACCAATACAATATTCAGTTCCAATATAATTGCTAAATTCTTCTTCAAATTTTCTAACATATTTACCACCTACATAGGCAGAATCCTTAATAACATCTGATATAGTTTTATCTATTTCCTTTTTAATACTTAAATATTGAGAATATAAATCTAAAAATTTAATCATTATATTTTTTTGCCGCTACAAAAATTTGACTGCTTATATTTTGAAACTCCTTCCCTATTTCAAACATTGCTTTAATTTGCTTATTATTGAGTTTGATTCTTGCCATAATTTCAGATGAAAACGGCTTTATCATATATCCATAATACTCTAATATTTTAAATCCGCTATCTATAAATAAGGTTTTAAATTTATCAATATCGTATCTGCCAAACTGATGAAATTTTTTATTTCTTTCGCTATCTCCATATTCATCTTTCAAAAGTCCCATCCTAACTCCTATCCTTCTATGCAAAGATGTAATATTCGGTACCGTCGCTAAAATCACTCCATTCGGGTTTAGAAATCCCCCAACTACTTTTAAAAAATTTTTCGGATTTTCTATATGATGAATTATTCCCGCACACAAAATAACATCATATTTATTATTTGTTTCCAACTCTTCCAAAAAACAATTAAAAAAATTTCTAATATCCTTAATATTTTTTTTAACTAATTGATAATAATTCTTACTCGGTTCGACTATATCTAAATATTTAGTATATTTAACCAACTGTTCGCTCATAATACCATCTGCACATCCTATCTCCAAAACCTCTTTACCATGAATCTTGTTCTTGAAAATATCAAATGCCAACATTGTATTTATATAATCATAATCATCTTTTACTTTGTAATCTTCTGATATGGATTCTATAATGCTTTTATTTTTCATGATTATACCTCCAACATATTTATTGTTTTTATTCTCCATATATTTCTTGTTAATAAATACTTACTGAATTGTTCTTTATAATTATGTATCCAATATTTTATAAGTTTTTCTCTACTTGATATTCCGAAATTAAAAAATTTTATATTTTTTTTTTTTAAATACTCCATTATATAAAGTATTAAGCCTACATCAACAACTGTTCCTCTATTTTTACTTTTTGCTATATAAAATGTATGCATAACATCTTTATTTAATTGAAAACAAACATAAGTTGAAACAATCTCCATTTTTCTTTCTATAATAAAAAAGTAAACACTATCCGGAAATTTTTCTTCGAGTTTCATTAATTCATCAAAACTATGTGTTGGATTTTTATTATATTTATTTTTTAGATTATTATAAATAAGATTATATGCCTGTTTTTTTTGTTCAATTGAAGTAGCTATTAAAAATTTATCATGCTCTAATTCTTGTAATCTGTCGGATTTAATTATTTGTTTGGTTGTTCTTCTCATTCCTTTATATTGAAAGAAATCATCAACATCAATTACAACACTTATTTCCTTCGAAAGGAGTTTCATTCCGCTATTTAAAAGAAAAAGTTCTATTTTATCATTTGAACGGAAAAAATTTTCACTAATAATTATTTTTAGACCAAACTCTAAAAATCCCTTCTTAGAATAAAATTTTATAATAGCTTTATATATTTCTTCAATCTCTTGCAATTTTAAATATTTTTTTATAACTATTCCACCATAAGTACTCCCCGGATGAGAAATAATCACTTTCTTCTCAATAGCAGAAGGAAATACAGCAACTATTTTTTTCTTTTTATTTTTTATTAAAACAGAACAATCATGAAATCTGCCTTTCGGATGATATGACAAAAACTTTTGTAGATGAAAAATAGTTCCATTTTCAGATTCATTTATTACAAAATCATCCCATTCTTCCAATAAATCCTTTTTGTATGGTATTACTATCACAATCTCAATCCTAATTTACACTTTTCCGGTTTAAATCTTAAATAAATTTCTTTTTTGGTTTCCATTGATTCATAGATAGCTGATATTATTTCAACCGTCTTTCTTCCCTCCAAACCATCAACCATAAACGATTTATTATTTGTAATAGAATCAATAACATGCTCATAATAAGCTTTATGTCCAAAGCCATATATGTTAGGAGGGTTTTCGGACAATTTTTCAATATCAATATTTTCCCTATCCTTTTCAACAAACTCCCAATACTTTATTCTATTCACGGCAAATCCACCTATTTCAACGGTTCCTTTTTCTCCTAAAACAGAAATACTTGCTTCAATATCCTTAGGTCTTGTTGCAGTTGTTGCTTCAACAATTCCGAGAGCACCATTTCTGAATTTCAACACAACTACAGCAGTATCCTCAACTTCAATATTTGCCAATGCCTTAATACCTTTTGCATACACAGAATCCACTTTACCAAGCATCCATTGTAATAAATCTATATGGTGAGAAGCTTGATTGGCAATTACACCTCCGTCCATTGCCCAAGTTCCTCGCCATGAATGCTGGTCATAATAAGATTGATTCCTACTCCACCTTACCCTAACCGTTCCCAGAAAAATTTTCCCAAATCTCTCTTTGTCAAATGCTTCTTTAAGCTTTATAACAGGTAAATTAAATCTGTTCTGCTTAACTACAAACAATCGACAATTATTCTTATCACATGCTTCAATCATAGAATCAGCATCATCAATTGTTAATGCCATTGGTTTTTCAACAATAATATGTTTCCTATATTTAGAAAGCTCAATTACATTTTTTGCATGGTTTCCGCTTTCAGTTAAAACACTGATTATATCAATGTCTTCTTTTTTCATCATTTCAAACATATCCGTATAATAAGGAACATTGTACTTTTTCCCATATTCTTTAGCTTTTTGTTCTACAATATCACATACTGAAACTAACTTTGCATTTTTTATTTTATTCTCACCTAATAAAGAAATATGTTTTTTACTAATCCTTCCACAGCCTACAATAGCAATTTTAAACATGACATTCTCCTACGTTGAGTGTAATTTATAATGGTTTTGTTTGTCAAGACCATTATAGTAACATATAAAAAAATATAAGCTTATTTTTATGTGCATAAAAAATTATTAAAATGAATATTCAGTAATTGAGCCACAAATTCAAATTCAAATCGAATAATTTTTCTAAAGATTTAATATCATCTCTAAATATGACTTTCAGATATTTTTTTGTTTCCTCATCAATTTCAGGGCGTTTGATTTTTTTCATATTAAATTTTTCGTCAAGTTTTTTAACAAAACTTTTAAGAAACCCCGGAATGGGTCTTCTGATTATTTTAAGGATTCTGTTCTGGGAAAGAAATGTTTTCTCAACAATCTTTATTCTGGGAACTCTTGCAAAATTTGCAACACGATCCATATCTTTTATCATTTTGAAGTCGATATCTAATTTTGAACAGAGCTTTTTATAAAAAGCTTCCGGATGACTGAAAAGCTCTTCACTTAAAAAGATAAAAATATCCTCTTTATTAAAATATTCTAAAAAACGATTAATATGCTTATAATACAAACCCTTTTCGATATATGCAGGATTATGATTGATTGCTTCGTTAAATGGTAAATGTTCATTTTGGTTTCTTATATTATCCCAATAATTAGAGTATGCTCTCGTAACCGGATTACGTAAAACAAAAATTAATTTAACATCGGGCAGAAGCTTTTTAATTCTCTCGGGAACATACTCTTTGTTCATATAGTTCGGTGTAATATCCATGATCACTTTTTCAGATTTTGATTTGCTGAAAAAGTTTTTATACCAATCAATACCTTTATTAAATGATTGATTTCTATCAAAGAAATGAACCTCTTTGGATTCAGGTAGAAATACTTCAGTATGATCATAAAGCACTTTAAAAATAGATGTTGTTCCGCACTTTTGTGCACCGGCAATTATAAAATTCGGGACTCTATTTTTTTCAATTTCAAATTTTTTCATGAATACCACCTTGAAATAAATATTTATTAATATTACTTTCAGCTTCAGAAAAATCAAAAAATATCCAAAAGTAATAGATGAAAAACATTGAATAAGTTATGTTGGAAACAAGAAAATCCATAATATTCAATAACATAAAAACCGATAATGATACAGCTGAATAAAAAAAGATTGAAATGGAAATAAAAATATCTTTATTATTAATTTTTCCAAGAGATTGTATTATTTTCATTTTATCAAGTTTTTATTAATTCAAATAATAATTCCAACTCTTTCTTTGCTATCTCATCAATAGCAAAATTTTCCTCTATATGCTTTTCTCCTTTAATTGATAAATATCTGAGCTTTTCTCTATTATGAATTAATTCAAGGACTTTTACAGATAATTCTTTTACATCACCCAGTTTTAACATTTGTATTATTTCCTTATCCCGATCTATTAATTTGATACCCTCAATATCATAGGAAACAACAGGTAACCCGCAAGCCATTGCCTCTTTTACAACTCTCGGAGAACCTTCATAATGAGATGGAAACAATAAAATATCCGATCTGTTATAATGATCGACAAGTTCCTCTTTACTGACACTTCCGATAAATTCCACGCTATTTTCCATTTTATTTTTTTTTATATATTCACTTATACTTATTCTATCCTTATTAAAAACAAAAGCTCCTATTATTACCAGCTTATATTCAACATTTTGATCTTTCAATTTTTTTACAGTCTCTAACAGGTCGAATATTCCTTTTCTTTCCAGCAAATTTCCTACAAATAAGAGACGATTTTTATTTAAATTTTCTTTATTTTTATCTTTCTTATAAAAAAAATCCGTATCAACCGGAGTTGGAAAAGTTAAAATCTTTCTTTTAATATGTGTTTTTTTTGCGACTTTTTTTACTAAATTTTCTATCTCTTCCGAATTACCGATAATTATATCTGAGAAAAACAGAGAGATAAAATCAAAAGTACTTCTTTTAATAAAAAGCATAGTTTGACTAAAACCAAGCTTAATTTTCTTCTTCCCTCTAAACAAAACAATTAAATTCGGTGAATAAAATTTTGTAATTATTTTTATATTTCTTTTATTTCTATATCTTTTCAAAAAAAATGTCAGATTAATAAAATGATTTATAATAATAATTTTTTTTTTATGCTTTATTCTGTTTTTCACAATATGTTTAATTCTCAGATAAAATTTGATTTTACCCTCAATAACTTCTATATCAACCTTATCACTTTTATAATCAAAATTGTCGGACAGTGTCCTTGTATAAATATACACCTTATCAACTTCAGTAAATTCACTCATTTTACAATATAGTTTTAGTCTTTCCGGATAATTTTTAAAAGAAGGAAAAACTATAACAATTATCATATCTTCACTCTTTTTTGATCATTAATGATTCTAACTGCATATTTTCTAAGAGAAATCGGAAATAAATAAATAACAGATTCAAATAACACATAAAATTCAGAATTAAAATATTTTAATTTTAAATAAACTATAATAACAACCCACAAACTTAAGAAAAAAATAATCCCAAACAAAAGAGAAAAAAAATAATTTGAACAATGTATTTTTATCTTAAATATATAAATAGCTATGAAAAACAAACTACCATAAATAACAATCGGCTTTAACAAAAGCATCCAGTCCTTGATTTGCAAATTTACAATATTTGAAGTATAAAATGCGAGTAATAACGATACAATAAATATGCTGATTCCTACGCCATAACTAATTCCAATAATACCCCACTTTAATCCTACTAATGTCGATACAATTATCAAAATAGCATATAATGAATGTATGAAAAATTGGAATTTTACCTTACCCAAAGATAGAATTACAGAATCAAATATCTTATAAACACCTCTGAAAACACCAAAAAAAGCGAGTGTTTTTAAAGGTGCGATTGCAAAACTCCATTTATCACCTAAAACAACCATAATTATTTCCTCGGAATAAAAAATAACAAAAATCATTATTGACATAACTATTAATGCCATTATCGGGATAAAACCTATTAAAAAATCTTTAATTTTTTTCTTGTTTTCTTGTATTCTTGACAAAACAGGGAATAAAACATTTGAAAAAACTTCTACAATTGCCGTACTCCCAAACTGCATTAGATAATAAGATTTTGTATATATCCCAAGCAAATAAGTATTAAGCCACTTACCTATAATAAAATAATCACCTCTAATTGCAACAAGGTTAACAAGATTGGTAAAAGTTGTCCATAATCCGAATTTAAGTATATATATAATCTCCTTTTTATAATACTTTATTCTAAAGCTATATCCTTTTTTTCTGAAAATAACAAACGATGAAACAAACAGAATTATCGAGGCACTAATTGATCCGAAAACTAAAGAATAAACACCAAAATTCAATAATGCCAGAACTATCGGAACACATCCCTGACCGACTACAATAGAAACAGAACTAATAAAAAAGAGTGATTTATAATCAATTTCTCTTCTTAAAATAGAGAGCGATACTATCGACATTGAGTCAAATATAAATTTAAAACCAAATATCTTCATAATTCCATTTAACTCTCTTATTTTAAAAAAAATTGATAACGGATAAGAGCCAACCCAAAATAAAAATAAAAATAAAACACCAAAAATCAACGCAATAAAATTTCCGGATGCCATATCATCGGCAGTTATCTCTTTCTTTTGAATCAAAGCCGGTTTAATTGTCATATTAACAATAGTTGTGCTAAAAGCAATAAATATCTGAACTATACCTAACAAACCAAAATCCTTGGGTAATAATAATCTTGCCATTATTATTGTGACCAAAAGCTGGGATGTATATACTGAAACTTGAGTTAGACCTTTCCATTTTAATCCAAAATAGAACTTTTCACTTAACGTTTTATTTAGCATTATTATAGTAATATCACTTGTCAAGACCACTTTTTAAGAAATTTAATGTACACTTCATTTTATTCGATTTTTATTCCGGAGATTCCATAATAAACCTTAAAAGTAGTAACAAGAACTTATATTTTTTAACATTTTCTCTCCTTAATTTATAATAAATTCATTCATATGAATTTATTTCAACATTCTTAATATTCACTTCACAATTCTCTCCATCAATTAATGAGATTTTTCGGTCATTTTGTGTTTTTAAATTCAAGTCTTCCGGCAAAAAAATAATACCGTTTAATATATAAACCCTATCGGTTTTTAACATAATTTTATTTGAAAAGTTAAAATGTGTACCATCAACATTTATTGAGGACCAGTTTAGAAATTTCATTTTATAAAATTTCTTATCCCCTTTTATCATTACTATCAACTTTACAAATGTTATTTTTTTATTTAATTCTTTAATATAGATAAACTTTCTTTTATTATATAATATATTATGATCCGTTTTATCTTTATTAAAAATAAAATCTTTTTTCAAAGAAAGAATAATATGACCGTTACAAAATACTTTAGGTATGTTTTCAAATAAAAAATATGCATTAGTCTCATTTAAAATTAAATAATCCGAATCTAAATTTTTTGATATTGATAATATATTTCTCTCAATATCCAATTCCGGAACTAAGAATTTTCTTCTTTTGATCTTATTCGATATAATTTTAATAACCTTAGAGTTTTCATACCAGTTTATTAATTTATCATACAATCCCGAGTATAATAATACCCCTCCGTCTTTATAAGAAAAAACAGAGGATCTTTTCGTTATAGGTCTTATAAAAATATCACCTGTTCTTATGCCGAAATAAAAAATAGAATCTTCAACATTTGTAAACTTTTCTATCAAAACTCTATCAATTAATCTACTATCATATGTTTTAGTTAAACTAAAAAATCCTTTTTTAATTCTTTGAAAAATTATATTACTTTTTAAATCTAAAAAATTATTGTAAAAGAAAAAACTCACAAAAGAGATCAATAGAAAAACATATACAAAATTTAGTTTTTTAAATCTTTTTGAGAAATAAATAAATAATTTATAAAGATAATAAAATGAAGAAATATAAATAATAAAAGGATAAAAAATTATATTTCTCATAAAATCTATTTCAAAAGGAAATTTCCCGATTTTATTTGCAATAACTTGATCACTAAACGGTAACAAGAAAGAAAATATAAACAGATTAATATATAAAACACAAAATAAAAAATCAAAATCATTATATTTTTTACTAACAAATTTATAAAATATTGAAATCAAAGAAAAAAACAATAAAATCTTAATGAATAATGACAAATGAGAATAACTATATTTATATAATGCGGGTATATCAAAGTAATACTTACTTATTCTAAAATGAGCGATTTTATATAATAAGTTTGATGGAATCTTATTTTGGATAACACTTAAATATCTATTAAAATAAATCACAAAATAAGGCATTAAGATAAGAAATATCAATGTAAAAGTAATTAATATTTTTTTAAAAGAACTGAAAGAAATACTTTTCCTTAGAGCTATTATTGAATAAAAAACGAATAAACTACTTATAAAATAGGGAGCACTAACAGGATGTATATAAATTAAAACACCGGAAATAACAATTAATAATGATATTTTTTTTTCATTGTTTTTATAGAGATAAAACAATAAATAAAAAACAATAGGCAATAAAGAAATAAAAAAGGTTTGCGGTCTTGCAGATTTAAATGGGATAGCCCAAATATCTATATATTTAAACCTTAAAATAACAATATTAATTATTACAAATAAATATTCAAACAAAATATTATTATCAAACAGCTGTTTTGACAACAAAATTAGTCCAACAAGATATATATTAATAAAAATAATAATTTGAATCCAAAAAACAGAATAATAATTTCCAAAAAGTAGACTCAATTTTTCAATAACAAAAAGATAAAATGGCGTGTACCAATCATAAATTCTTTTATCCTTTAAAATTTCATCTTTTTTAAAATAAGTTTCCCCAAGTCGCTTCCCTTCTACAAAAGAAGCAATATTTAAAGAATCACTTCCCAAATGATAGTAATTTATAATTGCATTTGAAATATAAAATGAATTAATTATTATAATTAGCAATAAAAAAAAAATTTTTTTATTGCTAAAATATTTATTCAAACTTTTCTCTCCTTAACGCAGTTATCTGTTCTGCTAAAATCCCAAAGAAAAAAGTAAAAGCACCTGTTATTATAAGCAAAGAAGCAAAAACCGGGAAACCTCTTTTAAAAAACAATGCAATATAAAAACCGTAAATAATTCCGGGTATTAATTGAAGTAATGATAAGATCACAAAGAAATTGAACGCTTCAAACAGTATCAAAAGATTAAATAATAATTTCATACTTCTATAACCGTCTTTTATTATACTCACACTACTTTTCCCTTTTCGTTCTTTTGTTGTAATATCAATATATTCCACAAAATAACCCATCTTATTCATAATAACCGTTGATGTCGAAGAAGCACTGAATCCATTAGGCAGGAGATGTAAATATTTTAAAATTATGTCTCTTTTAAATATTCTCAAGCCTGAATTCAAATCGGGAATATTCCTCCCGACAATAAATTGAGCAATGATTTTTAAAACAATTTTACCCAATATTCTTCTCTTTACCTTATGCGATTTTCTGTTTCTTGAACCTATCACGACATCGCAATTTCCTTTTTCCATATGATCGTATATCTTTTGTAAATCTTCTACATTATGTTGTCCGTCTCCATCATACCATGCAATATAATAACCGCTTGCCGCCTTCATTGCTCTTTTTAAAGAATAGCCGTAACCCATATTTTGATAATTTTTAACAATCTTTATTCCTTTAATTTTTGTTAAAACATTAAAAGTATTATCAGTGGAACCGTCATCTATTACTATTATCTCAGCATCATTAAACTTAATTTTTAACTCTTTAACAACTTTTTCTATAACTTTTTCCTCATTAAAAGAAGGTATACAAATTGTTAAGTCCTTTTTGTTCATTTTATCTTCCTTAATCCAATTCGCCAACTGTTATTGGTCCTCATATCCAGATGAGAAATCTTCAAATCATCAAAATCCACCCAGTTTAATAATTCTTCTTTCGTTGGATAATAAGCGATTTGAGGTATTAACTGATCATATATAACCAATCTTAAAATTTTAAATCCAAGACCGGAAATAAATTTCATATATTCTTGTAATGGTAAAAAATTTTTTTCGGAAATTTTACTTAATAAAACACAAACTTTCATATAAGGATAAATAAAAACAGAAATAATCAAAGAAAGAATCCATTTAAAATAATCATTTATCTTTTTAGTAAAAAAACTTATTATTTTATAAAAAAACAAATAAATTTTATTTCCCTCTTTACTGTAAACCCAAAAATTTATATTCCCATCTTTTTTAACTGTTCTCCTTAAAGAATTAATAGCTTTTTTGGGTTCTAAAATATGATGGATAACACCAAGGCTATATATATAATCAAAAAAACTTTCTTTAATAGGTAATTTTGTAATATCTGCTTGGATTAACAATACATTATCCAATAGCTTTGTTCTTTCATAAGCAAGTTCTATTGCTTCCGAATAATCAACACCAACTATCAATTCCGGAGAAAACTTCAAAGAATATTCAATCAAACGACCGTTACCACAGCCGGCATCCAAAACAATCTTATTTATAAATTCATTTGGATCTAAAGGAGAAAAAAATGCATTAAAATAATCATCATCAATCCCATAATTCAGACTTATTTTCTTGCTTAATTTCCATTGATATCCAAAAGATTTTACCGTTTTCTCCGTCAATTTCTTCTCTTTAAAAACAAACCTTGGAATTCCTTTTATGATCGGATATTCATATGCAGATGATATGAGCTTCCCTTCTAAAACTTCATTGTTCTCGTCTTCTTTAGAAATAGATAATCTCAAAGATTCTTTAGTTATAGGACAACAAAGATATTTCAAATGCTCTTTTCTCATTTTTTCTCAAATACAAACAGATTATTCATTCCGTAAACAAACCTTTTATGTTTTATTAATTTAAAACCTCTGTTTTCAAACATTTCAATAATATCCTTATTCCACAAACCGCCTTTTTCTCCCTCTTCCATTCCTCTCTCTTTATCTTCTCCATACCACCAGATTTTATGACCGATCACTCCCAAAACAGGATTTATCATTGTCACGACAACCCTTCCGTCTTTTTTTAAAATCCTTTTCACTTCAGGTACAACTTCAGTTCTGTTAGGGATATGATTTAAATCCGCAATAAAAGAGACCGTATCAAACTCTTCATTTTCAAAAGGTAATCTTGAACTATCTTCGATAATAAGTCCGCCTCCTCCCCAGTCATAAACATCTACACCGATTCCGTTCTTATACTCTTTTACCAGTCTGTTATTGCCGCATCCAATATCAAGTAATTTACCTTTAATCTCAGGTAAAACCATATTAATTCTCTCATCCTCAAGAGAAGTCAACCCTATTTTTTTACATAAATGATCCGGCAAAAAGATCATTCTTAACGGAATCCCCAAAAAATCATATAAAGTTTGAATAAAGTTTTTTTTCATTTTTTTGCTATTAATATTTGTGAAATTCCCAATGGGAAATCAAATTTAAATTTTTTTAAAATTGCAAACATTACAGCCGGTGTTTTATTCGGGAAAATCCAACCTACTTTTGAATAGTGTATTATCTCTCCGAACCCTGCTTTTTTAACAATATCAAAAATATAATTCTTTCTAAACCTTAGAACCCATCTGTGCGGTTTATCAACCAGAGCAAAAACAAATTGAGCCGGATTCATACTGTTCGGCTCAAATATTACTATATACTTTTTAGTAACTCTTCTGATTTCAGATAGTATATCAACCGGATTCTCAATATGGTGTAAAACTTCCCAAATATTTACAAGATCAAATTGTTCATCTTTAAACGGAAGTTTATAAGCATCTAAATTAATTATTTTATCTTTCATCGGATGAAATGATAACATTTGCATGGAACGATCTCCACCTATAACTTTGCCCGGAACCTCTTTATCCAAAAGAAATGTTGAAAATCCGCTGCCACATCCAAGATCAAAAATATTTTCCATTTCCGATATATCAATAAATTTCTTAATATAATCAATCCTCTGTTTGGCAAAAAAAGAGACTATCGGATGATCAAATTGTCTGAACTTATGCTCTTTTTCCCAAAAAACATTCTGCGTACTATCTTCAATCTTCATTATTTCATTCCTAAATCATTTGAAAAACAGTATATATCATTAACTATTTTTTATAAACCTTTTCCACCACATTACAAAGATCAACAGATTCCACAAACGATATCCGTGGTCCACACTGCCATTGCGATGCTGATCTAACAGACGTGAAATAAATGTAAAATCAAATATCCCTATCTCTTTTATTGTTGACTCCGACAACGTATCTCTTACCAAATCATATAAAGGTCCCTTTATCCATACATTGACCGGAGTATTAAAACCGAGCTTCTTTTTTTGTAAAATTTGCTTCGGCAACCTGTTCTTCATTACTTTCCTCAAGACATATTTCCTTTTATAATAGTATTTTAATTTTAAATTTTCCGGCATTCCCGATATAAACTCAACCAATTTATGGTCAAGAAACGGTACTCTTACTTCAAGAGAATTCGCCATACTCGCTCTATCAACTTTTACAAGCATATCATTAGGTAAATAAAATCTTGTGTCGAATTCCAACATTCTGTTTAAAGGGGTTCCGACTGCATGGTCAAAATAGGGCTTTATATACTTGAAACTGTCATAACCCCTAAAATTATTTCTAACATCCTTTAAATATAAATTATTTTTTAATTCTTCATCAAATATCTTCCTCCAATAAAAATGAGATTCATCTGCAGAGAGTTCCGCTCCCCGTGAAAACACTTTCAATTTATAATCAAAGCTGACTTTTGTTAAGGAAACGGGAAGTTTACCGATAATTCCTTTTAGAAATCCTTTCCGAACAAATACAGGAAAACATCTGTATATTTTTCTAATATAATATGCCTGATAAGTTTCGTAACCGGCAAGAAGCTCATCGGCACCGTCACCCGATAGTGCCATCGTAACATGTCTTTTTGTCATTTCAGACAAATGAAACATCGGTATTATCGAAGAATCCGCCGTAGGCTCCTCCGAATGCCATACAATTTTATTTAAAAATGCTTCATCGATCTCAGGGTTAACTGTTTTTGTAAAATGTTTTGTCATTAATTTTTTTGAAACCGCAATAGAGTCTTCCACTTCATTAAAAGATTCTTCTTTAAAACCTATGGAAAACGTATTAACATTTTCCCCCAAGATCTTTTTCATATAAGATACAATAGAGCTTGAATCGATTCCTCCGCTTAAAAAAGCACCGAAAGGTACATCACTTACCAATCTTCTCTTAACGGATTCTTCCAATAACGAATCAAACTCTTCCATCCATAAATTATCGCTTCTCCTATGATCCTTTTCT
The DNA here is from genome assembly GCA_964633415.1 of uncultured Clostridia bacterium. Taxonomy (GTDB): domain Bacteria; phylum Acidobacteriota; class Aminicenantia; order UBA2199; family UBA2199; genus CAZNLS01. The sequence goes on along the minus strand of CAZWFY010000024.1, from coordinate 3,476 downwards.
TCTTTGAATTGAATATCCCAATATTTTTTTTCAATCAGATTATTATCTTTTATTTCGAGATAATATCCCGGAAGAATCTGAAAAATATTTCTAAACATAGTTAGAGGAGCAGTCATATAATTTAATGATAAATAGTTATGAAGAGCTTCCGGATCAATTTCTCTTTTAATATCTTTTAATTCGAGTATTGCTTTAATTTCGGAAGCAAAAACAATTTTCTCTTTATCCATAAAATAGAAAAGGGGCTTGATTCCAAATCTGTCACGCACCAAATATAACTTTTTTATTCTAAAATCATATAAAGCAAATGCAAACATTCCGTTAAACTTTTTCAAGCAATCAATTCCCCACTCTTCATATGCGTGTATGATTACTTCAATATCGGTTTCCGAACTAAAAATATGTCCTTTCTGCAATAACTCTTTTTTTATCTCTTTATAATTATATATTTCTCCGTTTGAAGTAAGCCATATGGATTCATCTTCATTGCTCATCGGTTGATTCCCGTTTTCCGAAAGATCTATTATTTTTAATCTCCGATGCCCCAGACCTATATCTTTTTTTATAAATATTCCTTCGCCATCCGGTCCCCTGTGTTTAAGAGTAGAGAGCATTCTTTTTAAAACATTACTATTTACACTCTTATTGTTAAAAAACTTTATGCCTGCAATACCACACATAATAATTCTAAATATTTGCCTCTTTCATTCTTCCGCCATTCAACAAATAGATTTACCAGGATAGAAAATAAAAACCGGAATAAAAAATATCAATGGCATTAAAGCAGAAACTGAAAATATTACAGCCATTTTTCTCTTTGTTAATATCTCAAAAAAAAGACTCAATTCCGATTTTTTTTCGATATCAATATTCTCTTTTTCTTTCATAAATTTTTCCTTTAACACTATTTGAAAAATCACAGGCTTCCGCTATTAGAAAATTTCCAATAAAAATATTAAATTTAACTGCATATACCGATTTTCCCTTTTTTATAGCAAATTGATTATACTAAATATATAATAAAGTGAAAAGCCTTCCTGAATCTCAAAATACTAACAATACCGATCAGATGATCTATTTACCTGAAATTATTCAATCCGTTTATTATCAGGATCGCAATTTTTTCAGTCAGACAAACCTGAGCTTTTATAAAAACAGATAAAAAATTATTTATCAAAAATAGTGTTACTCCACACTACCAGTTTCTTTTGTGCAAAATTATTACTCTCTTTATCTTCTCTAACATTGTTATCCGGATCTATGGTCATCTTCACCCAGACATCTTTTAATGAATGGAACCACTCTTTTCTTTCCGCCGTATAAAATTTGCCGGGAGCAATGGGTGGAATATTAAGATATTTTGTGCCTTTGGTTTCTATATAAAATTTTAGTTTAGTTGGTCCCGAAGTCTTTTTACCTATATTTTGAACTCCGACCCAGATCTTTTCTTTTCCAAGTATTGATACTTTGATTGTCATCAACCATACTCTAAGGTCCGGTAAAGCTTCTCTTGATATCGATTTTCTTACACTTGTATTGTTGTTATAAAGATATTCTTTTACAACAGCATCCGGATTAACCTTAAATGTAAAATCATAAGTTCCTATATCTTTGATTTGATAAGTTCTATTCCAGCTTACCGTCATGTTTCTCGGAAGCGAAGGGATAGTATCCGTAATTGTTTCTATAATATGCCCCGGATGACCTCTCTTATATATTTCCAGCTTAACTGGGATATGACTTGCATTCTTTGAACCCTTGTTTTTTACAGCTACATGATATTTAACAATTTTTTGTTCCCAGTCAATATAACCAAGGCTCTCCGCATAAAGCATAAAATCGGGAAGAGACTGTATTTGAATATTTGCTCTGTTAATGTTTGAATTGGTGATTACCTTGGTCATTTTAGGAAATGCAGGATGGATTGGATTTGATATGGTAAACATTCCGGATAAACCGGATGTCACACCATTCTTTTTTATCTGGATCTGATAATTGCTGCCTGCACTTATCGGTCCCACTCCTATTATTTTGTCAATCGTCCAAGCAAAATTACCACTATTATTAACATCCTGTTTTACATATCCTAAACTCGAACCGTTCTGAAACAGTTTAACACCCACGGTTCCTGTTACTCCGGTTGAACTCCATGTGACCGGATACTGGTGTCCGATTGTCCAATCTTCTCCTCCGTGTGGATTTGTCACTGTGATTGTTGCTTGAGAAGGTGGATTTGAAATGGTAAACATTCCGGACAAACCTGATGTTATACCGCTTTTCTTTATCTGGATCTGATAATTGCTGCCTGCAGTTATCGGTCCCACTCCTATTATATTGTTAATCGTCCAGCTATAGCTTCCCGTATTATTAACATCTTGTTTGATATACCCTATGCTAGCACCATTCTGAAACAGTTTGACGCCTACTGTTCCCGTTACTCCGGTTGAACTCCAAGTAACGGTATATTGCTGCCCGATTATCCAATTCTCTCCTCCATGTGGATTTGTTACGGTAATACTCTGTGAAGATATCATTCCGAACAAAACAGCTATCATTAAAATTGATAAAGATAATTTTTTCATTTCTCCCTCCTGCACTTAATATTTCTAATAAATATATAGTATTTTAATGAATATATCTCAAATTATTATTATATTTATTAGAATAAAAAACACTCTATATTCTTCTTGCACCATACGATACGGGATTATTCGAAATATAGAAAACTCCGGTTTTTGCACTTATGTTAGGATTCTTTTCCTTCCAAACATCCCAACTATCATCGGTAATAATTTTAATACGATATTTATTTCTTGATGATTTAAAATGTTCTCTACTTAATCTCCAAAGAAACTTTCCCGTATTAGGTATTTTGGTTGCATTTACTATATTAGAACCATAACCCTCTGTCTCTCTGATCAAAATAATAGTAACCCGCTTAAACTTTCTTGCACCCTTAATCTTCCAAATTATCCAAACATCCTTATTCGGTGAAATTATATCATTCTCCACCGGTGCTATTATTTCCATCTTTGATGCTAAAGAATATTTTAAAAAATTTTCCATGATTTTCTGATTATCTGCTGCTTTTTGAACTGCATCAAGAGCAACAAAATGGGCAAAAGCAGGTTTAGCATGAATAGTAAAACGGGAACTATCACCCAATATACTCTTTCCATTTATGAAAGCCTGTAATCTAAACCAGTAGTTGCTGCTTTCTTTATAATCGTTTGGTATTTTAGCAACATTATATCCGGTATTTTTACGCATAACTTGAAATACACAATTCCCGACATTATCCTTAAACAAATATATTCTTATATCTTGTGCACCGGTCATACCTGTTGTTTTCCAGCGTATAACATATTCCTTGCCTGCTTCCCATACTGTTCCTTGGTTTGGTTCTAAAATCGTAATAGATGGTTTTGACGAACTATCCGAGATCGTAAAAAAACCGTTTGAGAGATCACCTGTGA
>CAZWFY010000023.1:0-38917 GCA_964633415.1 uncultured Clostridia bacterium | reverse complement strand
TCGTATTTAACCGATATTAAAATAGGGCCGCCCCTGATTTGGGGCGGCTTTTTTTTTATAAAATTATTTTTTGTTGAATTTATATTATTAATTTCTTATATTGTTAATATGAAACTTAAAGACAAATATCCGTTATATCTCGGAGGAAAGGCGGAGTATCCGAATCTTGATCTTGAGGTTATGGATAAATATACCGGAGAGATTGCGACAAAAGTTCCGATAGCGGATAAGCAGATGATTGACAGAGCCATAGAGCTTGCTGAAAATTCTAAAAAGATCATGAGGGAACTTCCCTCATATAAAAGGCAATCGATATTGAATCACTGTGTTAAAAGGTTTGAAGAGAGGTTTGAGGAACTTGCAACCGTACTATGTATTGAGGCGGGTAAACCTATAATGGACAGTAGAGGTGAGGTTTCAAGGCTTATTGATACTTTCAGAATTGCTGCGGAGGAATCTGTAAGGATAACCGGTGAAGTCCTTCCTATGGATATCTCGGCAAGAGCACAAGGATACAGGGGGATGTGGAAACGTGTTCCGATTGGTGTTTGTTCATTTATTTCTCCCTTTAATTTTCCGTTAAATCTTGCAGCACATAAGATTGCTCCGTCTATTGCAGCCGGATGTCCGTTTGTTCTAAAACCGGCGAGTATGGCACCGGTTGGAGCAATAATTATAGGAGAAGTACTGGCAGAGACTGAACTGCCGAAAGGAGCGTATTCAATTCTTCCCGTGAGGAGAGAAGGAGCATCACTTTTTACGGAAGATGAACGAATTGATATGCTAAGTTTTACGGGATCCCCCGAAGTAGGGTGGAAGTTAAAATCTATGGCAGGGAAAAAGAAAGTGGTGTTGGAGTTGGGTGGAAATGCAGCATGTATTGTTGATGAAGATGCGGATATCAAGGATTCCGTTGAACGGATTGTTTACGGAGCGTTCTATCAATCGGGGCAGAGTTGTGTAAGTGTGCAGAGAATTTTAGTCCATGAAACTATATATGAAGAGTTCAGGAACCGTTTGACTGATGAGACGATGAAATTAAAATCCGGAGATCCTAAAGATGAATCGGTTTTTATCGGTCCTATGATATCTGAGAAAGAAGCGGAAAGACTTTCTCAGTGGATTGAGAGTGCTGTTAAAGGAGGAGGAAAGATACTGACGGGGGGGGGAAGAAACGGTGCGATTCTTGAAGCAACACTTCTTGAAGATGTTGATGAGAATATGGATATTTACAAGAAAGAGGCATTTGGACCTGTTGCGGTTATATCTAAATTTAACAGTTTTGATAAAGCTCTTGATGAAGTAAATAATAGTGAATTCGGTCTTCAAGCCGGGATTTTCACAAGAGATATTTATAAGATAAATAAAGCCTGGGATACTCTCGAAGTTGGAGGAGTTATAATAGGGGATGTTCCTTCTTGGAGAGTTGACCATATGCCTTATGGCGGCGTAAAGAATAGCGGATTGGGAAGAGAAGGGATAAGATTTGCTATAGAAGATATGACTGAAATCAGATTACTTGTAATCAGATAGAGCAGATGATAAAGAAAATTTACAGGGGAGAGTATGATTCTCCTGTCGGAGTTATAAAAATTGAAGCAGATGAGAAAAAAATAATCTCAATCCATTTTTCGAATAAAAAAGATCCTGTATTTAAAGTAGAGACAAATGAAATTATTGAAAAACTGATATACCAGCTTAACGGTTATTTTAATGGTGAATTGAAAAAATTTTCAATAGCGTTAAAACTTGAGGGAAGCGAATTTCAAAAAAAAATATGGCGTGCATTAAAAAAGATTCCATATGGACAGACAGTCAGTTATAAAGATATTGCGATCGCAACCGGTAATGTTAAAAGTGTTAGGGCAGTAGGGAATGCAAATGGGAAAAACAGATTTCCCATAATTATTCCTTGTCACAGAGTTATATATGAAAATGGAAAAATAGGTGGATTCAGTGCTGGTATCTGGCGGAAAAAGTATCTGTTAAATTTTGAGAAAAAAAATATTTAACGTTTGCTCTTTACTTTAAATGCAACTTTTATTGTCGTTCTGAATTCGGAGATCTTATTTTTCTCAACTTTTGCAGTCTGTCCGACAACCTCTATTCCTGTAATTCCATCAATTGTCTCACCTGCTTCGGAAACTGCATTTTTTGCAGCATTTTCCCAATCTTTTTTTGAAGTCCCGATTATTTCTACTACTTTTATTGTACTCAATTGTATCCTCCATATATAGAATCTAAAGATTTTTAAAATCCAAATATCAAATTAAAGTTTACCAAACTTATTCGCTGACTCTGTCTTTAAGAGTTTTGCCAGCTTTAAAAGTTGGATATTTTTTTGCCGGAATATTAATTTTTTCTCCGGTTTTAGGATTTATGCCGGTACGGGCTTTTCTAGCAACTGTTTTAAATACTCCAAATCCCGGAATTGTTACTTTTCTGCCGGCATCAAGTTCAACGGCAATTATACCTTTTCCCGGTTTTGCATCAAAAATTGCATTAACTGCTATTTCCGAATCTTTGATAGTCATTCCTGTTTTTTTTGCAAGTTTCTGAATAAGCTCTGTTTTGTTCATTATCTTTCCTCCTTTTATTTTAGAGAATAATTATCTCTAAGTCCCAAAACAATATTTAACTATATTAAAACAAATTGAAAAAAAAAATTCCATACTTTTTTTTATTTTTTTTATCTATTTTAATTTTATTCCCCATTTATGACTGTTTATATTAAAAATTTAAAATATTTATGGTAATAAATCAAGATATTTCTTAAAAAAATTGAAACAGGAAAATCAGATCTGTCAATATTTTCTTGTATTTGATGTTGCCGAGTGTTATACTCATACGATTTTTGTGGAGGTTAGACCGTATAAATGAAGTATGGTAAAATTTAAATATGATAAAGAAAAAAAAATTATTTTTAACTATATTAATTTTATTTACAGCTCCGGTTTTTTCCTATGTAGGTCCAGGGGCGGGATTTGCTTTTGCCGGATCGTTCCTGTTTATTTTCGTTGCTTTCTTTCTTGCTCTTTTTAATTTTATTACATTTCCTATAAGAGCTCTGTTTCAGTTTGTGAAAAGATTGAAGACCCTTAAAAATGCTAAATACAAGAGGGTTGTTGTTATTGGTTTTGACGGGATGGATTTTCATCGGCTTAATAAATTTATTGATGAAGGAAAGGAGTTTCCGAATTTTCAAAAATTAATGAAGGAGGGAACGTTCTCTCCTCTGCAAAGTACCGAACCACCGATATCACCGGTTGCATGGTCGACATTTGCAACCGGAGTAAATCCGGGCAAGCATAATATTTTTGATTTTCTTGCAACGGACAGAAATAATTATATGCCGAAGATGTCAGGTTCGGATATTACTCCCCCGAAAAAAAATTTAAAAATAGGAAAATATATAATCCCTATATCAAAACCAAAAATAGAATTGCTGAGGAAATCGAAAAGCTTCTGGAAGATCGTTAGTAGTAAAGGAATTTTTTCTTCTGTTTTGAGGATCCCATACTCTTTTCCACCTGAAAAATTCTACGGATTAATGCTTTCCGGATTAGGGACTCCGGATCTCAGAGGTACTCAGGGAAGTTTTAGCTTTTATTCCAGTGAAAAAAAAGATGATGGCTCCGGTGTTACAGAGGGTCTTTACCAGGGTTTGGAAAAGATATCTGAAAATAGTTATAAAGCAATATTAAAAGGACCGGGGAATCCTTTTATAAAAAAGAATCCTCTTTTAGAAACTGATTTTACAGTTGATATTCTTTCCGGTGGAGAAAAGGCAAATATCACTCTGTCCGGAGACACTTTTCAACTTGAAAAAGGAAAGATATCAGGATGGCACAATGTTAAATTTAAAGCGGGATTTATTAAAATATCCGGAGTGGTTCAGTTTTTTCTTGAGGAAACCGATCCTTTGAAATTATATGTTTCTCCAATCAATATTGATCCTGCAACACCTTCAATGCCTATATCACATCCTAAAATATTTTCAGTATATTTATCAAAACTTATAGGCTCTTTTGCAACATTGGGATTTGCAGAGGATACATGGGCTCTTAATGAGAGAGTCCTTTCCGAAGAGGGCTTCTATCAGCAGGTTTACTCTTATCAGGATGAACGTGAAAAAACTTTTTTTGATACTTTCAGAAAATATAAGAAGGGATTAATAGTGCAGGTTTTTGAAGCAACGGATCGGATTCAGCATATGTATTGGAGGTATCTTCCCGACTCAGGATCACCTGCGGAAAAACCTTCAAAAGAGAGTCATATTGTAAATGCGATCTATGGAAGTTATAAGCGTATGGATGATTTTCTCGGGAAATTAATGCCGAAATTGAGTGAGAAAGATCTTTTGATAATTGTATCCGATCATGGATTTAACAAGGTTAACAGAGATTTTCATCTTAATTCATGGCTTTACAAAGAGGGATATCTTGTTTTAAAGGACGGAAAGAAAAAAAGTGATAAATTTTATGCTGATGTTGACTGGTCAAAATCCAGAGCTTACGGGCAGGGATTACACGGAATTTATATAAATATGAAGGGAAGAGAAAAGCATGGTATAGTAAATTCGGGTAAAGAGACTGATAGGCTGAAGGAAGAGATAAAAATAAAATTAAAAGGATTTAAGGACTCCAAAACCGGTGATGTTGTTGCTAAAGGGGTTTATAAAAGAGAAGAGTTGTATAAAGGCCCATATACAAAAAATGCTCCGGATATCGTGATAGGTTATAACCTCGGTTACCGTGTGTCTCCGGAGTCTGCCGTTAACTATGTCGGGAGTGAACTTGTGTCTGATAATATAAGAATGTGGAGTGGTGATCACTCTTTTACCAGATCGTTTATACCGGGGATATTTTTTTGTAATAAGAAAATCAAAGAGAAGACACCTTCTATAGCCGATATATCACCGACAATATTATCAGCTTTCGGAATTAAGAAGCCGGTTTTTATTGATGGTAAGGATCTGGAGGTTATATAAAATGAAAAGAAGGGATTTTATTAAAAGTACAGGCACAGTTCTGGCGGCAGCTCCGTTTATGAACTTCGGTGCCGGAATAAACAGAGGTAAAAGACTTCTTGTTCTTGGTTTTGACGGAATGGATCCTAAAGTTGTCTATAAAATGATAAAAAGAGGTGAGCTTCCGAATTTGAAAAAATTAGCTCAACGCGGGGTTTTTTCAATGATGAGAACTACTATTCCACCGCAGAGCCCTGTTGCGTGGGGAAGTTTTATCACGGGAGCTGATCCCGGTGTTTACGGTATATATGATTTTGTACACAGAGATCCGAAAACATATCTTCCTAAAACCTCAGGTGCAGATACACTTCCTTCTTCGTTAAATATTAAACTTGGTAAATTCAAGATTCCTTTAAAGCCCTCGAAAGTAGTTCTTCGGAGAGAGGGAAAGGCATTCTGGGATTATCTGGAAGAAAAAGATATCGAAGCAACTATTTTCCAGATCCCATCGAACTATCCACCTTCCGAATCAAAGCAGAATACACTCTCGGGTATGGGAACTCCGGATATCCAGGGTACATACGGTATCTATTCACTTTATACAACCGACGAAGAAGAAGCAATGAAGGAGATATCTCCTAACAATCTCTACTATGCTTATTTTAATGAGGATAATGTATCCGAAGATCTGTTTCTTGAAGGTCCGGTTAATGACCTTGTTGAAAACGGAGGAAAGATAAAAGTTCCGTTTACGGTCTATTTTGACAAGAAACATAAAACTGCAAAAATTGATATTCAGGGGAGCGAAATTTTACTTGCGGAAAAAGGGTATTCGGAATGGGTTGAAATCAAATTTCCTCTTATTGAAGGAATCAGCAGTATAACCGGAATGGTAAAATTCTTTCTGTTGAATGCAGGAGAAAAATTCAGACTGTATATTTCACCTATTCACATAAGCCCGCTGCATCCTGCCGTAACAATAAGTTCACCGGATTCATATAGCCGTGAGATAGCAAAAAAAGCGGGATTGTTTCATACGATTGGACTTCCTGCCGATACAAAAGCATTGAGTCAGCAGACTTTCAGTGTAGAAAATTTTATTACTCAAGCAATGTCTGTTTTTTATGAGAGTAAAAAAATATTTGAGATTGAGTATGATAGATTCTTAACAAAAAAGAGCGGACTGCTTTTTTTCTATTTCTCTTCTCTTGACCAGGGGCAGCATATGTACTGGTCTCTTACAGATCCAAAGCATCCCTATTACCACCCTGAAGAGGCGAAAAGATTCGGATATATTACCGAGGAGCTTTATAGGAAACATGACAGAGTGCTTGGTGAAGCATTGAAGAAACTACCGGCGGATGTCCCTGTGATGGTTATTTCAGACCATGGATTTTCACCTTTCAGAAGAAAGGTTAATATAAACACATGGCTTTTTAACGAGGGTTATTTGAAGTTAAAAGTAAAAGATATTGATGATGAGATTTCCCTTATTGATAATTATGATGATTATGATTGGGGAAATACAAGAGCGTATGCGGTCGGATTGAACGGACTTTATTTGAATATGAAGGGAAGAGAAGGTGAGGGAATCGTAACAAAAAAAGAGCGTAGAAGACTTCTTGAAGAACTTCGTGGAAGATTAATGCAGGTAAAAGATCCTCAAAATGGTGAAAATGTTATTTCCGAAGCATTCATATCGGAAGATCATTTTTCCCAGGATTATGCAGACAGAGCTCCGGATATAATACTCGGTTTTGCAAGAGGATACAGATCGGGAGATTCATCTGCACTGGGAGGAGTTGAGAAAAATATTGTGTCGGATAATATGAATTGGTGGTCGGGTGATCATTGTATAAATCCAAGACATGTTCCTGCAAGTTTCCTCTCTTCTTTTAATATAAATACAAAAATGCCGTCCATGAAAGATATGGCACCGACTATTTTAAATTATTTTGGTATTAAGGAAACTCCCACTATGAGTGGAAAATCAATTATTTAGGAGAATAAATATGGCAAAAAAGGTTAAATTGAGTAGCGAAGCTTTTGAAAAAGCTGAAGAGATCATCGCATTTCACGGATATTCATCTCTTGAAGAGCTGATGGAAAATCTGATAAACAGTGAATATTCCAATATTAAATCTGATGATAATGATAAAGATGAACAGGCTGAGAAGCTAAGCGGACTCGGTTATATTTCATAGATGATCTATTCAATAAACCATTTTTTTACAAAAGTATTTGATGTAATACTCTCTCCGATAAGAAATGTGAATGATTTTTGGCCGATTCTTTTTTTAAGTATTCTAATGTCCTTTTTTATTCTTTTTTTATTGAAATATATTTCATTCCCGAAAAAAATAAAAAATGAAAAAGAAAAAATAAAAGCTAACATATTTGCGATCAGAATATATAAAGATTTCTGGAAAGTTATTCTTTCTTCATTTTTCAAAAGTTTGTTTCATACTTTGAAGTATTTTATGTTCAATTTAGCTCCTTTTTTAATCATTATACCTCTGTTGACTCCTATCTTTACTCAAATGGAATCAAGATACGGAGTCAGACCATTTAAACCTTCGGAGGTTGTTGTTGTTAAAGCTGATTTTAAAAAGAATATTAAAGATGCAGAAATATACTTGATGAAAAATGAACATTTCAATCCGGTAATGCCTCCTGTTTTTATGGATTATTATTCCAAGATAAAGGGAGTGAGAATTCATCAGATAGACTGGAAAATTAAAATTATAAAAAATGGAGTATCAACAATTGATATCATTGCGTTCGGGAAACAGTTTTCTAAAAGAATTGTAATAGGAGATCATAAAATATCTCTTTCGGATACAAAATATGATATCTCGGGATGGGGGCATATTCTATATCCTTCCGAATCACTTTTCGGGGAAAATAGTGATATAAGATCTGTTTCTATCAGTTATCCGGGCAAGCTTATTACTTTTATGGGTATAAAAATGCACTGGATAATATGGAATCTTATCATTATGGTAATTCTAATTCTTGTTTTTAAAGACAGATTTGGAGTTGAATTTTAATTATTCTGCAATCTGTTTTTACATATCCTTATCCGACCGGTTATCGAGAGGGTTATTCTACATATATATTGAGAGTTGTTAATGAAAATCGAACACATCGGGGATGCTTTTCCTGTCGGATGAAAGACAGGCGATGCATTCATCTTTACGGTAACTTTTTGAAGTTTTTCTGAAGAATATTTTATCCATTTTGACCTGAATCCGTCAAAAATCATCAGTCTGTTTTTCTTTATTGAAATCTTAACCCGCCTGTTCAATTTAATCGATCTGTATCTTGCAAGGTTTAAAGAAGATGTGATCGTTCTCAATCCTCTTTCAAATTCGAATCTTTTTTGTGATGCTTTAAAACCTAATGTTCCGTAAAAAAGAAGAAGAGAAATAATAGATAGGGAAATAAGCAGTTCTACAATTGAAAATCCGGAATTGTATATTTTATTTGTCATTAAATATCTCTTCAATATAGTCGATATAAATCTTTGAAAGGAGTGTAAATCCCGGAAGTCGAATCCAGTCAATATTGTCGGAAAAATATTCCGAATGAATGTTCAGTTTTCCCGAATTATTTATAGATGGGGATGTTAAAGTTCCATATAGTTCGGCGACTCTGTTTAAATTAATAATTTCCTTGCTTGAAATTATTGAAAGGTCATAGCGGGATAGACCTCCTCCAGTCAATGTTATGATTCCTCCTTTTTTTTTACGAGATAAGTATGGATTGATAATTGATATCAAAGTTAAAGGAGGAGATGATTTATTGTTCCTTTTCATAGTCTTAAGAGAATTGTTGACAACAATATTCCCGAATACGGTAAGAATAATTTCCGTTTCCGGGGAAAATGCGTAAACTCCATTTTGCTCCATCAAAGATATGTCTCCGTTCACTAAAATCTTTTCACTGAAAATTCCTTGAGGATTATTGTTAGTGTCTGAAGTTTCAATGTAATCAACCTTAGGTATATATTTAAGGATATAACTTTCATTTCCTTTTTCTATCTTAATGATCTGAATCTCATCATTGATTGAGAAAGTTAATCTGTCGAGTGAAGTGTTGATCAACATTGATATTCTGTTTGAGATATCCGAGAAGAATAAAATATTTTCATTAAGCGATTCCGACCCCGTTTTCTCTTTTTTCAACAGATCTGTAATTGAGATTGTTCCTGAATTTGTGAAATTCTCAAGTAAGAATCTTTCAGTATCATTAATAAGATTTTTCTCGGAGATGATCATTTTATCGTCGGGGGAAATCACATTAACCCCATATTCTCCCGGATTCTTTTGTTTTGTTGAGGTTGTTTTTTTTGTCATTAAAAAGGGTATCAGTGATACCGGAATATCTCCGGAGTATATTATTACTCTTATTCCGCTTGCAAATCGGTAATTATTCCTTGTGTTATATGCATCTATACGCTGTATTCCTCTTAACTTTACGTAAAATTCTTTGTTAAAGGATTTAAATTTAAAACTGTTCTTTATACGAATGGCATTTATTTTTTTATCCGGAAAATTTTCATTGTTAAAGAAATTTTCCTCTATATCTTTGATATTTGAAATATCTGCTTCGGAAATTTTTTTTCTTGTATTATGCAAGTATAGATAGAGTCGGTTATATAGAGTTTCAATCTGTTCTTGTCTGAATTTCCTTGCTTTTATTATTCTAAAATGTGTTATTGAATAGGATAAAAGGGACAAGCCTATGGATGAGACCAGAATAATAAATATGAGCGAGAGTAATATTGACCCTTTTGTTTTCATTTGCCTGCAAGATTTGATAAAAAGATATAACCTCTCACCTGTTCTTTGTTTCCGATCTCTATCCTGTATAGAATTGAATTTGAATCTTTAAAGAAAGCCACAAAAAAATCCGTTACATTATCCAAGAGCGGTTGGAAGTGACCGGAATCAACTTTTTTTTTTAGTATCTTCTGTTTCGGAAAATATTTGTATTCTATCTCTTTTATTAATATAACCGGAGAGTCTTTAATAAAATCATGCTTCAAAGGAGTTTTTATGAAAATTTCCTCCTTTTCTTTCCCCGACACCGAATGAAATCCGGAAATGCCGGATTCCGGATCGTATATAAGAATTTTTTTATTCTTTTTTACAGATTCATTCTCATCCAGGATTAGAGAGCTTTCACCCTTATATATATTTGAATAAAGTAAGGATGAAGATAAGCCATATGTAAGTTTAAAACTTACCGGAGTATTTTCAATCACATTAATGTTAAAAAGATCTATTGCTTCCTGAAGTCTCATCCCGCATTTTGTAAGATCTGTTTTTATTGAATCCACTGTAAAAAAAAGTGATTCAAGGAGATCCTGCTTTGCCGAGATCTTTTTTGAGACAGAGGCACCTTCGGTTACCGAAGTAATTGCCATAGATAGAATCGTCATGCTTAAAGTCAGTGCAATAAGCAGCTCGAGAATAGAAAAACCGTTATTCATTTTTTAAACCCCCTACAAGTTTTGATTTGAAAAATCTTTGTTTAAAGTGATACCCTTTATATTTTGCAGTAAGTAGAATTTCCTTAAGAGAATTTCCAATATCTCTGATCTCTATATGAAATATTATATTATTCCTAATAAAAGTTGTTTCAGTATGGTTTAGTCTCTTTGAATTAAAATTTAGTGATAACAATTGATCTTTTTCATTTTTACAACTATTTTCCAATCTTAATTTCAATGATGATACTTTTATCTCCTCTAATGAAAAAACAATGATTTTGCATAAAGATAGGAAAGTGATTGTAATAAGCAGAAGTGATATAAGCAGTTCGATAAGTGAGAACCCGTTTTTAATTGGTTTTGTTTTTTCCACAACATCTTTTATACAATTTTTTTTCCATTTGAATTGAAATTAAGTTTTTTTTGTTAATACAAAATGTATGTTTGAAAAATATAGTATTATAGGGTTTATAAGGAAAATATCAGATTTGCCGATACTTCAATAATTATTAAATCAGATAAAAAAAAGTAAGCATATTCCGACAGAGACTAAAAATGTATCAACTATGGCTTACACGATCGGAACAGACCAAACAATTCAGTTGCTTTAAAAAAGAATGAAATATAGGTTGTTTTAAATGTAATCTGAGATTCGGGTCAAATTGGCAAGAAAGTTGATATAAGTCTTTTAGGAGGTTCAAATGAACAGATTAAATATTTTAATTTCAATTTTTGTGATTTTAAGTTTGTTTCTGATGAGTGCTGTCCCTATTAATGCTATGCAGAATAATTATAAAAAATCAAAGCTCATCAATATCAACTATGCAAATTCCGAAACATTGACAAAACTTCCCGGAATCGGGAAGAAAAAAGCGGAGAGAATAATTAAGTTCAGAAAAAAGAACGGGAGATTCAAGAGGATCAGTGACATTATGAAGATCAATGGGATCGGAGAAAAGACGTTTAAAAAATTTTCAAAAATGATCAAAGTCTGATTATTAAGATCATAAGGAGTGAGAAAAAATGGAAAAAAAAATCAAAGAATTAAATCTGTTATTGCTTTATCTGTCGGGGTGGGAGGAGGAATCAAGAAGAGAACCGGGGAAGAAGATCATCAGAGCGTGGAAAGGATATCTTTTTGAAGTTCTTAATGAACTCCAGGATGATGATTATATTTATCAGATTAAGGATGGTAAATCGGTAATCCTAAAAGATGAGGGGATAAAGAAAGCCGAAGAACTTAAGGTGAAATATCTTTAAAACAGTGTTGAGGAGGGGAAACCCTCCTCAACTTATTTCTTTAAGTCAGCAATAATGTATAATTGAATGGATGAGTAGTTGCAAAGAATTAACGGTTGTTTTACCTTGTGCAGGCGATGGTGTCAGGATGAACCTTTCATATCCCAAGGAGCTTTTTGAAATATTTCCCGGAGTTAAACTGATAGATTTCTCTCTTGATCATATAAAATATTTTGCAGACAGATCGGGAGTATCGGTTAAGGTTGCGGTTGTAATAAAATGTGGAAAAGAAGATGTCTTTAGTTATGTTAAAAGTAAATTGTCGGGGATGATTGTCGATTCCGTTACATTTAATAATAAATTCAGGGAGTGGCCGGGTTCGGTGTTCTCGGCATATGAACGGTTTTCGGAAAACAATATTGTCCTTCTGCCCGATTCATTTATTTCAATGGGGGAAAACAACAGGTTTACCGATGATGAAGGAATGGGAATTATTGAACACTCTTTGAATGTATTGGAAAGGATGTCGGTGGTTTTCGGAATTAAAAGTTGTTCTGAAAAAAATATATTAAAAGATTTGGGAGCTTTAAGAACAAAAGGGGAAAAAATTGATGTTTTTATTGATAAGCCTGTTGACACCGAAGGCTTGAACGGATTCTGGTGCTCGTATGGTTTTAGAAGAGAAATTGCAAATGACCTCTATAAGTTTCTTATAAAAAATGTTGAGAAAGAGAGAGTGGAAATTAAAGATCAGAAATTTTTCCCTCCGGGATATTTTAATGTTTATGAATATTTTGATCTCGGAACAAGTGAATCTGTCGAGCATTTTAGATCCAATATAGATCCGGATTAAATTTTTTTATTCCAATAAAAGTTTTATCTCTTCTATATATTTTTGTTTTTGTGTATTGTTGTCGGAATTAGCTTTATCAAATAATATATCTATTTCTGTGCTGATTTTTTTAAGGGCAATATTCAGTTCTTCTCCATGAAGATATTTTTTGCAAAATAGAATTTTGTTTCGTTGAAAATAGAATGTTGTATATAGAGGTTTTTTATGACAGGTTTGTCCGACTTTATGGTAAATATCGGCTTTAAAACATCTTGCCTGTTTTATGTCTGATTTGTGAGCTCGGAAAGAGATGTCCACGTCATCCCAGTATGTATGAAATGATTCATCCATCCCACCTGTCTTTTTAAAAACATCGGCGGAAATAAAAAGAGCTGTTCCCGGAATGTAATCATCGGGATTCAGATAGAGAGGAAGGTCGGTTGAGTGATAGTGTGATAGAGTTAATCGTTTCCTGTCAAAATATCCGGAACAGGAGTCGATTTTATCGGGTTTCCTGAAATAGTGTATTGTCGGTGCAATAAAACCCGAGCCGGATTCGGATGAAGTTATGATACACTCATCCAATGCGTTTTTTCCCATTATTGTATCATTTGTAAGAAACAGAGCTGATGTAAATCCAAGTGAAAATATCCATTTGAGTGAATTGTTAAATCCGCCGGAGAATCCGCCGTTGACTTCAATATGGTTATGTCCGATGGACGGGAATCTGTTTTTTAATTCTTTATGGAAAGCTATATCCGATCCGTTGCTGAAGGCAAATATCTGCGACATGGGAATGCCGGCATCAATAACCGAATTAATACATTCGGAGGTCATATTTATCTTATTAAAGTATAATATTATTACGGCACTATTCATTATCTGAGATAATTAGCATAAAAAAACTCTTATTTCAATAAAAACATAATAAATATCTGATTGTAAAAGTGTTAAAATAAAATAATTGTTCTCATTTAATAATTGAGAAAAACTTTTTAAAATATTTTTTATTGACATATATAACCGATGTGGTAGTATATTGATTTGTGAGTTACAAAAAAGGGGAAGTTATGAAAAACAGATATTTTACACCCGATCAGTCACTATATGATATAACAAGCAAATATCCGGAAACAATACCGATATTTGTTTCAAAGGGCTTTTCTCAGCTTAAGGATGAAGAAAAAAGGGAGAGTTTCGGAAAAAGTATTTCTCTAAAAAATGCTCTGTTCTTTAGGAAGATAAATATTGAAACCTTTTCCACACTTCTAACCGAAACCATTGAGCTTTCGTATAGTGAATCTTTGAAAAATAGAAATGGCGGGATAAAAATCGAGGGGTTGTTACCCTGTCCGGTTAGAATTCCTTTAACGGAGTCCCTTGAAAAATTTATTCAAAGCGATTCGACTTTAAATGAAGATGAGATCAATTATGAACTTAAAGCTGCTTCCATGGGACTGGATTGGTTAAAGGAGATCCTTGTTAAAGAGGAAGATCCTGATAAACTGTCTGATCTTTTTATATCTGCGGGTTTTGATCTTTTTTTTGATGAAAAGCTTATGGGAAAATTTAAAAAAAGAGGAGTGTTCAAAGATCTGATAAAATATAATAAGTTGAATAGAGATTTTGACAATGAAAAAATAGATCTGAAAGATCCGAAATCCCATTATTCAATGATAGCTGTTGTGCCGGCTGTATTCCTTGTCAATACATCTGAATTAAATGGCAGGAAAATCCCTGAATCATGGGAAGATGTTCTGGATCCAACCTTTGAGAGTAGCGTAAGTCTGCCGATTGGTGATTTTGACCTCTTTAATGCAATACTTTTAAATATTGATAAGATCTATGGTGAAGAGGGGGTAAAGGCTCTTGGAAGAAATCTTCTTGAGGGATTGCATCCTTCACAAATGGTAAAGTCTGAAAAACAAAAATCAAACAGACCGGCAGTCACGATTATGCCATATTTTTTCACAAAGATGGCTAAGGGAGGAGGGCCTATGAAGCCTGTTTGGCCGAAAGACGGAGCCATAATAAGTCCGATCTTCATGCTTTCAAAAAATAGTGAAAAAGAGCGGATCAAACCTTTAGTGGATTTTTTCTCTTCCGTTGAAGTTGGAGAAATTTTATCCCACAACGGGCTTTTTCCCAGCACTAATCCGGAAGTTGATAACAGATTACCGGAAGGGAGTGACTTTATGTGGATGGGGTGGGATTATATCTATGATATTGATATATCGGAAAAGATAAAAAAGTGTGAAGAGATCTTTGATTCTTCCCTGGAGAGTTGATAAATGAATTTAGTCACATTTTCAGGTCCTCCCTCTTCCGGTAAGACATCGGTAATTTTAAAAGTGATCGCAGCTTTGAAAAAAAGAGATGTCAAGGTTGGAGTTGTGAAATTTGATGCTCTTTATACAGATGATGATCTGCTTTATAAAAAACTTGGAGTTCCCGTAAGGAAAGGCCTTTCCGGAGCTCTTTGTCCCGACCACTATTTTGTAAGTAATATTGAAGAGGTTGTCAGCTGGGGGTTAGAACAGAATCTTGATCTTTTAATAACCGAGAGTGCGGGCCTTTGTAATAGATGTTCCCCCTATATAAAAGATATAAAAGCGATTTGTGTTCTTGATAATCTAAGTGGAATAAATACTCCGAAAAAAATCGGACCTATGCTCAAGATGGCTGATATTGCAATAATAACAAAGGGTGATATTGTTTCTCAAGCTGAACGCGAAGTTTTCTCATCAAGAGTGAATATGGTCAATCCCGGAGCTGTAATAATGCATGTCAATGGTTTGAACGGACAGGGGGCTTATGAGTTAAGTACATTGCTGTATGATGAAAAACTTAGTGTAACTGATCTCAAAGGGAAAAAATTGAGATTCTCAATGCCCGCCGCACTTTGCTCCTACTGTCTCGGAGAGACAAGAATAGGGGCATCTTATCAGATGGGAAATGTTAGAAAAATAGATATGAATGAAGATTGAACAGATGAAGAAAGAAATGTATTTAAAAGAGAAGAGTATAGATGAACTTTTAAGGGAATTCCCGTTTCTTACATCTTTTTTTGACGATAACAATATTGATGTTTCCGGAAAAGAGAGATTAACGCTCGGATCGTGGTTTGATTCTCTGGATGAGGATGAGATCGAGGATAGAGCACTTGACGAAGAGACATTTTTTGGTGCCGTATCAGAATATATCAAGCAGATGAAGGCATTTCTTGGAGAAAATGATAATACAATTGAAAAACTGACTATTATTCCCGGAAGAAATAAATCGGGAGAACCTGAAAATTTCAGTTCAATTGAAATATCCAAAAGTGAAATAATTTCTATAGTCGGGCCGACCGGTTCAGGGAAGAGCAGACTTCTCGCCGATATTGAATGGACAGCACAAAATGATACTCCGACAGGAAGAAAGATCCTTATTAACGGATCTATTCCCGATATGAAATGGAGGTTTTCATCCGGTAATAAGCTGGTTGCTCAGCTTTCGCAGAATATGAATTTTGTTATTGATCTCTCCGTTTATGAATTCCTCGAACTACATGCTGAAAGTAGAATGGTTGAGAATGAAAAAGAGGTAATAGAAAAAATCATTAATGCCGCAAATGAACTTGCCGGGGAAAAATTTGATCGGGAGACTCCGATAACAAGTCTAAGCGGAGGGCAGTCGAGAGCCTTAATGATTGCAGATACTGCAATTCTAAGTAGTTCTCCCATTGTCTTGATAGATGAGATAGAAAATGCGGGAATTGATAGAAAAAAAGCTCTGAAATTGCTTGTGGGAGAGGAAAAAATAGTTTTGATGGCTACTCATGATCCTCTGCTTGCTCTGATGGGAGATAAAAGAATAGTGATAAATAACGGTGGTATTGAAAAACTAATAACTACATCTGAAGAGGAGAAAAAGGTTCTATCCAGATTGGAGAAAATTGATACTACTATCAGGATTTTCAGGGAAAAAATGAGATATGGAGAGATTCTCTCTGAGGATGATTTTAAAGGAGGATATAATGCATGACGGATGTGCCGGAAATTTTGAAAACGGGAAACAGGTTGCAGATAAAGTAAGGATGATGGGATTTTCGCTTCAGGTAATGCCTATGCCGCTTGAAATAGTCTGTGAACATTGCAGTAGTGAGTTTACAATGGAAAAATTTGAAGCCAAATGCCCGGATTGTAATATGGTTTATGCGGTTACACCGTGCCATGCTTTTAATTCTGAAAATGTCCAAGCTGCAGGAATAGACTATTGATGCAGTTCCTTATTTAATTATTAATTTTAACTGTTCTTCAATTTTACCTTTAGCAAAAATCAGCTTTACATTTTTATTTTCCAATCTTGTTATACCTTTTTTACCTATGCTTGCGGATAGTATAGTGTCACAATCATTTATGATATTGTAAACATCAATTGTTTTGAGGTGCTGCAATGTTTTTTCAAAAACGTTTTCTCTCTCTTCGATTAATGTGAATTTGCCTTCCGGAAAGTCCCGATATATAAGAAATTTTTTTGCCCTTCCTAACATTCCTTTATAAATGTTTATTCCGTCATTTGACGGTACTGCAACCTTCATTTTATAAATTTAATTTTACAATTTAAGAGCAAGTGTATAGCCGTCTTTTATTGCATCCTGTGCTTTCCCTATTTTTTTAGCATCCCCTGCGATGTAAACCGGTATTTTCCCTTTGAGTTCCCCATATAAAGGCAGATAACTTTCCATGCCGGTTGCTACAACTATATGATCAACATTTTCGATTGTTAATTGATTTTCTCCGGATGTGAAAATTTTGTCCTCACTAATAAATTCAACTTTGGTGTTTATATAGATCGGAATATTTTTTTCTTTCAGTTTTTTTAATGTCATGGCTTTTTCTATCATTTCCATTCCTCTCGCAACATCTGAAAGCATCTCAATAATGATAACGTCGTTATTTTTTTCAACAAGTTTTGAAGCTATCTCTATTCCAATCAACCCCCCGCCTATCACAACTATCTTTTTATTATCGGGAAGATTTCGGTCGAGAAGAAACTCTGCCCAAAAATAGTTTTTAAGACCTTTTATGGGAGGAATTACGGGTACTGCTCCTGTTGCAATTATCACTCCGTCATAATTACCATTCAGTAATTCCACATCGACAGCCTCTCTATTTATTATTGAAATGCCGTTTTTTTTCAATTCTTTTGAATAATAGTCGATTATATCCTTCAAAGAATCTTTATGAGGAGGAAGCCATGCAAGATTGAATTGTCCTCCTATTACATCTTTTTCGTAAAGATCGACATTATGACCTCTTGCTTTTAATGTAATAGCTGCTTCCAACCCTGTGAGTCCCGCACCGATAACCGCAAAAGTTTTTCTTTCTTTTGCTAATGAGAAGGCTGGAATGTTATCCGACAAAAGCGGATTTACCACGCATCCCAAGCCTTTCCCTGACTTAACTCCTCCGAGGCATCCTTCCGAACAGGCAAGGCACGGACGAATATTCCCGTCAATTTTACCGTCGTATTTTCCTATAAAATCAGGATCTGCAACAAGAGCTCTTCCCAGAGCGATATAATCGGCATGGTATTCGCTGTTTAATTTTTTTATATCTGCTATAGAATTTATTCGTCCGACAAAAATTACCGGAATGTTTGTCTCTTTCTTGATTTTTCCTGCAAATTCCCATGTTTTCCCTTTTGCAATGAACATATGTTGAAAAAACCATGGAGGAGTTGAACACACTGTTCCGGCTGAAACATGAACGGCTGTTACTCCCTTCTCTTTTAATTTTTTTACGAGATTTACGGTTTCATCAATTTTTATTCCGGACGGAGTCATCTCTTCTCCGCTTACTCTTACAATTATCGGAATTGAAACTGATTTTTTTACTTCATCAAATATTCGGAGAGGGAAAGATGCTCTTTTATTAAAATCGCCATTGAATTCATCTTTTCTGTCGTTAACCGCGGGAGAAAGGAATTGAGAGAGAAGATATCCGTGACCAAATTGAAGTTCCAGAATATCAAAACCTGCTTTTTCGGCACGGATTGCACTTTTAACAAATAGGTCGATTGAGTTATCCATATCATTTTTATCCATTGATTTCGGGACAGCTCCTCCGTTTTCACAAGGCTTATCCGTAGATGACAAAAAAAAGTTTCCCGGTATTTTAGGGTTTGCCATTCTGCCCGGATGGTTAAGGTGAGCGATGACTTTTGCACCATTGTCGTGAATAATATTTACAAGTTCCCTTAGTCCCGGAATTTTATCATCATTATCAATTCCCAATTGTGTCGGAATCTCCCTTAAGCCTTTGTCTATATAGAGGGGTTCCAAGATGACAGCACCGATATTTTCCGATCTTGCTCCATAAAATTTTTTATACCTTTCGTTGACCGTTCCGCTGCCGTCGCTATATCCGAGCTTTAGCGGAGCTAAAATAAAATTGTTTTTAAGATTCATTCCGCCTCCTTTGATAAATATGTGAATTACTACCGTACTTAAGATATCCGGTAATGATAACCATTTTCATTTACCTCTATTTTATAACAATATATTTCTGTTTTCAATTAAAAAAAATTGATTTTTCCCTGATAAAAATGTATAAGTAATTGTTGTTTTATTAACAGGGAGAATGTTATGACTGCTGTTCTTGAAGTAAATAATTTGTATAAATCTTTTGATGAAAATATTGCATTGGATGGATTCAATCTAAGTGTTACCGATGGAGAGATATTTGGACTTCTGGGTCCGAACGGTGCTGGGAAAACAACTCTTATCTCCGCTGTTGCAGGCTTGATCAAAGATTATTCCGGAGAGATATTCTTCATGGGCAAAGATATTCTAATTGACAGAATGTTAAAAAAAGAGATTGGAGTCGTTCCTCAGGACATGGCATTTTATGAAGAACTCGGTGCTCTCGATAATCTTTTATTCTGGGGAGGATTGTATGATTTGTCCGGAAGCAGATTAAAGGAGAGAGCTCATTTTCTGCTTGATATTGTTGATCTTGAGAAGAGGTCAAAGGAGAGAGTTAAAAATTTCTCGGGAGGAATGAAGAGACGGCTAAATATTGCTATAGGTATGATGCATGAACCGAAGTTGCTATTGCTTGATGAACCTACAGTCGGAATAGATGTTCAGGCTAAAGTAAAGATATTGGAGATAATTAAACAGGTGGGAAGTGAGGGGACCTCTGTTGTTTTTACGACACACCAGCTTGCCGAGGTTGAGCAGGTATGTTCGAAGATAGGAATTATGGATCATGGGAAACTTATTGCCAACGGAACACTTAACGAGTTGAAAAAAATAGTCGGGGAGAAGGAGATCGTTGAATTATCAGGAGATTTTCAGGTTGGGAAGGTATCGGGTCTTTTAAATGATAAAAATGATTTTGATGTGATATCAATCAGGGAAGATCTTGTTACTCTTGCATTTGAAGACCGGAAAAAGATCCCGTCGGTTTTGGAGATACTTTTTAAGAATAAAATTGCAGTATCAGAGATAAAAATTAAATCTCCGAATCTTGAAGCCGTATTTCTTAAATTAACCGGTAGGAGCCTGAGAGATTGAAAAAAATAATAAACATCTTTAATAAGGATTTTAAAAGAAGGATAAGATCTCCGTGGGGAATAGTTATTCTTCTTGCTATTCCTATAGTTATGACATCAATGTTCGGTGCTGTCTTCGGAGGCGGAAGCGGTAATACTGTCAAAATAAAAATTCTTCTCGAAGATAGAGATAATGCTTTTTTGTCAAACTTAATAGTGAAAACTTTTGATGCACCGGATGTAAAAAAATTCATTGAAGCAAAAAGTGTAAAACCCGGAAGCGGAGAAAAAATGATCAAAAATAAGAAAGCCTCCGCTCTTTTGATAATTCCCCGAAATTTTTCTCAAAATTTTATTGATAGAAAAAAAAATGAGTTTATTCTAATAAAAAATCCTGCCGAGCAGTTTTTTCCCCCTGTAATTGAGGACCTTTCGCGTATGATGACCGGACTTCTCTCTGCGGTTGCACAGGTTTTTGCAGATGAGCTAAAGCAGATATCAATACTAACAAAAAACAGATCAACAAACCTTGACAAGTTCAGGATGGAAAAAATTTTTAACGGAGCTTATGATAAGATAATAAAGGTATCAAAATATATTTCTCCTTTGTTGATCTCTTTACAAAGTTCGAATGTTAAAAATAAGAAAAAATCCGAGGAGACACAGGGAATAAATATTTTTTCAATGCTTTTACCTCCGATTTCAGTAATGTTCCTTATGTTTATTATTGAGATATTTTTAAGGGATATTCTTCAGGAAAAAGAAGATGGAACGATGCAGAGAATACTCTATTCCCCCGTGAAACCTTCCACTTATATTATTGCTAAAATATTGAGTGGTTGGATAATGGGTATTTTAATGTTTCTTATTTTGGTTGTTTTCGGAATTATCTTTTTCGGGATAAATTGGGGGAACTATCTGTTTTTGTTAATGTTGGTTGTAATAACGGCTTTTACGATATCCTCCTTTTTTGCATTCATCAATTCTATATTCAGGAATAAAAAGCAGGCATCTGCCGTTACCGCCCCGATAATACTTATCATGAGTGCAGCCGGAGGAAGTATGGTCCCGTACGCAATGTTACCTCCGATTGTTAGAAAGTTTTCATTCTTATCAATAAATTTCTGGTTTATGGACGGGAGCAGTAAGGTGCTTAGTTCAAAGTTTCCTTTGATGGATATAACAGTCCTTGGTATTATGGGCTTAGTGTTTTTTGCCATATCCGTGAAAATTCTGATTAAGAGGATCGCAGAATGAGAAATATATTTAATATCGCTGTTATTGACATTAAACTGATGTTCAGGGATAAAATGTTTTTTTTCTGGATACTCATTCTTCCCCTTATTTTTATTTTTATATTCAGCGGTCAGAACGGTAATGTATCACAAAAAGCATCAATAACCGTTTTAAATATGGATGATGGTCAATGGGGAAAGTATTTTGTTAAGAAAATAGAAGATAAAAAAATTAATCTTCAAAGAGTTAAAAAATATCCGGATAAATTTATAAGGATATTAGTTATTCCTGAAGATTTTTCAAAGAGTCTATTTGATCTGAAACCTCAAAAGCTTGAACTGAAGTTAAATAAATCAGCGGATTCGGGTGCGACAAAAAAGATTCAAATGAAGCTTATAAAGGTTATTTCAGAGATTATAACCGAGATAGCATTAACGGAAAATATTAATGATTTTTTTAAACAAAAAGTAAAATTTAATAATCTTGTAACATTAAAGTCGGCTTTTCCAAAGGATACTATATTAAAGATACCTTCCGGTAGAGATCATACTATTCCGGGTATATTGATAATGTTCATCATGATGAATACTCTGATATACGGAGGAGCGATGTTATTGTTTGAAAGGCAGAAAGGAATTATTCCGCGAATGATGCTGTCTCCGTTATCCGTCTCACAATTGTGGATTGCAAAAATATCAGCGAGAACGGTTCTCGGACTAATCCAGACTTTGATTCTGATGGTTGCCGGAATTGTGATTTTCAATCTACATTTCGGTAATATATTACCGGCACTTATCATAGTTTTAATCTTTACCATCAGTATATCCGCTTTGAGTATTTTATTCGGCTCTATCTTTAACAGAGAGGAGATAGTGATTGGATTGTCTATACTTGCTTCTCAGATATTTGCAGGTTTAGGTGGTTGCTGGTGGCCTATTGAGGTTGTTTCGGATACCGTAAAAAAAGTCGGTATGTTAATGCCTTCCTATTGGGCTATGGATGCATTCCACGGGTTGATATTTTTTAATAAAGATCTTTCAGATATATTACCGAATATATTTATTCTGATTATCTTTACTATCATCTTTGCTCTTCTGTCCATAAAGTTTTTCAAGATCAAAGATAACGGCTGAATTCCGGATTTGACCGAATTGCAGCCATGCAGAACAGATCACAAATTGTATAAAACGGAATATTTAAGATTAATCCCCTACAAAAATGGTTTTTTTCTCCGGTCTCGGAGCTTTTATCACCATAAATCTCAAAAGTTCTTTACCCGTGTTATACCAGCAATGAACTATATCTTTAGGGCTTTCGATAAGCGTCTCTTTTTTTACTTCAATTTTTTCTTCTCCGATCTCAACTGTTCCCATTCCATCAAGTACGAAAAATGCAACATCGACCGGTGTTATATGACGTTTTAATGACTGTCCCGGTTTTAATGTAATCACGGTAACCATTGCCGTATCTTTATTATACAAATTTCTTGCATCAACTCCATGAGCATTATCCATAATATCCGTCTCTTTTAATTTTCTTGTTATCATAAATTCCCCTCCATGTTTTTCATGTGTAATAATAACCGAAACGGTTATGATAAGCAAGCTGAATAAGCAGATCACAATAAACATCGGATATATTACTGTTTACCCAATGTTTGGAGTTATGTTTTTTATGATACTTCTTTTATTGGCGAGTTCGGGGCTGTTTTCTATTCTATCTTTTTTACTTTAATGTAATTAAAAAACAAAGGACTCATTCTTGAGTCCTTTGTTTTTTCTTATGAATCTTAATTTACTTCAAATCAATTAATCTTCGGAAGCAGCAGTTTGTTGGAAAATATATATGGGATTTCATAATATGTTTTTAAATAAACGAAATTTCTAATCGTTTTATTTAAACTGCTCGGTAATCTGAAAACAACTTTTGTATTTGACCAGCTAACGATAGGAGCTACTACTCCGGTAACATAAACTTTTTTATCCGGATGTTGAGGTCCTAACATTGATCCGTATATCGTAAATGTGTTTTGTATATTAACCGGAGAGTTACTACCTCTTAAACTTCTGATTTTATTTATTCTTATTCCCGTCCTTACTTTGGGCAAGCTATTTACAGCAATTTCTTTTGGAAAGTATATTTTTGTCTTTAATTTATATACAAAAATATTTGAATTTTGCATTGAACCGTCTGCCGGGGGATTTACGGAATCATAAATGAAAAATTTCTGGAAAGGTTCCCATTCAACCATATGGGAGGTTTTGCATACTATAAGATTGTTACTCCAGCTTAAAACTTCGAGGGGAAATTGTCTGGGGGATCTTCTCGCTAACATAAATATCTTTTGAGTACCCTGATTGTTTCTGAAAAACTTACCGCCGACATTGAATTCTATATAATTTCCGTAGTATGAAGGAGTAACCGAAGTTATTATTGGTTTTAATCTTGAAAGCTGATAACCTTCCGCCTTCTCTTTTAAAGCTTTTTTGGCAAGAACAGCGGTTGCTGCAGGGAATGAGCTTGCAGCAGATATTGTGAAATTACCGTTTGAAAGATCACCGGTTACTCCGCTCTGCTTTACTTGGATCTTATAATTTGATCCGGATAGAATAACGCCGCCACCGATTAAACCGGATTTGGATATCTTCCAGCTAAAACGACCTGAACTTACCGGAATATTCATGGCAATATATCCGAGACTGTTTCCGTTCTTGAACAGTTTTACACCGACTTTACCCGAAATTCCGCTTGATGTCCAGGTTACATTATGAGTGCTTCCCAGCTTCCAGTTTTCTCCTCCGTTCGGTGAAGTAACGGTTATACTCTGAGCGGCAATCATTCCGCTTAAAACTAATACTGTAAAAATAAATAATAAAATTTTTTTCATCTCTTCCTCCCTTTATTTCTTTTATTATAGGTATATGTAATCCAAAAGTATATATCTCATTTTTATTTCAGAAAAAATCCGGACCTATTATTTAATTCAATATCGGATTTCAATAAAAAAAATTATAAAAAGATGAGATATTTATATTTGTTATTATATATTACTTTTAGACTTGGGAGGGATTTATGAAAAATTTTGTTAAAACAAAAATATTTATAATCGCTTTTTTCTTTATTTTCACTCTTTATTCTGATGCATTTTCTCAATTCAAATCAGCAAAAATGCAGAATACCTTTTTAAAAGGGAAAATAACCCTGTTATCACCCAACGGGGGGGAGAATATCAGAACAGGAAGCAGATTTATGATCAAGTGGAGATCGAATGGAGTCAAAGGTAATGTGGAATTGTCATTATTAAAGGGTAGAAGAACTATAAAATTAATTGCTAAAAATGTACCGGTAAATAGAAGATCTTTTCTTTGGAATCTTAATAGATCGTTACCGGTCGGGGGTGGTTTTTTTGTGCAAATAAGATCGATGAAGGTAAATGTGAAAGATGTCAGCGACAGAGCATTTTCAATATTGAAAGTCTCTGGAGATAGACGTGATCATTACATTGGTTCAAGCACTGATAAAGCCGAAAAGAATAAAAACCCGGTTGTAAAATCTGCAAGTAAGACCGGATTTTCAGTTGAACAGTTGAAATCCGTAAGAGTTGTATTTTTTGGAAAGAATCTTTCAAGAGTTAAATTTGCGGAGGTTATAGCTAACGGCAATACCCCTGATCGTAATTTCAATTTAAATTTGAAATCTGTATCTAATAATAAGATTGAGGCTGTAATATCTGCACTTATCTCTGCAAGACCCGGTAAAAATTACGGAATTAAATTTCTTGATCAAACAAAAAAGACTCTTGTAAAAGTAGGTTTGAATATTTTCAGGTTTGAAGTTAAAAAACGTGAAAATGTTACTACTCCTCAACAAACTCAAAAGAAACCCGATTTAATAGTAACCGAAATTGTTCAGGATCCTCCAAACCCTCTTCGCGGTGAAAGCTGGCACTTTAAGGTAAAGATAAAGAATATCGGTAATGCAAATGCTTTTTTCCCGAGAGGGATCAAAATCATTGCTCATAATGCCCAAGGATCTTTTAGCGGTGTTACCGATAATATGAATATAACGATTGCTCCCGGACAGACTTTAACAAAAATTCAATATCCGGGAGTGAATAAAAGCGGAACATTCCCTGTAACATTTAAAGTTGATCCCGAAAATGCAGTTGACGAATCCAATGAAAATAATAATACTAAGGTTGGAAGTTATACCGTTAGAAATACTCAGGGATTGCCGGATCTTATAATAACAAGTTTGACAACCGATCCGGCAGTACCGACAACACAGGGTTTTTTCCTCAACGTGACGATAAAGAACCGAGGAACAGGTGTGGTTAATCTTCAAGGTGGATTAAAATTTATAATTAAATCCGTTAACACCAATACGATAGCATTGAAGGGGATTCTTATGTTGTCACCGGGTCAGAGCAGGAGTGTAAAATGTTATGCAACACATCTTACGGAAGGGACATTCACATGGACAATTAAAGTTGATCCGGATAATCATATAATGGAATCCGATGAAAATAACAATACGAAAGATATTAGCTTGAAGATAGATTAGTGTTGAAATAAATATTTTTAGCGTTTTAAATTGTCAGAATCAGTGGATGTTTGCTATTAATAAATGTTGTTTAAATAGCAATAGAATTAAAAAAAGTTTAGTTTATTGAAATAATATCAGTAAGAGCGGGGAGTATTTTTCACGGTTTTATTATCTATCATTCTCCGTTACCGGATTTATCCGATTGACTTAATTCGTCTAAAAAAATAAAATAGCATTGTTACGGAAATTTTAATATCTTATTTAGTAATGATTGTAAAGAAATTTAAGGATATAGAGAATATATGAAAAATATTATAATTAAAGGTGCAAGAGAGCACAATCTGAAAAATTTAGATGTCAAACTTCCAAGAGATAAGTTTATTGTAATAACAGGACTCTCCGGAAGCGGGAAATCAACACTTGCATTTGATACGATCTATGCTGAGGGTCACAGACGCTATGTTGAATCTCTCTCTGCATATGCCAGGCAGTTTCTCGGTGTTATGAGCAAGCCGGATGTCGATTCGATCGAAGGACTTTCTCCCGCAATATCAATTGAGCAGAAAACGACCAGTAAAAATCCGAGAAGTACCGTCGGAACAGTTACTGAGATCTATGATTATTTAAGACTTCTCTTTGCCCGTGTCGGAACTCCTTACTGTCCGGAACATAAAATTAAAATTGTAGCATTTTCTCCTCAAAAGATAGCTGATAAAGTTTCAGATGAAAAAAAAGGCGTTGTGACGGTTCTATCACCTCTTGTCAGACAGAAAAAAGGGACTTATGAGAAGATGGTAAAGGATCTGAATGCAGAAGGTTATCTCAGAGTTAGAATAGACGGGAAAATTATCAGGACAGATGAAAAAATTGAACTGGAAAGATATAAGAAACATGATATAGAGGTGGTGATCGATAGGGTGGATGTAAAGGAGAGATCAAGACTAACTGAGGCTGTGGAGAATAGTGTTCTTCTATCAGACGGACTTGTTATTATAGTTGATGAAGAGGGGAATGATTCACTCTATTCGTCAAAAATGAGTTGCCCTGTATGCGGGATCTCTTTTGAAGAGCTTCAACCGAGGATGTTCTCTTTTAACAGTCCTTTCGGAGCGTGTGAATCATGCCACGGTCTCGGGATAAAGATGGATTTTGATCCTGACTTGATAATTCCCGATAAAACAAAGTCTATTGCAGATGGAGCACTTCAGTTGTATAGAAATGCAATAGACGGATGGCGTGGTCAGCTTGTCGGTACGGTGGCTAAACATTTCGGCTTTAATATTTTCACTCCTATCGGTGAAATAAATGAGGAGCAGTACAGAGTTTTGATGTACGGTTCGGATGAAAAGATTAAATTTGAGATGAAAATGAAGAACGGGGAAGCAAGCTGGAACTCCGTCGGAAAGTGGGAAGGGTTGATCCCGCAGTCCGAGAGGTTGTATAAGCAGACGGATTCGGATTACAGAAGAAGAGAACTTGAAAAGTTTATGAGGATATCACCCTGCCCCGTATGCAAAGGAAAACGGCTGAAAAAGAAGGTTCTGTCCGTCAGAATAGCTAAAAAATCCATAATTGATATTACGGAAATGTCCATAAAAAATTCTCTCAAATTTTTTCTGAATCTTAAACTCAGTGAAAAAAAGATGGCTATCGGGAAACTGATTTTAAAGGAGATAATTGAAAGACTCGACTTTTTGGATAAAGTAGGTCTGAACTATCTCTCTCTTTCGAGAAATATGGGTACGATATCGGGAGGAGAAGCACAGAGAATAAGACTTGCTACACAGATCGGATCAAATCTAATGGGCGTTTTATATATCCTTGATGAACCTTCGATAGGGTTGCACCAACGGGACAACGGGAAATTGATAGAGACACTTT
This sequence comes from uncultured Clostridia bacterium, assembly GCA_964633415.1. Classification (GTDB taxonomy): domain Bacteria; phylum Acidobacteriota; class Aminicenantia; order UBA2199; family UBA2199; genus CAZNLS01. The sequence continues at coordinate 11,176 of CAZWFY010000023.1, read as the reverse complement.
TCAGACTTCGTGATCTTGGTAACACTCTTATAGTTGTTGAACATGATGAAGAGACCATAAGACGTTCCGACCATGTTATCGATATGGGACCGGGAGCCGGACTTGACGGAGGAGAGGTTGTTGCTGCGGGAACTCCTGCTCAGATAGAAGAGAATAAAAGATCAATAACCGGAAAATATCTTTCGGGAAAAATGAAGATTGAAACTCCTAAGGAGAGAAGATCACCGGAAAAATTTATTCACATAAAGGGATGTTCGGAAAATAATCTGAAAAACATTGATGTTGATATCCCACTCGGTGTATTGACACTGGTTACGGGTGTGTCCGGAAGCGGGAAATCAACTCTTGTGTATGAAATTTTATATAAAGCAATGATGAAAAAACTTCACAATTCCAAGAAGAGACCGGGAAAGTTTGTAAATATTGATTGCGGAGGAGAAATTGACAAAGTTATTAATATCGATCAGAGTCCGATCGGTAGAACTCCGAGGAGTAATCCTGCAACCTACACAAAAGTCTTTGATGAGATAAGAAAGATCTTTTCCGGGTTGAAGGAGTCAAAGATAAGAGGATATCTCCCCGGAAGATTTTCTTTTAACGTAAAAGGCGGAAGGTGTGAAGCTTGTCATGGTGACGGGGTAAAAAGGATAGAGATGAATTTTTTACCCGATGTATATATTAAATGTGAAGAGTGTAAGGGGAAAAGATATAACAGGGAAACCTTGCAGATCAGATTTAAAGGTTTTTCAATTGCGGATATACTGGATATGAGTGTTTCGGAAGCTTTAAAGTTATTTGAAAATATTCCATCTATCAGAAGTCGCCTAGAGACCCTTGACCGCGTCGGACTCGGTTATATTAAGCTTGGACAGAGTTCTATAACATTATCGGGCGGGGAGGCTCAGAGAATTAAAATAACAAGGGAGTTGTCTAAAAAAGCAACGGGAAAAACGCTCTATCTTCTTGATGAGCCGACAACAGGGCTTCATTTCCATGATGTAAAAAAACTTATAAAAGTATTGAATGATCTTGTTGAAAAGGGCAATAGCGTAGTTGTTATAGAACATAATATGGATGTTATAAAATCTGCCGATTATATAATAGATCTCGGTCCTGAAGGTGGAGATGAGGGAGGGATGGTTGTCGCAAAGGGAGTCCCGGAAGATATTGCAAAAACAGAATTAAGCTATACCGGATCCTATCTTAAAAAGATACTGAAAAACGGAGACAGCGGAGACAAATGAAAAGAAAACATATTTCAATAATTTTCAGGTTTATATTTTCGGGGGCAATTATAATATATTTCCTCTTTGTCCTTTCATCAAAATATGGCGGTCTCGGCAAGGGACTATCGAGTTTTCTCTCTGTATTCTCAAAGGTTTCATTAGTATGGATTATTCCAGCATTTTCTCTTCACTTTGTCGGGATTGCATTGATGAGTTTAAGATGGAGAATTCTTTTGAAGGCACAGGTTGGTGATGTGAGATATTGTGATCTATACTCTTTTAATTTAATGGCTGCCTTTTTTAACAATTTTTTGCCCTCGACAATTGGCGGAGATATAGTCAAAGGGTTGGAGAGTAAAAAATTTACGGGAGATAAGACAACATCTCTTACTGTTATTTTTGTGGAGAGGGTTACCGGAATGGTGGCACTTGTGGTTATTTCATTAACTGCACTTTTAATCTATTCGGTAAAAGTTGATATTCATTCCGGAGGAAGTAATCCTCTGATCTATGTCGGGATAGTTATGACGGTAATATCCGGAATAGTGTTGATCTCAATTCCGTCTGTAAATGAACGTTTCCTTAAGGTCATCAGGCCTGTTCTTCCCAAAAGAGTATTCGAGATTATATCCAAAGCATTTTTTGCAATAAAGGTATATTACAGATATCCGGCAGCTCTTTTTAAAGCATTGGCTGTCAGTCTGATGTTTCAGCTTAATATGGTATTTTACTATTTTTTTATTTCTGCGAGTATAGGGCAGAATCCGGATATTATTGATTTTATGATTAAAGCTCCTATTCTTATATTTTTATTAATGACACTTCCTTCCGTAAACGGCATAGGGGTTCGAACTGCTGTATTTGGAAACCTGATGAAGTTTCCCACACCTGCTGCTTTGGCTGTCGAAGCACTTGATATTGCTTTGAGAATGATTCTTGGGGTTTTCGGAGGTATTGTCTATCTTTTTTACAAAAGAGATAAAAATATTTTAGAACAGGATAGATCTTCGATAAAAACAATTGATGAATAAAGTTTCCGATCTTACAAAAATTCCGGACTCTCCGGGTTGTTATATCTTTAAAGATGCGAAAGGGACCATTCTGTATATTGGAAAAGCAAAAAGTTTGAAAAAGAGGGTGAAAAGCTATTTTTCAGGGAGAAAACACGACACTAAAACAGATATTATGGTTTCTCAAATAGCCGATGTGGATTTTATTGTTACTGATAATGAGGTTGAGGCTCTTATACTAGAGAACTCGATCATTAAAAAGAATCAACCCAAATACAATATTGACCTTAAAGATTCCAAGAATTTTGCCTATATAATGATAACCCGTGAAAAATTTCCGAGGATAACGATCGCAAGAAAAAAGGAGGAAAATGCCGATTATTTCGGACCGTTTGTTTCCGGAACAAGCAGAAATATTCTTCTTCAGATGGTTAAAAAGATATTTAAGATCAGAAGCTGCAAAAAGATGCCGAAAAGGGCTTGTATGAGATATCAGATCGATCTTTGCAGCGGACCTTGTATAGAAGCCGTATCTGAAGAGGAGTATTCAAGACAAGTGAGACTTGCTAAGATGTTTCTTTCCGGAAAATCCGGAGATCTGATCAGAGGTTTTACAGATGAAATGAAAAATGCTTCTGCAGATATGAACTATGAACTTGCTCTTGAAATCAGAAAAAAGATTGAAGCTATAGATTTTCTCTCCCGGAAACAGAAAATGGTCAGAGAAAAAGAATACAATGAGGATCTTATAAATTTTTTGATCCGGGACGGAAAGGTTTATCTCATGCTTTTTAATATTTACAAAGGAATACTTGAGAATAAAAGAGAGTGGGTTTTTGATTATAAGGATACATTCTTTGATGAATTTCTCGTTCAGTTCTATTCTGAAAATCCTATACCGAGTGAACTGATAACCGATAAAATGCCCGATGTTTCAGTTATCGATTTTCTTGAAAAGATAAAGGGAAAAAAGGTTAAAATAACAATACCGAAAAAAGGGGAGAAAAGGGAGTTGTTATCATTTGTGAGAAGGAACATAGAGATCAACAATTTTGGAGATATTGAAAAAGTTGAAGAGCTTGGAAGAGTTCTGAATTTGACCGAATCTCCTGTTGTAATTGAGTGTTTTGATATTTCTCATCTTTCCGGTACGAATACGGTCGGTTCCATGGTGAGTTTCCGGAACGGAATTCCGGATAAATCCGGATATCGCCGGTTTTTAATAAAAAGTATTAAGGGTATTGATGATTTTGCCGGAATTGAAGAAGTTGTATTCCGGCGTTATAAAAGAGTGAAGGATGAACATCGGAGTTTCCCTGATCTTCTTGTTATAGATGGAGGTGCCGGTCAGTTGAGTGCAGCGATTAAATCACTTGAAAAACTTGATGTAAAAATTCCTGTTATCTCACTTGCCAAAAAGGATGAGGAAATATATATTCCAGGAAGATTTTCTCCGATGAAATTAAACAGGAAAAATATCGGGCTTCAACTTTTAATGAAGATAAGAGATGAAGCTCACAGATTTGCGATAAATTATAATCGCCTTCTCAGAAGAAAAGACTTATCGAAAGGATAATTTTTTTAGATTTTTTATTTCTGAATAACAATTCCTTGAGGCATATTGTTGGTGTCAACAATAAAATTTAATCCGAGAAGAGCCTTTTTGCTTAAAACTATTTTTAAATTTTTGTTTATGGCAACAGGTTTACAGTTAACAATTATAATTCCCCTTCTTCCGGGTTGCATTCCTAATAGTCTGACTTTTAATGAGAAACTCCTGAATGGTTTTGTTAATCTTAAGGCTTTTGTTTTGGGCGAAAAATTATTGACGATTATAATATAGACATCACCTATTTTATTGATTTTTCCTGTTTTCAGTCCAAGTAATTCAACTTTCTGTTTTATAAATGCTTTGTATGGATCCACCCTTTGTTTAAATCTTATAACTCTTCTCCGTTCGAAAGAGAGGCTTGCAAACATAATTAAAATTGTAAAAAATATAATACTTTTTTTCATTTTTCCCCCTTAAATGTTAAAAAAACATCTCCTTTACAATAATTAAATAGAAATTATTATAGAATATCTCGTTTTTTTATTATTTTTAGGGAATATGCAAAAATATTTTTCTATAGTAAAAAATTCAAAAAATATCGGAGGAGATAGTTATAAAGCGTAAATTAAAATCAGAAAAAAAGTAATAATATTGTTTTTTTAGAAAGAATTGGTAATAATGTTAATCAATATGCAGTTTAATTCAATAGTTTTTATTTTTTTATTTTTTCCCGTCTCACTTATTATTTTTTTATTAATGAAGAAAAAAGAGAATAACAATCTTTTTCTTCTTTTTATAAGCTTTATTTTTTATTTCCGGATTGAAAGTAATTATGCTTATGTAATAATTTTAACTGTAATAATCAATTACTGTTTCGGATTACTGATTGAAAGAAATACAAAAAATAGATTCAGAAAGTATATTCTTTTATTAGGGATTACAATAAATATTGCCATACTTATTTTTTATAAATATTCAAATTTTATTTTAGACAACTTAAATCCGGTTCTGAAATATTTTAATGTTAAACCTGTGATCATTCAGCCTATTCATCTTCCTTTGGGGATTTCATTTTTTATATTTATTTCTATCTCATATTTAATTGATGTTTATTGGAATAGAGGGCATGCTTTAAAAAATATAGGAGATCTTGGATTGTATATCGGATTTTTCCCAAAAGTCATTAACGGACCTATAACTCTTTTTCACAAATTCAGCGATCAGATAATTAAAAGAAAAATCGGAGATAGTTACTATTCAACAGGTATCAGGAGATTTATTGTCGGGTTTGGTAAAAAAGTTTTAATTGCCGATACTTTGGCGGTTGTTGTGGATAAAATATTTAATATCGAGATAAATTCCCTCGGTTTCGGATTGAGTTGGTTTGGGATTATTTTATACTCTTTACAAATTTATTATGATTTTTCAGGTTATACGGATATGGCTATCGGAATAGGCTATATGTTTGGTTTCAAGATTCCTGAAAATTTTAATTATCCCTACTTATCAAGATCAATTAGGGATTTTTGGAAGAGGTGGCATATTACTCTCGGGCAATGGCTTCAACTTTATCTGTTTCTTCCTATTGCTTATGCAATTTCAAGGAAGATAAGATCACCAAAGTTCTTAAAAATTAGAGCTGAAAGTTGGGCATATTTTACGGGAACTTTTATTACAATGTTAATTTGCGGAATCTGGCATGGTGCACAATGGACTTTTGTAGTCTGGGGGATTTATCATGGTCTTTTTTTAATACTTGAGCATTTGAAAATCGGCAAGTGGCTGAAAAGAAAGAGTGATTTAATCAAAATTTTATATAGTTTGATTGTCATTGTGATCGGGTGGGTGATTTTTAGGTCAAAGAATCTGACTTATTCTTTCGGCTATTTATCGGCTATGTTTGGAAACGGAAGCGGTGATAATATTTATTATTATCCGGCGTTATATATGAACATTAAATTGGGTGTTGTAATCGTTATCGCATTGTTAGGGTCATTCCCTTTTATTAGGACAATTGACCTGTCGATTAAAAAAATGATAGACAGATATTCCGGAAGTGTAGCAATTTTGCTCAGGAAGTTTTATTCAATGATTGTGGTATTGATACAAATAGCAATATTTATTTTATCTATTCTGCAGATTTCAAACAATACATTTAATCCGTTTATATATTTCAGGTTTTAGTATGAATAAGAATAAATATAGAATTATCTTTTTAAAATTCTTTTTTTCAATAGTTTTACTGTTCCTGATGGTTTTTTATTTTTCACATAAAGAGATAAGAGAAAAAGTATTTATTACCTTAAAAGTCAAAGTTTTAAGTAAAGGTGATATTCGGTTTAAATCAGATGGATTTAAGATAAAAAAAGAAGTGATTGCCGGAGATTCTTTCGGAATAATTTATTCGGAATTGCCTCAGGTTAAAATAAAAAAATTATCTTTTGCAGTAAATGGTTTTAAATCCGATTTAATTATCAAAGAAATCTCGATTAAATCTTTTTTACGGAGTAAAAAGTTAAATGGCTATAGGTTAAAGAATTTTTTTGTGAAAAAGAATTTCAAACAGATAAAATTTAGAAATAACAATTTGTCCATCAATTATAATAATGGAAATGAATTGGAAATAAATAAGGAAATAATAGAATTAATAAATAAGTTTGGGAAAAGAAAGATCAGATATTTTTTGATATCTCTGTTTATATTTTTTATTGTTATATTTATTTTATTTAATTTTGATAATATTAATTTTTTTTATTTAAAAAAACAGAGAGATTTGGTTTTAATTATATTGTTCATTTTTATATTAATATTTCCTGTTGTAAATGAATCTTTCTCGATAATTCCTCCTATTGAATTAAATGAAAAGAGAGAGTTGGCGAAAAAGCCTTTATTTGAAGAAACAGAGATTATTTCTTATCTTAAAAGATTCGGGAAATATTTTTCAGATAATCTGATTATAAAGAACTATATGGTTCGTATCAATAATTATATCAATATTAAATATTTCGGATTGTCTCCGACACCTAAGATTTTATTAGGCAGAAATGGATGGATGTTTCTTGCTGAGGAGAATAAAAGAAGGAATCAGATAGATTATTTCAGAAATTTACATCGATTTTCTATAACCGAACTTGAGAATTGGAGAGTTAATCTGGAAAAAAGGTATTTAAAATTGAAGAAGAGAGGAATTGAATACTATATTATATTTGCTCCGAGTAAAATGACAATTTATCCTGAATTTATACCTCGTAAAATAAAGAAATCCGGTCTGAATTCCAGACTTACTCAGTTAATCAACTATTTGAATAAGAGATCTTTTATTAAAATCATTGATGTCAGGGAACTGTTAATAAAAGCTAAAAAACTTCATCGGGTCTATTTTAGAACCGGTTCTCATTGGAATGATTTCGGTGCTTTCATTACATATGAAAAAGTTATTAATCATCTGAATGAAAACTTAAAAAATATAATTCCTTTGAAACTTGAAGATTTTTTATTAAAGCAGCGTGTTTCCGAGGGAGATGATTTCCCGAAAATGCTTTCTTTGGAGAAGATAATTACCGAAAGAAATATACTTTTAATTCCCAAAAGTTCATTTACTGCATATCTCAGCCCATATATTTTAGAAGGAAATTTGATAAAACATTCATTTTCAATATGTAAAAAAGGATATCAGACAAAGATATTATATATTCACGATTCTTTTATTTCCGGATTTAAAAAATATTTTGCCGAAACGTTTTCCAATATTGAATATTTTTGGGATTATTCTCATACGTTGAATACAGGCTTAATTAACAAGGTGAATCCAAAAATTGTGATCGATGAAATGGCTGAAAGGTTTTTGATGGATTTTGATCCCGGTAAACTTGAAATTTCACTTAAATAGTCTTGGCAAAGCCGATTTTTATTGTGAACTTATCATTGACATTATTTCAGAATACAACTATATTTTTATTTAAAATATTTTTCGGGAGATTATTATGAAAAAAAACATTTTGATTTTATCATTGATATTATTAATGTCATCAACATATTTATTAAGCTCGGAGCAACCTTTTGTAAGATTTCCGGCTATCAATAGTTCCGGCACTCTGATATCTTTTTCATTCCAGGGTGATATCTGGACTGTTCCTGTAAATGGAGGCAGGGCATTCAGGGTTACTATCCATGAGGCTTATGACAGCAATCCGATTTTCAGTCCCGATGGGAAAAGAATAGTTTTTTCAAGCAACAGATATGGAAATAATGATATATTTGAAATAGGAATAAACGGTGGACATCCTCTCCGGCTTACATATAACTCTTCTGCAGATCTTGCTACAGGTTGGACAGAGAAGGGAGATATTATTTTTGAAAGCACAAGAAATTATAAGCAGGTTGAATGGGAGAAGGAACTTCTTTCCGTTTCTTCAAACGGAGGAACTCCTTCACTTTTTTTAAAAGCACTTGGGACTGAAGCGGTGGTTTCACCCGGCGGCAGATTTGTTGCTTTTGTGAGAGGAGCTTGCAGGGTCACAAGAGAGAGATATAAAGGTTCTGCAAATAGAGATATTTGGATATTTGATACCAAGACAAAAAAGTATAATCAGATAACAAAATTTGAGGGTCAGGATTTTCACCCTTGTTGGGATAAGAGCGGACTATTCTTTATAAGTGCAAGATCCGGCAGATATAATATTTTTAGAGTTAATATTGGCACTAACGGAATGGTTAAGGGGAAACCGTCGGCGGTAACAAAATTTTCCGATGAACCTGTGCGATGGGTTTCTGTTTCAAAAAATGGAAATTTGCTTGTATTTGAAAAGGGAACGGATATCTATACCGTAAATAAAGATGGAAGCAATCTTTCAAAAGTAAATATTCTTATTGATCCGGACTATAGATTTGATCCGGTTGAGAGGAAAACAATAAGTTCGAAAGTAACAGGTTATGATGTTTCCCCAGACGGAAAACTTATTGCATTTGAAGTACGGGGTGAAATTTTTGTTACTCAAAGTAATGAGAAAAAATCACGTGCCGTTAATATTAGTAACAACCCTTATCGCGATAAAGATGTTGTGTGGTTAAACAATCAATCGCTTATTTTTTCCTCGGATAGATCCGGTGCGTTCAATCTTTATCTCGTAACTTCGGATGATAAAAATGAGAAGGATCTGTTTAAATCTCTAAAGCATAAAATTGTGAAGCTTACAAACAGCAATGAAGAGGAAACCTATCCTGTTATATCTCCTGACGGGAAGAAGATTGCATTTCTAAGAGGTAATGGAAAGCTTGTGGTGGCTGACATCGATAAAAAAGGAAAGTTTTCCGGAGAGAGATTACTTCTAAACGGTTGGGCAACACCGGACGGTATCACATTCAGTCCGGACAGCAGATGGATCTCATATTCTCTCGATGACCTTAATTTTAATTCTGAAGTATATATCCAAAAAGTTGATAATAGTTTAAAACCGGTCAATGTCAGTATGCATCCCCGGGGGGATTATTCCCCTTTCTGGAGTCCCGACGGTTCAAAGCTCGGATTTGTTTCCGCAAGACATAACAGCAATATGGATATATGGTTTGTCTGGTTAAAGAAGAGTGACTGGCAGAAAACTGCCGGAGACTGGGAAGAAGAATCGGATGAAATTCATTTCCCAGGTATAAGTGATAAAAAGAGTTCAAAAAAAAATGGAGTTTCATCTTCAAAGGATAAAAGTGATAAAAAAGAGATAAAACCTTTAAAAATTGATCTTGATAAAATATTTGAGAGGATTGTAAGGGTAACGGATCTTCCCGGAGATGAATCGGATTTTGTGATTTCAAAGGACGGAAAAAAATTCTTTTTTACTGCAGATAATCCCGGAGCAAAAGGGAAGGTCCTTTTCAGTGTGAAATGGGATGGAAAAAAGATAAAAAAATTGTCCGGTAGTGCTACAAATCCGAGAGGAATTATTCTGGAAAAAAGCGGGAAAAATATATATTTTGTTTCAGGAAGAGGAAATATTGCAAAAGCGGATACTAAGAGCGGGAAGATTAAATCAATTCCCTTCAAAGCAAAGATGGTTGTGAATTACAACCGCGAATTAGAACAAATATTTGACGAAGCATGGAGAATGCTCAGAGACAGTTTTTATGACCCTGAGTTTCACGGAATGGATTTCGCTTTATTGAGAAAGGAGTATAGAGCAAAATGTCTTAAAGCATCGACGGTTCAGGATTTCAGAGATATGTTCAATGTAATGTTAGGTCAGTTAAATGCGAGTCATATGGGGATGTATGGCAGTGGAAGAGAGAGTACTCAGAAAGAGTCAACAGGAAGAATCGGTGTAAGGGTAGAGCCGTTGGATTCAGGAGTAAAAGTAATTCATGTTATTCCGGATTCTCCTTCCGATAGGGTAGGGAGCAAATTGTATAAGGATGATGTTATTCTGGAAGTAAACGGATTGAAGGTTACCGGAAAAAATAATTTCTGGTCATTTCTTACCGACACTTCAGGAGAAAAAGTTTTATTTAAAGTTAAAAACAGAAGTGGAAAGATCAGAGATGTTGTGATAAGACCTTCTTCTTCTCTGAGAAGCGAGTTATATAATGAATGGGTTGATCAACGAAGAAAACTGACGGATAAATATTCCGGAGGGAAACTCGGTTATTTACATATTCAGGGTATGAATATGCCGAGTTTTGAAAGGTTCGAAAGAGAGCTTGCTTCTGCAGGATACGGAAAAGAGGGAATAGTTATTGATGTGAGATTTAACGGTGGTGGATGGACAACGGATTATCTGATGGCTGTTTTAAATGTGAAGCAGCACTCCTATACGATTCCGAGAGGAGCCGTAAAATCTTTAAAAGATCATAAAAAATTCAGAAACTTTTACCCGTTTGCCGAGAGACTCCCATTCTATGCATGGAACAGACCTTCCATAGCTCTATGCAACGCTTCAAGTTATTCGAATGCGGAGATATTTTCTCATGCTTATAAGACTTTGAATATAGGAACACTTGTTGGGAAGCCGACATTCGGTGCTGTGATTTCCACCGGAGGTTTGGGGTTGATCAATGGGATGTATGTCAGAAAACCGTTTCGTGCATGGTATGTTAAAGCAACTGATAAAAATATGGAGTGGGGACCCGCAGTTCCCAATATTATTGTTACAAATCCTCCCGATTCAAAATCAAAAGGTGTGGATTATCAACTGAAAAAAGCATGTGAAATCCTGTTAAAACAGATTAAATAGAAAATAGTAGATTATTGATTTTTAATCTATTTGAGATTTTATAGGTTCGCAGGACTTGACAGAGTGGAAAAGAGCTTGTTTGTTAATGAAAAAAGAATTGATAAATTCTTTTTTCTCATATTCGGAGATTTTGGAAGAGAATACAACAGCATTTGAGTTTTATAAATA
>CAZWFY010000022.1:0-39256 GCA_964633415.1 uncultured Clostridia bacterium | reverse complement strand
CAATATGAACGATCTTTCTGCCGCTATCGGTTTGGCACAGTTAAAAAAATTACCGGGAATGAACAAAAGAAGATCTGAAATAATTCGAAAATATCTTGATGGTATTTCTGAGATTAAAGGGATTGAACCCTTGATCCCATTCGAACCTGAAAAATATTTTTATCAAATGTTCGGAATCCGTTCCGAAAATAGAGATGAATTGATGATCTATCTTAAATCAAAAGGTATTGCAACGGGATGTCATTATACTCCTCTTTCCATCCAACCTCTCTTTAAAGAATTCGGCGGAAATTGCCCCTATATTGAAAAGGAATATAAAAAATTTATAACACTACCTTTACATTCGGATTTGAAGGATGAAGAAATTGAATATATTAAAAATTGTCTTTATGAAATTAGTTAGAGTATCTTTAGAATTATTTTAATTAAGAATGCAATAATTTATTCTTTTAAAAATGATAAAGATTAAAAGATTAAAAGTTTCAAACATAAATAGTGAGGAGTTGAATTTATTTATTCTTAAAAACAAGGGATTGATTTTTCATGAACCGGAGTTTAATTTAATTGTTTCGGAATTTTATAATACATATTTTTTTTATTGGATTGCTTACGATAAAAAAGAGATTGTGGGGCTTTGTCCCGGGCATTTAATTAAAAATAAATTGTTAAATCAAATTCACTCTAACCCGACAATTTTTGAAATCCCTTATGGAGGATGGGTTTATAACAGGTCCAAAGTATCATTAAGTGTGTTGTTGAGTAAAATGGATATCAAGTTTAATGAGTCATTATCATATTGGTCAAGTTTTGAAGGTTCGGAAGAGATAAGTAAAAAGAAATATTATATGAAAAATGAGACAGCGATTATTAATCTAAAAGATAGTGAAGATGATATATTTAAAAATGTTATTTCGAAAAATACGAGACATAATATAAGAAGATCGGAGAAGAAAGGTGTCTCGTTTAAAAGTTTAAATATATCTGATTTTGAAGAATTCGAAGAACTTTCGGATTCATTAAAGTTAAGTCTTGATATGGATCTGCCTGAAAAAGGATTTTATAAAAAATTATTTGATCATTATCATAATGACAATAAAATATCTGCACTTGTAGCAATATTTAACGGCAAGAATATTGCAGGTCTTTTAACGATCGGCAATGAGAATTGCATGCATGCATGGATTGCCGGAAGAGTAAAAGAACTCCCAAAAAATATTTATCAGAATGAGTTACTATGGTGGGAATCAATAAAGTGGGCGAAAAAAAGAAACAGCGGAAAATATGATCTTTGCGTAATAGAAAAACAGCGATTACCGGGAATTGCTCAATTCAAACTGGGGTTTAGTAAAAATCTGATAAGCTTTTATCATTTACCGATAAGACCGATTTCGTATAGAGTTCTAAATAGAATTTTGCCTTGAAAATTTAAAAAAAATTAAAAATGGAAATTATTGATAATTGGAGTAGATTAGATATATCTTTTGCTAAAAATTCGAAAAATACCCTAAAAATATTTAATAGGGAGAATTTTTTATTGTATGGTTCCGGAAGAGAAGCAATTGTTTCTTTAATAAGTGGTATAGAAAAAAACAGAATAGTTCTTTTACCGGCATGGCTTCCCGAAGGAATTTATATGCCTTTTTTTGAGTTAAATTGGCAGATCAAACAGTATAAGATATATAAAAACGGATTTCCGGATATTGATCATTTTAAACTATTGTTGGAAAAAATTAAGCCTTCATTTGCAGTGGTTATTAATTATTTCGGAGTTTCACCCGATGTAGTAAAGATAAAGGAAATATGTAATAATTACGGCACTTATCTTATAAATGACAGAGCCCATTCTTTCCCTCAAAAAGATTGTATATTTAATGAAAAAACCGATGGAGATGTTGTCCTTTTTTCTTTTCCTAAATTGATCGGGATACCGGATGGTGCACTATTAATAATAAATAATCTAAATCTTTTGCAAACAATATCTAAACCCGGAGAATCGATCAAACATATTTTTTATGTGATTCACTCTCTGTATAAATTGGTTTATCCGGTAATAACAGAAAAGATTCGAATAAAAATTCTAAAAAAGATAATTGTGATTTTGATTAGTTTCATTAATTCAATTATTAAAGATCCTTATGAAAGATTAAGAGGCTATTTTTTAAAGCCTGCACCAATGTCAGGGATAAGTAAGAAAATATTGAAGCGTATAAATTTTAAAGTTTTTTTTAATAAAAGAAAAAAGTTTGCCGAACTCTATTATACAAATTTAGATGAAAGCAAATTTAAGTTTATAGGGGATTCCAAATTATCCGATAAAATTATGATTGGATTTCCTGTATTGATAGAAAAGAGAAGTGAGTTTGAAAAGCATCTTGCAAAAAAAAATATTTTCGGTCAAAAATTCGATAAAAACTGGGGATATCTCCCGGAGGAAAATCCGGGTTTTTTTAAAGATGTGGATAATTTAAAGGATCAACATTTATTATTCCCGATGAACCAAAAATTAAAAGAGTGTCAAATTTTAAAAATCATTGATCATGCAAATTCATGGGAGGTTAAATGAGGTTTTTAGGATACTATAAATATATAATAAAACGCTTTATTAGTCAGTCTATAATTAAATTCAAATTTAGATTGAAAAAAAATTATCTTGCGAGAAACTGTACTGTTTCAAAGGATCTTATTTTAGAAGGGAATAATAAGATAGGTTTTATGTCAATAATAGGTGGAAATGTAAGGATGGAGGAGAATTCTAAAGTAGGAGATTTTGCGAATATTTCAAATATTCAGATCGGTCGTAATTCTATTTTAGATTCCAAAGTTGTTTGTACCGGATATGGGAAAGGTAATATTGTTATCGGAGAGGAATCCTATATCGGAATAAATAATATTCTGGATTTCAGTAATAACATAAAGATTGGAAATCATGTCCATATAGCCGGTCCTTCAACAGGAGTATGGACTCATACCAGTTATAATGTCTGTTTGAAAGGATTGTCTGTAGGCTATAAAGATGAAGAATTCCATCCCACTGCTCCCATAACAATCGAAAACAATGTTTATATAGGCGGAAATTGTACGATATATCCGGGAGTGACAATACACCATCATTCCGTAATTGCTCCGAATAGTGCTGTAACAAAAGATGTAGCACCATATACAATGGTTGGCGGAGTTCCTGCGAAGATAATAAAACAAATAGATAAGAATAAATATGAATGAATAACAGATTGCCAAAGGTTACAGTCCTTATATTGAGTTTTAACGGGAAAGAGCTATTGTTTGATTCTGTCTCTTCATATTTAGCCAATAATTATTCAAATTTTGAAGTGGTTGTTATTGATAACGGATCAAATGACGGGACAAAGGAATATGTGGAAAGCAAATTTCCTCAAGCTGAAGTGATAAGAATAGAAAGAAACCGGGGATATTCGGGTGGATTTAATTTCGGCCTTGATTATGCATTCAACAAAAAAAAATCCGATTATGCTTTAATAACAAACAATGATGTGAAAGCCGACAAAAATGTTATATCCGAACTTGTAAGGACAGCTGAAACTGATCTATCTATCGGTTTTGTAACGGGAAAGGTCTATTATTTTGATAATCCCGATGTCTTACAAACCGTAGGAAAATCGGAAGATCCTATCCGATGGAATGGTGATCATATAGGCTCGGGTGAAAAAGATTCAGGACAATATGATGAAGTGAGCGAGAGAGTTTTCCTTGATGATATTTTTACTCTGGTTAGAAGAGATGTTTATCTTGGCGTAGGCGGATATGATACGGAGTTTTTTCTCCAGGCGGAGGAGTATGACTGGCAGGCGAGAGCCAAATTAAAAGGATTTACGTTTTATTACACTCCCTATGCAAAGATATGGCATAAGGAGAGTATGACAATAGGGAAACAGTCTGCATTAAAAGCATATTATGATGCGAGGAATCCGATGATCGTTATCCTGAAGTATAGATCTCCGGATTTTTTCAGGAGATATTTTCGGAAACATTTTAAAAACGGAGTTTTTAGATCTTCACTGGTTGTTTTAAAAAACGGTTTCAGGTTAAAAACTGCTTTTAAGATATGGCAGGGTTTTATATCCGGAATTATTTGGGGAATTCGTAAAAAGAAGTTTTCGATTGCTCATTTTTTGAAATATAAAAAAAGTTTATAGGATTATATAAATTAATATGGAAGAAAAAAAAATTAAAATGTCTCCTGTATGGGATAATGAAAACACTAAGTTTCTTCTTCTCTTGATGGCTTTGGCATTTCTAATCTATTTTACGCCACCTCTTTTATCGAAAGTCGGATTTTTATTAATTCTTCCGATTGCATTCAGATCAAAAAAAGACTATTTTTTTATTGCATTACTATTTATATTGATTGAAAAGCCGGGCGGTTTTTTTTACGGAGCACTTAGGAATGATCCAACAAGAATTCCCCTTTATACAATTACTGCCGGATTTTCAATAGCTTTTGAAGAACTGATGATTTTAATGCTATTTTTAAAAGTGTTTTTGAAAAAAAGAAAAAATCCCATTATTCTTAGAAAAGAGATCAACATTATATTTTTTTATTTATTATTTTTAGGAGTTTATTCCTTTGTATTGGGAATGAATGAACAATCCATCATTAAAGCTATCAGATTTTTAATGCCGTGGGGGTTGATCATTGTTATTCCCCGATTATTGATTTCTGAGGAAGATTTTATGAAATTATGCAAATTGTTGTTCCCTTTTATCTTTTTTGCATTATTCAGTCAGTTTTATGAGATGAAGACGGGAATGCCGTTAGTTAGCCTTGTGAAAACAAATTACTTTTTTGTATCAATGGCACACAAATTAAATCTGACGAGTGAATTTGCATCCAGAGCAATAGACAGCTCTTTTTTGATCTTTTTTTCTTTCTTCATGGCATTTCTTTATATAAAACGTCAGAAAAAAATATTTCCTGATATCTATCTTATTCTGATTATCTCTTCTTCGGCATTGGCAATAATTATGAGTGCAACAAGAGGATGGATAATTGCATTCGGTTTTATGGTGATATTCGGCGTTTTAACCGGAGGGAAAATAGAGAAGCTAATAAAGATCTTTTCATTATCTATTATCGGAGTTTTTGTTGTATTTTTTCTTGTCAGATCAAGCTCTTTGTATAAAGTTCAGTTTGAGAGATCGTTAACCCGTTTTGAAACGATAGAAGATCTGATGAGGGGAGACCTTACTGCCGGAGGTACATTAAAAAGGTTAAATGTAAGAAGTCCGAGAGTTATGAAAAAATTCTGGCAGAGTCCATTTCTGGGATGGGGATTCAGTGATGATTTCTACAATTATCAGGATACGCATGTCGGTAATCAGACACTATTGTTAAATGTCGGAATAGTTGGCTTTATTTTGATCCTGATCTTTATTGTTAAACTAAATTTTTTTGCTTTAAAATATAAACGAATAAATAAAAAAAATGATAGTGCTGGATCTCTTTCGTTTATTCCGGTGGCATTTTTCGGTTATTTCATTATTCACTCTACTTCACTGCAGATGATAGGATTCTCGGTGTCAATGAACAAAATTTTCCTGTTTTGCTTAATTTTTTCATTTGCTAATATAATGATTCATAATATGTCCGTTAAATCTATTAAAGTTATATGAAAATGTAAAAAAATAAATTCATTTAGGTTTATATTGGAAATATTTTAAATGTTAACGCAGAAACTTATATTAAGTTATTCGTCACGTATGGGTATTCAGTTCATACAAATGGTTGTAGGTGTCGTGGTTGCAAGAATTGCAGGTCCGACAGTTATCGGGACTGTAGCATTTGGTCTTTCTTATGTTTCGATGTTTTTATTTATTACGGATATGGGAACTCCAACAGCTCATATTAAGTTGATAAATGATGGAGAAAACGAAGGAGATTGCATTGTTACGTTTGCAACAATTAAATTTTTTTTAATAGGTATTTTTGTTTTTGTTATACTCTCAATTTTCTTTTGGCAGAAATTCATTTTAAAACAACCCTTTGAGACCAAGACTCATGAGGTTATTATTTTTATAACACTCGGGACAATTTTGATAAATGAGTTTTATAAAATTATTAATGCAACTTTTGTTGCTCATGTAGAGCAGGCAAAGCAGGATATTCCACAAATAATTTATAGTTTAATATTTCAGATACTTAGATTGTCGGTTGTACTTTTAGGTTATAGAGCTATAGCAATAGTCAGCTCAAAATTAATTGCAGTACTTTGTGTTGCACCTCTATATTATTATTTCTTCAGAAGATATCCGCTGGGGAAGTTTGATATGCAACTCGCAAAAAAATATTTAACTATCTCATTACCTGTAATTATTGTTGTTTTTTCCCAAACTGTTATTTATTGGAGTGATAGAGTCATTCTACAGTTCTTAACAAATTCGGTTGAAGTGGGATTTTATGTAGCTGCGTTCGGTTTTAGCAATTTTATAAGATTAATACAGAATTCAGCCGGAACTATTTTTTTCCCAACATTTACAAAGCATTTAAGTAATGGTGATTATTTTAAAATAAATAACCTTATTAAAAAATATGAACGTTTTAATTTTATATTTGTAATGCCATTTATAATGTTTTCAGCTATTTATTCCAAAACAATCATTAAAATTGTACTTGGAAGCAAATATTTACCAACTATACCTATTTTTTCAATCATAATGATTGCCGTATTTATTCCGGTTTTAAGTTTGCCTTATGGAAATATAATTTTTGGGAAAGGTATGTTTAAATTATCGGCTAAAATATCTTTTATTGCTATGATCTATTTTGTGATAATCATATTTATTCTATCGAATCCTGTAATTTTTGATTTGAAGGGAGTTGGAGTGGCATTAGGATTACTATCTACAAATTTATTTCTTTGGATTATGTTTGTTGTTTTTTCGAAGAAATATATTCCCGAAATAAAAGTATTAAAAGATTTAAAAATCGGGATTATTGGAATTATTTACTCTGTTTTATTTTTCTTTCTATTTAAAATTTTAGCCAATGGATTTATTGTTAAAACCGTAATGGCATTAATTTTTTTTATAGGTTACTGGGGAGTGTTGTTTCTGTTTAAAAAAATCAGTAAGAAAGATCTGTTTTTTATTAGAGAGATATTAAACATCAACAAGATGAAAAAATATGTTAAAGATGAGATAAGCATAAAAGAATAGATGAAAATAATCAATATACTTCCGCATATTCCGGCAGATGTGATTTATAAGTATACTTCACCTGAAGAATTTATTAAGAGATTTCCTTATACAAAATTTATAGAAATAGAAACATTCCCATACTGGGTTGGGTTTTTTCAAAAAGATTGGCATTGCCTTTGGGGAAAATATATAAAAAATCTTGCTTCGGATTTGGAAATTGAATGTTGGAGACCATATGGAGATAAAATAGATAAAGTGTATGAAAAAAAAATTGATGGAATATTGAATAGGGTTTTCCCCTCTTCTTCTTTTAATATTAAAAAGATTGGATCTATTAATAAATCACCACTTATGTTGGAATACTTAAAAAATGAAATGAAAAGTGAACGGGTTGTTGTTCATTTTTATGGGAGTCATAATCCGTTAATCACATGGATATTGCTGAAGTTAAAACCCCAAAGAAATAAGATTATTTTACAGCATCTCGGTTGGGGGTTTAGTTGGTTTGAGTTTATATATAGAAAAAACCCATTAAAGCTTATTCCCTATTTTTTTGAAAAAAAAGTATTGAAATATGTCGGTTTATATCTAACGGCATCTAAAGTTGAAGAAAAATTTTTAAAAAAAAAATTCCCGAAGTTACGTTGTGAGTTTTTTTATAATGGAATTGATATAGAAAAAACACCTTTAATTCCTAAGTGTGAAGCACGAAAGCGATTAAATATTCCTTTACATAAAAAAGTTGTTTTATATGTGGGAAGATATTACAGTACAAAAAATGTCGGACAGATAATAAAAACATTTATAGAACTGAAACTTAAGGACAATGATATTGAACTTTTTTTGGTTGGTGGATATGAAAATGATGAGTTGTATCAACAAGCTGTTGACAGTGGTGCAAATGTTATATTGAGACAGGATAAACCGATTACAGATTACTTTGCAGCAGCAGATGTCTATTTAATGCCTATTAATGATCCGATGCACCGAGATTTTGCCGGATTTGGAATAGCACCGATGGAAGCTTTAGCACAAAATACACCTGTAATAAGCCCTAATTTAATTCATTTTGAAAATCATAACGATATTGTTGATTTAGGAATTCGTTCAGAAAGCATCAGTACTTTGGCTGATGATATTAACTTAATTTTTAATAAAGAATATAATACCAGGCATTATATAAAAAAATATTTGAATTTAAAAAAAAACTCAAAAAAGCTAATTGATTTTTACCGCCATATAGATGAAATATTGAATAAATAATGTTATGATTCGAGTATAAATTAAAATAATGACAAATAGTCATGTTTTTTATTTAACGGATAAAATCAATGCAATATAGTATAAAAAAATAATCATGAAAGCTGTTATATTAGCCGGTGGATTGGGAACGCGTCTTAAGCCTTTTACGGAAGTGATTCCCAAGCCGTTACTTCCGGTCGGTGAAAAAGCAATTCTTGAAGTTCAGATAGAGCATCTTAAAAAATATGGATTTAATGAAATATTTCTGGCTACTAACTATAAATCGGATTATATCGAAAATTTTTTTGGAGATGGTTCAAAGTATGGTGTTGAATTATATATAAGTAAAGAAGATAAACCCCTTGGCACCGTAGGACCATTATCTTTAATAAAAGAGAGACTGGGAAATGAACCGTTTCTTGTCATGAATGGGGATATTTTGACAAAATGTGATTTTTCCAAATTGTATAAATTTGGTTTGGCAATTGACTCTGATCTAATTGTAGGTATAAAAGAATTCTTTACTCCTTTCAGGTTCGGTAATATTTTTTTCAATGAAGATTATGTTACACGAATTGAGGAGAAGCAGGATATTAAGACTAATATCCTGTCCGGAATATATATTATGAAGCCGGGAATATTTGAATATATTAAATATAATGAATCTTTGAGTATGGATGTATTGATAAATAGTATGCTTAAAAAAAAGAGTAAGATCGCAAAGTATTTGATAAAAGAATATTGGCTTGACATTGGTGTTGTTGAGGATTACAAAGAAGTTCAGGAAGTCTATAATAATCATTTTAAGGATGAATGAAAAATGAAAAAAGTTCTTGTAACCGGTGCTGATGGTTTTATAGGGTCACACCTTTCCGAATTACTTCTTGAGAAAGGTTATCAAGTTAAAGCATTATCATATTACAATTCTTTTAACTTTTGGGGATGGCTCGAAGATATCCCCGAAAATAAAAATCTGGAAATTATATCAGGAGACGTAAGGGACCCCCATTTCTGTAAAGAGATAACAAAAAATATTGATATAATTTTTCATCTTGCCGCTTTAATTGCCATCCCATATTCCTACATTGCACCTGATTCTTATATAGATACGAATGTGAAGGGAACATTGAATATCTGCCGGGCAGCCAAAGAAAACAATGTAAAAAGGGTGATAAGTACTTCCACATCCGAAGTGTATGGTACGGCACAATATGTACCGATTGATGAGAAACATCCTCTCCAACCTCAATCACCTTACAGTGCAAGCAAGATTGGAGCGGATGCTATTGCAATGAGCTTTTTTAATTCATTCGGTTTACCTGTTACAATCGCAAGACCTTTTAACACTTATGGTCCCAGACAATCGGCAAGGGCAATTATCCCTACAATAATAACTCAGATCGCGGCAGGAGAAAAACAGATCAAATTGGGAGATCTGAGACCTACACGGGATTTTAATTTTGTAAAGGATATTTGTCGGGGCTTTATCGGAATTGCCGAAAGCGAATCAACAATCGGTGAAACTTTGAATATAGGATCAAATGTGGAAATTTCAATGAAAGATACATTAGAAACTATCAAAGAGATAATGAATTCCGATGTTGAATTTATTGTTGAAAAACAACGCATAAGACCTGACAATTCCGAAGTATTCAGGCTTTGGTGTGATAATTCAAAAATAAAAGAATTAATCGGATATAAACCGGAATATGATTTGACCTCAGGATTAGAAATAACAATCGATTGGTTCTTGAAAAAGGAAAATCTGAAAAAATATAAAACAAATATTTATAATGTATAGAATACCACTATTTGATCTGAATTTTGACGAAAGTGAAGCAAAAGCAGCATATGAAACAATAAGATCAGGTTGGATCTCAACCGGACCTAAATGTACCGAACTTGAATCGAAGTTTTCAACAGCTTTAAATTCAAAATATGGATTGACTACATCCAGTTGTACAGGTGCACTTCACCTTGCATTATTGACATTGGGGATCAAAGATGGTGATGAAGTTATTGTTCCATCACTTACTTTTGCTGCTACTGTTAACTCAGTAAGATATGTAGGTGCCAAACCGGTTTTTGCAGATATAACGAGTATTAATGACCTGACAATTGATCCGGAAGATATAGAGAAAAAAATAAATAAGAGAACTAAAGCTATCATTGTAATGCATTATGCAGGGTTCCCGTGTGCAATGGATAAAATAATGGAAATTGCAATAAAAAATAACTTGAAAATAATTGAGGATGCTGCACATGCACCATTATCTGAGTTTAAAGGAAAGAAACTGGGAACAATAGGTGATATTGGATGCTTCAGCTTCTATTCAAATAAGAATATAAGCACCGGTGAAGGTGGAATGTTGGTGACTGATAATGAGGAATATTTTAATAAAGCAAAATTATTGCGTTCACATGGTATGACCACATTATCTTATGAAAGATCAAAGGGACATTCCACAAGTTATGATGTGGTCGGATTAGGATACAATTACAGGATGGATGATATCAGAGCCTCGATTGGAATTGTCCAATTTGATAAATTGAGAAAGGATTTGAAACAAAGGGAGATGGTGAGAGATTACTATATCCAAGCTTTATCTGAAATTACTGAGATAGCTATTCCATTTTTATCTGTTCGTGAGTTTGTTTCCAATCATATTTTCCCAATTGTTTTAAAAAACAGTATAAAAGAAAAAAGAAATTTTGTAAGAGAAAAACTTGCTGAAAATGGAATACAAACAAGCGTTCATTATCCTGCTGTTCATTGCTTCTCTATCTATAAAAAATATAGTGCGTCATTATCTGTTACGGAGTATGTAACTGACAATGAGATTACTTTGCCAATGTATTCAAATTTATCTAATGAGCAAATTGTATATATATCTAATACATTTAAAAATATATTTTCATGACGATAACAATAATAACAGATAACACGAATAGTTGGTTTTTACCTTTTGGTAAACAGTTGCAAAAAAAATTATTGGAAAGAAAATATTCGGTTTTTTATGTTAATACCGGCAAAGAAATTAGGAAAGGAGATATTTGCTTTATTTTAAGTTGCTCAAAAATTATTAAGGAAAAATATTTAAAATTAAATAAAAATAATATTGTTGTTCATGCTAGTGATTTACCAAGCGGGAAGGGTTTCTCTCCTTTGCAATGGCAGGTATTAAATGGGAATAATGAAATTATTTTGACACTATTTGAAGCTGTAAAGGATGTAGATGCCGGTCCATATTATATTAAAAGGAAACTTTTTCTAAAGGAAACTGATTTGTTAGATGAGATGCAAAAAAAAACGGGAGATCTAATTATTAAGATGTGCTTGGAATATGTTGATAGAAGGGATGTACTACTTCCGATTGAACAAACAGGGCAAGAAAGTTTTTTTAGAAAAAGGGATAAAAAAGATGATGAAATTGATATTAACAAAACAATTAAAGAGCAATTTAATCATTTCAGGATTGCTGATAATAAAAGATTCCCTTTGCATTTTACTTATTTAGGTAAGAAGTATATTTTGAAAATTTATAAAGATGAATAAGAACTTAAACTCAAATAGTAGAGTAATTTATTTGAAATGGGTAATAAGATTGGATTACATTTTGATTCTCATTTTTGGAATATAAAAGCAGAAAAAGAGTTAAACAAATATATTGAATAAGATAAGGAGAAATATTTTAAAATACAATTTATTTTAATCTGTGAAAAAATCGATATGTCAGATAAATAAAAGTATAATCAAATTACTAAAATATATAATTTATAATGGTAAAATGTATAAGATATGATTATTAGAAGTAAAGCACCTTTGAGATTAGGAATGGCGGGGGGTGGAACGGATGTAACTCCCTATAGTAGTCTTTATGGCGGTTTTATTTTAAATGCAACTATCGATTTATACGCATATTGCATAATAGAGGAAAAGAAAAACAATGAAATTCAATTTATTTCTTTTGATCAAAATAAAAAACTAAGATATCCTTCTAAAAAATCACTCCCGATCACAGGTGAATTAGATATCCATAAAGCTGTATATAATAGAATTATCAAAGAATATGGTTTCAAGAATTCTTTGTCTTTTAAAATGACAACTTTTTCCGATTCTCCTCCCGGAAGTGGATTAGGTTCCTCGTCAGCCTTAGTTGTTGCTATTGTAAAAGCATTCTCCGAAT
This sequence comes from uncultured Clostridia bacterium, assembly GCA_964633415.1. Taxonomy (GTDB): domain Bacteria; phylum Acidobacteriota; class Aminicenantia; order UBA2199; family UBA2199; genus CAZNLS01. The sequence goes on along the minus strand of CAZWFY010000022.1, from coordinate 26,654 downwards.
GGCTTTCATTACCATTAGGAGAATATGAGATTGCAAAACTTTCTTATGAAATTGAGAGAAGGGATCTTAATTTTACCGGTGGAAAACAAGATCAGTATTCTGCAACTTTTGGTGGTTTTAATTTTATGGAATTTCACAAAGATGATAGGGTTATTATTAATCCGTTGAGTATTAAAAGATGGATTGTTGATGAACTGGAATCATCAATTGTTTTGTTTTACACAGGTGTCTCTCGCTCTTCAGAGCGAATAATAAAAGAACAAATTGCAAATGTTAATAGAAAAAGCGAGAAAAGTCTTAATGCAATGCATAGATTAAAACAAGATGCTGTTGAAATGAAAGATAGTCTCCTTAAAGGAGATATAAAAGAGTTTAGTAATATTCTAGGGCACTCATGGGAATATAAAAAGCAAATGGCGAAATCTATTACTAATACAAGAATAAATGAAATATATGAATCCGCAATAAAATCCGGAGCTTATTCAGGCAAAGTATCAGGAGCGGGTGGTGGAGGTTTTATGTTTTTCGTAGTAGATCCTTCCCGGAAAATGGTTTTAGTAAACAAACTTAATAAATTCAAAGGTTATGTAACCAAATTTCATTTTAGTGAAGGAGGATGTCATTGTTGGAAAATATTTGAATAAACATCAAGAAAATTTCCTTATAGATTTTTTTCTGAGGTATTATCTCACATGGATGTAATAGTACTTGCCGGTGGATTAGGAACTCGATTACGGAATGTAATAAATGATAGACCTAAACCAATGGCATTGATAAACGGGAAACCATTCCTTTATTACATTTTTTGTTGGTTGGAAAAACAAAATATAGAACGTATTATACTTTCGGTTGGTTATAAATCCGAAATCATAAAAGATTATTTCGGTGATAAGCTGAAAAACATGAAAATATTATATGTAATGGAAGATAAACCTTTGGGAACCGGAGGTGCTATTTTACAATCTTTGTGTAAATCTAATAAAAGTCCTGTTTTTGTTGTAAATGGAGATACTTTTTTCCCTATCTCATTGAAAAATCTTGAAAAATTTCATAGAGAAAATAATGCTTTAATTTCTTTAGCTTTAAAACATATAAAAAAACAATCAAGATATGGAACAGTCGTTCTTAATAATAAGAATAAAATCATGAAATTCGAAGAAAAAAAATATGTTAATTCAGGATTAATAAATGGTGGAATTTATTTGATTAATAAAGAATTTTTTATAGAGAAATATGGAGTAAAAAAAGTTTTTTCAATTGAAAGGGATGTTTTTGAAAAAGATACAATTGATAATCAATTGTACGGAAAGGTTTGTTCGGAGAAATTTGTGGATATTGGATTGCCACAGGATTATTTTAAAATAATGCATGATAAAGTTTTTTTTAGCAAGTATGAATAGAGCACTTTTTGTTGATCGTGACGGTGTGATAAATATTGAGAAAAATTATGTATATCGTATAAGAGATTTTGAATTTATTAAAGATGTTTTTAAATTTTTTATTGAGATTCAAAAATTAGGATATTTAATAATTATTATTACAAATCAATCCGGAATAGGTAGAGGGTACTATTCGGATAATGATTTTAAAAAACTTACAGCCTGGATGCTTTCGGAGTTTAAAAAAAATGGCATCAATATTACTGATGTTTATTATGATCCTTATCATCCTGAGTTTGGTAAAGGAAAGTATAAAAGGAAAAGTTATAAAAGAAAGCCAAATCCGGGAATGATATTAGAAGCTGCTCAAAAATACAATATTGATTTAAAAAATTCAATATTGGTAGGTGATAATGATAGCGATATTCTTGCAGGGGTGAATGCCGGTATTAATAAACTTTTTTTATTAAAGTCGGGAGTTGTTTCTTTAAAAGATGATATTATATCAGCTTGTACTCAGATAAAAAATCTGAGAGAAATAACCTGTTTTCTGAAAAATGAGTTTAAAAAAAAAGAATCCTAAGATTGCTGTTGTTAGCTTTGGAATGTCAGATTCAATAATACCTCTGCTGAAAAATATAAGCGAAAAAGGATATTGTGAAATATCTTTGTTCCTGACTTACTCTCAAACTTCAGGATTGGAAGGGATAATAGATATAAAAAAGGATAAACTTAATTCAGGAATATTTGAGAAAAGTGTAATCAAAAAAATGTTTGATAATAAAATTTCAGATTATATTGATGGTGCCTATCAAATTAATATTTATATTTTCCCAAGTTTAAAGTTGAAATCTATAGATAATTTCAAACTTTCATTCCAATTTGCAAAGAGATTAAGACAATATGATATTATTCATTTTAACGGACAGCATGGAGTATTACCGTATTTGCAATTCTTACTTATTAATCACCCGCAGATTTATTCTATCCATGACTATATTGGTCATACCGGAGAACGTAAATGGTTTGCAGATTTCATGAATAAATTCATAATATTTGTTGGAAAACAGATTATTGTTCACAATAAAAACACATTTGTTGAAATAATAAAGAATTTTCCAAAATTAAAGAAAAAAATTAATTATGTACCTTTTGGAATATTAGAGGTGTATAAGTTATTTGGAGATGAAAATATAAAAGAGAGAGAAAACACAATTCTATTTTTTGGTCGTATCTCTCCATATAAAGGTGTTGAATATCTTGTTGAAGCAGCAAAAAGGCTGAAAAAAAAATTACCGAATTTTCATGTTATTATTGCCGGAGGTGGTAAGTTTTATTTTGATATTTCAGATATTAAAAATGATTCCACATTCATAATTATTAACCGATATATCTCGAATGACGAATTAGCAGATCTGATTCGTCAAGCGACCTTGGTTGTTTGTCCATATACTGATGCAACTCAAAGCGGAGTAGTCATGACAGCTTTTGCTTTCAATAAGCCGGTCATAGCCTCGAATGTCGGAGGATTCAAAGATGTTATTGTTGATAATAAAACGGGAAAACTTGTTCCTCCTAAAAATAGCGATAAACTGGGAAAAACTATTTTTGAAACATTACAAGATAAAAAAAAACTTGAAGATATGAAGGAGAATATATCGGTTTTAAAGCAAAGCCGCGAATTTTCCTGGAGTGAAATTGCCGAGAAGACCGTTGATATTTATAGAAGGTCAATAGATACATGAATATTCTTATTCTTATTAGTTCCCTTTCTTATGGAGGAGCTCAGAAGCAGGCGGTCATAGATGCAAATCTATTGAGTGAAGACAATAAAGTTTTCTTGGGAACATTTAAGAATGGTCCTCTATCAAATCAATTGTCTGAAAAGGTAGAATTTGTTTTTTTTAAAAAAGGTAATTATTTTTTAACAATTAAAAAAGTTGCATCTTTTGTGAAGAATGAGCAGATTGATATTATTCATGCTTCACTGTTTGCTCCAATGATTATTTCCGCACTTGCTTCCATTATGACCAAAGTTGGAGTTGTATGGCATTTTCATTCTCATGAATATGATATTCCGTTTCGTTCAGTAATTAGTTTAAAAATTTTATCCCGATTTTTATCAATAAAAAAAATACTTTTTGTAAATCATGAATTAATGGAGTATTTTATAAAACGTTTTAAATTTCCATTATATAAACTTGATGTTTTGTATAATTCTTCGGATTATTCTGATGTGCAGGAATTTCTCCCCCAAAAAAGTAAAAAATTTACAATCGGTTATATCGGGCGATTTGTTGAATTAAAGCGGGTTAATTATTTGATTGAACTTGGAGAATTTCTAAACAAGCAAAGGGTAAAGAATTGGGAGATTGATCTTGTTGGTGATGGACCTGACAGGGAAAAATTAGAACGAGTTGTAAAGAAAAAAAAATTAAATGATCATATTAAGTTTTACGGTTTCCAAGCTGATACATTTCGTTATTATAGATCATTTGATCTATTTATAAATCCATCAAGGGAAGAATGTCTTTCAATTGCTTTGATTGATTCCGGAATAAGCAGTGTTCCGTCTATAGCATTTGATACAGGAGGGAATAATGAAATAATACAAAATAGTATAAGTGGGTTTATTGTTAAAACTAAAGAAGAAATGTTCAAAAAAACTCTTTTATTAATTAATAATCTTGAATTAAGAGAAAAATTCGGGAATCAGGCAAGAAAACACTGTATGGAGATGTTTTCTCCCCAAAAACATTTAATAGAACTGGAAGAGATTTATAAACAATGTATATTTCAAAAATAAAACCTTTACTTAGTAAAATTAATTTTTTATTTGGTAGAAATCCGAAAATTGAATCAAGATCAGACCGGCAAGATTTTATTCCCGATTCATACAAAGCAGTTGTTACAATCACCGCTGATTTTGAGCTTGCTTGGGGATGGCAGTTTGCTAAAGGTTTTTCCTATAGTGATGCCATAAACAAAGCGAAAGAAGCAAGGAAAAACATTCCGGCAATTCTTGATCTATGTGAAAAGTTTGGAATTCCTATTAATTGGGCAACGGTAGGACACCTTTTTTTGTCAGAGTGTTCAATTGAAAAGGGGATCATTCATCCGGAGATTAAACGGTTGAAAAATTTTGAAAATAGTTATTGGAAATTTAGTAATAATGATTGGTTTGAAAATGATCCCCATTCTAATTGGGGAAAAGACCCTGAATGGTATGCACCTGATTTAATTAAATTGATTTTAGATGCAAAAACGGAACATGAGATCGGATGTCATACTTTTTCACATATTGATTGCAGTGATTCCATTTGTTCTTCCGAAGTATTTGGAAGTGAAGTATCAGCTTGCAAAAAAGCTGCGAAAAAGTTTGATTTGAATTTGATATCTTTTGTACATCCGGGGCATACAATTGGAAATCTTGATAAGTTGGCTGAACTAGGATTTAACTCATTTCAAACCGATTATGCTAATATTCTGGGGTATCCGGAAAAGCATAAAAACGGACTTTGGGAATTAAAGAGAACTTATGAGTTTGCATATCGTAAAGACTGGTCTGTAGATTATCATATTTATCGATATCAAAAAATTATAGAAAGAGCTATAAAAAATAGTGTTGTATGTAATTTTTGGTTTCATCCTTCATTGGAACCAAAGTTTATATTTGATGTAATGCCTCATATTTTTTCATATATAAGTGATCACAAAAATGAGTTGTTTATAACAACTCCTAATAAATATATTTCATGGCTAAACAATATAATAAACCAGAAATGATACAAAAAAATCCTGCCTTGGTTCTTGGGATGTTTGAGACAGGTCTTGCTGTGGGAAGGAGTCTTGGGAGAAACGGAATTAAAGTTTACGGGTTAGATTTCAACAAAGATATCGGATTTTATTCAAAATATATTAAAGGGGAAATATGTCCTCATCCGATAAATGAGGAAAAGAGATTTATTGAGTTTCTTGTTTCTTTCGGTAAAAATATCGGAGTTAAACCGGTATTATTTATAACTTCGGATGATTATCTAAACTCCGTATCAAAGAACGTAGAATATCTTGACCGATACTTTTATATTAATCTTCCGGATAATAGTTTATTAAAACAGATTACGAATAAGTATAAACAATATCAGTTGGCTGAAAAAAATCTTATTCCTGTTCCTTACACATTCCAACCGGATTCTAAAAAGGATATAGATCTGATTGTAAATAAAAAATTATTTCCTTACTTTATTAAAGCTCTTGATGTTACTTTATGGAGAAAAGTATTCGGTGGTACCAAAAAAGGATTTATTGTTAAAAATGAAGAAGAATTAAGAAAAGTTTTAAGCGAGATCATTAGTAAGGGGATTAAAGTTATTGTTCAGGAAGTAATATCAGGTGAAGATACAAATCACTTTAAATATTGTACTTATATTTCAAAAAGAGGGAAACCTATCTTACATTTTACTTTGCAAAAGATTCGACAGTATCCGATTCATTTCGGAGTAGGTTCTTGTGTGAAAAGTATAGAGAATAAAGAATTGGAAAAACTTGGGGAAAAGTTTTTTAAATATATAGGATTCACCGGTGTCGGATCTGCGGAGTTTAAACTTGATAATAAAGATGGAAAATTCAAATTAATCGAATTAAATCCCCGTTATTGGCAGCAAAATAGTTTGGCGGAGAAATGTGGAATGAACTTCCCGATCAATCAATATCAGGATTCCATTGGCGAGAAATTAAAAGAGAGTAGAAATTTTAAAAATGGAATTAAATGGGTTAATATTTATATGGATTTTAGTTCTTATCTAAGTTATAGAAAGGAAAAGACGCTAAAGTTTTTTAACTGGCTCAGGAGTTTATCCGGACAAAAGATCTTTTCCGATTTTACATGGGATGATATTAAACCTGCATTGTATGAAATCAGGTTTGGACTTAAGATATTTAAAATACCAATCTTTATTATAAAAAGAATTATAAAATGAAAAAAAAGTTAGTAAAACTTATTCTAAAATATATAAAGGTAAGAGATTGGGAAAAATCAAAAAAGAGGGTGTTAATTAGTCTTAATTCATATTTTACTGAAAATGAATGGTTGGAAAAAATTTCAAATCTTGATGACGAATTTGATTTTTATTTTGTTAAAAATAAATTCAGATTTATTAAACTAATTACCGGTGCCGATTATATTTTCTGTTTTGGTCTGTCTTCATTTATTGAAGCAAGATTATTAACTAAAAAAAAAATATATTTTGGTGTTGTGGGATTAGAATTTCTAAAAAAGGTTAAATTACCTTCAAGTTGTGAAGTGTTTAGCCCTAAAGGTATTTCAACTATGTCTATTGCGGAATATTGTTTGGCAATGTCAATAAATTTAAATTTAAAATTGTACTATGCTTTTAATAATAAGTTAAAAAAAATGTGGGATCAGAGCAAAATATTGAATAAACCGTTTATATCAATAAAGAAAAAAACAATTGGAATTATGGGTGTAGGAAACAACGGGAAAGCTATAGCGGAAATATTTAAAAACTTAGGTTGTCATGTCAATGGTTATGATAAAATTCACTCAAAATCTCTAATCATTGATGATTGGTTTTACCCTGACCGGTTAGACTTATTTCTGAGTAATTCAGATGTTGTAATTGTCGCATTATCTGAAAATCCGGAGACTAAACACTTAATTAATCTGGAATTTTTCAAAATGATGAAAAAAGATTCTATTTTAATAAATATTGCACGTGGAAATATTATAAATGAAGATGATTTAATTATTGCATTAAAAAATAAATATCTGTCGGCAGTTGCATTAGATACTCTTATAACCGAACCGTTACCCAGACAAAGTAAGCTATGGAAATTTGAAAATGTAATTGTCACTCCACATATAGCAGGAAATATAAATCTATTTAGAGATCAGATACAAAAGGATTTTATAAAAACCGTTCTAAAAGGGAAAGTTAATTAATGTTTGATTTTATATTAAAGTATGGGAAAACTGAGTTACGAAAAAGAATATATAACAAAACTCTAAATATTTATAAAAACAAAAGATACAAAATATATGAGAAATATTTAACAGGATTTTCCATTATCGGTTTATCATATGAAGATGAAATGCATACGGCTTTTGAAGATGATCAGTTGTTAATAGTAATAATTGGAAATATTTTCCACAATTCCAAATATAATAAACAATATGGGAAACTTGAGCCGAAAGAAGTTTTAGCTTTATGCAGGGAAGAAGAAAATATTTTAAAGAGAATCAAAGGTGAATTTACAATAATTCGGTTTAAAAAATCAGCAAATAAATTGACAATAATTAATGATCATTTCGCATTAAAACCTGTATATTACAGTATGTCAAAAGGAGAAATTATTGTTTCAAATAATATTAATCTATTTAGGGAGTTAGATTATGACATTAATGACCTATCTGTTTTAGAAAAGATTCTATTTACTTACCCGATAAGTGATAATACTTTATTATCAAATGTAAAAGAGTTGAATGGAGGAGAAGTAATAGAAGCAGGTCAAAAAGATATCAAAGTAACAAATAGTTTTTCTTTGGAAGATATGATATTTAAATCCGAATCAGAGAAATTCTCTCACAAAAAACTTACAAAGCTTTTAAACCACTCTGTTAAACAGAAATCCTCAAATAAAAAAATAAATATATGTTCTTTAACCGGAGGTTTCGACGGACGTACAATAGTATCATCTCTGCTTAAACAAGATATTAATTTTTTCACTTATTCTTTTGGCAAAAGAAAAGGAGAGAATACGGAAGTGCCACTTAACGTATCTAACAGATTAAATATTGATTATAGACCTATATATCTTGAAAAGGATTTTGAAGACAATTATTTTAAATATGGAGTTGAGTCAATTTTTGCTTCGGACGGGTTATCATCCTTTGAGAGATCTAATTATTCATATGCTTTTAAAATTCTCTCGGAATATTCAAACACTGTTTTTAGCGGATTAATTACCGGTGAAATATTAAGACCGATTCATTTAAAATGTGACTATATGAATGAATTATACTATGAAATATTTTATGAGAATAAAAAATTTGATCTGAAAAAATATATTGATGATAATCATTTTATGAAATTTATAAATAAAGAATGGGCAATGTCTCTGAATGAACAATTGCAAAAAAAAATATTATTACGACAGCAATTGATAACTGATATTAAAAAAAAATATAAAAATGATTATTTGTTTTATCTATATGACCTTATTAATTTAGGATTTAGAAAATTTTATGGTAATGAAATGCACCTTGAAAGATTTTATGCAGATAATATATCTCCTTTTTTTGATATAGAAATTCTTAATTATTTATTTAATTCAACATATATAAATATTTATAAAAGAGCTTTTAAAAAATCATTGTTGTTAAGATGGAAGGGGCAAATAATCTATTCAAATATAATAAAAAATAATTATCCTGAACTTGGAGAAATTCCTGTTGACAGAGGATATCCCCCTAATTATTTGATTAAAATAATAAAAAGGATTTTTATTCCATATCTGTATTTAAAAAGAAAGTACCATTCAAAAAAAAATAATCTGGATTTTGATCAGAAGAGATGGAACTATTTATTTTTTGATTCAATTAAAAATAATGATTATAATTATTCTGAGATTTTTAATGCTGAAGAATTGAAAAAATATATTTCGACGTATAAAGAGAAAGACCACTCGGGAAATATTAATAAAGTAGTATCACTTTACTATTGGTTATATTTATGACGAAATATGATCCGATATTTACAATCATTCATAGTTAAGGAGAAAGTTTAATGGATATTAAAAATGCAAAAATTCTTGTAACAGGGAGTTCCGGAACCATCGGCAACTACCTTTGTGAAAAACTAATGGATTTAGGAGCAGATGTGACAGGTGTGGATATAAAGAAAAATATTTGGAATTATCAAATAGATGAAAGAACAATCTATCTGGATCTGAGAGACCAGAACCTTCTAAAAAAATTACCTGTCAAGTTTGACATGGTGATTCATTTAGCTGCAAATGCCAGGGTATTCAACCTTGTAAAAAATCCTGATTTAGCGAGAGATAATTTTTTGATGATATACAATGTATTAGAGCATATAAGGAAAAATGATATGAACCGAATCATTTTTTCCAGCTCCAGAGAAGTTTATGGAAATACGGATTATATAATTCATTCTGAAGATGAAGCGTATGTAAGACATTGTGAAAGTAGTTATACGGCAACAAAGATTGCAGGTGAAGCTATGATACATTCCTATAATCAGTGCTATGATATGGATTTCATCATAACAAGATTTTCAAATGTTTATGGTAAGTATGATTATAGCGATAGAGTAATTCCTCTATTTATTTTAAAGGCTGTATCAAATGAAGACATAACTGTATTCGGAAGGGATAAAATATTGGATTTCACCTATATAGAAGATACGGTTTCCGGAATAATTAATTCGATTGTCTATTTTGAGAGTGCCAAAAATGAAGTATACAATATTGCAACCCAAAAAGGTGCCTCAATTGAAAAAGTAGCTAAGAATATTCTCGAACTTACAAATTCAGGTAGTAAACTTTATTTTGGAGAAAACAGATTGGGTGAGGTTTGTAAGTTTGTTGCGGATATAAATAAAGCTAAAGCTCTCATAGATTATAATCCTGAATATTCACTGTTTGATGGATTGAAAAAAACCATTGAGTGGTATCTTCCAAAGTTGAAGGAGTATAAAAAAAGTTTAATATCGCAAGGAATTGTTTTATGAAAAATCGAGTTACTCACTTTATAAGAAAATCAACCCATCTTCATGCTTCTTTTATTCAAAACCAGATTTCAAATCATATTAATTTTATACCGTCAATAGTATATAAAAATATTTCTAAAATTAATGATGGAGGATTTGCAGAGTTTAGAAACAGTGAAATATCTATTTTAAATTTAAATAAAACAGCAACAGTCAGTTCAAAATTAAAATATAAATTCAGGAAACTTATTACAGTCAACGACATTCGAAAAATAGATGAATTTACTGATAATTCCGATATTTTTCATTTTCATTATGGGACGGATGCAGGGATTTATCTTCTTTTATTAAAGAATATTCATAAACCCAAGGTAGTTTCATTTTATGGGTATGATTGTTCAGGATTTCCAAAAAGATTTTTTGGATTAGGGAGGAGATACTTAAATAAAAGAACGTTTAAATATGCGGATTATATCTTTGCTATGTCACCGGATATGAAAAAGGATCTGATAAATGTTGGTTGCCCAAGAGAAAAAATCATTGTTCATTATTATGGATCTGACACAAAGCAGTTCTATGAAGATCATCCATATAACCGTAATTCTAAAGAAGTTTCATTTTTAATAGTATCGGGTTTAGTTCCCCAGAAAGGTCATTTGTTTATTCTGAAATCATTTAAAGAAGCTTTTAAAGAGAATAAGAATATAAAACTGAAGATTGTGGGATCGGGAGAGCTGGAACCGGAAATAGCCGGATATATAAAAGAAAATAGTATGGGATCATATGTTTCACTGGAAGGAAAAACCGTTTATGCATCAAATCAACATAAGATGTATTTTAATAATAGTGATGTTTTTATTCATCCCAGTGTGACTGATGTTAATGGGGATAAAGAAGGGATACCGGGGGCAATAGTTGAAGCGATGGCAGCCGGATTACCTGTGATTTCCACATATCATGCAGGAATCCCATATATTATTAAAGATGGTGTGACGGGGTTGCTGGTTGAAGAGTGGGATGTAGATAATTTAGTAAAATCAATTTTGGATCTAACTGAAAATTTGGATAAAAGAAAAAAAATAGGTTTAGCCGGCCAGAAATATGCTTTTAAAAATTTGGAATTACTTGAAAAAGAGAAAGAATTGGAAAATCTATATAGAAAAATTATTAGTGAATATTAATAATCATGTGTGGAATCTGCGGAATAATTAATTTTGACGGGCAAAGGGTTGAGTCCAATCGAATTAAAACTATGATGGAAAGGATGAAGCATAGAGGTCCTGATGATGACGGAACTTTTTTCCGCAAAAATATCGGCTTGGGATTCGTCAGGTTGAGCATCCTTGATCTCACAAAATCAGGTCATCAGCCGATGTACAGTCATAATGGACGTTATGTAATTGTTTTTAACGGAGAAGTTTACAATTATCTTGAGTTAAGAACCGAATTACAGGATAGATATCTGTTTAAAACAGGGACTGATACCGAAGTTGTATTAGCAGCATATCAGGAGTGGGGAGAAAAATGTCTTGATCGTTTCAATGGAATGTTTGCATTTGTTATTTATGATTTAAAATCCGGTTCGATTTTTGGAGCAAGGGATAGATTCGGGATCAAACCTTTTTATTATTACAGAGATAATAATATTTTTATCTTTGCTTCCGAGATCCCTTCCATTCTTTCCGTAATGAAAAAGAAAACGGGAGCAAATAATCAGGCAATATTTGACTATCTTGCTTTTAATAGAACGGATCAGACTGAAAATACTTTCTTCGAAGGAATAAAAAAAATTCAACATGGGTGTTTTTTTAAAATTCAAAATTCAAAATTTAAAATTCAAAAATGGTATGATCTGAAAGATAATTCGACTGATCCCTTTAATGATCCTGAGCAATTCAGGGAGCTTTTCAGTGATTCTCTAAAATTAAGGCTGCGTTCGGATGTTCCTGTCGGAGTCTGTTTGAGCGGGGGACTTGATTCTTCGAGCATAGTTTCAACACTTATTGCCGATTTTAACAAAAAGGATCTTAATACATTTTCAGCAGTTTATGGAAAAGGTGAAACAGGCGATGAATCGGTATTTATTTCAGAATATTCAAATGAGTTAAAAAATATGTTCTTTACAACTCCGACTGCAGCAAGTCTTTTTGATGATAAAGAGGTTTTTATAAAGGCTCATTCCGAGCCGATACCATCTACTTCTCCCTATGCTCAGTTTAAAGTAATGGAGCTTGCGAAAAAAAATGTTGTGGTTACTCTTGATGGGCAAGGGGCAGATGAACAGCTTGCAGGTTATCACTATTTTTTCGGATTCTATTTTAAAGATCTTTTAAAAAGAGTTAAAATCATAAAACTATTTAGCGAGTCATTTCATTATTTGAAAAACCATCACTCTCTTTATGGGTTAAAAACAATGATCTATTTTTTAATACCTGAGATTTTTAAGTCGGGAATTAGGACATCAGAACATAATTATATAAATAAATATTTTTTAAGCCGATACTCTTCATCAAATACAATAACAAAAGATCTGTACGGCTCAAAGAGCTTGAACGATTCGCTTTTTGCCCATTTTGAATTCAAGCTTGAGCATCTTCTAAAATGGGAGGATAGAAATTCAATGCACTTTTCCCTTGAGTCAAGAGTTCCTTTCTTGGATCACAGGTTTGTTGAGAAAACATTGTCACTTCCTTCGAATATTATCATTAGAAAGGGGATGACAAAACATATATTGAGGGAAGCAATGCAAGGTGTTTTGCCCGAATCAATCCGTTTGAGAAAAGATAAGGTCGGATTTGATACTCCTCAAGATAAGTGGTTTAGAACCGATAAATTTAAAAATTATATTGTTGAACTGTTAAATTCGGAATCATTTAAAAACAGAGGTATTATAGATAAATTCAAAGCAGAAAAAATGTTTTCGGATCATCTTGGAAAAAAGATGAATATTTCCAAAGAGATATGGAAATGGATAAATCTTGAATTATGGTTCAGAGAGTTTATTGATTGATTAAAATATAAAGTGAAAAAATGGAATATGAAATAATCACTGATCCGGCAAAGATAGATAGAAAAGAGTGGTCGGATTTTGTTAATTCCAATAAAAGGTCATCTTATTTTCATTCATTTGAATATTATTTGGTTTTAAAAGAAGTAAAAAGAATAAAACCTTTGATTATTTCAGTTAAAAAGAATAAAAAACTTGTTGGGTTGATGATTGGAGAAATGGGTGATGAAGTTAATAGTCTACCATTAATAACACGAAGAACTATTTTTTACGATTTCCCAATTTTTGATTGTATAAAGACTCTTGATTTGTTACTTGAAAAGTTAGGTGGCATATATGTAGGGCTTTTTGTGCAGATAAGGCCTTTTTATGTTTTAAGTGGAGCTGAGAATAGTATTCTTTGTAATAGAGGTTTCAAGTTTTCTGATCATTTAAATTCATATATAGAGCTTGATAATATTAAATCTGTATATGAAAATTTTAAAAAGGATAAGAAAAAAGGCATTAACAAAGCTAAGAATAAATACAAACTTAAAATCATTGAATGTAGATTTGATGATTATAATTCAATAGATATTTCCTATAATATGTTGAAAGTGTTGTATAAGAGGAAACATCATCTGTTGAAATCAAAAGATTATTTTTATAATACGATAAACAAATCAAATGGGTATGCTAAAATAATTTTATCCTTTTTTAAAGATATTCCTATTGCTACACAGCTATATCTTATAAATAAAAACAGATTAATAACTTTCTATACAGCTACATTATTTGAATATAAAGATAAACATGCAGGTGATTTATTAATCTGGTACTTGATAAAAAAAGCATTTGCAAATAACATTAAAGTTTTTGATTTTGGAGGAGGTGGGAATCCTGAAAAGAATTATTCACCAAAGCTATATAAAGAACGATTCGGTGCAATCTTTGATAATGTTGGGAGATATACATTGCAAAAATCTTTTTTATACAATTTCTTTTTATGGGTATATAATAAAATCTTAAGAAATTGAAACAATGAATATATTAATTGATATCAATCATCCTGCTCACGTTCATTTGCTTCGTGAAGCTATAAAAAGTTTATCCATGAAAGGGCATAAAGTATTCGTTACAACAAAAAATATACAAATAGTAAAAGATCTTCTTAAGAAATATGGAATAGAATTTATAGAATTGGGTAATAAAAAAGACTCTTTGGTTTTAAAAGGAATATATCAACTGAAATATAACTGGAGAATACTCAGACTCATCAGGAAAAATAAAATTGATATAGGTGTAGGGAGCTCTCTCACATTAGCTCAGGCATCAAAATTGTCAAAAATAAAATCGATTATTTTAGATGATGATGATGATAAAGTTCAGCCTCTAATTACAAAATTTGCCCATCCTTTCTGTGATGTTTTACTTTCTCCGGATGCGTTAAAAGGGAAAAGAAAAAAAAGAGGTACTATATATTATCCCGGATATCATGAACTGGCATATTTACATCCTAATAGATTTACTCCTGATCCGGAAATTTTAAATGAAATCAAAATTAAAAATGGAGACACTTTTTTTGTGATGAGATTTAATGCATTCAAAGCACATCATGACACTGGTGTTAAAGGATTGAATGTCAGACAGAAAAAAGAACTCATAAAGATCCTCTCCCCGCACGGAAAAATTTTTATCACAACAGAACGGGAAATCGAACCGGAATTAAAGAAATATCAGCTTAATATTTCACCAGAAAAGATTCACAGCTTACTATATTATGCAAAATTGTTTTTAGGAGACAGTCAGACAATGACTACTGAAGCAGCTATACTTGGCACTCCTGCATTGAAATGTAATTCTCTATCCGGGGAACTTTCCGTTCCTAACGAAATAGAGAATAGATTTGATCTCTCTTTCTCTTATAAGACCGAACAATTCAATAAAATGAAAGATAAATTGAAAGATTTACTGAATGATCAGGAATTAGAAAAAAACTGGAAAATTAAAAGAAAAAAATTGTTGTCTGAAAAAATAGATGTTACTGAATTTTTAACTTGGTTTATAGAAAATTATCCTCATAGCTTCAATAAAACAAATGAATATCAGTTTACTCAGAATCAATTTAATATAAATTCTTTAAGGAATCGAAAAGACTATTTTGAAACACTTTATTCCAATGAAGAAAAAAATCTGAAAATAAAAAAAACTATAAAACAGAAAGGCAATAGTGATTTAAAGAAATTAAATATTTTAGTTGATATCGGACATCCTGCTCATGTTCATTTGCTGAGAAATTTTATTGATATAATGAGAAAGAAAGATCACAGGATATTGATAACCGTAAAAAATATTACATCTGCAAAGGAACTATTGCAAAAATATAATTTTGATTATATTGATATCGGAACCAAAGCCTATTCAATTAGAGATAAATTCTTTAAACAGCTTCATTTTAACAAGCTGCTATTCCGGATCGTAAAAAAAGAGAATATTGAGATCGGAATAGGGACATCAATTACTCTTGCACATGTATCAAAAATAACAGGAATGAAATCAATTATTTTAGATGATGATGATGACGAAGTACAGCCTCTTATAACTAAATTTGGTCACCCTTTTTCAGATTTTGTATTGTCACCCGATGTATTGGAAGGAAAGAGGAAAAAGAGACAGACACTATATTACCCGGGATACCATGAACTGGCATATCTACATCCGAATCATTTTACTCCCGATCCAAAAGTAATAAAAGATGTTGGGTTAAAAGATAGGGAGAAATTTTTTATTCTAAGATTTAACGCCTTTAAAGCACACCATGATGTGGGTGTTAAAGGGTTGAGTCTGGAGAAAAAAAGAAAAATAATAGATTTGTTGAAGGATAAAGGTAAAATTTTTATTACAACTGAAAAAAAGATAGACCCGGAGTTTAAAAGGTATCAACTGAAAGTATCTCCGGAGAAGATCCATTCTTTAATTTACTATTCAACAATGCTAATAGGTGACAGTCAGACGATGACCTCCGAAGCTGCAGTTTTGGGTACACCTTCATTACGTTGTAATTCTCTTGTTGGTAAAATATCTTACCTGGAAGAGGAAGAGAACAGATATGATCTGACGTATGGATTTAGGCCGGATCAATTTGAAGATATGCTATTGAAGATCAATGAATTGCTTTCAATATCAAACCTGAAGAAACTCTGGGCAATTAAAAGAGATAAAATGTTGGCAGATAAGATTGATGTAACTGCATTTTTAGTATGGTATGTTGAAAATTTTCCTGAAAGTGTAAAGATCATGAAAGAAAATCCGGAGTACCAGGAGAGGTTTAAGTGATAAAGATTAAAGTAAAAAGTAAAAAGAAACAAGTATAAAATAAAAAGATTAAAGTAAAATGTAAGAAGGAAAAGATAAAATAAAAATAGTTAAGGAAATTGATTGTTTAGAATGAATTCTGAAAATGATCTGAATAAAAGACTTTTTATGTTTGCTGTACATACAATTAGATTTTTATCAAAGCTAAAATATTCTCCTGAAACAAAAGTGATTCGTCTACAGTTAACTAAATCATCGACATCATCAGGAGCTAATTATGAAGAATCACAAGCTGGATCTTCGAAAGCGGACTTTATCAATAAGGTGTTAATAGCTTTAAGAGAAATGAGAGAGTCCAATTATTGGTTAAGACTTTTAAATGAAGTAATTAGTCTGGATATAAAAAAGTCGGAAGAATTAAATCTGTTAATCTCTGAATCAAAAGAACTAAAAAAAATATTAGGAACTATAGTGACCAGATCCAGAAAGAATTTGAAATAAAATTTTTCTCTGAAATTTCACTTTTTACTTTAATCTTTTTACTTTTTTCTTTATATTAAATAGAACAATGAATTCTAAAATCAAACTTATATTAGTTGCCGGTGCGAGACCGAATTTTATGAAGATTGCTCCTTTGATGTTTGAATTAAAAAAGAGTGATAAATTTAAGCCTGTTCTTGTTCATACCGGTCAGCACTATGATGAAAAGATGTCTGATCTGTTTTTCAAGCAACTCGGTATTCCTGAGCCTGATATTAACCTTGGTGTCGGTTCCGCTTCTCATGCTGTTCAGACCGCAAGGATAATGAAAAAATTTGAAAAGGTTTGCATTGATGAAGAACCCGATGCCGTTCTTGTTGTCGGGGATGTAAATTCCACTGCCGCCTGTGTTTTGGTTGCTGCCAAATTGAATATTAAAACAATTCATTATGAAGCCGGATTAAGGAGTTATGATCGAAGAATGCCCGAAGAAATCAACAGAATTGTAACAGATTCAATTAGCGATTATTTTTTCACTACTTCTCCAAGTGCCGATGAGATACTTGTTAATGAAGGCAAAAAAAAAAGGAATATATTTATGTGCGGTGATCTCATGATAGATTCTCTTGTAGCTAATTTGAAAAAAGTCAAAAAAATTGCTCCAAAACTAAAATTATTGAACGGATTACAATTAAACCCTTTATCAGAGTTCGGAATATCTAATTATGGTTTAATGACCATACATCGTCCTTCAAATGTCGATAATATAAACCATCTTGCCGAATTAATAAAATATGTCGGAAATGTTTCTCAAAAGATTCCAATTATATTTCCGATACATCCGAGAACATTAAAAAACATCAATAGGTTTGAATTAAGGGGAAAACTTGATTCCTATAAAGGATTGATGGTTTCCGATCCTCTTGGATATCTTGAATTTATGAGTCTTTTAAAGAATTCAAAATTTCTATTATCAGATTCAGGTGGAATCCAGGCAGAAACAACATGGTTGAATATTCCATGTTTAACATTAAGGGAAAATACCGAACGACCGTTAACGATTACCAAGGGGAGTAATAAATTAATAAAAATAGAAAATATTGAGGATGAAATTAAGCTTATTCTGGAAGGGAAAGGCAAGAAAGGGAAAGCTCCCGAATTCTGGGACGGGAAAAGTGCGGAGAGAATTGTAAAATTTTTAGAATCTGTTTTTTGACAGGATCACTATTTATATTTAACATAAGAATATGAAGAACAAAAAATATCCGGATATTAAGGCGTTGGTTCTCGATATTGACGGAGTTTTGACCGACGGGACTGTTAATGTTTCCGGACATGTTGCGAAGAGGATCTTTCTGAGAGATCTTGATGCAATAACCTTTGCCAAAAAAAAAGGAATAAAGATAGCATTTCTTACAGGGGAAGCCGAAAGTGATGCATATGTTGTTGTAAAACGTTTCGGAGGAGGACCTGCTTTATACAATGCAAAAGATAAGAGATCCGGGATAAAAGAGATATCAGAATTATTGAGTGTGGGTCTTTCCGGGATCTGTTATATAGGAGATGGAAGGAGGGATATCCCTCCTTTAAAAATGGTTGGATTGGGATTATGCCCCTCTGATGGAGATAAACTGGCTAAAAAAGTTGCCGACCGTGTTCTTGATTCATCCGGCGGTAGGGGAGTTGTTGTCGAAGCCGTTGATCTGATACTCGGGGAAAGTGATTATGAAGGATAAACCGGTTAAGATTATGGCTGTAATTCCTGCCCGGGGAGGTTCTAAAGGAGTTCCACGGAAGAATATTACTCTGCTCGGGGGAAAACCACTAATATATTACACGATTGATGTTTCGCACAGATCGGGTCTTATTGATGCAGCTATTGTCTCAACCGATGACAGGGAGATAGCGGAAGTAGCAATGAAATATGGTGCGGATGTTCCGTTTTTACGCCCACCGGAACTGGCTCAGGACGATTCACCGGATATTGATTATTTACAACATGCACTTGAATGGGTCGAAAGCAACAGAGGATGGGATCCTGAGATATTGGTTATCCTTCAGCCGACCATGCCTTTCCGTACGGTTGAGGATGTGGATAATACTATTCGGTTTATGATAGATCGGAAATGTGATTCGGTACGAACGATAGCAATCCCCACTCATATAACTCCTTATAAAATGTGGTTCCTTGATGATCCGGATACAGGCAAGATCTATCCGGTTCTTAAAACGGAATTTTATGATAAGATTTTAACCGATGTTCCCAGACAAAAACTCCGACCGGTTTACTGGCAGCCCGGAGTTGTTATTGTTACGAGATCAAAATTTGTACGGGAAGGGAAAGTGTTCGGACCTGATCTGAGAGGATATGTGATCGATATAAAAAATTGTCATGATATTGATGAACCTGCTGATCTTGAATATGCGGAATACTTAATAATGAAAAAAAAATCAAAGGAAAATTAATAAAATCATATATTTAGATGTAGGGGGATTCCCTTCTTTTTTTATTAAGCATGAAAACATACAAATATTAATAATAAGAGCTGGTAATTGTGGAGAATAAAATTATATTTGTTGCTCAGGACCGGGGGAGCGGAAATGCTCTAACTCCGGTTATAAAAAATATAATTCAAGAAAAAAAATTTAGTGCCAAAGTGTATGCATCCGAAAACAGTAAAAAGATATTTCAGAATTCTGGAATTATATTTACGGATCCGGAAGAAAATTTAAATAAAGAGTTCGGTGATTTCAAACCCCGCCTGATTGTTACCGGTAGCAGCATGAGGAGAAGTATAGAGAAAGAAGCAATAAAGTATGCAAGGGAACATTCAATAAAAAGTATATCAGTGTTAGATTTCTGGGGAAATTTTTGGCATAAATTCACGATAAATGGTGAGAAAGATCAGGATTCTTTACCGGATCATATTCTTATTCCCGATCAGATAGCTATGGAGAGAATGACGGATGAGGGTTTTCCTCCGATCAAATTGGTGATAACGGGAAATCCATACTT
The DNA here is from genome assembly GCA_964633415.1 of uncultured Clostridia bacterium. GTDB lineage: Bacteria > Acidobacteriota > Aminicenantia > UBA2199 > UBA2199 > CAZNLS01. The sequence continues at coordinate 6,728 of CAZWFY010000022.1, read as the reverse complement.
TGACTCTTTTAGTTTTTCAGATAATAAGGAAGATGAAAAAAGCAAAAAAAAAATATTATTTGTATCTCAACCAGTTTATAGAAACGGTAAATATTTAACAAACATCAGGAGAATCAAAGATGTAATAGAGGTTCTGAAGAAAATTGATTATTCTTTGTCGTTAACTGTAAAGCCTCATCCGAGGGAGAGATTCAATAGTTTTAAAGAAATAATAAAAAATGGAGAAATAGATATTTATCCGGGAAATGATATAAAGTCAGTTATAAAAGAATTTGATATTTTTATCGGAACGGATTCCACGGTATTGTTTGAAGCTGCATTCTGTGGGAAGCATGTTATCAGTTATCAGACCGATATTAAAAATAAAGATAGTTTGATTACCAATGCTTTGGGGATATCAAATTTAGTTAGAAATAAAGTTGATATGGAAAGAGTTTTAAATAAAGTCATTTATAAAAATTTTTATAGAAAAGAAATTCCTGTTATTAAGTATTATAATGATGGACTTTGTACAAAGAGAGTCAGCAGTTTTATTAAGAAGATTTTTTGATATTAGAAATATTGTTTTTTTTGTTGAGATTAGAATCATGGAGGTTTTGAAAAATGGCTGAATTGTGGATAGAGGATAGAGTGGAAAAAGATGGAATTATTGAGTTGGCAGCAAGGTTTGAGAGTCAGAATATTAATCAGAAGCTATGGTATAGGGTGGGAATTTCAAGGAAAAGAGACCTTTGCTCAAATGCAGACCCTTTTGTTCTGGGGATTCTTCAGATCGCTATGAATGCCGGAGAACCGCTTCAGGTTCACGGGCAAGTTTCACCCTCTCTTTTGAGAAATCTGGAAGATTTTCAGAGAGCTTGGGCAGTTTGGGTTCCTGAAAAATATAAAGTCATTAAGATCAGAGCCGATGTTGAAAAAGAGCAGGAAATTAAGGATCGTTTCGGAGCCATCATGTGTTTTTCCGGTGGTGTTGATTCCAGCTTTACTGCTTATAGACATACAAAAGGAGTTTCTACTGATTTCCCCTATGCACTTAAATCTGCTGTTTTTGTTCAAGGTTTTGATATACCGCTGGATCAGTCCGGATATTATAAAAATGCTTATAATAATATAAAATATCAGTTGGATAGTATCGGTATTGATCTATATAGTGTGTCAACCAACTTTAAGGAAATTTCGGTTTTCTGGCCTCATGCTTTTGGAACGGGAGTGGCATCCGTTCTATCTCTTTTTCAAAAGAAATATTCTCACGGATTGATCGCACAGGGTGTTCCTTACAGTAGTTATAAAAATCTTGTGGAGGGTTCAAACCCTATGACCGATCCGCTGCTTTCAAGTGATTCATTTCGGATAATTCCGGATGGTGGTGGGTTTCAGAGAGTAGAGAAAATCAAAGTCATCAACGAATGGTCTGAAGGGATGAAATATCTCAGGGTATGCTGGGAGGGAGAGGAGAAAGATAAAAATTGCTGCGAATGTGAAAAGTGTATTCGAAATATCCTGACATTTCGTGTTCTTGGACTTCCCAGACCTGCTGCTTTCTCAAAGGATGTCAGCGATAAAGGAATCTTGAAGCTCGGACCGATAAAAGAGTTTACAATCAGTATCGGTTACAATAAAATTATAGATTTAGCAGCTGAAAACGGGATGGAAAATTCTTCTTGGATCAAGTCTTTAAAAAAAGCTATAAACAGAAGTAGAATGATAAGAAAACTATCCGGAAATCTTTCAGGTAGATTTGTATTGTGGATAATAAGAAGATTTAATAAATTATGGAGACAACCCCCGGATAGAATAAAATTTTAACCGGAGAAATATTGTTGATAATCAAAACTTATATCGGTGTCTTGTATTTCTTATAAAAATTGAATTATTATATTAAAGATTTATTATAGAATTGAGAAAAGGAGTAAAACAGTGAGTATTTTTATTATAGGTGAATTGGGGATTAATCATAATGGAGAACTTGATATTGCAAAAAAACTAATTAAAGTTGCAAAAGAATCCGGATGTGATGCTGTTAAGTTTCAAAAAAGGACAGTTGAATCTGTATATTCGAAAGAACAATTGGATGCGCCGCTTGAAAGTCCATGGGGAAACACCAGAAGAGATCAGAAAATGGGATTGGAATTCGGTCAGAAGGAATATGAAGAGATAGATAAATATTGCAGAGAGATTGGGATTGAATGGTTCGCTTCCGCCTGGGATATTGAAAGTCTCGAATTTATCGGTCAGTTCAACTTGAAATATAATAAAATCGCTTCGGCTATGATAGTTGATACTGATCTCCTTGAAAAAGTAGCGGCAGAGAAGAAACATACATTTATCTCCACGGGGATGTCAACTTATCAAGATATTGATAAAGCGGTAGATATTTTCAGACAGAATAAATGTCCGTTTGAACTTATGCATTGTGTATCAACATATCCGATGAATGATACCGATGCCAATCTTAATTGTATTCCTCAATTAAGAGAGCGATATAATTGTGATGTCGGTTATAGTGGTCATGAAGTCGGGTTGGCGATCTCATATGCAGCTGCAGCATTGGGTATAACTTCACTGGAAAGGCATATTACTTTAAATCGATCAATGTATGGATCCGATCAGTCGGCATCAGTTGAACCCAATGGTTTGAGAACACTGATAGGAGCTGTAAGAAAGATTGAAAAAGCGATGGGTGACGGAGTAAAACGTTTTAATAAAAATGAGATCCCTATTGCAAAAAAGTTACGTTCTCATCTTAAATGGGAAGCAAGTGAATAATTAAGAATTGATATGAGAAAAAAACTTAGATTGATTCATCTTGCAAATTTTAACAGTTCAAATATTGGGAACGGAGCATTGATTTCAGGTCTTGAAAATCTAATTTCGGAAGATTTTGATGTGCAAATTGAGTGGATACGAGAAGCATGGGATGATTATACTTTCGGATTCAAATTTTTTGATGAGAATTTTGTTGATCTTGTTAATTCTTCAGATGGATTGATTGTCAATGGAGCTGTAACTATCCACGGGCGTGAATATTTAAAAGAGACCGGAATGCGGTTTGAACTTTCACTATCCCTGATCGAAAAAGTAAAAAAACCGATTGTTTTCTATGGCATTTCTTACAGGCATTTCAGGGAGCAGGTGTTCTATAATGCTGAAACTTTAAAAAAATATATCAAAGCACTGACGGATAATAGCAACATTTTTTTCGGTGTCAGAAATGACGGAACCAGAAAATGGATGGATGGAACTCTTGGGCTTGGTCAGGAAAGCTTGAGGAATATTTATGAAGTTCCTGATACAGGTGTTTTCACAGATGCTGATTCCGGATATTATCCTGAGATTCTAAATGATAAAAAAATAATCATCTTTGCTCCGAATGATGAAGATGCGGTTTTCAGATTTAGCAATGACAATGTTCAACATGTGAGGCAGACGGGATATCAGTTGCCGGAAAATAATTTAGAGGTAAAACCAGATAATTCATGGATTGAGAACAGAAATAAATTAGTTGTTAATATTAAGAATGTATTAACAAAAATAATAGAGGATTTTGATTGTCAATTGTTGATCGTTCCACACTATCTTGATGATTATAAATTTATTGCTTCTTTGGTGGAGGCTTTTAAGCCGCAGATAGCTCATCAAAGTTCAATATCTACGGGATTAATGCGAGTGCAGGGAACGGAATATTTTTACGGCAGGTATGTGAGATCGGATTTAGCAATTAGTATGAGAGTACACTCAATGTCGCCGTGTATAGGCTTGGGAGTTCCGATGATCCCTCTGATCACTCAACCAAGGATGTGGGATTTTCTGCAAGAGACAGGATTGGCGGATTTGGGTCAGGATGCATTCTCGGAAAATTTTGAGCAGGAAATGATAGAGAATGCATTTGATATATTAAATGACCCGACAGATAGAATTGAAAGATTTAATAAAGCAAAGGATAGAATGAGGAATATTACAAGAGATCTGAATTCCCGGATCGAAAAAATGTTTATCTGAGGCATCGGTAAATGAAAAAGAGAATATTAGCTCTGATCCCTGCCAGAGGAGGATCGAAAAGAGTTCCGGGAAAGAACATAAGGCAATTATGGGGAAAACCTTTGATAGCTTATTCAATAGAAACGGCTTTAGCTTCCGGAGAGATTGATCGGGTTGTATGCAGTACGGACGATCCTGAGATTGCTGATATTGCTCTTAAATATGGTGCCGAAGTTCCTTTTCTTCGGCCGGCTGAATTTGCAAAGGACAGTTCCGGAGATACAGAAGTATACCTTCATCTTCTTAACTGGTTAAAGGAAAATGAAAATTTCCAACCTGATATTATTACAAATGTAAGACCGACAAATCCGTTAAGACGTGTAGAAATAATAGATGATATTTTACGTACCCTGGCTTCCAGACCCGATGTGGATTCGATCCGGTCGGTCTGCAGATTTCATTATTCAGTGTATCACATGAGGACTATTAATCCTGAGACGAACCTTATTGAAAATCCGGTTATTGTTCCTCGTGTCGGTCCATATAAAACCGCAAAACACCCTCTGCCTGAAACCTATTTGTTAAGTTCTTATCTGGATGCTACCTGGGTAAGCGTGGTTTTGAAAAAAAAACTTGCTCTCGGAGAAAAGATGCTTTCCTATATTTTAGATGAATTTCCTGTTGATATTGATACGGAAGATGATTGGAATAGATTGATTACACAATACTCGTCTTATGAGGATTATCTGAACAAAGAATAATGTGCGGTATCTGCGGAATAATTAATTTTGACGGGCAAAGGGTGGAACCCAACCGAATTAAAACCATGATGGAAAGGATGAAGCATAGAGGTCCTGATGATGAGGGAGTATTTACAGATCAAAATTATGGTCTCGGATTTGTTCGTCTCAGTGTTATTGATCTTACTGAGAATGGGCATCAGCCTATGATGGATTCAAGCGGAAGATTTGTCATACTTCACAACGGTGAGATATATAACTATAAATCACTGAAAGAGGAACTGAAATCAAAAGGGTATAGGTTCAGATCAAATACTGATAGTGAAGTGATTTTATATAGTTATATAGAATGGGGGAAGGAATGTCCGGAAAAGTTCAACGGGATGTGGGCTTTTGTGATTTATGATAAGAAAAAAAAGGACATCTTTATCTCAAGAGACAGATATGGCATTAAACCCTTATATTATTTTTTAAACAAAGATAAGTTTATTTTTGCTTCGGAAATTCCTCCGATTTTATCAATTATGAAGGGGAAACCGTCCCCTGACAGGTTGGTTATATATGATTATTTGACGTTTAGTAGAACTGATCAAAATGAGAATACATTCTTTTCCGGAATTAAGAAACTTGAGCCCGGATGCAATATTGAAATTCAAAACAATCATATAAAAATTAATAAGTGGTATGAACTGTCGGATCATCTTGGTAAACCATTTGAAAATCCTGATGAATTCAGGGATATTTTCAGATCTGCTGTAGCTTTAAGATTGCAAAGTGATGTTCCTGTCGGAGTATGTTTAAGTGGCGGACTTGATTCGTCCAGTATTACTTCCGTTTTAATTAAGGATTTTCAGAAAAATGATTTAAACACTTTTTCGGCGATTTATGGGAAAGGAGATAGAGGAGATGAGTCGGAGTTTATGTTGGAGTATGAAAAAACATTGAAAAATATGCACTTTACTTTCCCTACGGCTGATACTCTGTTTGCAGACATGTCAAATTTCATGCAAGCACATGCTGAGCCGACGCCGTCTGCAGCATCTTATGCTCAGTACAAAGTTATGGAATCGGCAAAAAATAGTATTGTAGTTACTTTGGATGGGCAGGGAGCGGATGAGCAGCTGGCAGGATATCATTACTATTTCGGGTATTATTTCAAAGGGATGCTGAGAAATATCCAATGGTTTAAACTTGTAATGGAGATATATTATTATATAAAAATACATAAATCCACTTATGCTTTAAAATTATTTATTTACTATATTTTACCAACGGTAATAAGGAATAATTTTCAAAACAAATTTTTAATGAAACGAGATTTTGTTAAAGTTTATGCAAAGAAAAGTACACTTGGCAGAGAATTATCCGATCCAAAAGATCTAAAACAGTCATTGATAACTCATTTTGAAAAAAAACTGGCAATTTTATTGAAATGGGAAGACAGGAATTCGATGTACCATTCTCTTGAGTCCCGGGTTCCTTTTTTAGACTACCGTCTTGTTGAGGGAACACTTTCAATGCCGGACTCGGATTTATTAAATAAAGGGATGACAAAGGTGATCTTGAGGCAGGCGATGAAAGGAATATTGCCGGAGAAGATCAGAAATCGGCAAGATAAAATGGGGTTTGATACACCGCAGGATGAATGGTTTAGGCAACCGGTCTTTATTAAATATATTAATGAAATGTTAAATTCCGGAGAGTTTCGTGATTTAAATATAATTGATCACAATAAAGCAATAGATATTTTCAGAAAACATTCAGACGGGAAACAAAATTATGCCAAAGAGATATGGAAATGGATAAATCTGGATTTATGGTTTAAGGAATTTATATATTAAAATAGTAATTGAAAAACAGAAATATGAATATAATTTGTTTAATTGTTGAAACAAAACTTTAAAATTATGTATTTCACATTAAAGGGGAATAACTAAAAATTTAAAACTAATATTCATGGACTTTACTTTAAAGACTTATAAAAAATTACTTGAAGCTCTTAAAGAGCAG
>CAZWFY010000021.1:15126-41897 GCA_964633415.1 uncultured Clostridia bacterium | reverse complement strand
GGTGCAATCGGTAAATTTATGTAAGATATAAATAGTCCCATAGTAACCCAGTAAACAAATGCCGAAGAATTGGCAAATTTATCCAGTTTTTTTACTATCATAGGAACAATATCAATTGTCCCAGCAACAACTCCTATTAAAAGAGAAATAACTAATTTTGACATTTATTTCCTCCTGTATTTTAATTATTATACATATATTACATTTTTTGAGAAAAAAACCTTATATTTTTTAAAAATAACTGTTATAATTAGTTTAATATTAACTACATTAAAGGGATAAGATTTTTTTAAAGAGAGATTAGATAAATGTCAGAAATAGAACTAAAAAAACCGATAAATGAATGCTACTGGGTTATTCCGGGAAAGTTTCTTGCGGGGGAATTCCCCGGAGATTTTGATGATTTTTCTGCCAGAGGGAAAATAAGGTCCTTAAAAGAGTATGGGGTTACAGATTTTATTGATCTTACGGAAAAAGGCGAAGGACCTTTGCCATACTATTCCGATCTTAAAGACCAATCATACCGGAGATTTCCGATAAGAGACGGATCAATTCCCGATTCTTTGGAAAAAACCAAATTGATTCTTGATACTATAGACAATCTTCTTGAAGACGGAAAACTTGTCTATCTGCACTGCTGGGGTGGCGTAGGAAGAACCGGACTTATTGTTGGTTGCTGGCTTTCACGCCATGGATACAAAGGAGAAAAAGCTCTATACCGCCTTCATGAGCTTTGGCAGCAGAGATCAAAAACCTCTTTCAGAGAAACTCCCGAAACAGAAGAACAGGCTCAATATATCTTAAATTGGAATGAATAATAATTAAGGGAAAAATTGATTTGTTAAAAATAATTTAATATAATTTTGCATTATATTAAACTGTTAATAAAGAGGAATCATGAAATTTAAAGAAGATTTAGAAAAAGTTTTATCGGGAAATAATATTCAGACCGACCTCTCAAGAAAAAATATGATCAAAAATGCTGTAAATAACAGAGAGGTCTTTATCAGCACAAACGGTGCTCTTGCCAATATTACCGAGCCTGCATCTACCGGCAGAAGCCCAAAAGATACATTCATTGTCAAAAGAGACTCTGTTGCAAAAGAGATTGATTGGGATTCACCGAACAATATAGATCTTGAACCGGAAATATTCGAATCGATTCTTTCGGATTTAATTCCCATATTACAAGAAAAAGAAGAGTTATACATAACCAACAGAGTAATAGGTGCCGACAGCGATTATGCACTCCCAGTTAAAACCATTACAGATAAAGCTCTGACTGCACTATTTACGGACAACATGTTCAGACCTGTTCCGAATGATATTGAAAAAAGTGTTTTTTTCAAAAGAGGATTTACACTTATTGCACTTCCTTATGAAAAATTAGATTATAAAAAATATAAGACAGTTTCGACAAAACTTAGGGATACAGGTATTGTCGTTGCAATGGATTTCGAAAAGATGATCGGGATTGTAATAGGCTCCGCCTATCTTGGCAGTGTAAAAAAACTTATGTTTACAGCAATGAACTATGTTCTGCCCGGAGAAGGCATCCTACCTCTTCACTCTTCGGCAAACGAAAACACAAAAGGAGAATCTTCACTTTTTCTCGGTTTATCCGGGACAGGTAAAACAACACTTTCCGCTGATCCGACCAGAGCACTTCTCGGAGATGATGAGCATGGGTGGAACGAAAACGGAATTGCCAATTTTGAGAACGGTTGTTATGCCAAACTAATTGATCTTGATCCGAAAAAGGAACCTGAAATATTCAATGCAATCATGCATAAAAATGACTACCTTGATCACGGGTCAATTGTTGAGAATGCAATGATGTATCCCAACGGGAAATTTGATTTTTATGATTCAAGGATAACCGAAAACTCCAGAGGCTCATATCCACTCACATATCTCAGCAATATTAAAGAATCATCAACTGCAGGACATCCGAAAACCATAATATTTCTTACAGCTGATGCGAACGGCGTTCTTCCCCCCGTATCAAAATTAAATGAAAATAGGGCAATGCTCTGGTTTCTTATGGGATATACAAGTAAACTAGCCGGCACTGAAACCGGAATTGTCGATCCCGTATCAACTTTCTCACGCTTTTTCGGAGAACCTTTTATGCCTCGTAATCCCGAATCATACTCCAAAATGCTGGGAGAAAAAATAAAAAAGTACGGGACAAAGGTATTTTTACTTAATACAGGTTGGAGTGGAGGTCCCTATGGAGTCGGAAAAAGGATGGACCTTAAAATAACAAGAGCTCTTCTTGACAGTGTTCTTCAGACCGGTCTTAATGATGTAGAATTTATCGAAGATGAAATTTTTCACCTTGAAGTTCCTCTAAACTGTGAAGAGTACGGACCGGAAATTTTAATCCCCGAGAACAGTTGGAGCGATAAAAATGCTTATAAAAAACGAGCACTTCAACTGGCAAATGATTTCAGCAATCATTTTGATAAGGTATACGGGAATAAAAATATTGACCCGGATGTAGTTAAATGTTGTCCGGGAAAATAAAGTTTTTATATTAAAGTATTAAAATCTTTCCGTGCATAGGCATCAAGATAGAGATTTCCATAATCATTATCGGGGAATGTTTTAAATCCTTCATATCCCATCCATGCAACCATAGATGCATTATCCGTACAATATTTTGAATCAGGTAAATAGAGGGGGATTTTTTTTTCTTTAGAAAAAACTCGGAGTTTTTTCCTTAAAAGAGAATTTTTACTGACACCACCGGCAACAGTAATACTTTTAACTTCAAATCTATCAAGCCCCGACCTTATTTTTAAAATTAAATAATCGGTAACCGAATTTAAAAAAGACGATATAAGGTCGTACATATCTTTGTTCTTTTTGTTTATTCCCTCGGAAGCGGCTCTGCGCAAAACAGCTGTTTTATAACCTGAGAAAGAAAAATCGTCCGATCCGTCACTCATTTTCGGAATTGTAAATTGAAATCTTTCAGGATCACCTTTCTCATATAATTTGTCGAGAATAGGACCCCCCGGATAACCCAGCCCTAGAAATTTAGCAACTTTATCCATCACCTCTCCTGTAGCATCATCTCTTGTCGCCGAAACTACTTCAAAATCAAATTTGGTTCTGAAATGAAACAGAGTTGTGTGTCCGCCCGAAACAACAAGAGAGAGTAGCGGGTATTTAATGTTGTTTAAATCTGTAATAAACGGAGATTCTGCATGGGATAAAATGTGATTTACACCGATAATAGGAATTTTATAAGAGTAGGAGAGACCTTTGGCAAACGAAAGACCTATTAGAAGCGATCCTATAAGTCCGGGTCCGTTTGTGACAGAGATCAACCCGATATCATTTATATTTAATCCTGATCTTTTCATAACTCCATTCATCAATTCGGTTAAGACTTCATAATGACTTCGCGATGCTATTTCAGGGACAACACCTCCGAATTTTTTATGGAGATCAATCTGAGATTTTATTTCCTCAACAATAACGGAATTTTCTTTCCCGCGTTCAATTATTGAGAAAGCAGTTTCATCGCAAGAAGATTCTACACCAAGAATAAACATTTTTAGATATTATCACGTTTAATATTCGGAGACAATTGAATTTTTGCTTTTAAAATAAAATGATACTATTATGGGTGTACAAAGATGGATAAGAAAACAGTTGTCATATCAGTTTTTTTAATATTATTTTATTCAAAGATCTTATTTTCGGAACAAAAGGCAAAAATATCTCTTCCCATCAGAATTGTTTCAGGGGAAAAAAATAGTGTAAATAATATTACTTCTGCCGATCTGAAACTGTTTGTCAATAAAAAAGAAGTAAAAATAGATACCATTTCTAAAAAAGAGAGGATTTTCGGAGTAAAAAATTCTCTTGGGAAAAATTATATATTTTCATTTGGAAATTTTTTAAAATATCACAAATCTTTATCTAAGGGAATTTCATATTTTGTTACTGAATTATTGGATCCTTCGGACTCTCTTATTATTGTTGTTGGTGAAAAACTTTTTCAAATTAAAATCACAAAAAACAGAGAAAGAATTATATATAATATAGATAGTATATTAAAAAATTATTTTAAAAAATTTTCTTTACAGATGTCCGGCATTACAAAGAGTATTACTTCCGATCTCTTCAGACTGGAGGATTACTTTGAGAAATATGATTCGAGAAACACTGTTGTAAGCGAAGGCCAGCTCTATTTTGAAATATTAACAAAAATCTCAACTGAAGTGGATTTCTTTAAAAAAGGTATTATTTCTCCCACAAAAGAGGATATGGTTAAAGCTGAAGATCTTTTAGGACTGAGAGAAGGCGACAGAATTTGGATCCATTTTCAAAACAGTAATATCTATCCGTTCGGCAAAAAACTGCGGGAATCAATAAGGTGGATTAAATATCATATGTCTATGACCACAATAGCAGAAAGAAGTTGGCAAAAAGTTATCAGTTCAAAAATTCAGATGCTTGAACAGTCACTTCTTGTTTCTTCTGAATTTCCTTCATTAGGACTTAAACAGATTTTAACAGAAACAAATACATCATTTAACACGGTTTTTATTAAAATGCCGGATGATAAGGAGGGGATTTCCTCAAAGATATCAGTGAATCTTGATAACATTTATTCCGACATCTCTTTAAAAACGGGTGGTATGCTAAAACTTTCCGATAATGCTGAAACCGCCTTACGAAAAATGGTCGGCCATAGGGACATTTTTTTTATCATTCGGTTTAATCTTAAAGAGGAAATTGGAAATAAGACGATTTTAATTGTTCCGGAAAAAAAAAGTCTTAATATTCTATATAGGAAAAACCTTACCTCTAAACAGTTTATGGAAATTGTTAAGTATAATAACTTAGAAAAGATAGAGCTTAAATCATATAAGATCAGAAATAGAGAGATATCGTTTGAAATAACCTCTTTTTTAAAGAAAAAGGATGAAAAGATAGGATTGATTAAAATATTAATCGATGTTTTTGATCTTAATTCAAAAAAAATATATTCTACATCTAATATCCTCAGAGCGAATAAAAAAAAAATTCACATAAATGCTAAATTACCTTCATTTCTTAAAGGAAAATTTTCTTTGAAATTAACTTTTGTAGATCTCCTATCAAACAGAAAGATAACAAAGGAGAGTCAAGTAATATTGACAGATTAATTTACTAAGCTTTTAACAAACACAATTTTAATTCCTGCCATTCTAATTAATTTAATGGAATCGGCAATAGCTTTAAAAGTTGATTTAAATGGATGTCCGATTGCAATAGCAATTCCTTTTTTTTTTGCTATTTTTATAAGTCTTTTTATCTGAAACATTGAATGGTCATAATCCTTTATATGATCTATAAACACATCACGCTTTGCAGAGAGAACTTTCATCTCTTTAGCAGTCTTATAAGCAACCGAATCAAAATCAGTTCTTGAATCGACAAAAAACAGACCTTCCTCCTTTATAACACGGAGGATTTTTTCCATTACACTTCTCTTTGAAGTCACAAGAGACCCCTGGTGGTTGTTAATCCCGCATGCATGCGGAACTATTTTTTCAGCTTTTTTTATCAACGATCTTATATATTTTTTCGAAGAATCAACTGTTATTGTGTTTTTTAGAATATCTATTCTATTGATATCTTTTTTGGGTTGCATCGGCAGATGGATCATCTCGTCAAGACCATATTTATACACCCATTTTGCTTCATCAAAACCTCTCGGGGAAAATGGGAGAATAGAAGCGGTTATCGGAATCCCAAGTTTTTTAAGTTCCAGAGCTCCAATATTATGTGCCCCGATATCATCAATTATAAATGCTATCTGCGGGATTCTATTTAAATCTCTTAATTTATCTTCTATATTTTTCTTAATTATTTCTATTCTTGATATTAATATCAGATGATATACTCTGTTTTCAAACTCTGTTCTAAATAAAAAAATTGTATTTCCTTTAACTCTTTTAACTTCAACCGGTACCAATTTAAACCCGTATTTTTTTGAAATTTTTTCAATAGATTTTTTAATTACAGGAAACCTACTTTTATTTAAATCCAATTTAAAATGAAATCTGCTCTTTAAATCTTTGAAATAATCATAATTAATATCATTTCGGTTTAAAACATTCAATAAATCACGGTTAAAATCAGATGTAAATCCGGAAATATTTTTACTATGAAAAACATTACTGAATATAAAAGAATCTTTCCCCTTTCTAAACTCAACATATTCAAGAAGAATAATAAGAAGAAGTGCAATAAATATAAAAGAGATAAATAGTGCAGGTGAAAGAAATTTGTTTCTTGGGATTTTGCTTTTTTTTCTCATTCTTATATATTTATCAAACCGCTCATTATATTAGATCAGATAATAAAATCAATATCATCTCTTTAGCCAATTAAGGGGATTAACCGCCTTGGTTCCCTTTCTGATCTCAAAATAGAGTGATCTTCCGGTCATTGAACCCGAATCTCCTATTATTCCAACAATATCTCCTCCCGAAACAAAATCACCTTTTTTCTTTAAAAATCTTTCACAATGACCATAGATTGTTAAAAAATCCTTCGAATGTTGCACAATAACAATATTGCCATATCCTTTAAAATAGTTTTGAAAAATTATAACTCCCGCAAATACAACTTTTATTTTATCAGAATTCGACGGAGTTATCTCAATCCCGTTATTGAATATAAATGTATTAAATCTTGTACTTTTTCTTTTCCCGAAACGTGAAGAAATATTTCCTTTAACAGGCCAATCCAGATTTCCTTTCAGTTTATTTAGATTAATATCCGGAAGATCTATTTTACCTGACTCATTAGTAATAACCTTGCTCAACTTTTTAGCTTCCAGTTTTAAATCGGAAAGCATTGATAAATATTTCCTCCTGTCGCTATTTATTTTGCTTATAAAATCGAGTCTTTTTTTTCTGACCAGACCAATTTCCTTAAGTTTGTTTTTTTTCCTTACCCCAAGATCAACCTGTTTTTTATATTCACGATCCAACTCTATTTTGACCCTTTTTAATTTTTCAATCAGATTTTTTATTTTATTTATCTCAACGGCATTATAATTTATTAAAGAGATAAACAACTGGTAATTCCGAAAAAGCTGATCGATATCTTTTACATTAAAAAAAACTTTAAAACTTCCTATTCTCCCCGATTTATATAGAATTCTTAAGATTTTTTTCATTTTTTTTTTTAATCCGTGAATATTGTCCTCAAGAAGTCTCTTTTCTTTTCTGTTTTTCTCAATCGCCTTTTTTGTAATAAAAAGAATATAGTCTATCCTTTTCTTTTCCTTCTTGGCTTTTTTATACTGGAGTTCAATTCTATATAATTCATTAAGAACCGAAGCCCCTTCTTTTTTTAATGATGAGATCATTTTTCTGATTTTTTCTATTTCTCTGTTTATTGTTCTCAATCTATTCTCGGGGACAGAAAAAAGTTGTAAAGATAAAAGCACGAGAATTACTATAAAAGAGAGTTTCTTCATTCATTAAATTATAATGCAACTGATTCGAATGGTAAAGGATGAAACAGTTACTTCTTTTTATCTTTTTGCAGTCTGGGATGAAATTTTTTGTAACTTTTCAAAAGATCTTTATAATCAAGAGAAGTATATTTTTCGGTTGTAGACAGATTAGAGTGACCAAGCAATTCCTGAATTACTCTAAGATTTGCCCCCCTCCGGAGTAGATGTGTCGCAAATGAATGTCTGAAAAGATGAGGATAGATATTTTTATCCGAAGATGTATAATTTATATATAATTTTTTTAATATTTTTTCTACACCTCTGACAGATATTTGTTTCCCTCTGAAATTTAAAAACACAAACTCCGGGCGATCGGGAAACACTTTCCTTGAAACCTGAATATATTTCTTTACAGTTACCAGTGCATTATCATTAAACGGAACAATCCTCTCCTTTTTCCCCTTTCCTATTACTCTAATTAATCTTTCCCCAAAATTTATATCATTAATATTTAGATTTGTAAGTTCCGATATTCTAATTCCGGTTGCATATAACATCTCAAATATCGCTCTGTTTCTCAAATCAAGCACACTCTCTACCGGAAGTGAATTTAAAAACCCTATCATCTCTTCTTCCGTCAGAACTTCAGGGAGTTTCCTCGTTGTTTTCGGAGTATTTATCATATCGAAAGGATTCTTTTCCACAATTTCATTCTTTAATAAAAAATTATAAAATGATTTTATTGAATATATTTTTCGTGCAAGAGTAGTGCTCTTTTTACTCCGTTTGTAAATATTTGATAAAAAATCCCTGATACTATCTTTATCCGGTTCTATTTTTTTTTCTGAAAAGAAGTCAATAAACTGCTCAATATCCTGCCGATAAGCTTTAATAGTATTTCCGGAAAATTTTTTTATTTCCGACAAATATTCAAGGTATTCATTCAGATTTTCTCTGATAATTTCCATTCCTCTATTTTAGCTAATGCTCTCTCTGCTTTCAATTCCTTCCTTTTCTTCTTATTTCTTTCCCTTATATCAAGATCTGACAATAATCCGAATGTAAATTTCGATGGTTTAAAATTTTTCCAGTTTCCCCCTGTTATATATCCTAGCAGAGATCCTGATGCAGTTGCCTCCGGCAATTTGCTCAAAATTTCCCCCATTAAATATTTATATGCAAAGATCCCTGCAATTAATCCTGAATTTACAGACTCAAGATAACCCTCAACTCCTGATATTTGACCGGCAAAAAATATATTCGGATATTTTTTCATCTGATAGAATTCATTAAGTATAACAGGAGCATTTACATATGAATTTCTATGCATTCTCCCATATCTCTCAAATTTAGCATTCGCAAGCCCCGGAAGTGTTCTGAACACTCTTTTTTGTTCACCCCATTTTAATCGGGTTTGAAATCCTACCATCTGAAAAAACCTTTTTTTAACATCATCTTGTCTCAATTGCACGATTGCATAAGGCCTCTTCCCTGTATTGGGATCAATAAAGCCGACAGGTTTCAACGGTCCGAAAGATGCGGATTCCCTACCTCTTGAGGCAATCTCTTCAATCGGAAGACAAGCTTCAAAATATTGATTGTCCTCAAAATCTTTTAATTCCACTTTTTCTGCGGCATTTAAATCATCTATAAAAGTATAATATTCCTCTTTATTTAACGGAATATTGATGAAATCCGGTTCGCCCTTCTCATATCTGGAACCCCAGAAAACTCTGTTCATATCAATAGAATCAATATCTATAATGGGGCTGGTTGCATCATAAAAAAATAGATTTTTTCTTCCTGTTAATCCTGAAATTGCTTCTGAGAACTTTTCAGTTGTCAAAGGTCCCGTGGCTATAATAGTAACCGACTCTTTTTCAGGTATGGCTTTAATTTCATTACTTGTAAAATCTATATTCTTGTTTTTTTTTATTTCTTCCGTTAGTAATGAAGAGAGTACTTCCCTGTCGACGGAAAAACTGTTTCCGGCTGAAACTTTTGCTCTCTCTGCATTTTTAAGAAAAAAAGAGTCGAGTATTTCAAGCTCTCGTTTTAATAGACCGGCTCCCGAAGTCAATTCATTTGAGCCTAAGGAGTTTGAGCATATCATCTCCCCAAGAGTTTTCATCTTATGACCTTCGGTTAAATTATCAGGTTTAATATCGTAAAGCCGGACGCCTATTCCTCTTTTTGCAATTTGATATGCCGCTTCGACCCCGGAGAGCCCGCCACCAATCACTGTAACGGATTTCATTGTATTACCACTTGTTAACCACTCTTCTTTTGAATATATTTACAATCGGGATAACCGGAACATGCAACAAACGTTCTTCTGCTTCTTTTCTGAAACTTTCTAACCAAAGGCTTTCCACACTGCGGACAAACTCCGAGTTCTTCTTTGACAGCTTCAATATAATCACATTCGGGATAACCGGTGCATCCTATGAAATATCTGCCTGTTTTTATCGAAAAACGCTTAACCAAAGGTTTTTGGCATTTCGGACATTTCTCCTCCAAAATTTCATCTCTCTTTTTTTCCCTTCCCGACTCATCTATTTTTGCGGTATATCTACATTTAGGATAATTTGAACAACCTATAAACCAACCCCGTGTTCTTACCGAATATTTTCTCACAAGTTCCCCGCCGCAATCAGGACACAATGTTCCCGTCTTCATATTCTCTTTTTCCTTCAAATTTACTTTGGAAAGATCACTGCTTAGTTTTTCATAAAATTTCCTGATACCTTCAATCCAGTCTAATTTTCCCTCGGATACTTTATCAAGCTCTTTTTCAAGATTGGCGGTAAAATCATATTTCATAATATCTTTAAAATGTAATTCAAGAAAATCCGAAACCTTTTTTCCAAGAAAGGTTGAAACAAATCTCTTTTCTTCTCGGAAAACATAGTCACGCCTCCCGAGCGTATCAATGATTGACGCATATGTGGACGGTCTTCCGATACCTTTTTCCTCAAGTATTTTTACAAGAGAGGCTTCCGTATATCTCGAAGGAGGTTTTGTGAAATTTTGTTTTGGTTCGATCTTCAATAATTTTAATACCTCTCCTTCTTTTAATTTTGGTAATATATCCATCTTTTCAGGGATACCGAGTACGGCTAAATATCCCGAAAATTTTATAACTTCACCCTTAACCTGAAAAAGGTATTCACCATTTTTTATATCGAATCTAGTCTCACTGATCTCGGCCGCTTTCATTTGTGATGCAAGAAACCTCTCCCATATCAATTTGTAAATTTTATACTGATTTATACTAAGAGATTTTTTTATATCTTCCGGCAATTTATTCGGCATTGAAGGTCTGATAGCTTCATGGGCATCCTGTGCATTTTTTCGGCTTCCGAAAAAATTTGGTTTTTCGGGAAGAAATTCTTTCCCATACTTTTTTGTAATAACCTTAACAGCCTCTTTTTGTGCAGAAGATGATATCCTGAAAGAATCGGTCCTCATATATGTAATAAGTCCCGTAGGTTCCTCATCCTCCAATTTTACTCCTTCATATAATTCCTGAGCTATCTTCATTGTCATTTTTACAGGAAATTTAAATCTTCTGTATGACTCCTGCTGCAGTGATGAAGTTATAAGCGGGGGTGGAACTTTCCGTTTTTTTACTCTCTTTGCAACTTGTTCAAGAATAAATTCATTCTTTTTCAAATCTTCCAAAATTTCATTATTTTTATCTGCATCAGGAATTTTAATCTTTTTTCCATGTGACTTTTCAAGTTTTGCTGTAACCGGTGGAGGATTGGAACCTTCAAGTCTGGCTGTTATTGTCCAAAATTCTTCCGGAATAAATGCTTCGATCTCTCTGTCTCTTTCGACTATAAGCTTAAGAGCTATCGACTGAACTCTTCCTGCCGACAGTCTTCCTCCTATCTTTCTCTGGAGCACCGGACTTATTTTATATCCCGCAAGTCTGTCTAAAAGTCTTCTCATTTGCTGAGAATTAACCTTGTTCATATCTATTTCTTTTGGATTTTCAACTGATTTTAAAATTGCTGATTTTGTTATTTCATTAAAAGTAATTCTTGATATATTGCCATTTACTTCACTTAGAATCTCCTTTAAATGAAAAGCAATGGCTTCTCCTTCTCTGTCTGGATCCGGAGCCAGATAAACGGCACTTGATTTTTTTGAAAGCTTTTTAAGCTCGGCAATTATATTTTTTTTATTATCAAGATTTTCATAGTAAGGTTTAAAATTATTATTAACATCAATACTAAGAATATTCGGGCTTAAATCTCTTATATGCCCCATAGAAGAACTTACAATAAAGTCACTCTTCAGATATTTTGAGATCGTATTTGATTTTGCCGGTGATTCAACTATTACCAATATTTTTTTTTTCATACCAATCTTCTGAAACCTCCTTTTTCCTCCACTATTACACTTTTTAAAACCAGCCCCATCAGAACAGTTATTACTTCGGAAATCGAATACTCTGCTCTTTCAACAAAATAATCAATACCTTTTACCTCATTTACCTCTATTAAGTCAAGAAATTTTTTTTCAATACTTGAAAGATTATTCATCATTTCGCTAACTTCAGTTTTTTTTTCAATACCAAATTCTTCAAGTATATCCGATGATGATGTCGCCGGTTTTGCCCCCTGCTGAATCAAATAATTCGTCCCGGAACTTAAAGGATCGGTTATATGTCCCGGAACTGCAATAATCTCTCTATTCTGCTCCATCCCTAGTCTTGCGGTAATTAACGAACCGCTCCTCATCTCTGCCTGGGGTAATAGGATAACTCCCGATAATCCGGCAATAATTCTATTTCTTATAGGAAATAAAAAGGGACGCGGAATAGTATCAAGAGGAAATTCGGAAATAATACATCCGCTACTTACTATTCTTTTTGCAAGCTGTCTATTTCCGGCAGGATAGAGATGAAGAAGGCCGCCGGCATTAACTCCTATTGTCTCTCCCCCCTCCTCTAAAGCAATATTATGAGCCATGGCATCTATACCGTATGCCATTCCCGAAACAACCGGAATACCCTCTTTTACAACCGAGGGCAACAATATTTTTAAAGCAGTGAGCCCATAATTATTTCCTTTCCTTGATCCTACAACAGCGAGCTGCTTCTCTTTTTTTAAAACCGATTTATCACCGAGAACATACAAAAGCATCGGAGGATCGAATATTTCCTTTAATCTGACCGGGTATTCCGGATCCTCTCTGAAAATTATTTCAATAAAATTTTTCTTAGCTCTGCCTATCTCCTCTTCTGCAATTTGTACATAATTATTCTGAACAAAATATATATCTTTGTTTTTGAATCCAAAAAGTCTAAGTTGATCCGCCGGCATTGAAAAAAAATCATTGCTGTATCTTCCGTGTCTTATAAAACTATATCTTGCTTTTGGAGCTCTTATGGCAAGAAGTTGAAATGCTAAATCTCTATATCTTTCAATTTTTTCTATTTTCTTCATCTCTGACCCGTAAAAAGATTAAATATATTGCAAGAGGAATGATGCTTAATATATATAGTTTATTTGATTATTTTTTTTAAATTTTTTGATGGAAAAAATTTTACTATTTTTTTGGGTGGAATTATCATTGCCTCTTTATTGTTTGGATTAATTACCCTCTTTTTCTCCCGCTGAACAACCTTAAAAGTCCCGAAATTTGATATTACAACTTTCTTCCCATTAGTTAGATTGTCAACTATCACCTCAATAAACAGATCTATAAAGTTGTATGCTTCAAATCTCTTTACATCCAGCTTTTTGAAAATAATCTCCGAAATTTCTTTTTTATTCATTATATCCACCTTTCATACCATTTATCATACTGGAAACGAAAAGTCAAGCACAGCTATAATTTTTTCGCTGTAATATAGGTACTTTATGAACATCACGCACTGTATACACCCTATATTGCAGAGTTTTTAAAGCAATCTGTTTTTCAAAAAAAACACCTCTTATATAGGCTGTTTCCGTCTTTTATTGCACCGAAGTCCTGTATTTTAGCAGCTGATTCAATCATCGGCAAAAAAGGAAAGAGAAAATTCAGTACCATTGTCACCGGACTTAACAAGAACAATCTCTCCATTTAGGGAGTGAACTATTTTTTTTACAATAGCCAAACCCATTCCGGTTCCCTTGTCTCTCGAAGTAAAAAATGGAAGCCAAATTTTTTCTCTCAGTTCCTTTTTTATTCCTCGTCCATTATCTGAAAAATTTATTGTCAAACGATTTGCGTCTCCTTTTTTGATTGTAACAAATATTTTATCAGCTCCGGATTCTTTGGCATTTTTAATAAGATTGGAAAATACGGAAGAGATAAGTTCTTTATCCGTATTAAGAAATACTTTCTTGGACTTTTCACCAACGTCAATACCAATGTTATAATCAAGTCCTATTTTTTTAATCAGTTCTGTTATCAGTACGGAATTTTTGTCTCTCACTTCAAGAGGTTTTGAAAAATTTAAAAATGATTCCATCATTCCCGATAAAAATTGTATCTCTTTGTTGACCTTATCTATCTTGGTATTCTTTTCACCAAAGGTTTTCGTATAACCGTAAATAACTCCAAGTGAGTTTCTGATCTCATGCGTCAGAAAAAGAGTCATTTCCCCAAGAGTTTCAAAACTTTTTTTTTGATTTTTTAACGAGTCCCTTAACTTTCTCTCGGAAACATCTCTGATCAGAATGATCTTTCCACCGGCTTTAATTGACGTTACTTCAACAAGAAATATCATACCCAGTGACTTTATCTCTTTAATTGAAGATCCGGATTTGACAGATGAAATAAATTTGCAAATTTCCGGATAATTACCTAAAACAGAATCAATAATTTCATTTTTAGCAGAAACAAACTTTATTTTAAATATTTTTTGAGCAAAATCATTGAATATATCAATCCTTCCCATTTTATTAACAAATATTATTGCCGCTTCTATATTATTTATTATTGTCCTGTTTATCTCATCAGATCTAACCACATCGGCTTTCTGTTTTTCAAGAGTTTTTTTAAGGACTTTTTTACTATCTTCAAGTTTCATAAGATAATTTTGCAACAGAGGTACTTGAATTTCAGATTCATTACTCCTTTTCTTTCTGAAAATTACTACCAGATATATTCCGGTTATTAATATCAACACTCCAAGCAAAAGTGTTAATCCTGAAACTACACCTCCTATTCTGTGCAATGATATCAATGATGGCGACTCAGGTCTTCCTTCGAATCTTATCCAGCCTCCTTTTCCGTTTGTAAGTGAAAAAATAAAATATTTTACTCCGTTTCCATCTTCAACAATTCTATCTTTAAAATTTATTCTACCCAAAGTTACTCTCTCATTAGAAACGCATTTTTTAATTTCCGAGATTTCCCCATTGTATTTTAATACACAATTTTCAGCTTTTAATTTCATCATATGTTTTGTCGTCTCAAGTTCGGTTTTCTCAAGTTCAGACATCAAACCTCTGAGATTTTCAAAAACAAACACAAAAAAAACAAGAAAAATAAATATTAATATAGCACTGCTTTTTTTCATAATCGCCTCAAATTTAAATATTTTGATAGAAACAAAGAATATTTGACAGAATGTAATCTCCCCAAAAAAGTGAAATGTATCCCCCGATACTCAAAAAAGTTCCGAAAGGCAAAGCATATTGAAAGTTTTTCTTTTTAATGATTATTACAACTATTCCGACAATAAGCCCAAGGAAGGACGCAATTAAAAGTGTAACGATAAATTTGTCCACCCCCAAAAACAGCCCTAACAATAGTACCATTTTGATATCACCTTGACCAAGACCTTCCATTTTTCTGACTTTCAAATAGAAAATATATATTCCCCAAAATATAACAAAAGCACCGATTCCGGTCAGAATACCGTTAAGAGTACTCAAATTCGGATTAAAAAAGGAGTAGATAAAAAAGACAACACTACCTCCGATTGTCATTTCATCAGGAAGAATCATATGTTTCAAATCAATTAGTGCAAGAGAAATGATGAGACATAAAAAGATAAGAGAAAAAATCGTGTAGACAAGTTGCGTCCCGAAACTGATCCACGCAAGATAAAAAGAGAAGGAAGTAAAAAGTTCTACAATAGGGTATATCATTGATATGCGGGTTTTACAATATCTGCATTTTCCTCTGAGAAGAATGTAACTGATAACAGGAATATTATCGTAAAAACGTACGGCATGATTGCATTTCGGGCAATAAGATCCCGGAGATACAATGCTTTTTCGTAAAGGAACTCTATAGATGACCACATTCAAAAAACTTCCGAAAATCAATCCAAAAAGAATAAAAATTATCGCTTCCAAGAATACCTCTCTATTGCCGTAATAATTCCGGACCTGTTATTATATTTATATTCATTCCCTTTATAATCTCTTGGAACAAATTTGATAAAACCCTTTTTTACGAGAATTTTCAAATTTCTCGGATAGAAACCTCTCAATTTTTTAAATTTTTTAATAGCATTTTCCAAATTTTTCTTATCTATTTCATATTTTATCTGATATAAATGCTTTGACGAAGAATCTTTTTCAATACAGGTTTTTGCATTTTTCTTAACAGAATTCCACAATACCCACGCTTTCTTAAGATCATTTTCAAGATAGATCTGATGATAAACCAATCTCTTTACAAATCCGGGAGCTCCTTTTATTCTTGAAGCTTTTGAAAAATATTTTTCAGCCAATTTATAATCTTTTAAATAGTGAGAGGCATAATATCCCGAATCAAAATCAAAAATCCAATCATCCTTTATATTTTTTGCAGCTTTCTGAAGAAGCCTTATTCCCATCTTCACTTTTCCCTTTTCCAGAACCATTATCACAGCTCCGGTCATGTAAGGATCTTTATATTGGGGAGAAATATCCGTGATTAAATTAAAAATATCCTCAATATAGTCATCACCATTTTTAATTGAATAATCAGAATAGAACTGAATAGCCCAAATATACAGAAGATCGGCAACGGCTTCACTATAACCAAAAGAAACTATTTTCAGAGTTTTCCCCTTAGGGAGAGCAAGAAAGGCTTTTTTTTCTTTAAAATAATTTCGACCGGAATCATAAATAAATTGAGTTACACCGGTTAATGTAATAAATACAAAAAACAGAAAAAGATAAACGATCCTTTTCATTTAAAATCACGTTTTGAAAAAATAAAAATTGAAACAGACATGATGGCAATTGTAAAAAAAATCCCGTACAAAATTGTGTAAAATATTTGATGAACAGGCGGTGTCTCTCCGAGCATTATTGAACTTTTCAGATTAAATTTTTCAAGATTGGGGAAAGCATAATAAGTAAGATAAAAAACTGTTTTTGCAAAACCACCGATTATCCTGTCTTTCAACTGATTCAACGTCCAAACCACATGTCCGACAAGATAGATTGAGGTTGTGAAAACAAAAGAGAGAATAGGCGTCGAAAAAGATGAGAAAAGAATGGATATGGAAATGATTATTAAAAGCTCCATGAATAGATATACAAAATATATTATAAATATCCACGAAATTTCTATAGAGGTAACAAGAAGAAATCCTATGAAAATTGAAGCCATTAAAAACAGAGATAGCATTGTAGTCAATGCCAATCCGAAAAATTTCCCCAGTAAGAATTCACTTCTTTTTACCGGTTTACTCAAAATATTAAATATTGTTTTTTTATCTATCTCTTTATAGACGAGATTTATTCCCGTAAAAATTGAAATTAGAACTGAAAAAAAATTGATAGCGGCAAGCCCGATGTCAACTACAATTTTATCCGTATCACCAACCGTGAGGAGAGCTATTATTTTCGCACTAAAAATAAAAAACAGAGCAAAGAAAATCAGTAAATAGAAAATTTTATTTCTTACTGCTTCTCGAAACGTATTTAAAGCAATAGTTTTTATTTTCATTTTTTATCCTTGTGAATTTCCTTCATAAACAGATCTTCTAATGCAATTCCCGGTTTTGACTCCGAAAAAATATGTGCAAGATCTTCAAGTTTTCCCTCTCTTGAAATTTCTCCATCAATTAAAATCCCGATATCGTCAACAATAAGTTCCATATCCTGAAGTATATGAGAAGAGAAAAAAACAGTTTTACCTCTCTCTTTGAGGGAAAGAATTATATCTCTTAACTGCTTTCTTCCTACAGGATCAAGTCCGGAAAACGGTTCATCAAGAATTAAAAGGGAAGGGTCGTTTACAAGTGCCTGACCAAGACCTATTCGCTGTAACATTCCCTTCGAATAGTTTTTTAATTTTATATTCTCTTTACCGCTAAGCCCCACCATTTCTATTATTTCATCAATTCTTTTATTCAGTTCACTATTTTCGATAGAAAAAATCTTTCCGCTGAACAAGAGCATCTCTCTTCCTGATAAGTAATCATAATAGTAGGGATTTTCCGGTAAAAAACCCAATTTTTCACGAATCTTATAACTCCCTATCTCAGCTCCTTCAAATTTAATCACCCCTGAATCCGGAATAACAAGACCCAAAATGCTCTTTATTGTTGTTGTCTTTCCGGCACCGTTAGGACCTAAAAACCCATAAATAGAACCTTTTCTGACCTTAATATTGACATTCTTCAGGACTTCAATATTTTTTAATAATAAATTAGACCTGAAAGATTTTTTTAAATTAGATACTTCCAGTTCAATCATTTTTCTATCCCTTATAATTAGTCAAGAAATATTAATATAATATTTTATTTCTCATTTTTCAACTTTGCCTGGGCAGCAGCAAGTCTTGCTATGGGAACCCTGAAAGGAGAACAAGAAACATAGTTCATACCTGCATTGAAACAGAATTCAACCGAACTCGGTTCTCCTCCGTGCTCCCCGCAAATCCCGATTTTAAGATCAGGCTTTGAACGTCTTCCATTCTCTATTCCCATCTTCACAAGCTGACCGACACCCTCTCTGTCGAGAACCTGAAAAGGATCTCTCTTCAATATACCTTTTTTTAGATATTCAGGAAGAAATACACCTGCATCATCTCTTGAATATCCGAAAGTCATCTGTGTCAGATCATTTGTTCCAAAAGAGAAAAATTCCGCATCCTCGGCAATTTTATCAGCCACAAGACAAGCACGGGGGATCTCAATCATAGTACCGATTTTAAAGTCAATTCTTTCCCCTTGCTCATTAAAAATATGTTTAGCTTTATTACTCACAACTTCTTTTAAAAAAGTAAATTCATTTTCAGTACCGGTAAGAGGTATCATTATCTCCGGCAAAACAGTTACGCCCTCTTTTTTTACTAACAATGCCGCTTTTATAATTGCTTCGGTCTGCATTTCGGCAATTTCCGGGAAAGTAATAGCAAGCCTGCAACCTCTGTGGCCAAGCATTGGGTTAAACTCTCTTAAAGATTCTGTCTTTTCCTTTAAAACAGAATACTTTACCCCAAGATCATTGGCAAGATCTTGCAACTCTTTCTCCGAATGAGGCAAAAATTCATGAAGAGGAGGATCTAACAATCTTATTGTTACCGGGAAACCATCCATCTCTCTAAAAATACCTTTGAAATCCTCCATCTGCATAGGAAGGATTTTTGCAAGAGCTTTTTCTCTATCTTCACGATTGCCTGCAAGTATCATCTCTCTGACAGATACAATTCTATCTCCCTCAAAAAACATATGCTCTGTTCTTGCCAAGCCTATTCCTTCCGCACCAAATTTTCTGGCAATCTTGCTATCCCGCGGAGTATCTGCATTTGTTCTTACACCCATCGTCCTCTCTTTATCAACCCATGTCATAAAGTCTTTGAATTCACCGGATATCTCAGGAGTCGTCAACACAAGTTCACCCTCTATCACTTCACCAAGCGTCCCGTTCAAAGTTATAACATCGAACTCTTTAAACTCTTTTCCGGATATCTCACATGTTGTTTCATCCTTTATAACAAGAGAACTACACCCTGCGACACAACATTTCCCCATACCTCTCGCTACCACAGCAGCATGAGATGTCATCCCGCCTGTTGCCGTAAGAATTCCTTCAGCCGCATCCATTCCGCCTATATCTTCGGGTGAGGTCTCTTTCCTGACAAGAACAACCTTTTCGCCCTGTGCTGCCATTGATTCGGCTTTTTCGGCAGTAAAAACAATTTTTCCCACCGCAGCACCCGGCGATGCCGGTAAGCCTTTGGCAATCACTTCATATTTTTGACTCGGATCAATATTCGGATGAAGCAACTTATCTAGATCTGACGGAGATACTCTCATAATCGATTCTTTTTTGGAAATCAATCCTTCCGCTACCATATCAACTGCAATTTTTATTGCCGCAACTCCCGTTCTTTTCCCATTTCTGGTTTGAAGAAGATAGAGTTTTCCATCCTGGATGGTAAACTCCATGTCCTGCATATCTTTATAATGTTTTTCAAGTATATTTTTATAAGATATCAACTGTGCATATACATCCGGCATCTCCTTTTGAAGATCTGAAACGGGGTGGGGGGTTCTTATCCCTGCAACAACATCCTCCCCTTGAGCATTCATAAGATATTCTCCGTAATATTCATTATCACCGGTCGAAGGATTTCGTGAAAACGCGACACCTGTTCCGGATGATTTTCCCATATTTCCAAATACCATGGACTGGATATTTACGGCAGTTCCCTTTAAACCCTCTATCTTGTTAAGTGCTCTATACTTAATAGCTCTGGGATTATTCCATGATCCGAAAACAGCATCTATTGCTTTCCAGAGTTGATCATACGGGTTTTGAGGAAAATCCTCTCCGGTCACTTCTTTAATAAGAGATTTATACTTTTCCGCAAGATCGAAAAGATCATCGGAATCAAGATCGACATCTGCAACAACATCTCGTTCTTCTTTTTTACTTTCAAGAATTTTTTCAAACATATCATGACCTATCCCGAGAACAACATTTCCAAACATTTGAAGGAATCTTCTATATGAATCCAACGCAAAACGTCTGTTTCCGGATAGCTTTTCAAGTCCTTTTACAGAATTATCATTTAAACCGAGATTCAGTACGGTATCCATCATTCCCGGCATAGAAACCGCAGCTCCCGACCTTACCGAAACAAGTAGCGGGTTTTCCGTATCCCCGAGTTTCTTTCCCATCAACAATTCAAGAGCTTTCAAGTTTTCATTCACTTCAATCTTAATATCTTCGGGATAAGTATTGTTGTTTTTATAGTAGATATCACACACTTCCGCCGTTATTGTAAATCCCGGGGGTATCGGGAGACCTATGTTACACATTTCAGCAAGATTTGCTCCTTTACCTCCAAGAATATTTTTCAACTCTTTTTTTCCGTCCGTTCTCTCTTTTGAAAAAAAATATACATATTTCATCTGTATATATCCTCCTTTCTATTTTTTTTTAATTTGTTTATCAATTCCTGCATATTATTTCCTAATTCTCAGTCTCTTGTTCAGACTTAATTAGAGGAATAGAAATTTCAATCTCAAAAAACTCTTTCGGGTCAGCTCTTAATTCATATTTCCCCCTATGATTCTCCAGAACCTTGTCAATCAAAAGGAATCCTATTCCATCCCTTTCCGGAAATTTAGAAAAAAACGGTTCGGGCACCATTTTTAGATCTTCACCGCTAATTCCGATTCCATTATCACGGATTTTAAGGATGAAATCCTTTTCATTATATATTTGAATGATCTCAATCTCTTTTTTTTTACTGTTTTTTTCTTCTAAAGATAAGAGTGCATTTACAATCAGTTCTCTGAGAAGAAGAAGAATCTGCCCTTTGAGCATATTAATAGGTTTTGGATTTCCCTCTGAATTAATATGAATTCTAACATCTGTTTTTTCCAGATTTTCAAAATTTTCATGAAAATATTTTAAAATTTCATCAAAATATATCTGTTCTTTTTTCAGAGGAGTCAACGTATATTTATAACTGAGTTTATCTATCAACATAGTCAGCTTTTCAGCATTACTCTCAATCCGCATTGCTTTTTCACTTATCGACGGGTCTTTTGATTTCATCTGAATTATCTGGGCAAACCCGAGAACCGGCGTTAGTTTATTCTTCAATTTATGAAAAATAACGGGAATAATATCATTAAGAGCCCTGTCCGCTTGTAAACGAATCAGATCATTTTTATAAATATCAGGTGAGTTGAAAGCTTCAGACAATTTACCGGAAACATTTTTTTTTTTACTTTTAATTTCTTCCATTTATACATCCGTATTGATTAACAAACAGGAAACAATTTTGTAATTATATTTCATTTTGACATTCATTTCAATTCATGATCATTTGGACTATATTCTGTTATTTAAAGGTACTTTTTCATACTTGGAAATATTAAAAAAAAAATTTTTTTAAATTGACTTTTTTTTGTTAAATAACTATTATAAATTTTAAGATATTAGTTAAGATTTATAATAAAAAAAGGAGGTATTATGAGTATTTTAACAAAATCAGATGAAATAAAATTTTCAAAAGGTCTCGAAGGAGTAATAGCTGCAATCAGTTCAATTTCTTTTATAGACGGCGAGAAGGGAATTCTTGTTTACAGAGGTTATTCCATTGAATCTTTGGCCAAACATTCAAATTATGAAGAGGTGGTATATCTTCTGATCCATGGAGAGTTACCAAACAAAACTCAACTCGGTAATATGAAAGAGAAGATGAAGAATTATAGAAAAATTGACCACATGATAAATGTCTTGAAATCCTTCCCTAAAGATGCCCATCCGATGGATGTACTTCGATCGGTTGTATCTCTTCTCGGGATTTATTGCCCCGATAAATTTGACTTTTCAAAAGAGATCAAACTTCAGAAAGTATTAAGAGTAGTTGCAAAACTACCGGTTATTGTTGCCGCTTACGACAGGATAAGAAACGGAAAAGAACCAATAGCTCCCGATCCGGATATGGATCATGCCGAAAATTTTCTTTATATGCTTACCGGTGAAAAACCGAATAAAGAAGATGCTAAAATAATGGATCTTATCTTAGTGCTTCATGCAGATCACGGAATGAATGCTTCCACATTTTCATCAATGGTTACAATTTCAACATTATCGGATATTTATTCTTCCATCACATCCGGAATAGGAACTCTAAAAGGTCCCCTTCACGGAGGTGCCAACGAACGTGTCTTGAAAATGTTAAATGAAATAGGTTCTGTTGAAAAAACAAAAGATTGGCTTGATGAAGCAATGGAGGAGAGAAAAAAAATTATGGGCTTTGGTCACAGAGTTTATAAGGCTTATGACCCAAGGGCAAAAATATTGAAAAAATATGCAAAAGAATTGACGGAAAGAAACGGGAACACAACCTTTTTTGAAATTGGTGAAAAAATTGAAAAATATATGATAGACAGAGTCGGCGACAAAGGTATTCAACCCAATGTTGATTTTTATTCGGGAATAGTTTTAAATGGTCTCAATATTCCAACCGATCTTTTCACACCGATTTTTGCTATTTCAAGATCATCGGGATGGGGTGCTCATGTCCTCGAATATCTCGAAGCTAACAGACTTTTCAGACCAAGAGCCATTTACAACGGACCGCTTAACTTGGATTATGTTAAAATAGAAGGAAGAGAAGGAGAATAATAGTGGAAGAAAAAATAATTTTTGAAAACGGAGAATTGAAAATCCCCGATAATCCTGTTATAGCTTTCATTGAAGGAGACGGCATAGGTGTCGACATTACTCCTCCGGTATTAAAAGTAATAGATGCATCTGTAGAAAAAGCCTTTCTCGGAAAAAGAAAAATATATTGGAAGGAGATATATGCCGGAGAAAAAGCATTTAAAAAAACCGGCTCATATCTCCCGGATGAAACACCCGAGGCAATAAAGGATATAAAAATTGCGATAAAGGGACCCCTTACCACTCCGGTCGGAGGAGGCTTTCGAAGTTTGAACGTCTCTATGAGGCAGATACTTGACCTCTACTCCTGTATAAGACCGGTAAGCTATATCAAAGGTGTTCCTTCGCCTATGAAAAATCCGGAGAAACTCGATATTGTTATATTCAGGGAAAATACCGAAGACGTCTATGCAGGGATTGAATTTGAAGCGGGATCGGAAAATGCCGAAGAGATAATAAGACTGTTGAAAAAAATGGGAAAGAATGTAAGGGATTTTTCTTCTATCGGCATCAAACCTATATCAAAGGTGGGCTCTCAGAGACTTGTAAGAATGGCCATTCAATATGCAATAGAAAACAACAGAAAATCGGTTACACTTGTTCATAAGGGAAATATTATGAAATTTACCGAAGGATACTTCAAAAAATGGGGTTACGAAGTTGCCATAGAAGAGTTTAGAGATCGGATAGTTACTGAAGAAGAGACCTGGAATGGTGCTTCTACAGAAGGAAAAATATTAATAAAGGATAGAATTGCAGATTCGATTTTTCAACAACTTCTTCTTCGTCCCGACGAATATGATATTCTTGCAACTCCGAATTTAAACGGGGATTATCTTTCGGATGCCGCTGCAGCACAGGTTGGCGGACTAGGAATGGCACCCGGGTCAAATGTAAGAGAAGATACCGCTCTTTTTGAAGCTACCCACGGTACGGCACCGAAATATGCCGGAATGGATAAGGTTAATCCTGGATCACTTCTTCTCTCCGGAGTTATGATGCTTGAGTTTATGAAGTGGAATAAAGCTGCGGATTTAATTAAGGTTGCTCTTGAAAAAACAATATTGCAAAAAAAAGTGACATATGACCTTGCCCGTCAACTTAACAACGTATCTCCGATAAAAACATCTGAGTTCGGAGATGAAATAATAGCTAATCTTTAGAGGAGAAAAAAATGTCTGAAAGGATAAGAGTAAAAACAAAAGAGTTAGAACAATTTACAATAGAAATTTTAAAAAAAAGCGGTTTAAGTCAGGAAGATGCTTCAATTACCGCTGAAGTACTTCTTTCTGCAGACATGAGGGGTATTGAATCACATGGAGTTGCCCGTTTAAAAAGATATGTTGACGGTATAAAAAACGGGATCATTAAGACCGGAATCCAGCCGAAAACAATTAAAGAGACCCCCGTATCGCTTGTAGTGGACGGTGAAGGCGGAATGGGACAACCGGTTGCATACAAGACAATGCAAAGATGCATAGAAAAAGCAAAAAAAAGCTATATCTGTTTTGCAAGTATAAGAAATTCAAATCATTATGGTATAGCCGGATTTTATACACTTATGGCTCTTAAAGAAAACTTTATAGGAATTTCACTAACAAACTCCGCACCGCTTGTGGTTCCTACATTTGCAAAAGATGCAATCGTCGGAACAAATCCCATATCCGTAGGAGTTCCTGCAGGAAAAGAGAAGCCGTTTCTGCTTGATATGGCAACATCCACTGTCCCGAGGGGTAAATTGGAAGTTTATTCGAGAAAGGGTGAATCTATACCGGAGTCATGGGCAACAGATGAGAATGGTGTTCCGACTTCCGATCCTGCAAGAGTACTTGATAATTTGCTTGGAAGAAAAGGCGGCGGATTGCTTCCTCTCGGAGGAGGCACGGA
Source organism: uncultured Clostridia bacterium (assembly GCA_964633415.1). GTDB lineage: Bacteria > Acidobacteriota > Aminicenantia > UBA2199 > UBA2199 > CAZNLS01. The sequence goes on along the minus strand of CAZWFY010000021.1, from coordinate 16,949 downwards.
ACTTACCGGAGGACACAAGGGATATGGTCTCGGAGCAATTGTTGATATTTTTTCAGGAGCTCTCTCTTCCGGTGCAATGGGAAAAGATGTTTACGGTAAAAAGGGTTCTCCTGCTGAAGTTGCTCATTTTCTCGGTGTTATAAACCCCGAAGCTTTTATGGGAACTGAAGAATTGAAAAAAAACATGGATAATTACATACAGATGTTAAAGGGAGCAAACAGGGCAAACCAGGATGTAAAAATTTACATCGCAGGTGAAAAAGAATATGATGCAACTGAAAAAAACAGAGATTCCCTGACACTTCAAAATAAGGTTTTTACAATTATCAATGAAATCGGTTCGGAATTCGGATTAACTCTTGGTGAGGATAAATAAATGAATAGTTGCGAGTTTTGTGATCATGAGATACCGGAGGACTCAAATTTTTGTCCTCATTGCGGTTCGGTAGTAAAGAACGAAAAAAACCCGTTTTACTGGAAACAAAAATCCAGGATATACAGACATCGTGGAAAAATGAAATTGGCAACAGATGCATGTCTCAAATATCATGAACTCGACAATAAAAACCCTTTTGCTTTTTGCAATCTCGGTGACCTTTACTATTTTACTGGAAAAATTGATCTTTCAATAAAAAATTATTTAAAAGCCATCGAACTTAAACCCGATTTTGCCGATACGTACTACTATCTCGGGATAAGTTATTTCAGATGTGGTCAGATAAGTAAAGCAATCGAAGCATATGAGAAATGTCTTGAACTAAATCCTGATTTTATTATTGCATATTATCAACTGGGTGTCTCATACTATCATAAAGGTGAAAGAAAAAAGGCAATAAGCTCATTTGAAAAATTACTTGAAATAAATCCTGAATCGGTTATTGCAAATTATCATCTCGGGATTAATTTTAGTTCTGTCGGAGAATATGAACAAGCTATTCCATATTTTGAAAAAGTTGCAGAAGTTAGCCCTGATGATAGTGCCGTACTTTACCATCTTGGGATATCCTATTTCCGGACGGGGAAACTTTCGGAAGCGGTTAAAATATTCAGAAGATCAATAAACATTAATCCGGAAGATCAAAGGTCAAAGAAAATGGTTGAATTTCTTCTTAATGTAACTGAAATCTAACTGTCGTCGCAATGGATATTTTAAAAACCGAAAATTTATCGAAAATTTACGACGGACAAAAAGTCGTAAATTCAATTAATCTCAATGTCCAATCGGGGAAAGTTACCGGTCTGTTGGGAAGAAACGGTGCAGGAAAAACTACAACATTTTTAATGCTTGCGGGAATCGTAAAACCGGATTCCGGAAATATTGTTTTCAACAACAAAAATTTATCCGGGATTCCATCATATAAGCGAGCTGAAATGGGGCTTGTCTATCTTCCTCAACAACACTCTGTATTTATCAAAGCAACAGTTTATATGAACCTTTTTCAAATACTTGAGCTTAAGCATGAATTTGACGAAGCGGATAGAATTACCTTAGAACTTATTGATGATTTCGGTCTTTTGGAAGTAAAAGATTCCCAAGCATATCAACTTTCCGGTGGTGAAAAAAGACGCCTTGAGATCGCAAGGGCGATGATAATGAAACCAAAGTTTCTATTCCTTGACGAACCGTTTACGGGGATTGATCCAATTACCATTATGGATATTCAAAAAATTGTTCTCAAACTGAAAGAGAGAGGAATCGGCATTATAGTTACGGATCACAATGTCAAAGATATTTTCGATATAACAGATACGGCTTATATTATTCACAAGGGGAAGATTCTGGATTTCGGCAAGCCTTCCGAATTAATTTTAAAAGAGGAGAC
>CAZWFY010000021.1:0-15026 GCA_964633415.1 uncultured Clostridia bacterium | reverse complement strand
AGGGGAAGATTCTGGATTTCGGCAAGCCTTCCGAATTAATTTTAAAAGAGGAGACAAAAAGGCTTTTTTTAGGTGAAGATTTCGAGTGGGAAGAAGTAAGGAAATAATTTTGATTAGATAATACTATTTATTATTGCTATTTCTCTCCAAATCCAAGTCTTTTGGCGTATTTTAACCAATAACTTCTCTGTTTATCTGTGGATTTTTTTATTGATGAAAATATTGTAGTCTTTACGGGAGATATTCCGCAAAATTTCAACACGGATTTTTTAAAGGAATTTATACCGGGACTTTTATAAAATAGTGAATAATACCACCTTGGCGTATCCATTGTTACTATTAATCTTGCAGTTTTTTCTTTAAGCAGTTTATCCCACATCAAAGAATTTTTTCTGTACCTAAAAGCAAATTCCGGAATAAAAACTCTGTCAACAAACCCCTTCAATAAAGCAGGATAAGTTCCCCACCAATTTGGAAAAACAAAAACAAGATGATTTGAATTTTCTATTTTTTCTCGGATATTTTTTATATCATTTTCAACTTTTTGATCTTTCTTATATCCGTTTCTCAATATCAGATCAAATTTCAAATCAATTAAATTAATTAATTCCGCATCTGCACCGGATTGTTTTGCACCTTCATAGTATTTTCTGCTTAATTCAGCACAAAAACTCTCTTTCCCCGGATTAGCATTAAATATTAAAATTCTTTTTTTCATCATCTATCCTAGTCTTAACTTCACAAAACTGTTTATCATTCAGGAATACTATCCCAAATTTCAATATCATCAACCCACTGGTATTTGGGATTTGCATCACCATAGATCTGGGTAAGAATAATAAAATCAATCGGTTTTGAATTTCTCGTCGTCGGACCATAGTGATCGCCAACAATTTTCCCGTTTATCTTCCAAAGAGCTCTCCCATCTCCACCCTCACTCCAATGCCAATAGTATTCCGTTAGAAACCATTCATTGTGTGGAACCGGAATTGCTTTGTTATCGATTTCCCAAACCGGATGCTCAGGGTCAGAATCACCCTGCCAATGCCAATAGGGCTTTCCCATCTCATCCGTATAAATATATGAAATCAACCTGAATCCATTCCCGGAAGCATAATCTTCTGTTTTATATTCGAAAAGAGCTCTCCATTTATTTTTTTGCATTAAACTTGAGCTGTCAACTTTCATCCAATATTTTATATATAAATCATTAATTCCTTTGGTTATATTAAGTATTTCATAAGGATTTTGTGTTACACCGATATTATAGTTTTCTTCACTGTAAAGCGCTTTTGTGAGGGTTCCGCCATGTCCGTAAACTGTTTGGATTTCACTTTTTACTGCTTCATGTGAGTCATCATCAATATAGTGCAAAGCACTTTCACTCGCCCCTAAAATACTAATAGGCCAACTAAAATTAGTTTCATTATCGGTTCCCTTAATATATCTGTAATCTTCACTATTTTCGTAAGCAGTATTATCAATATAAACACCACTTTCAAATCCTGATTTGAATAATAATGTTGGTTTTTCGTAAATTTCATCTGAAAAATCCTTTCTGCAAGATGTAAGCATAAGGATGGTTAAAACAGATATTATTATGATAACTGTCTTCATTGTTTTCTCTAAACGCAAAACCTTAATATATCTTGAAATTAATTTAATAAAAAAACACAATGTTTTTAGCTATTAATTTACTTCCATTTTACAAAAGAGACTTAAATTGTCAACTTCATACAAAGTTTATTTATGCTTTAATAATACCATATTTAGCATATTTTTCTCCCTTCTCTATTGCCCAAATAACATTTCCATCATCAAAACGGCAAGATTCTTTTGCTGTCATAAAACTATTTATATATTTTAGTTATATAGGGTGATGTCATAGCAGAGAGCAGAGCACCGTAATTAAGATTGAACTCAACGGTATCACCTACTTTAATTTTTAACTTTTTGGCATTAATGATAATATGATCACTGCTTGCTCCGAGAATATCAATATCCGATATCGGTGTTAATCCTGAAACCAAAACATCCTGTAATCCAACTCCCAGTATAATCCTTCTTATTAAACCGAGATCAAGAAATTTTGGAATGTTTCCAAATGCATCCTGATAGATATCGGAATAGGGTAGAGAAGGCTTCATTTTTGATTCTATAACCTCTGCAAAAAAAGAAAATGCATCTGTAAAAAGTCCGGGAATGGGTTTTTTGTCAAGTGTTTCACAACCCAAAAATATTGATTCTCCAAGCCTTAAATTATTAATTTCCCCGACATCCTTCGTTGACACAAACCAATTATAATTGGCTGAGTTTCCTCCGGAAATATACTCTAATTCCAAGCCGAATTTTTCTTTAATATCTTTAGCAAGCGAAGATAAATTTTCCATTTTTTCATCATTGGGTTCAATTCCCCCGAAACATGCTAGATTTGTTCCGATACCTGCTACTTTAATCCCTTTCAGCCCTATTACATTTTTAACTACGTTTTCTAAATCCGAGGGCAAAATACCCTCTCTTAAATCACCCAACTCAACCATTAATACAATTTTATGTGTTGTATCTTGTTTTACTGCAGATTTTGAGATTTCATTGATTACAGAAATTTCCGAATTGAGACTAATATCCGTATATTTTACCACTGATTCGGATCGGCTCATTGGAGTTCTCAGCAGAAGGAATTGTACATGTATGTCTGCATCGTGCATCTTCACAATATTTTCAATTCTTGAGTCGGCAAGGATATCAATACCACTTTTTACTAAAACCTCGGCAATAGCAGGATCCCCGCAAACTACTTTTGTAACACCAATCACATCAATGTTTTTTGAACTATAAAGTTTTTTTAATGTTTTTGCATTATAAGCAATTTTTTCCGTATCGATCTCTATTCTTGGAACTATCATGTTTAGCTTCAATTACACTCATGTTTGTATTTCAGGGAATACCTCGTATATTCTCTTAATAATCTTATCACTTCCATATTTTAAAACATCGGTAGTAGGAAGTTTATATCTCTCTTCATATTCTATTATTGTCTCTTCTAACTCAGCATCTGTCATATCATCATTATTAATTGTAATTGCGATTACTTTTGATTTTGAAAACAGTTCATTAAGTTCTATTTCATATTTTAATGCAGGCATGGGAATTGAAGGGAAATCACAACGATTTTTTCTTTTTGGTGGATGCTGAATAATTATTGCATCGGGATTTGCACCCTTTATAATAGCAATCGAGGAATTAAATGCAGGGTGACTTAATCCACCCTGCCCCTCAACAATAATTATATCCGGATGTTCTGCATTAACTGCATCTATTATTGCTTTTTCAACTTCACCTGTCGCAAAACCGGAGGTTAACACATCCAAGGCCATACCGTACTTTGCACCCTGAAGTAAACCCGCTTGTCCTGTAGCTATAAATACAGCATTTATATTTTCCCTCTTTAATGTCTCAACAATATTTCGGGCAGTAGTCATTTTCCCGACGGCACAATCAGTACCGGCAATAATTATTACCGGAGTTTTAATTTTGAAAATTTCTCCTGTGAAAAGGTGCAAATCTTTTCGTTTGGGTGGTTTTCTAATATCAAATATTTTAACATTACATTCAATTGCTTTTTGCATAAACTCTTCATCTTCGGTAAAAAACTCCGGCAATCCATTGACAATATTCATCCTATGTTCCATTGCCGTAATTATTATTTGCCTCTGTTCTTTGTCAAGAAATGAATCAAGCGGAGCAATACCATAGATAAAATATTCAGGAATATACATTAAATTATTCAAAGCATCCTCAGTGCTTCGGAATATAGGGATTCCTTTTTTCATTCCATCGAGATATTCACCTGCATCAAGACCTGCCTTTGTACTGTCAATGATCCCGACAATTTCATACTGTTCCGAGTGTCGAACCAGTCCGTTTGCTACTTTGCCATCTATTTTTCCAAATTCATTTTCACTAAAAACCAATGCTTTATCTTTCATAATATATATCTTAATTTCCTGTTTTTTAACATTGTTTTCAATATCTCCGTATTAATCTTCAAATAAACATATGCGTATAAACAACCGATTATACACAGCCGAATTGGGCGTATAAGAACAATTCCGGTGTACTGAGGTTACCGAAGTTTATATATTAATCTTTCATAATTCCGACAGGCTCAATGCATCTCATCTTTTATTCTACTCCTATTTCAAAAAATAGCTATTTAATTCTTTATTTTATTGATTTCTTCTTTTGATACATGAGTGGAAATCTCCACCGTTTATTAACTGTCCCACCCTGATAATTTTTAATTATATCTAAGATCGGTCCCTTACTCAGACAGAATATGTCGCACAACGGTTCGGGAATATTAAAAGTGCAGGAAAGCTTAGACTCCAATTTTTCCTATATTTTCTATCTTTTTCATTCTTGAAAGTTTATCAGGCGTAAGTATTGTTTTAGAGTTTTCAAGTCGCTTTACAACATATTTTCCAATTTACTACACTATTTATTTATATTCATAATATTTTAATTTAACTCCCGCTTGCTTAATGACTTATATACGTTGTTGTATGGTCGTGCTAAATACAACTATATCTTTCCTTAGTCATTTAACCATATCCCTTTTCTCTAAGGCATCTTTAGTCATTATCAAGGGTATAATAAAAAAACATAAAATTGAAAAAATCGACCCAAACAGAAAGATATTTTGTTTTATTGTCAAAGCAAAATATATATCGACAAACAACCAAACAATCACTGAAATAAATATACTTTTCCATGCCCATGCTTCTTTTCTCTTTACTAAACCGTATCTAACAACAAACCATATATTAATTCCCCAAATTATATGAAACATTCCCAAATAATCCCATGTAAAAATTTTAAAATTTATTGTTCCTTTTGAAAGTATTTCATTTCCCCAGAAGTTGGGATCCATTAGCCGATCAATTCCGGAGAATAACGGTGTATTGTTAAATAAAACTCCATATATGCCTATAATAATAAACAGTATACTGTTCATCATTAATATCTTACATCCTGTTTTATACATTTGACCAATCTTCATAACTTAATTAATCTTTAAATTTACACATAGCACATTTTTTATTTCCACAGGTTTTGCAAACAAAAAAAATTACTTCGACACCGGCAATTATTATCAATATCCAAAAAACAATAAAATATTTAATTTTTTCAAATAGCCAATATTGCGGTAATGCAATCATTAAAACAACAGAAATAATTGTAACTATAAAATCAGCTTTTGTATATGCTTTATTTTTATGCTTCACAAGTTGTGATATTAAGCCCGGAAAAAAATGTTTGCAATTGCTACGGATTATACATTTTGTGCAATAAGTAAACGATATGGACATAAACCCGAAAACTACAACCGATGCATAAACTACACCCCAAAAAACCGATTCTTTGAAAAAATTATAATCACCAATTCCAAGTGCAATAAGAAAAATCAATATGCTAATGTAACCGTGTATATTAACTCTATTCATTATTTCTCTTTAATAATTATTTATTACTTTTTTATCAATACCAAATTCCTTTGATTCAGATACTCTTAAATTCCCAATACTCTTTTTGCATGGCACACAACATATATCTCTTATATTTTTATTAAACATACATATATTCCCCATAATACTATATATAAGTTTACTGTTTCTTAATAATTTTATCAATCAGATTTATTAATTATAAATATTTCAATAATTTTCAAAAAAAATGAATTCCGAAAATGATTGTTTTCGACATGGATATCCGGATTCTTTTCAATAAACAACCCGTATTTCCAACACAGAGTCAAAATCAAGAAACTAATCTATCTCCTCGGGTAATAATAAAATGCCGTTTTCATTTGTTGTAAAACAGACTGTATTTTTAAGGTTACTTAATAGCTGTTCCTTTAGTAGTAAAGTGAGCACCGCCGTTCTTGACATCAAGATGACCGTTAAAATTAGACCCGGTGATACTGGCAACCGGTATTACCAGTTCGGCAGACCATCCGGAGTTATTCGCATCGGATAGATTAAAAACAAAATTAGTATCATCTACTACTCTCCCTGTGCCATAGATTGTTTTACTCCCATACAGAGTTTGAGTAATATTAATATCTATTACTCCCCCTGTGGAACTTTCAGAAAAAACAACCGTCCATGGCCAAACCAGATCCGACTCACTATGCTTATTGATAACCGACCATTTTGAATCAACCAGTATACTTATTACGTTTCTTTCTTTTAACATTTCAGAACATTTCATTGCACTCAACAACATCATAGCTAATATTAAAGCCAATATGATTGATAATTTTTTCCCCATTATATTCCTCCTTTTACTTTCATTTACCCTATAAGCAATAAGAATGCCAACTTTAATCATTTAATTGGGAAACAGGCATCGGTCTGTTTCTATTCCACAATTCTTCTATTATTAAAGGTAAAATCCATAAAAAAATATATTTTCAAATATTATCTTCCGGAGTTCCTGTAGACCTGTTCGCGGCTTTTTTTTCAACCGGTTTTAAACCGTTTAAACCGAGTTGATGTTTTGTTGTAATACTTACCTTAAAGATTTATAATTAAAAAATGAAATATTTGTTGTATTATCGGAACGGATTCCTTAAAAAGTTTCCGTTAGACAAAAAACATATAACCATAGGAAGAGAACATGATAATAATCTCATTGTCGAATATGATTTTATTTCCCGGCAACATCTGAGTATTGACGTCTGCGATCAAATAATTTTAATAAAAGATCTGAATTCTCAAAACGGTACTTTCGTTAAAGGTATTAGAATCAAGCAAGCGGAGATAAGCTTGAATCAATCTTTTTATCTCGGAGGAATGGAGTTTGTTTTTAAGACCGGCGATCTAAAAGAGTTCAAATCCTCCGAAGAATTAACACCGGTTTTCAACGGGTTGCTGAGAGATCAAGAGTTCAAATTTAAATTGTCAAAAACAGCTTCTGTGTCCAACGGCTACCTGGAAATGGCTAAAAATATCCTTCAACGAGGTTTAAAACAAACTGATTTCGATACATTCTTGACAGAACTTCCCGCTTATTTCCTTGATCTGGATGGATTGGATAATCTATTCCTGATTGATATTAAAGAGGGAGATTTTTCCGTTTTATTTTCCAAAAGAAACGATCCTAACTATAGTGATTTATTGAGAAAATTGATTAATCTCAAGAATAAACTGTCGAAAACTTCGGGGATTCTACCGGACTCACCATTTAGATATCGGATTATTCCGATCGATATATCGACACGACAAATTTTTCTAATACAATTCCGCAAAAAAAATATACCTGTCAACCCTTATGCCGAAAAATTTTTAAGCTCATTCTGCCGCGAGATTGAAACGGTTTATCGAATCATTGAATCAAAGCCAAAGAAAGAAAAAAAAGCACCTGAAAGACAAAAATCGAACATCACATGTAAATTTATTATTGCAAAAAACAAACAAATGAAAAGATTAATTGAACAGGGGATATTAGTTGCGGGAACAAATCTCTCTGTTTTGATCCGAGGTGAAAGCGGGACGGGAAAAGAACTGTTTGCCAGACTCATTCACGACCATTCAAATAAAAGTCAAAATAAATTTGTCGGAATAAATTGTGCGGCAATACCGGAGAATCTGCTGGAATCCGAACTTTTCGGTTATGAGAAAGGTGCCTTTACAGGGGCTTTCCAAACGCAGAAAGGTAAATTCGAACTGGCATCCGGAGGAACTTTAGTACTGGATGAGATCGGTGATATGCCGATGAGTTTTCAAGCAAAACTTTTAAGAGTATTGCAGGAGAATGAATTTTATAAACTGGGGGGCATTAAACCTATTAAAGTAAACCTGAGAATTATTTCGATTACAAATAAAAACCTAAAGGAGGCTATAAAAAAAAATCTGTTTAGAAAAGATTTATACTATAGGCTGGTACATCACGAAATTATAATTCCACCTTTAAGAGAAAGACGCGAAGATATTCCGGAACTTATAAATTATTTTACTCCGGTATTCTGCAAGGAACTTAATAAATCGGTTAACGGATATTCCGTTAAAGCCTTTGAAACCCTCCAAAAATATAATTGGGACGGTAACGTCAGACAGTTAAAGAATGAAATTAACAGGGTTGTCAGTTTAACACCTGCAGGCGAAATGATAACATTTGATATTCTTTCGGATGAGATAAAAAACTACGATGAAAAAGTGTCGGAAAACATGGATACAAAAGAAATTTTAACCGATCTGATGATTAGATATCAATGGAAAATATCCCCTGCTGCAAAAGAACTGGGCATTACTTATCAGGGATTACATAAAAAACTTAAAAAATTTAAACTAAAAAAACCCTCAGAAAATGAATAAGAAAATTTCCGTCTTGATTTTATTAAACATCATAATATTAAATTTTTCCCTTGCCAAAGCAGACTTCTCCGGAGACAGGCTGTTTTTACACATTAAAAGAATTACAGTCGAACAAGGATTAGCTCAAAGCACCGTAAAAAGCATTGTTGAAGATAAGCTCGGTTTTTTATGGTTCGGAACGGACGAAGGATTAAGCAGGTATGACGGCTATAAAATAATAAACTTCAAACATGATCCCGATGATCCTAATAGTCTTGGAGATAAATTTGTAAATACTCTGCTGTCCGATAGTACCGGTAAATTATGGATAGGAACAGGCAAAGGTCTAAGCCGATACGATTTTTCTTCGGAAAGGTTTTTTAATTATTCCCATATCAAAACCGATCCCGATACAATCGGTTCCGATATTATTAATTGTTTGTGTGAATCCGAGGATAAACGGTTGTGGATTGCGGGGAACAGCAATATTTTAAATCTATATCTTAAAGGATCCGACAAATTTAAATCCTATGAAATCCCTTGCTCAATCCTTCAAAACAAAAAAACAACAATATTAACCATTTGTGAAATAAAGAACGGAGAATTGTGGATCGGGACATCCAATAGCGGGATTATAGTATTTCATCAACAAAAACGCAGATTTGAACATTTATCAAAACTTCTCTTCGATCGGTCCGATAAAAGATACTATAAAATTCGTAGTATTTATAAAGACAATTCGGGAATGGTTTGGGTCGGAACATCTCATCACGGACTTTTTCTTTGGAATGAGCAAGAAGAAAAATTTCAAAAGTTTAATCTTAAAAACGGATCAAAAACTATATCATCCGAATTTGAAATAACAAGTATATGCCAAGATAAAAAGGGGAGAATCTGGTTCGGTTCCTTCGGCAGCGGTATAGGAATTTATTACCCCGATTCGAGAAAGATTATTCTTCATATTTTTAAAGATGAAGAAGAGAATTTCAATGAAATCCGGAAAATTTATCGAAGCAATACAGGCATATTGTGGTTCGGAACGCAGGGAGGAGGCGTATATTTTCATGATCCCGATAAAGAAGCACTGACAGGACATCATCTTTTTCCCAAAGTACTAAAAAACATCAGCATTGCATCTGTTTACAAAAGTCGGGAAGGTTTTTTGTGGATCGGGACATCAAACAAAGGATTATACGGTCTGGATAATCAATATAATATTAAATATCATTTCAGCACCGCTTCCAAAGGTAGCTATAAAATCCATCATAATCAAGTTACTGCCCTCTGCCAGGATAAAGACGGTTCATTATGGATCGGAACATACGGACAGGGATTGTACAATTTTAATATGAAAACACATAAAACGATTCATTATACTTACGATCCCAAAGACCCGTCCAGTATCAGCAGCCATTATATTGTTTGTATGCTTACGGATTGTCTGGGAACATTATGGATAGGAACTCATGACGGTGATATATTTAAAGGAGGGCTTAATAAATTTAATAAACAAACCAAAACTTTTACACGCTTTCTTCATGAACCGGACAATCCTCAAAGTATAAGTTATAACGGAATTAACTGCATTTTTGAGCAATCACCGGACATCCTTTGGGTTGGGACTTTCCGGGGCGGTTTAAACCGTTTTGATAAGAGAAAAAAAACCTTTAAAAGTTATACTAATATCAAAGGCGTTAATACAAGCTTGAGTAATAATTGCGTTACTTCTATCTGCATGGATCAGAATAAAGAACTTTGGGTGGGTACTTTGTACGGTTTGAATAAAATGAATACGGAAAAAGGTGATTTCAAACGACTTCTTGAGTCCGACGGGTTACACGACAATACCGTTTATTCCGTAGTGAAAGAAGGGGATTCACGACTCTGGATCGGCACTAATACCGGAATATCAAAATTGAATATCCGCAACTTTGCTTTTGTCGGTTTTACCACTGCAGACGGTCTTTGCAATAGAGAATATAATATGGGAGCCTATCATATATCTACGAAAGGAGAGGTATTTTTCGGAGGCATTAACGGCGTGGATTATATTCAGCCGAAAAATATTAAAGATGATCCCGAACCCCCGAAAGTGGTTATTACCGGATTAAGCATTTACAATAAATTAATTACCGCCACAAACAGTCCCTATCTGGAAAGATCAATTATGGAGACTTCCCGAATTGTTTTGCCTTATACGGCTAATCACTTATCAATTACTTTTACGGCATTAAATTATTCATTATCCGATAAATATCAATATTCATACAGATTACAAGGCAATGACAGAGAATGGATTACCAAAGATGCCGGATATCGATTTGTTTCCTACACCAACCTCGATCCGGGAATTTACACTTTTAATGTCAAAGCCTCCAATCAAAACGGTGTTTGGAATCATGAAGGAGCTAAATTGGAAATCAGAATTAATTCTCCATTTTGGCTTACATGGTGGTTTCAAACAGGATCAATCATTATCTTTATTTTTTTTTCCTATTTTACGGTAGGATTTTTGAGAAAACATTTAAAATTAATTGCTTTCTGGAAACAAAAGAAATATATAGGTCCATACCGGATTGATCGGCAAATAGGCTCCGGAGGAACAGGAGTTGTTTACAAAGTCCGTCGAATATCTAAAAATTCCGAATGTTATGCCATGAAACTTTTAAAAGAAGAATGTTTGCAGAATGAAACATATAAGAAAAGGTTTAGGAATGAAAGTAAAATTATCGATCAAATCGACCATCCGAATGTTGTTAAAATATTTGATCGCGGAGAGGTGAACGGACGGGATTATATTGTCATGGAACTGCTTAACGGGAAAACTCTTGCTATGAAAATTCATGAGAACTCGGAAATGGATATCAAAGAAATAATTAGAATTGTTGTGCAAGTATGCGGCGGACTGGAGGAATTACATACTTTGGGGATTCTCCATAGGGATCTTAAACCGGAAAATATTTTTCTGGTGGAAAATACACCTACTACGATAAAATTACTTGATTTCGGATTGGCTCGAACGGAAGTAAGCAATACCCGACTGACGGAGACCGGACAAATCGTAGGCACAATAGCTTATATTCCGCCTGAAATTATTTCGGGGAAAAAAGTTTCGTCTGCCGGAGATATCTATTCTTTGGGAGTAATTCTATACGAAATGCTTACAGGTAAAAATCCGTTTATTGCAGAAACCTCATTTGAGATGTTTAAAATGATTCTGAAAAACAATTTCCCTGATTTGACTATCTACAGAAAAGATATCCCGCAGGAACTGATAAAATTAACTCAAGCAATGACGGATCAAAATCCGGTAAATCGACCGAAAGCCTCTGAAATCATTCAACAACTGCTTTTATTGTGAAAATTGAATTTTTCCATCTATGATATTTATCATGTGCTTCAAAAGAGGATACTCAAAATATTTTGCTTTACAGACAAACAATTCTCTTTTATTCAGACACAGAATTATTTTGAAAGCAGATAAGTCGTATCCATTTTTTATTTTGTACTGTTTGAAAAATCAATATCATTTCATTCGGTTTTTACGTTTAACATTATTACAGGTGGTTAATTTCATTAATGTATCAGCAATTATTGTTGCACCATTTTCATTTGTATGAACTCTATCAGCAAAATATTCAGACTTTGTTAAGTATCCGGAAATATCAAGAACGGTCATATCTGTTGCTTTTTCAATAATTACAATCATATTTTTCAAATTCATCATTTTTGATAGATAATTTGGATGATAAGGAGCTACAAATAAAAATACATTAATTCCATTTTTCTTTAACCGTTTAACCGTTTGTTTCAATATATTTAAATCCCTATTATTAATCTTTAAATTAAAAGGAACTATATTTAAAATGTCTGCTTCTAATTTTTTAGAAATATTGTAACGATTTATCCAGTTTTGGTCAGATTTACCTAAATAATAGAGACTTCTGTAAAACAATTCATTATTGAATCTGTAAAGAGAAAATATAGAACTAATTAAATATGTTTTATAGTCGATATTTTTTATTTCTTTAGCGAGTCTCTTTGATTTATTTGAATATAAATTAAAAGTTGAATAATTCGTTTTTAAATTATAGTTAAAAATATTACTTATTTCGATAAAAACCGTTTTTGGAGATTGATGATTTTCTAAATAGTCTTTTAAAATTAAATCTACAATGGGCATACCCATTCCATTATATGATAGATTAAATGATTTTGTAGAATATTTTTTGTTGATATAAGGAGAATAGAATGAATTCACACCCCTCGAATTACCAATACATAAGATAGTGTTGTTCATTCTATTAGATTTGGAATACAATTTTGAAAACCTGAAAGAACTTTTAGAGTTTATATAATCAAAAGAGATTGTTATAATCCATTGACCGATAAAGAAGATTAAAATAAATAAAACTAAAGTTTTTATATGTTTCATTTTTTCATGGAGTTTAAAATTGGAAATAAATAAAATTATTGTTTGAAAATGTACCGAAAAGTAAAATCATCCAAATAAGAAAAGCATTGATGAATAACAGTAAAAACCTTTTATTATTTAGTATCGAATCTATTTTTTTGTTGAATAAAAAATATGATATTTCACCGAAAAATAATATAAAAATTATGAGAAAAGCTTTAAAAATTTGAAATTTTGGTTTTAAGGCTGAAAAACTCATATTATCAAAAGAACTTATCTTGTTAATAATTTCAAATGCCTCTGTAATTGTTTGACTACGAAAGAAAATCCAAGCAATATTGACTAAAAGAAAAGTTACAATAATACCCAGAATATTTATTAGATATTTGTGCAAGATCTTGTCTAAAAAATTAAAAATTGGTTTAAACATTCCCTGAATAATCAGAAATGTTCCGTGCAAAAAGCCCCAAACAACAAAAGTCCAATTTGCACCATGCCACAACCCGCCTAAAAGCATTGTTAACATTAAGTTTCTTTTAGTAATTATGCTACCCTTTCTGTTACCGCCCAATGGAATATATAAATAATCTCTTAACCAGCTTGATAAAGAAATATGCCACCTTTTCCAAAAATCACTGAAATTTTTAGAGAGGTATGGTAAGTTAAAATTTTTAGGGAAATTAAACCCCAGCAGTTTGCCTAAACCAATTGCAATATCAGAATAACCTGAAAAATCGCAATATATTTGAAAGGAATAAAATAATACAACAATAATCATATTTAGAGAAGTGTAATTTAACGGATTTGCAAATGCATCATCAATTAGTGGAGCAAGTGAATCTGCAATTACAATTTTCTTGAAATAACCTAAAACAATTAGAAATATACCGTTTCTAATCTGTTCTGATGTTATTTTATGATTCAGTTTGAATTGTGGAAGTAAATCAATCGCCCTTACAATTGGTCCTGCAACTAATTGAGGGAAAAACGCCACATAAGAAGCAAATACAAAAAGATTAGACTCGGGATTTAGTTTTTTCTTATAAATATCTATTGTATAACTCAATGTTTGAAAGGTATAGAAGGAAATTCCTACAGGTAAAATGATTTGAAGTGTATGAACAGAAGGGGATAGACCCATTACTGAAGCAATATCTATAAATGAATCAATAAAAAAATTAAAGTATTTGAAGAAGAATAATAATCCAAGATTATTTACCAAACTAATGATTAAAAGTGTTTTTCTCTTTTTTTTACTGGTTTCGGAAAAAATTTTCTTACCAATAATATAATCAACAACTGTAGAAAAAAGGATTAAAGAAAGAAATCTCCAGTCCCACCACCCATAAAATATATAACTTCCAGAAAGAATTAGAAAGATCCGATACTCTCTTTTTTTTATTAATAAATATGTAACATAAAAAATTATAAAAAAAACAACAAATGCAATAGAATTAAATATCATATCGTTCAATATTTGCACCGTCTTTTTTTAATAACTCCCGACAGTGAGTATAAGAATGGTAACCGACTACGCGGCACCACTTCCCTTTCAAATCACAAGAAGATTGATGCAGGCTAAAACCCTTGATTTTACTGCTGTATCGACTATTGTTTATATACATTGTTGTTCATTCGTGCTTTATTTACATTTTTAATGATTTCTGTTTATTAATCTATCTGCTATATGTAAACCAAGAAATCCGGTTATGTCAATATGTAACATTTTCATAAAATTATATTTTCCGATAACTCTTTATTTACTATGGTGTACAAGATACGTATATGCTTATTGTTCTTATACTACCAGATTGGGGGAATAAGAACAATTTCGATGTTTTGAGTTTATCGAAATGTATATATTTCTCCTTTATCATAAATAACATATTGTTTGAATCTATTCAAAAAAAATCATACATTGTTTTTTTATTATAAATATTTTGTAGAGACGCGATGCATCGCGTCTCTACATATTACCGCATATATCGTGTCTCAATGTTGTTTAACCAATTTTTTTATATTATTAATCTTATTTTATGATTGTTATTCGTTTTTTACATTTTCTTTTTTTGTTAAATATTTCTTTTTCCTGATACTCAAAAAAGTTACTAATAAATTTACAAATCCAAGTATTATCCAAATAAAATAAACCGTTTGAGAGCCTTGCATAAATAAATCATACGAAGTTATAAAAGCAATGAAGGCATTAATGATGTTTATGTATAGTTTAATATTTCTGCTGTATTTCGAATAAA
>CAZWFY010000020.1:0-42356 GCA_964633415.1 uncultured Clostridia bacterium | reverse complement strand
AGCTCAGCTGTACGCTATTTTTCCCAATCTAAAATAACCTTTCCGCACTTTCCGCTCTCCATCACTTCGAATCCCTTCATGAAATCATCAACTTTATATCTATGTGTAATTACAGGAGTTATATCCAATCCGGTCATGATCATCTGTTCCATCTTATACCATGTCTCAAACATCTCTCTACCGTATATTCCTTTAAGCTGGAGAGCTTTAAATATTATCTTTGACCATTCAACTTTAGTCTCATCGGGAAGAATCCCGAGAAGTGATATTTTCGAGCCGTTGTACATATTATCTATCATTTCATTAAATGCCGATGGTGCTCCGGACATCTCAAGACCGATATCAAAACCAACCATGCCAAGCTCTTTTACAACATCCGATATCTTCTCCTCTTTCGGGTTAAGCACCCTTGTGGCTCCCATAGTTTTTGCAATGTTAAGCCTGTATTCACTGATATCCGATACGACAATATACCTTGCACCTGCAAATCTGCACACTGCAACGGCAATGCTTCCGATAAGTCCAGCTCCGGTTATAAGAACATCTTCTCCGATAACCGGAAAAGAGAGAGCTGCATGAACTGCATTACCGAACGGATCAAATATAGCAGCGACCTCATCACTGATCTTATCGTTGAGTTTAATTACATTAGCTGACGGAATAACAAGATATTCGGCAAAAGCACCGTCCCTGTTCACTCCAACACCTACAATATTTTCACATACATGCTTTTTCCCTCTTCTGCAGTTCCTACAGTGTCCGCATGCAATATGACCTTCACCCGTCACTCTTTCCCCGATCTTAAATCCGGTAACACCCGAACCCATATCCTCTATAACTCCCGAATATTCATGACCTATTACCATTGGAGTTTTGATCGTTCTTTGAGACCATTCATCCCATTTGAAAATATGAAGATCAGTTCCGCATATTGCAGTTTTTTTAATCTTTATTAAAACATCATTTACACCGAAAGAGGGTTTGGGAACATCCTCCATCCACAGCCCTCTTTTCGGCTCTTTCTTTACCAATGCTTTCATTTTTGCCTCTCTTCACTATTTTATTTAATGATGAGTAACATTTCAAGGATGATAACGTATAAATATTCAAACGGCTGAATTTTATCTTGATTTTTTTTTCTTATGCCTGTAAATTATATTTTTTATTCCGGAGAATTATAATGAGAAAAATCTTTTTATTTTTAATATTAACACTTTTTGTATCTGCAATCCTTTTCCCGGCAGCTGCTTCATCATCAGTCGATATCCCCTCGGTAGTATTCAAAGGAGAAACAATCGATCTTAGTAAATTAAATGTAAATGCCAAAGTTTCCGTTGACGGCATACAACTTGATTCAAATAAATTTAAAGTTGAAAAAACAGGGAAAGTTATAATAAAGATAGAAACTGACGGAAAGACGAAAGAGTATACTATTCATTCTATTCCCGGAATACTTACGATCATTCCTCCTCTTATTGCAATCATTCTCGCTATGGTTATGAAAGAAGTCGTCTCATCACTTTTCCTCGGAATTTTTGCAGGATCACTTCTTTTGAATAATTTCAACATCATAAAATCTTTTTTCAGAGTAATAGATAAATATATTGTCGGAGCAATCGCAGATACAAACAGAGCTTCCATAATAATTTTCACACTGATGTTAGGCGGAATGGTCGGAATCATTACAAAAATGGGCGGGGTTAAAGGAATTGTAGAGTCTCTTTCCAGAAAGGTCCGATCTGCAAAGAGTTCCCAGCTCTATACCTGGCTGATGGGGATTTTCATCTTTTTTGACGACTATACAAATACACTTATCGTTGGAAACACTATGAGACCTCTTACCGATAAATGGAAGGTATCAAGAGAAAAGCTTGCATATCTTGTGGACTCAACTGCAGCTCCAATGGCTTCGGTTGCAATAATATCTACATGGATAGGTTTTGAAATATCACTGATAGATCAGTCATTAAAAGCTTATAATGTCGGTTTTGATGCTTATGCACTGCTGCTCTCCTCCATCCCCTACAGATTTTATTCCATACTTGCACTTTTCTTTATTTTCGTAATATTTACAACACAAAAGGATTTCGGTCCGATGTATAAAGCGGAAAAAAGAGCTCGCGAAGGGAAACTGCTCGGTGACAAAGCCGTTCCGCTTTCGGATTTTGAAGCTTCCGGATTGAATCCGTCAAGATATGTTAAACCCAAATGGTTCAACGGTCTTATTCCGATACTTACCGTTATTGTTGTTACTTTTATCGGACTTTATGTCTCGGGGAAATCCATTTTATCCGCTTCGGGAAATTCAATTGCAGCAAAATCATTTTTCGGAATACTATTTTCAAAAACCGGGCTTAAAGATCTCGGAACAATCATTTCAAGTGCGGACTCTTTCAGGGTTCTTCTCTGGTCATCACTTATGGGAGTTTTAAGTGCCGTATTTCTCGGTTTTATTCAGAAAATATTAAAATTAAAGGAAGCCGTCACTTCAATGGTTCAGGGAATGAAATCGATGTTCATGGCAATTCTCATACTGGTTCTCGCATGGTCTCTCGGTGTTGTTATAGTCAAACTTCATACAGCAGACTACCTTGTTTCACTTCTCTCCTCAGGATTCGATCACAGGCTCTTTCCGGCAGTTGTATTCGTTCTCTCCGCCATCATATCATTTTCAACCGGCACTTCATGGGGAACTATAAGTATAATGTTTCCTCTCGTGATCCCGATAATAATAGGTATACTTGCCCAGTCTTCAGACTTAAAACATTTTCTGATCCTAACCATCTCTTCAGTTCTTGCCGGTTCGGTTTTCGGTGACCACTGTTCCCCTATCTCCGATACAACTATCATGAGTTCAATGGCATCCTCCTGCGATCATATTGATCATGTGAGGACACAACTCCCCTATGCGTTAACCGTAGCTTTCATTGCACTTTTACTCGGCATTATTCCGGTATCATTCGGAATCCCATATTTGATTTCTATCGGGTCTTCACTATTAGCGGTTTTTATTATTTTTATTATACTGGGAAAAAGAGTCGATTCTCATACAATAAATCTAAAATAGAGATAAATAGAACTAAACCCCGTCAGAAATACAATTCCTGCCCAGCTTAATAACCTTAGCCATAAAGGCGGGACCGCATATTCAGGCATTCTCGGCGATGTTACAACTTTGAAGTTAAGGACTGCAAGAACCGGAGCTGTCATAAACGATAATGTTGTCGCTAAATTCACCATGAACCCCATACTTCCACTAAGAAAACCTAACAGTAGAATTGTTCCGAGAAAAACTAAGATCATCCAGTAAAAATAGAGATTTTTGGAATAAGTGATCTTTTTGTTTTTAAAAACAATTTTTGTCGACCTTTCCAGAACCCTTGAAAAAGCATCAAGACATGTCAGTGTTGTACTGAACATTGTAGTAATAGCCGCAACCGCAATTATATATTTGCTCCACTCTCCTATACTTTCAGTATAAATTGATATAAACTGACCTGCAAAAACAGATCCCTTAGGTGATAAAACTTTGCCGCTTCCAAAGATCACAAGTGCTCCGAGAATCAGAAAAAAGAGTGAAATTATCGATGTGCCGATATATCCGAGATTAAAATCAAAAAGTGCTTCTTTTAAGGTTGATTTATAGCCTGTCTGTTTTCTTTTTTCCAGAGTCCAGATAGAACTCCATACGGAAATATCTATAGCTGAAGGCATCCAGCCCATAAGTGCTATCATAAACATTATTCCGGCCGGAGCCCAAATGTCCGGAAGAGGTGTTACCTCTCTTAATTTCAGCCCCTGTTTACCTATGGCCGCTATAAGTGCAATAACCGTTGTCAATGTTAAAAGAACAATTATAAATTTTATGAATTTATCCAACATTGAATATTTGCCCCATAAAAGCAGGATCATTGAAAATATAAGAATAATAACGACAAATCCGAGAATGGGAATTGCATTACCGAAAAGCCACGACAATAATCCGGCAGTAACCACGGTAACTGCAGCCTGTATGGTAAACATAGTCATAAAAGTAAGAATAATATAGAGAATAAAATATCCCCTGCCCATCTCCATATAGCCGTTTAATAATGTTTTCCCCGTTGAAGCGGCATATCTTGTTCCATATTCAAAAAAAGGATATTTAAAGAGATTGGCAAGAATAACAATAAAGATCAGAGCAAATCCGTAAACCGCTCCGGCTTTAGTTGATTGAACCAGATGAGAAACTCCGATTGCAGCTCCCGCCCATAATAACCCCGGACCTAAGCTTTTTAAAATTCCGGATATTTTTTTGTTTTTATTTAACATAATAATTTCCTGCCTAATTAAAAATGTTACATTAAAATTCTGATTTGTTCAAGAAATTTGATTTGTAAAAAATTTTCTGATATTTTACTTTTTTTTACGGAGAAAAAATGACTGAACAAAAAGCAACAAATGTTGTATGGCACGACAATCTTGTCAAAAAAGAAGACAGGGAAAAATTACTTGATCAGAAAGGAGTTCTTTTATGGTTTACCGGGCTTTCTGCAAGCGGTAAATCCACAGTAGCTAACGAAGTAGCCTTTAGACTTTACAAAGAAGGCAAACTCACTTATGTCCTTGACGGAGATAATATACGCCACGGATTGAATAAAAATCTCGGTTTTTCACCTGAGGACAGAGAAGAAAATATCAGAAGGATTTCCGAAGTTGGAAACCTATTTGCCGATTGCGGAGTGATAACCTCTACTGCATTCATCTCACCATACAGAAAGGACAGAGATTTTGCACGAAGTCTCCTTAGCGAAGGAAAGTTTATAGAAATATTTGTAGATGCCTCTGTTGAGACTTGTGAAAAAAGAGATCCTAAAGGATTGTATAAAAAGGCAAGAAGCGGAGAGATCCCTCAGTTTACCGGAATATCTGCTCCCTATGAAGCACCTTTAAATCCGGAGATCACTCTTGATGCTGATTCTCTTTCAATCGAAGAAGAAGTTCAACAAGTTATAGATTATTTAAAAGAAAAAAAAATCATCTGATTTTTTAGTTGATTTTCTGTTTTTTAATGTTATCTTATATATGTTGATTGTGTATCAACTGAGAATGATCAGGATTAATTAAAGCACGGATGTTTTTTCCGTGCTTTAATTATTTATAGACTTAAAAAACACTCTTTATTATCTCCAGAACAAATACAGTTACTAAAATCGCCAAATAGAGATAAAAAAAAACATTTAATATTTTAAAAAGATATTTAACTCTTCTGCTATTTTTTAACTCTTTTCTAAAAAGAACTAACAATAATAAGATGAATAGTAAAACAGCATGTTTTAAATCCAAAAATTCTCCTTAAAAAAAGAAGATATGACCCGTCAGAATATCTCTATAAATTTCATTCCTTTTTTATAGATATCTTAGATTCCGAGAAATATATATCTCTTTTTTTCAAACCTTCAAGCACATAATCTTTAAGTCCGTCTTCCATCCCTATAAATTCCGGAGGTGAAATACCAACTCTTCCGAATCTTTTATCCCTTATTAACCTAACACCCATAGCTGCCGTGTAACCTGTGGTCCTTGCCATGGAATGAACTCCGTTTTTTTCATCATACTCATCATAGAGATCAAAAGTATATTTTACTATTTCTCCTTTTTTAACTCCATTGATGATAATTCTCATTACCGTGAAATCTCTATCGTCTTTTGTAAATTTCCAGTGATCAAACATTAATTTTGCAGTAATATCCATAGGAGAAACAGAAATTCCGTTAACACTAATTTTTTCCATAGAAAACATTCCTGTATCTGCAAAAAGTTTCATTTTTTCTCTATGTCCCGGATATCGCAAGGTTTTCTCTTTCATATTAAGAGATTTTACAGTTTCTATCAGAGTTCTCAATCCATCGCTGTTGAATGCTTCAAGAGTTCCTATATTATCAAACTCAAGAAATTCCGGCTCTGTAAGCGGGGGTTTTACAACAATTTTTCCATTTTCAACTAATCTTGAGGACCTTGTATACTCTTCTATAACATCAGCCGGTGAAAAGACAGCCTTATATTCAAATGGTAATTTTCTCACTTTAGGAAGTCCTCCCACGTAAATAGCAACATCGATAAGTTTGTCCGTAAATGTTGTAGAATAACCTGCTAAAAGATTACTTATTCCGGGAGCTATACCCATATCAACAATTGATATTACACCTTTTTCTTTAGCAAGATTGTCAAGTTCAAACGGATCCTGCGGATAGAAAGCAATATCAACAACATCAGTACCCGTATTGATAATATCTTTAAGAGCTTTAAACCCTATTGATCCGGGAACTGCATTGACGGCAATATCCATGTTCTTTAATATCTTGTTAACATTCTCCGATTTTGTAACATCGGATTCAATAATGTCTATTTTCTCATATCTATTTTTAACCTCTGTAAGATTATCTTTATTAAAATCCACCAATGTAATATTATCATTATCCTTCATAAGGTCCACGGCTATATGCCTTCCGACAAGACCTGAACCGAATACACATATATTCATACTATCCTCCTTTTTTCAGTTTTTTTGAATAAAAAAATAGTTTGAGTTAAAAAATATTACAAACCGCTGAATCTGTTTAAAAAAACTACTATATCTGATTTTTGAAATATCATATCTTTTACTCTTTTTTTTTTAATAATATAACTGCCAAAACAAAATTTCAACAATTAATCTTATTCAATTTGCAATATTTTCCCAAAACCTTTAAAATTAAACAATAGAAGTTTTATTAAAAATCTACTTCAAGGAAAAGATATGAAAAAGAATATATATGATTCAATGATGAAAGAAATGACAGCTCTTGAACCTAAAAGCTGGGCAGATATTTACTCCTTCCTTCAAAACCTTAAAAAGATGGATACTGTCTCCGATGAAATATCTTCGGATAATCTTGAATATTTTTCATCGGGAATAGCTTTTTTGACATATGATTACGGTATAGACGGTGTTTCAGTTGAGATATCCAAGTATGCAAAAAGCCTTGAGACAATATTTCCTGAAAAGAACAGACCGGATATCCATCTTATAGGAGGAGATTTTCATAAAGGTTCAGCCTCGGTATTACTCTCACGATGGAAAAAATTCCGCTTATTCGGAGCTAACGGATGGGATAAGTGGGATAAAGGTAAATGGTTTAAAAGGTTATTTCTTGAATCATGGGATCTTGAGTCCAATGAACCCGATATCTTATCTCAACAGATCTGGAAGATGACAATTTCTCTAATAGAACGTCTCGGTCACTATGTAAACCAGAATAAAGTCAATCTTTTCATACCTGTCAACATATTTTCAAATCCAGGAAATATCGCCTTCTCAATTTCAACAATAGTTGTCAGTGAATATTTCGGGATCCCTGTTTTAAACTCAAATCACGATTTCTACTGGGAAGGTGGAAAACCATCCGAAGAGAGAAATGATGATGAAGAGCCCGGCATCAGAGATCACTTTTTTACAAATCATAAACATGCTGATTTTTTTAAACTTTTCAAGGCAATATTTCCTTGGAACGGTAGAAAATCAATTCATGTTAATATAAACAAAGAACAATCCTCTTATCTTATAAATAATCTCGGTTTTGAAGAGAAAAATGTTTTTGAATTATCTACCTCTCTCAGTGACAGGTTTTTTAATGATTTTACAAATGAAGATATCAGATCAATAAGATTAAGGATGGCTCATATCCTTTCTGATGGAAATGAAACAATTACACCAAAAACTATTGATGAACACCTGAAATCGTTAAAAGATTGGATGAAAAATCAGAAACCGGTTGTATGTTCTGCTGCAGGAAACCGAGAACTGGATCTCACCAAAGATATTGTTTATCTCCTTCAACCTACTCGTATAATCGGCAGAAAAAGAATTGAAAAAGATATTCGGTTGATATCTTCACTTCTTAATTTTAAAAACTTTCTAACTCATTTGAAAAAAAATAACGAATTATCGGTTTTTCTTCATATAACAGGTCCCGTACCTATTGAACATGAAGAATACCTGATATCTATCTTAAATGAATTTAAGGAGATAATAAAAGATTTAGATGATGATATTGCTGAAAGAATATTTATAGGTTTTTCGGTAGGGAACGAAGAACATAGAATTTTTATAAAAAAAGGATTTAAAAGATTATCAATTGAAGATATCTATCACCTTGCAAATATTATCCTTTTCCCAAGTGAAACAGAGGGAAGAGGACTTCCTATCATTGAATCTTCAGCTGCTAAAATCCCGATAATCTGCAGCAGATATTCTCCTCATGAAGTTTTTGATGATGTTGTCGGGGCTAATCTTGATCCATCTCTCCGGATCAAATTCATTCCTTTTCCTGAAGAAAAATTTTCAAATAAATTTCTTAAAAATATAACTTCATTAATATTTGATAATGATTTCTATAAAAAAGAGACGGAACATAACAGAGAAGCCGTTAAACAGAGATTCAGTCAGGACAGTATGCAGGAATCTTTTAAATTATTTTTAAATTCAATATTAAAAATCATTAAACAGGATTCTTAAGTGACCGACAAACTCAACATCGGATTCATTGAAGATACTCCTCTTCACGGTGGAACTCAAATATGGGTCAGGGAAGCGACGGGAATATTTTTATCCATGGGACATAATGTTACGGTTATTACACCTGAAAATTCATGGGTTTATAACGAATGTAAAAAAATAGGTGCTGATGTTAACGGTTACGATTATGAAAAAATTACCGAAGAAAACCCACGCAATGAAATAAACAAATGGAAATCAGCCCTTGAAAAATGTGATATTGCCGTTTGTACGGTTCATCCTCCGAGAGACGGTTTTCACTGTTCGGTTTTTGCTGCAAAAGTAATAAGAGAGTTCAATCTTAAAACCATACTTATCCCTAAAACAGGCACAATTGTTCCCGAATATAAGAGGGAATTCTATCTTCCGGATCCCTTGATTAACAGCCATGTCATTACAATTACGGATTTTACCCGTAAATATCTTATTGAAAACTACAATATCCCCAAAGAAGGTATTTCCCTTATATACCAGGGTACGGATATATCCTCGTTTAAACCCGACAACGATATTATCACCGAATCAAAAAAAAGATATTTGCTGCCCGATGATATTTTTCCTGTTATAGGTAATATCGGATCTTTTGAAAAGCGTAAAGGTCAATCGGTTTTATTGGAATCTTTTAAAAATGTTCTTAAAGTATTTCCTAAGGCCTTTCTGATTTTTGTCGGCGACGGTCCCGATGAAAAAATGCTTAAAGCAAAAGTTTCAGATCTGAATATTTCCGATAGTGTAAAATTTTTTCCTTTTACAAGAGAGCCTAATTATGTTTACGGTAGAATTGACATGCTGACTCTTCCAAGCCTTTACAAAGAAGGATTACCCAATGTTCTTCTTGAATCTCTTGCTATGGAAATTCCTGTAATAGCCTCAAATATTGCCGGTATTCCGGAAATAGTCATTGACGAAAAAACCGGATTCTTAACCGAACCGGGTAATATTAAGAAACTAACGGATCTTATCATTAAAATGGCTTCGGACAGAAAAAAAATGAAAAATATGGGTATCGCAGGGAGAAAGTATGTGATTGAAAACTTTGATAAAAGCAGACAATTTAATATGTTCCTTGATTTTTTCAGTAAAATTTCTAAATAGATCTTTATATTTTTTTATTTAATCTTTTCCTGACCAAGTGCATCAAGAAGTTTATTCACAGCTTTGCGGGCTATTACTCTCGGTGCAACACCTCTTAATCCTCCTGATCTTATCTCCATCTCAGCAGGAAGAATAAACAGTGAGAATGCCCTGACAAAAGGACAATTACAAATCCACCTGCTTAACAACATCAATTACCGTTCCGTCAACCCATTTAATTGCGGCAATCACCCTGTCTTTGAATTTAGGTTTTGAAGGTGCTCCTCCTACTATTTTTTCAGCTTCATCTTTTAATTCTTTTAGAGATCTTAATGGTAATCCGCTTCCGGACACTGCTTTAATCAGATCTTTTCTTAAAGGATTTATTGCTATCCCTCGTTCCGTAACGACTACATCTATCAATTCTCCCGGTCCTGTAAGAGTTGTGACTTTGTCGACAATAACCGGGATTCTGTCTCTGAAAAGAGGAACAGGCAATATTACGGTTCTTCCGAACAGACAATTCTGCCATCCTCCTATTCCGTGAAGGAGCCTTCCGTCCGAGTGAGTAACAACATTAGCATTGAAGTTCAGATCTATTTCGGTTGCTCCCAATGCAACGACATCTATCATCGATGCAAAATTCCCCTTTCCGTGATAATTATAACTTGTGAAAGGGCTTGTATATTGGTGACCCGGATTTTCCCTCATAGATCTTACTCCATCAAGGTCAAATGTCTGTCCGTCAAGAATAAAATCAGTCAGCCCTTCTTCTAACATAGATGTCAGATATTTCGTAGAACCTCCTCGTACAAAACTTGCTTTAATTCCATTCTCTTTCATAATATCTCTTAGGAATACTGTAAAAGCAAGAGATGTTCCTCCAGCTCCCGCCTGAAATGAAAAACCATCTTTAATTATTCCTGCTTCCAGTGCAAATTTAGCTGCAAGTTCTGCAATTAACAACCTGTCAGGACTTTTCGTCAATTTTGTAGTACCCGAAATTATCAATGACGGATCTCCTATTGATTCAACTTCAACAACAAAATCAACATTGTTACCTTGGATCTGCCACGGTAGACAGGGAAAAGATTCAAGATTATCGGTAACAATAACCACTCTGTCCGCATATTGTGAATCGGCAAGAGCAAATCCGAGAAGTCCGCATGCAGCTTTCCCTCTTAATCCGTTGGCATTACCGAAAAAATCAGCAGCGGGAGCGGAAATCACTGCAATATCTATATGCACTTCCCCATCCTGAACCGCTTGATATCTGCCTCCGTGAGATCTTAACACTCCAACACCCTTCATCTTTCCGCTTGATGCATAATTGCCTAAAGGTCCGTTCATACTTCCCTCTATATGGTGAATCACTCCACTTTCAAGGTGTTTTATTATCGGTGCATGCACCGGAAAAGAAGCACTCGGAAACCATCTTAAATTTTTAACCCCAAGTTCAGCGGCTGCATCAAACACCATATTTGCAACATAATCACCGTTTCTTAAATGATGATGAGTAGATATTGTCATTCCGTCTTTAATTCCCGATCTTACAAGAGCCTCTTTTATAGATTTAACTCTCTTATCTCCGTCGTCCGGATAATCGTAACATGATCTTATGGGAGGAGACGCTTTTCTGCCCTTAACTTTATATTTTCCAACCCCCATATACGGGATATGCTCTTCTCCGTTTATTTCGGTTAGAACTTCTCTTCCCGCAGCATTCATTTTAGTTTTATAACTATTTTTCATCGGACTCTCTCCATTCACTATCAAGCTTTCCATCTCTCAACGCCAGTTCAATAACTTTTAAAGCTCTTTTTACAACGGGCGGATCTATCATCTTACTCCCCAAAGATACGACACCCAAACCCTTTTTTTCAGCTTCTTCAAAAGCAAGAACAATTCTTTTTGCTTTCCCGATCTCTTTTTCAGAAGGTGAAAAACCATCATGAACAACCTGGATCTGTCTCGGATGAATACAACCTTTTCCATCGAATCCCAACGCTTTTGATTCAAGAACACTTTCCATTAATCCATCCATATCATTAACATCGGAAAAAACCGTGTCTATTGCTTGAATTCCGGCAGCTTTTGCAGCATTAACGATCATTGATCTCGCAAAAAAACTCTCTTTTCCTTCTTTGCTTCTTACAGTACCTATATCTGCAGTATAATCTTCCAGACCTATAGCCAATGATGCAATTTTTTTTGAAGACACTGCAATTTCCAATGAATTTAAAACCCCCAATGCACTCTCGATTATAGGCATAAGAAAAATATTTTCGGTACCGTTATTGTTCTTGATAATAGAATCTATCCTATCTTCGACCTGTTTTATCTGCTCACCGCTTTCAACCTTCGGTATAAGGATCAAGTCCGGATTTTCAGGAATGATCTCTTCAAGATCTTTCAGACCAAGCGGAAGCTGATTTATTCGCACCATTCTTTCCGCTCCTAAAAAATCAACCGCTCTCAAAGCATTTCTTACTATCAACCTTGCATCATCCTTTACAGACGGTGATACCGAGTCCTCAAGATCGAGAATTATTCCGTCCGGTTTATGTACTCCCGCATTAATAAAAAGTTTCGGTTGATCGCCAGGGAGATATAACCTTGATCTTCTGAATCTGTCACGAGTTGAAGATGGAAAAGAGTTTGATATCTCAGGCAAGAACTTTTTTGTTTCATCGGGATAGATCTTTTTTATAACGGATTCAAGCCGTGCCATAATCACAAAAGGAAGAGCACCCTTATCATCTATCTCCGTAACACTGTTCTTAATATTAAAAAAGTCCAATCCTTCTTCTATTAGTTTCCGAATACTTTCTCCAAAAAGCACTCCCACCTTACTCTTTATGTTTATTCTATTTCCACCGGAGCCGACTATCTCCATCTCAATTCTGCAATCTGATCTTACCCTTTCATCAAAACTTCCTGAAATATATCTTTTGCCCGCCATTATTCCTCCCAAAAAATTATTTCATCTTAACTTCATTAATCAATCCTTCAACAATCTGTCTTATAAAAAATGATTTCAGATAAGTAAGTTTTGAATTACTGGATCTGCCGTATATTTCGACAACGGTTTTACCCCATACTTTTTTCATTATTTTAAAAACCTGTTTTGAAGGAGTCCTGTATCCCGAGTCGGAATTCAGAACTATCATTTTACTCTCTTTTTCAGGCAATAAAGGTTCTTTAAATGCCGTTATCAAACTATCGCCCATTGATTTACCTTCATAAAGTGCACGAAATACTGCCAGAAAAGATATATATTTCAGAGTCCTTTTACCAGTATTTCTTACTCTGAAGGAAATTTGAGGAACCATAACTATTCCTTTAAAATCTTCATCCTCGATCTTCTCTTTCTCGATCCACCGACTAGAAATGTCAAAAAACTTAACGGATTTTTTAAGTTCCTCTCCGGAAATGGATTCATCCATAAATTTGGTTTTGATAACAATTAAAGAGATTAAAACCAATATTGAAAATCCGAAATATATCCAAAATCTCGGTTTTTTCCATGATGGTTTCAAATATTCATCAATAAATTCACTATCCTGTAAATTTGTCATTTTATTCCTCTGTTTCAGTGAAAGATTATAGCATTAAAAATTAATGCTTCAAAGAATTTATTATCTATATATTGATTTGACTTTTATTTCTTCGAAATATATAATTCACTAAATTAAGAGAACCGCAATATGGATGAAATCATATACCCTGAAGATAAAAAAGGTCAGTTCCTTGCTTTATTTGAAAAGAATTTAGATAAACTGGAGAATCTTTTCAATATATCTATCTCAAGAAGAGGAAATAAAATTATGTTCGAGGGTGATCAAGGAGAGCAAAAAAAATTTAAAAAATATATGGAAGATCTCTTTAAAACAATAGAAGAAAAAAGTGATTTTAATAAAAATGATTTTAATTTATCCCTCAGTATGGTAAGAGAAGGAAAGATCTCAAGCATTGGTAAAGAGCTTATGGAGTCAAATAAAATAGTTATTAACGGCAAGGTGGTTTATCCCAAAACTTTTAACCAGAAGCAGTATATAAAAGCTTCAATTGCAAACGATCTTGTATTCGCTCTCGGACCTGCAGGAACAGGGAAAACTTTTCTTGCCATTGCTCTCGCACTTCATCATCTACTATCCAAAAAAGTTGAAAGAATCGTTTTGACAAGACCTGTTGTTGAGGCAGGAGAAAAATTAGGTTTTTTACCCGGAGATATCCAACAAAAGATAAATCCATATTTAAGACCTTTATACGATTCATTATACTATCTTATAGGATTTGAAAGAACTTCCGACCTTATCGGACGAGAGATAATAGAGATAGCACCGTTAGCCTATATGAGAGGCAGAACAATAAATAATGCCTTTATCATACTCGATGAAGGACAAAATACAATTAATTCACAGATGCAGATGTTTTTAACACGTTTTGGCGAAAACTCTAAAGTTATCGTTACGGCCGACCTTTCACAAATTGATATTACCAGCCCTCAGAGATCGGGAATATTCAAACCTATAAAGATTCTTAATAGCATAAAGGGAATTGAGTTTATCAGATTAAATGACGGTGATGTCGTCAGACACAATTTGGTTCGTGAAATTATACGAGCATATGAAAATGCGGAGAAAAAATGAAATTTGAACTAAATCCGTTTAAATCCAACTTTAAAGTCGGCAATAACAGGAAAAAAAAGAATCTTATCTCATATTTCCCTATAATAATTGTTCTACTGCTGCTTTCTTGGCTTTCATATATTCCTCCCAAAAAATCTATAACAAATACAAACCTGAAAACCGGAGATATTTTAAGAAATGATATTGTTATAAAAAAAGATCTCACTATTGTTGATAAAGAATTGACCCGCGAAAAGAAAGATAATATCAAATCCGGAGTTATTCCCGTTTATGAATTTCTTCCCGACATAAAAAAGAAAAGAACCGAATTAATAAACAATTGGATAAATCTTATAAGAAAATCCAGGAAAGAGTATTATAGAAAAAAATCCATAATTAAAAAATTATTATCAGAAATTAACAATAATTTCGGACTCGATCTTAAAGAGAAAGATCTTATTTTCATTTTCAGACGAAATATTTTCGGGAAATTAAATGTTGATGACCTTCTGAATGAGATCAGAAAATTGGCTGATAATGGAATTATTTCCGCAAAAAACAGTGCATTGATCAGTTCAAAAGGAACGATCAAGGTTATTTTTAAGGGGAAACAGCCGAAAATTTTTAATATTAACAGACTTTTTGATTTAAAAGATATTGAAGTGCATCTACGTGATTATCTTGAGAAAGATAAAAAATTCAGTAAAAAAGAGTCGGAACTAATCTCATCGATTCTTATGGAATTTATAGATGTAAACCTATCATATTCGCTTAACCTTACCAAACAGGCTATTGATGAAGCAACTGCATCCGTAAATCCTGTCGTAATTAAGTTAAAGACCGGAAGAATTATTCTACGCAAGGGAGATGAGATAAAACCTTCCGATCTGAAGATCATTAAGTTGATTGAAAAAGAGGAGCATGTCAGAAGTAAAAAACTTCCATACTTCTACTTTATCTTAATTATTTTAACTTTAATACTGTTTCTGACCGGAAAATTATTGAAAATATGGGAAAACAAGGGTATAAACGGGAAAAAGCTTATAACCGTCTCACTTTTCACTCTATTTACCGGTATTGTGATCTACAGAATCTCTCTTTTTATACTTCCTATCATTTTTAAAAATCTTACTTTAAGTTTTAACATAGATCTGACTATTTCTATTTATGCACTTCCATATACTTTCGGTGCACTTATTATTGCATTTATTTTTAATATAGAAGCCGCAGTCATATTTTCATTTGTTAATTCCATTGTCGGCGGGATTCTTGCCGACTGGAATCTTTTTGTATTTTTATATATTCTTATCGGAAGTCTTATAGTTACTTTCGGAATAGAATATTATCAAAGACTCAAACGGTCCCCTATTTTAAAAGTTTCACTTCTATGGCTTATACCGGTAAACATTATATACCTCTTACTATTTAACTTAACTAATGGTGAAACAGATACAATCCTGCTTCTTACCTATGCAGGAACAGGTGTTTTCTCTGCATTAATTTCTGCAATTCTCGCAAGTTTTTTAATTCCTTTATGGGAAATTATTTTCAACCTTCTAACCGATCTTAAACTGGTTGAATTGACAAATCTTAATCTACCGATTTTCAGAGAAATGTTAGAAAAAGCTCCTGGAACATATCATCATTCACAAATGGTATCATCTCTTTCTGAAACTGCAGCATTGGATCTCGGGCTTTCACCTCTACTACTCAACGCAATGGCTCTTTATCATGATATAGGAAAAATAGACAATCCACAGGTTTTCACTGAAAATCACTCAATATACCCCAACCCTCATAAAGATCTCACTCCGAAAGAGAGTGCAAAACTTATAATTTCACATATAAAAAACGGTTTGGAACGAGCGAAAAACCTTAAGTTGTCGGAAATAATTTCCTCTGCTATTTCTCAACACCACGGGACAAAACTTGTCAGTTTTTTCTTCAATAAAGCCGTTGAATCTTCTTCGGATGCATCCCCTGAAATCGATAAAAACCTCTTTAGATATCCCGGTGAGAAACCTAAAAACATTGAAAATGCAATAATTATGCTTGCCGACCAGGTCGAAGCTGCATCAAAGAGTTTATCCTCTCCCACCGATGATGAATTAAGAAATGTTATTCAAAAAATTGTTAATTCCGATATTGAGGATGGACAGTTTGATGAATGTGACGGTCTTACTTTGAAATCGATTAATATAATAAGTAATTCTTTTTATAAAAAATTATCCTCAATTTACCACATGAGAATATCCTATCCCGGTTTTAATTTCAAAGAGGAGAAAGAATCCGATAATGATAACGATTAAAAAAGGGAAATATAATGTTGATTCTCAAAAATTATCCATCATTGCTGAAAATTTAGCGGATAAGTTAAATCTTTCAGGTGATATAACAATAAAAATCGGTGATAAAGATGAGTCGGAAGAGTTGAATTCAAAATTCAGAAAAAAAGATTATCCGACAGACGTTCTTAGTTTTCCTTTTAACGAAGAAATGGAAGATTCATATTACATTGGGGATATATTTATATGTTATCCGATTGCTGAGGCACAATCCGTTGAGAACTCCATATCTATTTTCAGGGAACTTACAACTTTAACCGTTCATGGAATTCTTCATCTTGCAGGTTATGATCATGAGACAGATTCAGGAGAAATGCTCAACTTTCAGAATGAATTCCTCAGCGGACTTGATATCTGAATTAAATGGAATTTTTATTTGGAACTGCCGGCTGGAGTTACAAAGACTGGTTCGGTACAGTTTATCCGAAAAATCCCGATAGATCTTTTAATTATCTTGGATTTATCGCTGAAAAATTTGATTTTGTTGAGGTTAATACAACTTTTTACCGAACTCCTTCTGTAGAACTTACCCAAGGATGGATTGATAAGACTTTAAAATATCCGGATTTTAAATTTTGGGTAAAGCTAAACTCGGTTTTTTCACATACGAGAAATTATTCCAAACAAGAAGTAACAAATTTTATCGACTCTATAAGACCGATCTATGACTCCGGGAAACTTGAAGGGCTATTACTCCAATTTCCATACTCTTTTAAATTCGGAGTTCAAACAATGAAATATCTTGAAGAACTCTATGGATATTTCGGTATTTTTACTCTGTCCGTGGAATTTCGACATAAAAGCTGGAATAATCCGGAACTTCTTAATTTTCTTTCACAATACGGAATTATCTGGGTAAATATCGATCAACCGGTAATATCACATTCTCTTCCTCTTACATCTAAAATAACTTCCGAAGAAATGACATATTTCAGACTGCACGGAAGAAATTATAAAAACTGGTTTTCTCAATCCGGAAGAGATGCCAGGTATGATTATAACTATTCTTCCACCGAATTAATTAAGATCGGGGAATCAATTTCCGAAACTTCAAAAAAAGTAAAAAAAGTGTTTATCTCCGGCAATAATCATTATAAAGGGAATGCAGTTAAGAATCTTAAAGAATTGGACAAAATCCTGAGTGAAATATCGGGGTGAGAGGATTCGAACCTCCGACCTCACGGTCCCGAACCGTGCGCGCTACCAGGCTGCGCTACACCCCGTTCTTTATAAGAGTGATTTTATCATAAATAGAAAAAAGGTAAAGACAAAATCAGCTGTTTTTTAAAGAAAACGATATATAAATCCACCTTCCCGGTACTTTTATTCCCGGAATCTCCTCAATTATAGTATTAAAAAGATTATCTGCATGAAGAGTCATCTCATACTTTCCAATAGAAACCGACAGTGATATATCTAAAAAATTACCTTTTTGTGTAGTTTTAAAAATTCTTTTATATATATATACAGATGAAAAATCAATTCCATTAGTGATTTTATAAAATCCTCTGATCTTCAATAACAGATCCGGAAACCTTAATCCATATTTTGATTCAAAACCGTGATTATTATTTAAACTAAAGATTTTTTCAACTGAAGAGCTTATCCCACCTCTTACAAAATTCAAATTACCGGATATCTCAAATCCGAAAATATCCTTTTCCGATATATTGGATGCACTCCAGACCTTATCTTGAGGAGACTTTGTCCAATCAATAATATTATTCTGGTTCTTTAAATATAAAGAGAGAGTCAAAACCGATCGGGTGCGATAAAAACTGAAAAGGATCTGATTATTAAAACTGACTTCTCTCTTCAGATCTCTATTACCTATGTTAGCAGGAGAATTGTAATAAAGTTCCGTAAATGAAGGTAATCTTATTTTTCTCCCGGAAGAGATCTTCAGTGAAAAATTCTCTCTGATTTTTTTAAAAAAATTAAAATTATATGTAAAAACAGGCATTGAATTGAGAATTAATTCCATTCTAAATTCCGCATCATAACTCCACGTACTCCTTTCTTTTGATATATCAATAAATATTCCTCCCCTTTTTCTTTTTACAACTCCCATCATTGAACTTTTCATATCTTCAAATACTACATCGAATCCACCGGAAAAACTTATCTCGTTTCTTCGAGTCAAAGCATAAAATCTTAAAAAATCTTTCCCCGTGATACTTTTGTTGCT
Organism: uncultured Clostridia bacterium; assembly: GCA_964633415.1. Taxonomy (GTDB): domain Bacteria; phylum Acidobacteriota; class Aminicenantia; order UBA2199; family UBA2199; genus CAZNLS01. The sequence continues at coordinate 23,543 of CAZWFY010000020.1, read as the reverse complement.
GTATAAAGATCTGTTATATCTATCCAGAATAAAACTGTCATCATGAACATTTTTCATATAAGAGAATAGAATTTCAGAATTTCCGAAACTCTCTTTTACAGACAAATTTGCAAACCAGGAATCAATAGATTCTATAGAAGGATAATCAGCATAAAAATTATTTGCCCCAAGATTCTTTTTCACTTTTCCGAATTTAAAATCTGCTGAGAACTTTTCTTCCTTGAATTTTATATAAGATAAAAAGTTAAGCGTATTAAACTCATTTCCCTTGTAATAACCGGTAGAATTCCTTTTAGCCCCGGACAAACCTATATTAAATTTTCCAGCTTTTATACCATTTGAAACATTTAAGGAAAAAAGATTTTTATCCCCTCCCGTAATCGAGAATCTCAGTTTACTTTGTTTTTTTAATATAATATTTATTGTTCCGCTTAAACCTAAAGAAGAACTGTTATTGCTTACTCCTTTTGTGATTACTATTCTTTCTATATCTCCGATACCTATAGGAATATCTGTATTGAAATGACCGGTTTGCGGATTATTAACAGGAATACCTTCTAATAGAACAACAGTTTGTTCAAAATTACCTCCGCTCATTGATATATCAAATGAAGTATCGGACGGTCCTCTTCTCATTACATTAACTCCTGGTAATATTTTAAACAGAGAAGATAAATCGGAAATTTTTAATCTTTCAAGATCTGCATCAGTTATAACAACTATAGCCGCATTACTGTTAAAAAGTGAATAGATATTTTCTTTAACTTCAATTTTCTCTATTATTTTTGCAATAACCGAAATATGCAAAAGAGATATTATTAACAACAGATTTAGTATTTTTTTCATTCGAACGCAAATTTTATCAAAAAATTTCATTGCTAACAAACAGAATGGAACAAAATCATACAAAACTCGTATTTAATTTATCAGGAGATAATATGAAGAAATTATATAAAAGTAGAAATGAAAGAGTGATAAGTGGAGTTTGCGGTGGAATTGCCGAATATTTTGAAGTAGATCCCGTTCTTATAAGGGTTTTATTTGTACTATTTTTCTTCTTTGGCGGTTCAGCAATACTTGCATATATTATCGGTATTATCATCATTCCGGATTCACCTGTTGAAATAATGGAAACTGATAATAAAAAAATCAATCCCGAAATTAAACCTCAAAAAAAAAAATCTGATCCCGGAAAAAATTCTCTATTCGCAGGTCTGATATTTATAATTCTCGGAATATTTTTTCTTATGGGACAAATCCCTTTTCTTAAATTTTATTATTTTTGGATCCGAAACAATTTTTGGGATATCCTGGTACCCTCAATTTTAATACTAATCGGTTTCTTTATTATCCTTAACAGCAGGCAAAATAATTAGAACTTAAAAAAAGACAGTCGAAATAACTTTATATTTATATTTTTCATTATTATAAAGATATCCGTTATTATATAGATGCAGAGCTCGCATTATATCGCCTCTCGCTTCACTTAGATACATCTTTAAAATTCTTACACCGAGATCTACATTATAGTCGATATTGAATATTTTTGCTGAATCAATATGAAGTTCATTTTTCCACACTTTATAGTTTATCTGCATTAAACCGTATGCACCCTGACTGGAAACCGCAAATGGTTTAAAACTACTTTCAATTTCAATTAAAGCAAGGACAAGATCAGGATTGACATCATATTTCAAACTTTTTTTATAAACAACTTCACTTATTTTTGAGAATAGAGGATATTTTTTCTTTACGACTTTCTCTTTAAACTTTAGCAGCTCAATTCTCTTCATATCATTTTTATTCTGGTCAAGTGAATATTTTAAAGTTTTTACTCTTTTTTCAAGTTCAATTATTTTAGACCTTTTATCGGTTGTATCTTTTGAAAGATACATGACTATCGAGAATAAAACTGCAATATATAAAAATATAAATATACGTGGGCTTATTAATCTCTTTTTTTTCATCTCCCTTTCCTTAAAAAAGCGATATTATCAAAAAACATTAAGATTGTCAAGTTTTTTATAAAAAAAACCTTACATATAGCGTGAGCATATACGAAAACCACTATAAAACATTGTAAACATTAATTGAATTTATTGTTAGTTTTAGATAAAAAATGTTTTATTTTCTAATTTTTAAAGTTTTTCATTAACTATTAATATTTTTATAACTTGATTTCATACTACTTAAAATATAGAATATGATAAATAAAATCTGGAGTTAAACGAATGGGAAATTCATTAAAACGTGCTTTAATAAGTGTATATCACAAAGAAGGAATAGAATCAGTCGGGAAAAAACTTTGTGATAGAGGTTGGGAAATAATTTCAACAGGTGGCACTGCCGATTATTTAGAACATAACGGTATCACTGTAACCAGGGTTTCGGAAATAACCTCATTTCCCGAGATACTAAACGGAAGGGTTAAAACACTTCACCCGTATATTTTCGCTCCCATTCTTTCAAAAAGAACTTCCGATCATATCAGACAGCTTAATGATCATGATATGATAAAAATTGATCTTGTTATAGTCAATTTTTATCCTTTTGAAGAATATCTTAATAAAGGAAATCATGATGATGATTTTATGGTAGAAAAAATTGATATAGGCGGTCCTTCAATGGTAAGAGCTGCAGCAAAGAACTATAAGGATACAATTGTAATCGTTGATCATAAGGACTATCAACCTGTGGTTGATAAAATTATAGCGGAAGGAGAATTAACTGCAAATGAAAGAAAAGCTCTCTCCGCAAAAGCTTTTGCATATACATCTTTTTATGATTCGTTAATTACCGGATATTTGAACAATAATGATATTTTCAATCATGATTTTTTAAATATCGGAGGAAGAAAATTAAACGATCTTCGATATGGCGAAAACCCCCATCAAAAAAGTTCGATCTTTATTTCAGATCCGCTTTCCCCTTTTTTAAAATATGAGCAATTAAACGGGAAAGAGCTCTCTTATAATAATATACTTGATCTCTCTATGGTTTATGAAGTTTTGAATGAATTCAAAGATGAAAATGAAAACTTCACAATCATAGTAAAACATCAAAATCCCTGTGGAGCTGCTTTATCATCAGTTCAATCCGATTCTTTTAATAAAGCACTTGAGGGTGACCCTATCTCTGCATTCGGAGGTATCGTCGGTTTTAATAAAACATTGGATGAAAAAACCGCTCTGTTAATAAAAAAAATATTTTTTGAAGTAATAATTGCTCCCGATTTTTCGGATAAATCCATTGAGATTTTAAAAAAAAAGAAAAACCTCAGGTTAATAAAAATCCCATTGGGATTCAGAGAAAAATTTGATTTAAAAACGGTTCCCGGTGGTTTGATAGTTCAGGAACGTGACAATCTGCCTGATAACAATAGAGAATTTAAAATTATAACACAACAAAATGATCTCGAACCTAATATGGAAGATATACTCTTCGGATGGAAATTGATTCGTTTTGTTAAATCAAACGGAATTATAATCGTAAATAACAAACAATTGATCGGAGTCGGAGCAGGGCAGATGAGTAGAATTGATTCCGTTAAAATCGCAATAGAAAAATCCAATTTCCCACTTAAAGGATCTGTCCTTCTTTCAGATGCCTTTTTCCCTTTCAAAGATTCTATAGAAATAGCTGCAGAAAACGGAATATCAACAGTTGTTGAGCCCGGAGGATCCATCAGAGATGAAGAAGTGATTAATGAAGCAAAAAACAGAGGAATAGCTCTTGTTTTTACAGGCAAAAGACATTTCAGACACTGATCAATCGAATTTTTTTATTCCTTGCTTATCTGTTGAATAGAGATTCCCAGCTCTTTGATGAGAGAATAAAAACTATTTATCGGAAATCCCATAACATTAAAAAAACATCCTTCAATCCCTTTAACAAAAATTGAAGCCAATCCCTGGATCGCATACGCCCCGGCCTTATCAAGATATTTTTCATTATTCAGATAGTATTCGATCTCAATTTCATCTAATTTATTAAACATTACCTTTGTTTTAGTTAAAATAAATCTACTGCTGTTTTTATATATAAGATTTACACCGGTTAATACCGTATGAGTATTATCGGATAACTCTTTAAGCATATCAAATGCTTCTTCTCTTCCTGAGGGTTTCCCTATAATCTTATCTCGCAGCAGAACAACAGTATCCGCACTTATAATAAGAGATCCATAATATTCCTCCGGATTTATTCTCAATGCTTTCTCTTTTGCTATCCTTTCAATAAACGACTCTGAATTCTCTCCTTTTTTAACAATTTCATCCAAATCAGCAATAACTATTTTCGGATAAATACCAATCAAATTTAAAATTTCTTTTCTTCTCGGTGAAGCGGAAGCTAAAACTGTCCTGATATATTTCATTTTATCATTTAAAACTTAACTTCTTCTACTAATCTCATATTTACTCATTAAATACCTTAACGATCTATAACTCAGCTTTAACATTGATGAAGTTTTTTTTAAATTAAAGCTATTTACTTGAAGTGCATGCATTAATATTTTTTTCCCTATTCCTTCAATATATTCCGTATAATCAAAATCTTTTTCAAATATTAAAGATTCAAGATGATTCTCAAATGTGTAACTTTTTTTGTAACTAAAAGCAATCTCTTCTGGAATTGATCCTATTGAAAGGTGATCTGTCGTTTCAAGAGCTATTGCCCTTTCAAAATAATTTTCAAGCTCTCTTATATTACCCGGCCATGAATATTTTTTTAATATATCTATAACATCTTTATCCATTCCGGTAATATTCTTATTAAAACGTTTATTATACTTATTTATAAAATGAACTGACAGTAACGGAATATCATCCACTCTTTCTCTTAGCGGAGGAACAACAATTGAAATCACATTTAATCTATAATAAAGATCAGATCTGAATTTATTGACATCTATTCTCTCTTTTAAATTTTTATTCGTTGCCGATATTATCCGACTGTTAATCGGTATCTCTATATTATCACCTACGGGACGAATCTTTCTTTCCTGAATTGCCCTTAATAATTTCACCTGCATCTGTTGTGACATCTCACCTATCTCATCGAGAAAAAGAGTCCCCTTGTCGGATTCAAGAAAAAGCCCTTTCTTGTCTCTAAAGGCATCGGTAAAAGAACCTTTTTTATGACCGAATAATTCACTCTCCAATAAATTTTCCGGAAGTGCCCCGCAATTAATTGAAATGAACTTTTCATCAGCTCTATTACTTTTATTGTGTATTGCTTTGGCTATCAACTCTTTTCCGGTTCCACTCTCACCTGAAATAAGAATCGTCGAGTCGGTTTTTGCAACAGTCTCAATCAGTTCGAAAATTTCCATCATTCTTGAATTATTTCCGATAATACTTTCAAACTCATTAATATCTTTGACTTTCGATCTCAGATCAATGATCTCATTCTCAAGATTCTTTTTATTAAATGCCTTGCTAATAACTATTTTTAACTCTTCAAGATTAAACGGCTTTGACACATAATCTTCAGCACCGAGTTTCATTGCTTCTATAGCATCATCTGTTGATGTGTATGCAGTTATCATTAAAACCGGAATATCTTTCCTTATTTTTTTTATTCTTCCTAAAAGTTCAATTCCACTCATACCCGGCATTTTAATATCCGAAATTACCATATCTATTTTATTCTTTCTTATATTCTCAAGAGCTTTTTCGCCGGATTCGGCGATATACACATTGTAGTTCTCTTTTTTTAAAACAATTGAAAGCATATTTCGAATGCTCGGGTCATCATCAACTACTAAAACATTTAATGTTTTTGAAAGCATATCGTCACCTCAGTTCCGATTTTTTTTTCCGAACTTACATTTATACTAAAATCATGTTCATCCAGAATCCTTTTTACCAAAGCCATCCCCAGCCCTATTCCGGAAGTAAATTTAGTATAAAATGGAATAAAAATCTTAGTCAACTCACTTTTTGACATACCTATTCCATTATCCTTGATTGAAAGAAAAGTATCTTCATTTTTTTTATAAATATCAATCTCAATAATTCCATTTTCTCCCGTTGCTTTTACCGAATTATTAAGTATATTAAAAATCACCTGTTTTATTCTTCTTAAATCTCCGTTTACCGTTACATCTTCATTAAATCTCTTATTTACTATGATATACTTATGATTACTTTTTATAAATTCAGTCACTTCCTCAATTACCTTTGCAAGATTAAAATCAGATCTTTTAATAGGAGGGGTTTTTGCAAACTGTAAAAACTCCTCAATTGAATCTGATAATCTTTTGGACTCCTTAACTACAATATCCATCAAATTCTGCATATCTTTTTCAAGCTTTATCTCATTTTTAATAAACTGAATGGACCCTGATATTGATGCGAGAGGGTTTCGTATCTCATGTGCAATTCCGGCAGACATTTCGCCGATCAAGGCAAGATGCTCTTTTTTTTTTAATGATTCCTCTATTTTCCTTTTATTTGTAAGATCAACAATAAGTAAAACATAAATTCTTTTAAAAGAGTATATTTCCTCAATTGAAGATATTGATATCTCAAGGATATATTTTGATCTTTTTAATTCAATGGAATAAAAATTCTCCCTGTTTTTAATCTTATTGAGAATATCATTCTCATCTTTAATTTTTATCAGTTTAAAAATATTAGAATCTTCTTTGATATTTAAAAGCGTCTTTGCTTTTTCATTTAAAGAAATAACTTTCCCATTGCAATCACATACAAGAAACCCACTCTCCATTCTTTCCAGAACAATATTATTAAGAATGACAAGATCTTCAAGATCCTCCTGAACACTTTTAAGTTCAATATCCTTTTTTTTAATTCGATCAAAATATAGAGAAGAAACAATTGCAAAAAAAGTAAAAGCAATGAACCCGACGATAAGATTATATATAAAACTCTCCATAGACATTTCATAATAGAAAAGACCCGGGAAAGGCTTTATAATCTTCAAATAGATCAGATCGGCAAGAATACCGTATAGTAGATAAGAAATTGTAGCTGAATAAAAAGTATCCATCTTTTTTAAAAAAATTGAAGAGATCATAATCGGAATAAAATATAAAAAATAGAATGGGCTGGTTGAACCTCCTGTAAAATATACAATCGTTGTTATTATAAGAATATCGGAAAGAATCTGAATATATACGGATAACCGTATCCTTGACCTTTCAAAAATATAAAAATGAAAAAAACTTATAAAGATAGAAATCAAAAGAAAAATAAAAATAGGAATTATATTAAAAGGAAGTTTAAAAAAAAACAGTATTATTGAAATAAAAAGGAAAACACTCAGAACCGTAATTCTTATTAAATTAACAAGAAAAACCCGTCTTTGTAACTCTTTATCTTCAAATTGTTTCAAATTAACGCTTCTTAAATTATTTTTTTATCCTACCTTTCCTATAACATCGAACATCGGGAGATACATTGCAACAATGATTCCTCCGACCAGTCCACCGAGAACAACGATCATTATCGGTTCCATCAGAGATATTAATGAAGATACGGAAGCATCAACTTCTTCATCATAAAAATCCGCAATTTTTCCAAGCATTGAAGAGAGGGCTCCGGTTTGCTCACCAACCATGACCATTTGAGTGACCATAAAAGGGAATACTTTCTCCTCATCCCACGATTGTCCTAAAGGTTTTCCTTCCTGAACTGAAGCTCTGCTTCGTAAAACCGCATCGGCAATTATTGAATTTCCTGCAGTCTTTGCCGTTATTGTCATACTTTCAATTATTTCAACTCCTGAGTTAAGCAATGTTTCCAGAGTTCTTGTTACTCTTGCAACACCGACTTTTGTTAAGAGTTCTCCGAGAACAGGCATCTTTAGTTTAAGATTATCAAAAAACCTCTTACCTTTATAAGTACTATTATAATATTTCAAAGCATATAAAGCACCGAATATAGCAGCTACTATAAGAAAAAAATTTGATCTGAGAAATTCCGATGCATCAACGACAAACTGAGTAGGAGCCGGTAATGAAGCACCTAACTGTTCAAACAGATCCTGAAATATAGGAACAACTTTGGTTAAAATAACTCCGGTTAGAACAAACGCTATAATAAGGACGGCAATAGGATATGCCATAGCAGATTTAACCTTTCCCAATAATTTCGACATATTTTCCATATACTGTGATAATCTCATTAGAATTGTGTCAAGGTTTCCCGAGGCTTCACCGGCCTGAACCATACTGGTATAAAGTTCTGAAAAGATACTCGGATGTTTCTTCAGTGCATTTGACAGATTGGAACCGGATTCAACATCTTTCCTTATGCTGTTTAAAACATTGCTGAAACTTTTATTCTGCTGTTGAGTTGCTAAGATCCCCAATCCCTGAGTTATCGGAAGTCCCGCATTAAACATAACGGATAACTGTCTGTTAAAAACAGTAATATCCCTCAGCGAAACTTTAGCTTTTTTCTTCCCGAGAAAAGGTATGGAAAGAGAACTTTTTTTTCTTTCAACCTGAAGAACCTGTATCTGCTCTTTTTCAAGAGCTTCTATAAGTTCCTTTTTACTTTTGACATTCCTCTCCCCTTCAATTATATTACCTATCCTGTTTTTCCCTTTATAAACAAAAACTGGCATTTTCCCCCCTAAAATTTGTTAAATTTTCCACTACTCCCACTTGAATATGATCCTCCTCCGTAATTCGGTCTGAATTGACTTGAGAGTGCATTCGCTCCTCTTTTTATAAGTTCATTAAGTTCTTCAGGATTATGAGATACAGTCATCGCCAATTCTAAAGATATATCTCTCTTAAAATAGAGATTGGCAAGAGACTGATTAAAAGTTATCATTCCGTATTTTTCCTGTCCTGTCTGCATAGTTGAATATATTTGATGAATTTTATTGTCTCTTATAAGATGTCTAATTGCAGGATTCGGAATAAGCACTTCCACAGCAAGACATCTTCCCCTTCCATCAGGTTTCGGTAAAAGACTCTGAGTTATTATCCCTTCAATATTCATAGATAATTGAGTTCTAACCTGATCTTGTTGATGAGGCGGGAATACATCAATAATTCTGTTTATTGTCTGAGATGCGGAATTCGTATGAAGAGTTCCGAATGTTAAATGCCCCGTCTCAGCAATTGTAATAGCAGATTGTATGGTTTCGAGATCTCTCATTTCACCAATTAGAACGACATCGGGATCTTCTCTGAGAACAGACCTCAATGCAACATCAAAACCCTTTGTATCTGCATGTAATTCTCTCTGATTTATTAAAGCTTTTCTGTGTGAATGAAGATATTCGATCGGATCTTCAATTGTTATTATATGAACCGCTCTCTCTTTATTTATTTTATCAATAAGAGAAGCAAGTGTTGTAGTTTTTCCCGAGCCTGTCGGTCCGGTAACAAGCACTAATCCTCTCGGTTTATCTGCTAATGATGCAACAACCGGAGGTAATCCGAGTTTTTCAAATCCCCAGATCTCATAAGGTATTCTTCTGAATGCACCTGCAACAGCACCTCTTTGCATAAAAACATTGGCTCTGAATCTTGCGATACCTTTTATACCGAATGAAAAATCCAGTTCCCAGTTCTCTTCAAACTTATATTTTTGATTATCATTCAGAATACTGTAAATTATCTGCTTTGTTTCCGCAGGAGTCAGCACAGGATGATCAATTCGCCTTAAAGAACCGTGAACCCTTATAATCGGAGGGGAATTTGTTGAAATATGAAGATCTGTTCCACCTTCATCAATCATTATCTTTAATAATTGCGGTAATGGTAATGCCATATCATTTCTCCTTTACATTCTCGATGTTTCCCTTAATACTTCTTCTATCGATGTATCTCCCGCCTTAACTTTTTCTACACCACTCATTCTCAGCGTAAGCATTCCTTTCTCTTTAGCTTTCTGTCTTAGCTCGGAAGTAGAGGCTCCCATAAGAATTTGCTCTTTTAATTCTTCATCTATATGCATAACTTCAAAAAGACCGACCCTTCCCTTATATCCGGTATTATTACATTTTTCGCATCCTTTAGCTTCATATATTTTTACACTTTTAGCTTCTTCGGGAGCAAAACCAATATCAATAAGTGATTGTGCGGGAACATTTGCAGGAGCTTTACAACTTTTACAAAGTCTTCTGACAAGTCTCTGTGCAACAACCAATCTTACGGCACTTGAAACAAGGAAAGGCTCAATACCCATATTTATAAGTCTCGCAATTGTTGAGGGTGCATCATTTGTGTGAAGTGTTGATAAAACAAGGTGACCTGTAAGAGCTGCTTTAATTGCAATATCTGCAGTTTCAAAATCCCTGATCTCACCGACAAGAATAATATTAGGATCCTGCCTAAGAAAAGATCTTAGGGTTGCAGGGAAACTTAATCCTATCGACTCTTTGATATTCACCTGATTTATCCCGAAAAGATTGAACTCAACCGGATTCTCCGCTGTCATTATATTCACATCTTCACTATTCAGTTTTTGAATAGCTGAATATAGTGTATTTGTTTTTCCCGAACCGGTCGGACCTGTAACAAGAATTATACCCCACGGTTCCTGAATACTTTTATCAAATTTTTCAAGAGAAATTGATTCAAAACCGAGTTTTGTAAGGTCAAGCATAAGATTGTCTTTATCAAGTATTCTGATAACTATTTTTTCACCATGGATTGTAGGCAAAGAGGAAACTCTCATATCAATAGACTTCGTTATATTATCGATCTTCAGCTTGGTTTTTATTCTTCCGTCCTGAGGAAGTCTTTTCTCGGCAATATCTATCCCTGATATCAGTTTAACTCTTGATAATACTTTGTTCTTTATATTCATCGGTGGATTCATATATTCTTGAAGCACACCGTCAATTCTAAACCTAACCCTAAACACTTTTTCATACGGTTCAAAATGGATGTCGGAAGCACCTTTTGATATAGCATCTTGAAATATAAGATTAACAAGTTTTATTGCCGGTGCATCATCTCCGGTATCAGTTATCAGCGAATCATCATCATCATAATCTTCGATGACTTCAATCGAGGAATCATCACTAAGCTCAATTTCTTCCAGAAATTTTTGTGCTTCAATTCCGGTTGAACTACCATAATATTTTTCAATTGATTCCAAAATTGAAGATTCAGGTGAAATAACAGCTTGAATTCTAAGGTTGGTTGAAAACCTTAACTCTTCAAGTACAAAAAGATTCGACGGATCACTCATTGCTATCGTTAATATCGATCCGATCCTGTGAACCGGCATTACAATATGTTTTCTGGCAATTTCCGGCTTTATCAACTCAACAACCTTTTCATCAATTTCAAATTTTGAAAGGTTGATTGAAGGATATCCGAACTGTTTACTAAGTGCCTGAGCTATATCCTCTTCCGAAACATAATCTTGTCTGATAAGAATACTGCCGAGTTTTCCCGGCTCTGTTTTCTGAATCTCAAGAGCTTTATCTAACTGTTCCTGAGTAATTATACTATCTTTTAAAAGTAACTCCCCGATCTTCATTTCCATGATGATATTTTAGTAAAATGATTTTTTTTTGTCAAACATCCTATTTGATGATATAGAAACCCGAAATGGCGATACTCCTTAACTTTCCATCATTGCCCAAACCGATCCCCGCATCAACCAGAAAATTACCGGTATTAACACCAAGCCCGAGCCCGTAAAGAATATTTGATCTCTTTCCGAAAATATAGTGTTCGGTCAAATCACTAAGAATTCCCCCTCTAACTGTAAATTTTCCATTAAAAAATATCTTTTCCACACCGATTGAAACGGGTTGTATCTCATTTCCGCTGAATAAAAGATCCTTTTTTTTAAGATCCAAATCAAAATATAATCCGAATTTATTTTCAGGACGAAAAGCTAAAGAGACAATAAACCGCTCTTTTATTTCAAGCTCTCGAAAATCCGTTTCAATCGTAGGATTACTGATATTTTTCACGATAACCGCAAAATTAAAAAATTTTCCCACTCTCGAATTTATAGAAACATCTGCTATAAATTTGCCGAAGTTTTGTTTAGGTTCCGCCCATCCGTTTTGAGAATATTCTTTTTCGGAATATCCGTTATAAAAAAAATCATCCGTAACGGATCTATCCGATATTCCTACCTTTCCATTCAAATAGTGTACGGTAACACCCAAGCTCATCGATTTTGAAAGATCAACACCATATGCAACAGAATATTGTCTGTATTTCAGTCCGATCACATTAAATTTTAAATTGTTTATTTCATCCTGACTTAAAACCGATACCTTTTTATCGGTCAAACTGTTAGAGATCGGATTAATTATAGTTAAACTAAAAAATGAAACCGAAAAACCGTATCTCTTTACAACAAAACCCGGAATATTCGCTTGAAATCCATACATACCGAATTTACTTCCGAAAATATTTCTCAGATTATCAGATATTTCACCCTTTAAATCTTCACTTAGCTGTGAATAATTTTTGATGTTATCCAAAGTAAGGGAAGATAGATCATCATAGAAATTCTTATAGGCAAAATTACCGGATTCAAACTGATAAGCCCCGACAGGAATTTGTAATTCCGATAAAATCGCAGGATTTATGAATATTGAATTAACATCATAATTAAATGCCGAAGAAGAAAAACCGAGCGATAATGATCTTGCACCGTAAAAAATAGGTACAATCGAAAAAAGATTAAAAGAGATCAATAAAATCAGAAATATTCTGATGAAAAATCTATTCATGTCTAAATATATATATGATTGAAGCTTAAAAGTCAATAATATAGGCGGTTTATTTGAATTATTACTTATTCAGCCTTATTTTAATATTTTTTTTTACTATCTTATGAATATTTTTGTTATCCGACATCTCTTTAAGTCTTTTAAGAGGAAGAAACGGAATGATTTTGATCCATGCTTTTATCGGAGCCTCTTTATCATAAGATACGGCAATTGAAACATTTTTCTGTTTTAACCAGTCGGTTTCCAACAGTATACTATACAGATCGGTCCGGTCACCTTTTCTGTTGATTAATTTTACAATCAGTTCTTCAGTACATTTAGGATTCGATACAATCGTTTTAAGTATTTTTTTATCCCTTTCCTCAATAAAATATAACAAAACCGATAAAGGGGCAAATTTCATTAATGATATCTTTTCTCCTATTGCTATTTTTTTATATCTTTCAAAAAATTCGGTTTCACATCTTTTCCGTATAAAAGGATTTGTCCTTTTATTAGCTATAACCCTGATAAGCTCCACGGGGTAAAGCTCAGGAATTATCTCCTGACCGAGTCTTATCGGGAATAAAGGATTTTGTATCAGATTGAACAAAAACTGATGATTTCCCCTGTATTCATAATATATTTCGGTCAGTTCGGATTCGGGAACTCTGCCCAATCTTATTTTTTTTAATAATTCAGCTTTATCTTTTTCCAAAATTTTAAAAATATATAATAAAAATAAATACTAAAATCCACAAAACAATATTTATAAGAAAAGGAAAATCCGAAAAAATAATCTCCTCGGGTACTTCTCCCTTATTTTTCATATAAGTAAGGAATATATATCTGAAAATACCGAAAATCACGAAGGGAACCGTCAGATAAAGCTCCTTTGTATGAAAATAACTTTGAACATCCGGATTCACAACATATACTATATAGGAAATAAGCGTAGCGGAAGTTGTAATCGATATCAGCTGATCCAGAAAGGGAATACTGTAGTTCTTTAAAGAATCCCTTGTGAAACTTTCATTTTTTTCATCCATTCCGTCAAGTTCCTGCCTTCTTTTTACAAGTCCGAGAAATAGAGCGAGAAGAAAAGTAATTATAAATATCCAAGGCGACAAATATATATTGTTTACTTCACCTCCTATCATAACCCTGAGGACAAAACCTATCGCTATAATAAAGACATCAAAAACCGCGATCTTTTTTAAATATATTGAATAGAGAATGTTAAGGATCACATATATTAAGGCAAGAAGAAAAAAGTCACTGTTAAAAATATATCCTGCCGTCAACATCACCGTTAACAGAATAATTGAAAAATATAATGCACTCCTTCTCTTAATTTTTCCGGCTGCTATAGGTCTGAATCGCTTTTTAGGGTGATTCTTATCATTTTCATAATCTATGCAATCATTAAATATATATATACTTCCCGTTATGAAACTGAAAAGAAAAAAAGCTACAAATGATTTTTCAATATATTTGAAATTTAAAAAATTTTGGGAAAAAACAACGGGAGCAAAGATAAACATATTCTTAATCCACTGTTTAGGCCGCATTTCGATTATTAAGAATTTTATCAGTTTCATAGATTAATTATATCAGTTTAAAGTGTAAAAAATCAACGGCTGAAAAGAGGACCGCTCTTATCAGGAAGCTCTTTTTTAAAATGGTCATAGCAGGCTTTTGTTATGACCCTTCCTCTTGAAGTTATTTTCAGGAATCCCATTTGAACAAGATAAGGCTCATATACATCCTCAAGTGTATTCCTATCCTCCATAACGGCAGTTGAAATAGTTGAAAGTCCAACCGGACCGCCGCTGAATTTTTCCATTATCGTTAAAAGGATTTTTCTGTCCGTTTTATCAAATCCTTCACTGTCGATCTCAAGTGCCTTGAATGAATATTCAACAATTTTTTTTGAAATACTCCCGTCACCTTTAACATGTGCAAAATCTCTGATCCGCCTTAACAATTTATTTGCAATTCTCGGTGTTCCTCTTGATCTTTTTGCTATCTCCGATGCGGAATCCCGATCTATTGAAACATTTAATATTTTTGAACTTCTCTGTACAATTAACTTGAGTTCTTCAACCGAATAAAAACCAAGCTGAACGGTTATTCCGAATCTATCTCTAAGAGGAGATGATAAAAGTCCCGATCTTGTTGTAGCTCCGATAAGGGTAAATCTGTCTATATCAAGAGTGATTGTCTTCGCACCCGCACCCTGACCTATTATCACATCAAGCTTAAAATCTTCCATTGCTTTATAAAGGATCTCTTCTATACTTGTCTTCAAACGATGAATCTCATCTATGAAAAGTACATCTCCTTTATTAAGATCGGTCAATATTGCAGAAATGTCTCCTTTTTTATCCAGAATCGGTCCGGAAGTATATCTTATTCCTACATTCATCTCTCTTGCAACAATAGAGGCTAATGTCGTTTTCCCAAGCCCCGGAGGACCGTATAACAGAATATGCTCAAGAACTTCATCCCTCTTCCCGGCACTCTCTATATAAGTCAGAAGATTACTGATATTTCTCTTCTGACCGATAAATTCGTCTAAAAGAGATGGACGCAGCGTAATATCAATATTATTCAGCTTTTCCTCCCGACCGTTTCCTCATTATTCATTTATAATTTAAATTGCTGGCTTTTTTTAAGACCAGTTTGAATAAATTTTCAAATGAGTGTTCATCAACATTGCTTTTTAATATCTCATTTACACTCGTTCTTGCAATCTTAGCTGAAAAACCGAGATTTGTCAGAGCGGAAACCAGTTCATCTCTGACTCTGTGATCAGACGATTCTTCGAGAGATTCAAATGACAATTTCCCGGTCAACTCTAAAATAACTCTCTGAGCTGTCTTTTTCCCGATCCCCGGAATAGAGCACAATCTGTCCACATCACTATTCTCAATAAGCATCAGAAATTCCTCGGGAGAAAAAGATGATATCAGAAGAAGTGCGGTTTTGCTCCCTATTCCGCTGACGGAGATCATTTTCAGAAAAAAATCTTTCTGATCCTTTTTTAAAAAAGCATATAAAAAAACATCCTCATCCTTTATCTTAAGAACAGTATAAAAAAAAGTCTCATCTCCTTCATTAAGATCAAAATAGTATGATGCCGGAGTATTAAGATCAAAAATAAATCCGGATCCCGTGTCAAGATAAATGTGCCCCGGCAACTTTTGAATAATTTTACCTTTTATCCCGTACACCATTTATTTATCTCACTAACGATCTATTATTTACACCATGACAATATGCAACGGCAAGAGCATCACTCTCATCATTTCCTATTTCAGTCTCTCTTAATTTAAAAATATACTTAACCATTTTATTAACCTGTTCTTTAGAAGCATTTCCGTTTCCGCTCACTGCTGTTTTAACCTCACGCGGAGAATAAAACATCAATTCTCTATTACTCATTATAGATTTTGCAAGAACCACTCCGCGAATTTTTGAAAGGATATTCATTGATTTTACATTTTTCCCGAGAAATCCGTCCTCAATCGCAACCTCATCTGGAGAATAGAGGTCAAAATATCTATCAAGTTCCTCCAAAAGAATTTCCATTTTTTTATTAAAATCAAACCTTGGAAATTTTATCTCTTTTGAAAAGAGATATTCAAAATCTTTCCCTTTCCGTTCTATTATTCCAATTCCGAAAACGGATGAACCGGGATCGAAACCTGCAATAACCATTACTCGGCACTGTTGAATTTTTCTATCAGTTCAGCGTCCATATCAAAATTCGACCAGACATTCTGAACATCATCAAGTTCCTCCAGTTTATCAAGCAGTTTAAGCGTTTGAAGACCCTGTTTTTCATCAAGCTTAACATATGTTGAGGGTACCATAGTAATTTCCGAAGTTTCCCACTCGATATCATTCTTCTTAATCGCTTCCGCAACATTGGAAAAATCTTCAACCGAAGTTACAACAACAAAACTATCTTCTTCATCTCTTATATCATCACCGCCGCTTTCAAGCACTATCTCCATTAATTCATCTTCAGTTGTTTTATCTTTGTTAATAATTATCATTCCCTTCTTTGAGAACATCCAGCCGACACAGCCTGATTCTCCGAGGTTTCCGTTATGTTTTCCGAAAGTAAACCTGATCTCGGCTACAGTTCTGTTCTTATTATCCGTTAAACAATCTACAATAACTGCAACTCCTCCGGGTCCATATCCTTCATAGACCGCTTCTTCATAATTCACCCCTTCCAACTCACCCGTTCCTCTCTGGATAGCCTTCTTAATATTATCATTGGGCATGTTTACCGATTTTGCAGCATCAACAGCTGTTCTCAATCTCGGATTACTTTCGGGATCTCCTCCTCCCATCTTCGCAGCAACTGTTATTTCCTTTATTATTCTTGTAAAAATTTTCCCTCTCTTAGCGTCTGTTGCCGCCTTTTTGTGTTTAATGGAGTGCCATTTTGAGTGTCCGGACATATTTATCTCCTTAATTTATTTTTTTTCATTTCTCTTGCAAGATATGTATTTGAAAAACTTTTTTTTGCTTTAATTAGATTTAATTCAAGTTTATTATCAGAATATCTCGGATTATGATGAAAAAGATACAGTTTTTTTGCATTACACATTTTCGCATTATTTACAGCCATATCCAGAGTACTGTGACCATAACCTATTTTCGGATTGTTCTTATCATAATAGTCGGAAGATGTATATTGAGCATCGTGAATAAGAACATCGGCATCTTTCATAAAGTTTATATATTTTTCATCCAAACCGCCGGGAGTCTCTACATCGGTTGCAAAGATAAGCTTTTTTCCGTAATAATTCACTCTGTATATTAATACTCCTGATTTAGGATGAGTATCCTCTTTAATACAATCAAGGGTCAAATCACTACCGAAATGATATACTTTCCCTCTGTTTTCATTTATATTCCTGAACTTTATTTTTGCAGGAATACCCTTTGGGCTTATTGGTGAAAGAGGTGAAGTAAATAGTGAATATATGGTATCTTTTAAAGAAAAATCATCGGATTGAAAACAATGTATGGTAATTTCACACTCATTATTGTAGAAGAGATTGAAAAAAGGAAGCCCGATTATATGATCAATATGCAAATGTGTTAAAAAAATATCTAACTTTTTAATATTGCTCTTTTTTGAAAGGTATTCTCCTGCATTAATGATCCCGCTACCGGCATCAATTATAAAAGTTCCTTCATCACTTTCAATAAGAAGTGAAGTTGTATTTCCTCCGTATTTTATAAATCTCTTTTCACTTACCGGATAACTCCCTCTGACACCGAAGAAAATAAAATTAAGTCCTTCCATTTAAAAGTTTTTTAAAATTTTATACACACATAAATCACCGCACATTGAACATGCATCGGTCTCGGAACTCCTCTCATATCTGACTTTTCTGAATCTTTCAGGATCGATACAAATTTTTTCCTGTGTACTCCAGTCCAATCTTTTTCTCGCCTCTCCCATATTGTAATCTTTTTTAACGGCACCTGCAACACCTTTTGATATATCACCCACATGAGCCGCTATTCTGGAAGCGATTATTCCCTCTTTAACATCCTGCTCATCAGGTAACCCGAGATGTTCCGCCGGAGTTACATAGCATAAAAAGTCGGCACCCGAAGAAGCTGCGATTGCCCCTCCTATCGCTGAAGTTATATGATCATATCCGGGAGCAATATCCGTAACAATCGGTCCCAAAACATAAAACGGAGCATCAAGGCATAATGATTTTTGAAGTTTGATATTCATCTCGATATCTTTCAAAGGAAGATGCCCCGGTCCCTCAACCATAACCTGGACACCGGCATCTCTTGACCTTTTAACAAGTTCCCCGAGCGTCATCAACTCCTCTACCTGCCCCCAGTCCGTCCCGTCCGATATGGCTCCCGGTCTTAAACCGTCTCCGAGAGAGAGAGTTACATCAAACTCCCTTGCAATATCAAGAATGTCATCAAATCTTTCATAAAAAGGGTTCTCACGCTTATTATGGATCATCCATCCGGTTGTCAAAGAACCCCCTCTTGAAACAATGCCTGCCGTACGCCCTTGCTGTCTTATCTTTTTTACGGCTTTTTCAGTAAGCCCTGCATGAATTGTCATATAATCGACACCGTCTTTTGCCTGTATTTTTATAAAGTCGAGCATCTCATCGGCACTCATTTCAACAAAAGTTTTCCCCTGTTTTAAAATGTCAATTACCATTTGATAAACAGGTACATTACCGAAAGGTATCGGAGATCTTTTTATTAACTCACGCCTTATCGTATCTATCTCTCCACCGGTACTTAAATCCATAACGGTATCGGCTTTATATTTAACAACCATATCCAATTTGCCTATCTCATCGTTAATATTAAAATAGTCTCCGGAAGTACCGATATTTGCATTTATTTTAGTTCTCATATTCTTCCCTATCCCTATCGGATTGAGATTTTTATGATTAATGTTCGCCGGAATTACAACCTTCCCTTCACTTACAAGTTCAACTAATTTTTCAGGATCGATACTTTCTTCAAGTGAAACCTTTTTTAACTCGTCTGAGATCTTGCCTTGCCTTGCTTTTTCTAATTGTGTCATCACTACCTCTGAAAAATATTATATCATATTAAGCTTTTTATCAAGTTCGTTTTATCTTAAATTCAAAGAAAAAATAAAAAAATTTGACTAAAATCACAATTAATATAAAATACTCTTTTTAGCACTTCGGAGGAATAATGAAGAAAATCGTTTTGTTTTCCTGTACTATTATTTTCATACTTGTTTTTAATTCCGGTATTGATTCTGCTGTAAAAAGATTCAATATTAGAAAATGGGAAAATTCATTAATTAAATTCAGAACTGATAAAGATATTGAGTTTAAAACTTCCCCGACTTCACCGATGGCAGGATATAAAAGAATTACTCTTCTTCGCGGTCAACAAACCTTTCTAACTGTTAAAGACGGAAAAATAATTGATAATTATAAAAAGCCTGATAAATTCGATGTATCTTTTTACGATAAGGATAATTCATGGTTCTTTAAAAGATCCGGAGATAAAAAAGTTTTAAAACTTTCTGGATATGAAACCGTAAAATTTGATAAATTTACGGTCAGATACTATCCGCTTAAAAAGAGCCTTGTTCTTGCTATATTCGATCCTGACAGAGATAAGATCAAAGAGTTCAAACACCTTCTCTATTTTCCTCCCGATATGAAATATAGAGTGAAAGGAAAACTTATCAGATTTAAAGATCCTGAAAAAATCTCAATTCCGACCTCAAAAAATCTCCGGAAAAGTTTTTTCAGATATGCAAAAATCAAGTTTAAGATAGATGGAAAAAAACTTGAACTTACCGTTCTAAAATCTTCTCTTGATCCTGAAAATCCCGACTCAAAATATCTTTTCATTCCCTTTGCAGATAAAACAAGCGATAATGAGACATACGGCGGAGGAAGGTTTATAGAGATGCCTGAGCCTGCCGGCGAAGATATTATTCTTGATTTCAACTACTGCTTTAACCCTCTCTGTAACTATGCCGAAGTATATAACTGCACTCTACCTCCTTTTGAGAATGAACTCGATATTGAGATAAGAGCCGGTGAGAAGACATACCCGCATAAAAAGATTAAAGAAAAAAGATAAAAGAGGAAAGTAGTCAGAAGAAATATCAGCAAATTCCGTGAATTCTTAATGACGTTCACGAAGTGAAATAATGACAATCCCAGTAACTACTTACTGCCCACTTACCACTAAGAACTGTGAACTCTGCTGATTGCTGAAAGCTGATTGCTGTTAACTCCGGATTTAATCACTTTTTATTTTTACATCCGTTTTAACATTGAAAAACCTGTAATTCTTATATCTATATTCCGTTTTTGTTCTTTCAAAAAATTTCCTTCTCAATATCCTTTTAACCAGCCATCCTCCATAATGGCGTTCCACTATTTTAACCGATGTAGGGAAACGAAGATCTTTCCATTTCTTTCCGAATTCAATAGTTGTTCTTAAATCCACCGAACTTCCGAGATTTTCAGATATTTCAAGGATCTTTCCGAATCCTCCGATAGAGACCGGATTTACTACCATCCTAAAAAGCGAATAATTACTAAGATCTATCCATATCTTTCCATATATTGAACCTGCCATACTGAAATCCTTTGGAAAAACCTCTATTTCGGCTGTATCTATTCCTTTTATACGTCTCTTTTTTATAAATCTGAATATGTAGTCTTTCTGATGTTCTTCAGAGAAAATTGCCAGAGGAATCATTACAATCTTCTTTGAGATAAATGTCTCACCTTTTAAAATATCAGGAATCTTTTTTTTAGCTCCTTTTTTAAGCTTTCTCTCCTCTTTAATGCTTTTCCCATCCTGAATCAACTGATAATCAAAAACATATCGGCTTGATTTATTCCAAAAAATATTTCCAGCGGAAATTTTATCCGGTTCTCTCTTGTTTATCATAACACCCGTATCGAAATTATATTCGCTGCTCTTTTTTTCTCTAAGTACTCTCAACTCTTTTCTCTTCTCTTTTATATCTTCAATGCAAACAAAATAAAATATCGAACTTTTTAATTTTTTACAGTATTCTGAAGTTCCTTTGAGAATTTCAGATAATTCGGCATTCTGAAAAGGAGTCATATTTTCCATCTTTTTTATAAATTTTAAACTTTTATTTTTTAGAATTTTCTTTATTTTTTTATTAAAATTTATTCTTCCTTCCACCAATGCTCTATTTAAATCTCTGCTTATTATCACAATCTTTTTATTAAAATTTTCTTCAATCTTAAATTTCAAGGAAATTTTCCTTTTCGGAGCAAAAATTGTATTTTCTTCAATCTTTATTCCCGACTTATTATTTTCCTCAACTCTATAAACATCTATGTGTTTTCCTGTGAATTCTTTAGGTAGAGTTATATCAACCTTCTTATAATCAACACTCTTAATCCTTTTGAACTCTAATCCGGCCACCTTAAGTGGAATATTAATAAAAGTATGCTTCTTTAATAAATTAAGGACAAGAACCTCTTTTTCAAGTTTGTTCATCTCACTATATTTTTTGCTCTTTTCCAGACTTCTTATCGTATTTATTTTCAAACCTTTTTCAACAGGAATCACTTTAACACTTTTCAAACTATCTTTTGCCTCTGTTATGTTTGGGAATGCCAATTCATAATATGAGATATGAAAATTATTAATTTCGGATTTAATATGTTTTTTTGTCCCTTCAAAATATACTCCGCCGCTCTCCATTGCAAGAGACCTCAGTATATCTTCTCCCGTTCCATATCCGGCACGTTCATAAGATTCCTTTGTTGTTGCAGGATTAATAATAAAAACAATAGATCCGCTTCTTCCGAGAAGTGATGCCGATTTTTGCATTAGCTTTAAAAACTCTTCTTCGGAATGCCTTACAACTCTTCTTGCGAAATATGATATTCCTTCGGAAAAAAGATATATAAATTTATTATCCTTTATCTGATTTAGGGCAAAATATAGGGTTTCAAATGATAAAAAAAACATTCTGTTGGTATGTCTAAGTGATGCACCGAATTCCTCTTTGAAAAATTCAAGTTCTTCTTTTTTATATTTTTTTTCGTTTAAAGGATTTCTTTCCCCTTTAATTTGAAGTTTTCTTATACGAAATAAAATATTTTCAATATTTTTCCCATTCGGAGTTAATTTTATCTTTTTATTTAAACAATCAATTATTTTATCCTTATTGCTATCAGGTCCTATAACATATTTCAAACCTGAAAAAAGATCCACTTTCAGAATAACAAATTTTGAACTATTATCACTTTTTTCTACTATTTCTCTTGCTATCGATTTGCACTTTTCAAGATTTGCAAGTTTTGAAAAAACGGTATCGAATAAAAGTATTATGATCTTATCTCTGCCGGGAAATTTTTTTCCCGCAATTTTCTTATCGAATTCTTCTTCTGAATAAAAAGGCCTTTTATATATTACAAAATCCGATATCTGCCTATCATTAATAAACAATTTAATATCATCTTTCTTAAGATCCAATACCGGACTGTTATCCTTGTAAACTGTAAAAAGTGGAACAACCCACCAATTCACATTAATTTTCTCAACTCTTCCCGAAGCATAAAAGAATGAAAAGACAGTTAGCATAATAGAAAAAATACTCAATGTTTTTTTCATATATTCTCCTTTAGTTATAACTGTAAATAAACAGCAATTTTTTTTCCTTATTTTTTTAAATTAATTGTAGTAATTAGTGGACATTTCCCCTTTAAAACTGTTAGTTTTAAAAAAACTTTTATTGTTTTACGATATTTTTTTTATGTTTTACATAAATTTTTTGTTGACATACGATAATTTTAATATTATATTATTCATATGGCGATCGAAGTTAATTTAGATTTAATGCTTGTTAAAAAAAAAATGTCTTTAACGGACCTTTCACACAAAATAGGAATATCCATGACAAACCTCTCTCTGTTGAAACAGGGTAAGGTAAAAGGTATGAGATTCAGTACTCTTGAATCTATTTGCCGGGAATTGGAATGTCAACCGGGTGACCTTCTCGAATATATCCCCGATTATGTGTGAAAAAATCAAAGGAGATTTATATGGAAAAAAAAGAAAGTTTGAAGATTCCGGAAAAACTGATCAAACATCTTATATGGTTGTGGCTTGGAGCAATAAATATAGGTCTGGATTTCGGACTGATCATTCACGGCAGATTTAATCAGGGTAAAATAATACTGTTTTTTCTTTTTATCGTCGCTGTTTTCTTTGCAATAAATGGAACAATAGGAGTTATCACATTTTTTCGTGATGAACTCCATGCTGCAGAAGATCAGTTAATTTAGTTTTGAGTGTTTAGTTTT
>CAZWFY010000019.1:0-45002 GCA_964633415.1 uncultured Clostridia bacterium | reverse complement strand
AGACATTTTTTTATCTTGAGATTCGGAAATTTTTTGAACCAACCCTTTAATATGATTAATTTCATTAATTGAAAATCCTGATTTTTCATAAAGGAAATATAGTTTATTTGTCTGATAAAGGTTTAATTCACTATCAATGATCCCAAGTTTTTTTATTCTTTGAAATTCAATTGTTCCTGGAACCGGAGAAAAGAAGGAAAGTCTCGGCTTGATTCCGAGATCTTTTACAAAATTTATTGAGCTTTCCATTTCACCAAGATCCTGTCCCGGTAAACCGAAAAGCAGATAACATTCAATATCACTTTTTTTAAAACCTGCTCGTGTAAGCTCTTCTACGGCTGAGATCATATCCTTAACAGAAACTTTATTCGAACTTTTTTTTAAAAGTTCTCCGCTTGTTGATTCGAAACTTAACCGGATCGTTCTAAATCCGGAGTCAAAAAGAATAGAAGCTGTTTTTTTGTCTATTTCAGCCGTATGAAGTCCGTTAGGAGTATGAAAACCGATATTGAAATTCTCTTTCACTTTTGAAAATACTTTAAAAAATCTTTTCTCCTTATTAATCAGGAAAGCATCATCAAATATTATAAAGTGTTTCGTGTCGAATTTATCGACCATATATTCGATTTCAGCATATATATCGTCCGCATCTCTTTGAAGAAATTTTTTATTCAACAAATGAGATGCACAATATGAACATCTGAAAGGACATCCTCTTGATGTCATAAGAGGAAGGTATTTCTTGGTACCGAGAATATCAAAGTCAGGGTAGGGTATATTTTCAAGAATCGAGAGATCGGGATGATCTTTTATTTTACATCCCAACATTTTTAAATGTTTTAATATTTTTTCTTCACCGTATCCGTAAATAATTTTGTTGAATTCCATATACCCTGCAAAGTTTTCTCCGATAAGCGTCGGAATAATTCCCCCGAGAATATAAAAGGCATCGGGGAATCTTTTCTTTATTTCAGTTACGGTGTAATTCAATCCGTCAATCCAGTATGTCATAAGAGTTGTGAAAAGGATTATATCCATATCCGGAAGATCATTTAATTTTTTTTTAAATAGTTCCGAATCAATACCGTATCTGGAATAGTTTCTTGGAATTTTTTCATAGATCTCAGGTTTTTCAACGATTTCTTTATTATATTTTCCTCTTCCGTCTTTCTTTGACTTAGGTTTTTTATCATAAGCGAATCTGTCGAGCAGATCCATCCAGTATATTTCACAATCTGTATATTTTCTGATTACTGAAGATATATATAACAATCCCATAGGTCTGAGCCATAGATCATATGCTGTAAAGTCATATATATACGGATTAACGAGAAGAATTTTCATAAACTCCCCTTGCAACTCTGAAAATACCGAAAAGGTCTTTAAAAAAAATAATTTTTGAAAAACCGTTTTGCAGCATTAATTCTTCTACTCTGTCTTTTTGATCATAACCGATTTCAAGAAACAGTGTTCCTCTCTCTTTAAAATATGCCGGAGTATTTTTTATTATTCGTTCGATAAAATAGTATCCGTCATTTCCTCCGAGAAGAGATTCTTTCGGTTCAAAAGCTTTAACATTTTTATCAAGATTTTTATAATCTTTCTGTGATATATAAGGAGGGTTGGAAACGATAATATCAAAATTTTCTGATTTGTCGGGAAAAAGATTACGTTTTAAAATTTTGTATTTTCCTGATGAAAGATGTTTTGTTGCATTTTTTTTCAGATATTTAATTGCACTTTTACTGTTTTCCAAAAGGGTAACATTTGCACCGGATTTTTTTGATATCATTATGCCGATTACTCCTGATCCCGAACCGATGTCAAGTACTTTTGAGGTTGATTCCGCAATTTCCAATGTTTTTTCAACAAGAAGCTCCGTCTCGGGTCTTGGGATCAAAACTCCTTTTCCGATAAAAAATTTTTCGGAGTAAAACTCTTTTTGACGGATAATGTATGCGATAGGCATTCCTCTTTTTAGTTTTTTTATATAATATAAAAATTTTATATTGAGAATTTTTCCTACTTTAATTGAATCTTTATAAGCCCAGAATTTTTGAGGTGAAATTTTAAAAACAAAATTAATAAGGCTGATGATTTCGGATGGTGATAATCCGTTTTTTTGTAAAGTTTCCCGGTAAAGTTCGGAAAGAGTCAATTTTCAACAATTTCTTTAAATTTTTCTTCGATCAATTTCCTTGAGTTTACTTCATTGACAAGTTCAAATAGAGAATCAATATTACCGTCAAGTATTGTCTCCAGATTAAAGTTTTTTCCGGTTATCCTATGGTCGGTCACTCTGTTCTGAGGAAAATTATAAGTTCTTATTTTTTCAGATCTTTCTCCTGTTCCGACTTTTAATTTTCTATCGCTTGCAATATTATTTTTCTGAAGGTTTTTCTCAAATTCATATAATCTTGATTTAAGAACACGCATAGCCTTTTCACGATTCTTATGCTGGGATGATTCATCTTGACAGGAGACAACGATATTTGTAGGAAAATGTGTAATTCTTATTGCAGATTCGGTTTTATTAACATGCTGACCGCCCGCTCCGGATGCTCTGTATGTATCAATTCTTATATCCGATTGACTGATCTCTATCTCAATATCATCAACTTCCGGCAAAACAGCGACCGTTACAGTTGATGTGTGAATCCTTCCGCTTGATTCGGTTTGAGGAACTCTCTGAACACGATGAACTCCGCTTTCATATTTGAGAAATCTGTTGACTCCCGAACCCTTAATATTTGTTGTTATCTCTTTTATTCCGCCGACTCCCGTATAACTTGTGGAGATTATGTCAAGTTTCCAGTTTTTTCTTTCACATATTCTTGTATACATTCTCAAGAGGTCGGAAGCAAAAAGTGAAGCTTCATCTCCTCCCGCTCCGGCACGGATCTCAAGGAAAATATTTCTGCTGTCCTCAACCGTATCGGAAACTATCAGCTTTTTGATTTTATCTTCAAGTTGAATAATTTTTTTTTCAAGAATATCAACCTCATCTTTAGCAAGCTGTTTCATCTCGGAATCGGAAGAAGATTCAATAAGCTCTTTAGAATCTTCAAGTTCTTTTAAAAGTATGGAATATTCACTATAGTGATCATTAATAGGTCGAAGCTGGGATAATTCTTTGGAAAGAGAAGCAAATTTTTTTCTGTCTGATGTAATATCAGGAGTTGATAATAGATTGCTTAACTTTGTATATTTTTCGTGTAGAGTTTTAAGGTAATTGAAAAACTTTTCACTGTTCCTTATATCCATATTTTTTCTTGAATTTTTCTATTCTGCCTTCGGTATCTACATATTTCTGTTGACCGGTATAAAAAGGATGACAGGCTGAACAGATCTCAACTTCAATTTCTGGAACGGTTGCTCTGGTTTTAAATGTATTACCGCACGAACAAGTGACTGTACATTCAACATAATTAGGATGAATTTCTTTCTTCATAATATCCTCCGGAATTACAGAATTTTATCACTATTGCCGATTAGTGTCAAATCATTCTTTTATTGATGATTATGATTGTAATAATTAAAGGAATTGATGAAATAAGATTAAATTGTTTAATGAAACATAAGAGATGTTGGTTAATATTGATAAATAATAGTTTTTCCCCCTGATTATTTGCATAATGATTATAAAGAAATTTTTTTGTATTATATTCTTGTTTTAAACACAATTTCTTAATAATTGTGGAAAACTGTTATAGTTGAGACATATTTTCCCTTTGATGATGGGCATTCTTTTAGATTGCACAAAATTTCATTGCGAATAAAGGCAATATATCAAAATAAACCCCGAAATATAGTATTGATGCAGTTTTCGGAATTTGTTACTATATTTTTATGATGAATTCCGGTAAATCTGCTATAATTATGATTGAAAAATAAAAAAAGGAGTTGAGCAATGAGTTTTTCACATTCGGAAATGCTGTTTTTATTACTCCTGATTTTACCGTTTCTTTTACTTGCAATTTATAATTATAGAAAGAAGAGCAAAATTTTATCTACATTCATTTCCGAAGAAGCATATGGAAAGTTAAGTGTTAGAAGCGGGAAAGAGATAGATTTCTTTAAATCGAGTCTTATAGTCATTTCTATGTTTTTTTTTATAGTTGCCATTGCCGGTCCTCAATGGGGAAGTAAATTTGAAAAAATTGAATTGAAAGGAAAGGAGATGTTATTTCTTCTTGACACATCATTTTCAATGAATGCAGAAGATTTGAAACCATCTCGCTTGAAGATCTCAAAGGAGATGATAAAAGATATTGTTGATAGTCTGAATACGGATTATGTAGGGCTTATAAATTTTGCAGGAAGAGCATATGTTCAGTGTCCGCTTACAATTGATTATGAGGTTTTCAAATTATTTACCGATGCATCTCAGATAAGTCCCGAAGAAGAGCAGGGAACGGATTTTTTTGAAGTACTGAGTCTTGCTTTAAAAATTATGAAGAAAACACCTTCCGGTGAAAAGATAGTATTCCTTATTTCCGACGGTGAAGATTTGGAGAACAGATGGGAAGTTCTTTTAAAAGAGTATAAAAAGAATAAGATAAGGGTCTTTACAATAGGTGTCGGATCTGTCTCGGGAGCACCGATTCCTATACAAAATAGTAATGGAGATGTTATAGGATGGAAAAAGGATAGAAAGGGAAATATAGTTAACAGCAGGTTGAATGAGGAGGGACTTTTAAAGATATCTTCCGTAACACATGGAAAGTATTTTAGAATAGCCGATTCTTCTTCCATTGATAGGTTAATTAATAAAATAAAAAAAACAGAAGGATCAATATTAAAAAAAAAAATGAAATCTTTTAAAATTGAAAGGTTTCAATATCCTTTGGGAATTGGTATAATTATTCTTCTGATAGAGATGATTCTCACATCAAAAAAAATAAAATGGAAAAAAAGATAGCACTTCTGATTTTGACGCCGATGCTGTTGTTCTGGCACTGGTTTGAACCTGTCCCGAGAAAGAATAATGCGGGTATTAATGCTTATAAAAAGGGAGAATATAATAGAGCTTTAGAGAAATTCCTATCGGCAAAGGGAATGAATCCGGATTCTAATTTGCTAAAAAATAATACGGCTCTAACTCTCTATAATTTAAAGAAATATGAAAAAGCTCTTAATGAATTTTCAAAAGTAGACCCTAAAAAACTAGGTATGAAATCATCGGATTTCTATTATAATCTTGGTGATTCATATTTCAGATTGAAAAAATTTAAGAAAGCTCTGGATAGTTTTAAAAAAAGTCTGTTATTAAATCCAACAGATATAAATGCAAAGAAAAATTTTGAGATCACATTAAAAAAGCTAAATGAGCAGAAGAAAAAAAAGGATAAAAATAAAAAAAACAAGAATAAAAAAAACGATAGTGATAAAAAAAACAGTAAAGAAAAGATAAAAAAGGAAAAATATAAAGGAATACTTAAATATTTAAACCGTAAAGAGAAAGAACAGATGAAAAAAAAGAAGAGGAAAGTTCAAAATAAAAAAAATGAGAAAGACTGGTAATTTTTTTTCCGTTTTAAAAATATTTTTTTTGTTACTGTTTTTTATAATATCAATCAATTTTGCTTTATTCTCGGAAGATATTGAAGTTACGGCAGGAGTTGATGCACAAAAAATAGGGTTGGATGATTCTGTGGTTTTTACAGTCACTATGAAAGGAATAAACAATCCTTCCCAACCCGATCTTTCCAAGTTAAGAGATTTTAAAATAGTTCAATCTTCAAGAAGTTCGGAGTTCAAATTCATCAATGGATCATCTTCATCATATATTCATTTCAGTTATTATCTAATGCCGATGAAAATCGGAAAACTTGAAATACCTTCAATTATTTATTCTTATAGAGGAAAAAATTATTCAACACCTAAATTTTTGATTGAAGTTGTTGACGGCAGTGTGAAACCAAGATCCAATAGAAGAAGGAGTGTAGATCCTTTTGCAGGATTTGATGAGGATTTTTCTCCATTTTTTTCTCAGGGTAGAAATAAACCTGAAAGTATAGATATTAAGGTAAAAGCCAACGTATCAAAAAAGAGTGTTTTCAAAGGGGAACAGCTTGTCTATACCGTTAAATTATATACGAGAAACAGGGTGGAATCTGTAAATATGCTTTCAAAACAATCTTTTGCGGGGTTTTGGCAGGAATGGTATCAAGTAAAGGAATCAATTGAGAGCAAAACCGAATATATAGATAATAAAAAATATAATGTCTATGAGATAAGAAAAGCTGTTCTATTCCCTAATGAATCAGGTTTATTGACTATTCCTCCGGTAAGGTTTGAAATGCGACTCGGTTTATCTGCATTTTCCATGTTCTCAAATGGGGGAAGGGTTATCAGATCAACAAAACCGATTAAGATAAATGTAAAAGAAATTCCTAAAAAAGCAGTGGGTCTTCCTGTCGGGGATTTCTCGTTTTCAGTTAATCCTGTTCAGAAAAAAGTGGATATCAATTCTTTCCTAACGGTTGTTATGCAAGTAAAGGGTTCGGGAAATATTAAAATAATTAATCTCCCTTTTTTTGAATCGGGAAGATTTTATAAAGTTTTTCAGGGAAAAGTATCAAGAGAAAATATGTTTTCGGATAATGGGATTAATGGAATTGTGCGATCTGAAATCCAGTTCTCTTTTAAAAAAGACGGAAGGATAACCATCCCTGCTTTAAGTTTTACATATTTTGATCCTAAAGAAGAAAAAATAAAAATAAAAAAAAGTTTACCTTTTTTTATAGATGTGACCGGAAATAAAGAAATTAATAAAGGAGTTATTGCTTTTTCGGGTGACAGTGTGGAAAGAGAAGGAGTAGATATAGATTATATTAAAAAGGGAAGCATTAACGATCAGGAAAATTTTTTGTATAAAAATAAGTATTATAAAATTCTTTTAATAGTCCCATTTCTTTTTTCTCTTTGTTTGATAATATATCTGTTTGTTTTAAATAAATATATTTTTAAAAGTAAAGTTTTTTTAAAACAGAAAAATTTAAACGGTATATTAAAGGAGTTAAGATCAACAGAAGATTTTGGACTTATTTATAAAATTATCGAAAGATATTTGACGGAGAATACATCTTTAAGCAAATCAAATCTTTCATCGGAAAACATAGAGGATTTTTTGTATAAATTAAATCTGGCAAAAAGTGATATTGATAGTTTTATCAAGATTTTTAAAAATTCGGAATCATATAAATTTTCTCCTGAAAAAAGATCTGAAAAAGATCTGAAAAATGAGAACACTCGTTTGATAGAGATCATAAAAAAAATTCACAGGAAATTATGATGAAAAGGTTAATATTTTTATTAAGTCTTCTTTTTTTTATCTTTTCAATGAGCTTTGCAGACAACAGCACATTTTTTGAAAACGGAAATAATGAGTATAAAAAGGGGGATTATTCCAAAGCTTTGGAATACTATGGTAAAGCAGGTAGGAATATTTCAAATTGGAAAATATATTTCAATATGGGAAACTGCTATTTTAAATCCGATAATTTTTTAAAAGCGAAGATATATTATCTAAGAGCGTTAAGGTTAAAACCGTTCGACAAATCACTTCGTAAAAATCTTGAAATTACAAATTCAAAACTTGGATTAAAGTGGAAAACCGATGATGAAGGTTTTGTTGAAAAAGTATTTTTAAAGATCGAATCATTCTTATCTTTAAATACAATCTCGTTTTTTCTTTTAGTAAGTGTTATTGTCTTTAACTTTTTTTTTATAAGAATTCTTTTAACGGGGAAAAACAGATTTCTTCTATATGCCATATTTTTTTCTATGATTGCAATGATATCTTTGGGAGGCTACCATAGTTATCTGGTTCATAAGGTAAAGACTCATAATATAGGAGTTGTTAAATTTGATCAGTCGGAATTGTTAAGTGGTCCCGGTGAAGGAAATACAACCTTATATAATGTTGTAAAAGGAATAAAGCTGAAAGTTTTGGAAAATAGCGGAGAATGGGTTTATGTTTCCGCATCGGACACTATTGCCGGATGGATTAAAAAGAGTGATATGGAGATAATTTAAGGGAGAGTTGATTTGTATATCCATTATAGAGATAGATCTGTTTCTTATAATGTTCCGGTTATCATGGGGATTGTCAATGTTACACCGGATTCATTTTCAGACGGGGGTAAGAATTATATTATAGATGATGCTTTAAGCTCGGTGGAAAAGATGGTTGGTACCGGAGTTGATATTGTTGATATAGGAGGAGAAAGTTCCAGACCCGGAGCTGATCGGATATCCGAAGATGAGGAGATTAGAAGAGTAATCCCGCTTATAAAAGGTATTAAAAAAGAGTTTGATGTAAGAGTTTCAATAGATACGACAAAAGAGTCTGTTGCAAGACTTGCCGTAGAAGAAGCCGGTGCGGATATCATAAATGATATTTCCGCATTAAAGGGATCTTTAAGAATGGCTGAAACCGTTTCCGAATTAAATGTTCCGGTAGTTCTTATGCATATGAAGGGGAAACCCAAAGATATGCAGAATGATCCTTTTTACAATGATGTTGTTGAAGAATTATTTTCTTTTTTTAAAGAGCGGATAGATTTTTCAATAGGAAAAGGGATTAAGCGTGATAGAATAATCATTGATCCCGGAATCGGCTTTGGAAAAAGAGTAGAGGATAATGTTCAAATATTAAAGAATTTGAAAAGATTTACCGAGCTCGGATTACCTTTACTAATTGGACTCTCAAGGAAATCGTTTTTAGGTAAAATTTCCGGTGAGAATAATCCTGCGATGCGGGGAGCTGAAACTATTACTGCGGACATAATCTCTATTATTAACGGTGCATCAATTCTTCGTGTACATGATGTAGAGAATTGTATCAGATCAATTAAGATACTGAAGGAGTTAGTTCCTGAGATAGATTCTTAGATGTTTTTAAAATTAAGGAGTAAAGATGGATAGATATAAGAAGTTTATGTTGATAACCGGAATTTTTTTAATTGCAATAACAGTGGTTTTTTTAAAAATATTTGTTTTGAACACGAAGGATGTTAAGAACCGTAGTTTGATTGAGAAGAGTAAAGGTGAGTTGAAGAGCGGTTCTGCTGAAATAAAATCGGGTATTGGGACTATACAACCGGATCATATTGTTGTTAAAGAGTTTGATTTCAAATTGTCGGAGAGTGATAAATTAATTAAGGATATTTTGTTGTCATCAACAGACAATAAGAAAATAAAAGGTTTTTTTAATTTTAATGATCTTATTTTAAGATTTGTTTCAGCTGTTGATAATATTGCACATGAGGAGAGTCCTGTTAAAAATCTTGATTTTTTGGAACCTTTTAATAAATTTATTCCGGAATATAAAAACGGAAAGTATATAATTTCCAAAAAATCTTATTCTCGGTATGATTATTTTGTTACTGTATTTGATTCATTCAGCGATAAATTTCTGGCTGAAACCTATCTGCGTTCAAAGAAACTGATAGATAAAGCTTATAAAAAACTTGGATATGGGAATACTCGGTTTGATGATACTTTGTATGAGGCAATGAGAGTATTGCTTGAAACCCCGGTAATAAAAGGAGATATACAACTCATAAAAAATGTTGTGAGTTATAAATATGCAAATAGTAATATTGAATCACTTAACAGAGTTCAAAAGCATTTTATACGTTTGGGTCAAAAAAATATGGTAAAAGTAAAAAAAAAGATTATCGGAATTTCTTCATTACTTGGATTCAAATTAAAGATTTGAGGTTGATTAAATTTTTACTTATCCTTGAGGAATGTATCCATTTTTTCAAGAAGATCATCTGCTCTGTCAAGCGATTTGTCCTCATTGAGTTTATCCATTAGATCTTCAAGCTTTGCCTTTAATCTTTTAACTCTTTCATATCCCTCTTCAAAAGTTGAAGTCATGTCAACACCGCCAAGAGCTGCTGTTCTGCCTGCTTGATGTGAGAGAGAGACAGCTTCCCTGAAATCCGTTTCAATGGACTTTACCCTCTGTTCCTCTTCAGAGAGTGGATTAAGAAGATATGTGTAAACAAAAAATGCTAATACCGTTATTAAAATTAATGTAAATATTGTTTTCATGATCCTCTCAAAAAAATCAACTCTATTTTATATTAAAAAAAAAACATTTTCAAATTTTACAAAATACTACAATCAATACTATTTAAGGATTTATATATTTGAAAAAAAAAGCAGAGCAAATAAAATTGCTCTGCTTTTTAAATATTTTTAAATCAGCTTATAAATTATTCTTTTGACAGTGTCAGATTTTTATCATTATCCATGTACCGGTTGATCCTGCTGTTTCGGTAAATGTCCCGCTCATTTGAGTTGAACTGATTATTGTTCCTGTATATTGAGCCGAGTTTCCGTTTGACCAACTTATATTAAATTTGATTGTATCACCTGATACCGTATATGAGCCTGTACCACCCGGTGCACTGTAATTCGACCAGTTGTCCATATATGTACCGGATGTTTTGTCACCGGTAAAAGTAGCGGTAATGTTAAATGTTTGCGAAGTATAGTTGAGCGTAACATTCCATTGCCCTCTTATATCTTTCCCTTTTTTACAACCTGTGGACAGACCAAATGCGAGAAAAATTGCAACCATCAATAAGATAAATAATTTTTTTTTCATACTTCCTCCTGTTTGTTTGATTTTAACAAAAAAAACAAAAAAAAAATACATGTTTTTTAGAGTGTTATATAAAATCCGAAGAAAAATATCTCATTTTTTTTTATTAAATTGAAAATTGGTCTATTCTAAAATATAATGGAGCAAATATAAAGATTAATGAAAAAAGAGAGGAAAATGAAAATTAAATTTTACAATACAATGAGCAGAAATAAGGAAGAGTTTATTCCTATTCTCCCCGGAGTTGTCCATCTCTATGCATGCGGTCCCACCGTTTACAATTTTGCTCATATAGGAAATCTGAGAACTTATATATTTAACGATATATTAAGAAGAGTAATTATTGAAAACGGATTTAAACTTAAACATGTAATGAATATAACGGATGTCGGTCATTTGACCGGTGATGATGATGATGGTGAAGATAAGATGCTTCTTGGTGCAAAAAGAGAGAAAAAGAGTGTTTACGATGTTGCAAGATTTTATGAAGATGCTTTTTTTCACGACACAGGTCTGTTAAATATAGTGAGACCGGATATTATATGCAGAGCTACAGATCATATTAAAGAGATGATTGAAATGAATAAAAGGATTGAGAATAACGGCTATACTTATTTTAAAGGAGGTAATCTATATTTTGACACTGAAAAGTTAGATGATTATGGAAAACTTGCGAGATTAAAGATAGATGAACTGAAACACGGAGCGAGAACCGATGTTGATCCGAATAAAAAGAGTATAACGGATTTTGTATTATGGTTTACAAAGTCTAAATTTGATAATCAAGAGATGAAATGGGATAGTCCGTGGGGGACAGGATATCCGGGATGGCATATTGAGTGTTGTGCAATGAGCATACGCTATCTTGGTGAACAGTTTGATATTCATACGGGTGGTATAGATCATATACCGATACACCATACGAATGAGATAGCTGAAGCCGAAGCGGCGACAGGTAAGAAACCTTGGGTGAAATATTGGATGCATGGAGAGTTCCTGGTTATGGACAAAGGAAAAATGAGTAAAAGTTCAGGTGAATTTATTACTTTGAAAAGTATTACGGATAGGGGATTTAACCCGCTTGCATATAGGTTTCTCTGTCTTGGTGCTCATTACAGAAAGCAACTTATGTTCAGCTGGGATGCAATGGAAGGAGCGTCACAGGGCTATAAGTCATTGAAGAATAAAATCAATGAACTAAAAAAGAGTGAAACTAAAACCGGCGATTATCAGAGGGAAGAGTTTTATAGAAATGAGTTTAAAATCAGGATTAATGATGATCTAAATATTCCTAAAGCGATTGCTTTGCTTAATGATATGTTTCGAGACATTAAACTGGGAAATATTGAAAAATTAAAACTAATCGGTGAATTTGACAGGATATTAGGCTTGGAGCTTTTGAAAGAAGAAGAGATCGGTATTCCTGATGATGTTCTTGATCTGGTGAACGAAAGGGCGAAAGCAAGAGAGGAAAAAAATTATGAATTATCTGATAAATATAGAGATGAGATAAAAAAGAGAGGTTATATTGTAAAAGATACAAAGAACGGTCCGGAGATCGATAAAATATAAAATAGAACTTTAAAAACCTATCTCAAAGAAAAGAGGTGTTATTGAAAATGTATCTTTCCCAAATAGATAAGAGAGTCTGACTCCTCCATAAATTTCTGCAGGGATAGAGAATAGATTGAAATCAATTTTCAATTCAATCCCGGCAGAATTGAATATTGATTTTTTTATGAAGTTTGTATCCGAGCCTATTCCGAAATCGGTAAATATATCTCCGCGGAGTCTTTTTATATACATTAAACTCCCTATTGAAAAATCCGGATAAGCTATAGGGAAAATATAATCGAGAGAGATATATGAAAAAGATTTATAAAAATCATAGTTATAACCCCGAGGAAAAGAAATTTGTGATGAAAAAATATAGTTCAGAGGATTTTGATGTTCATATGCAGCTTTAAATAAAAGTTGATTGTTTTGAAAAAAACCGGGAATGATTATTCCGGAGTAAACTGAAAAAATTTCTCCTCTGTATTTCCCTCCAAAGGGCGTATGTCTGAAGAGAGAATAAAAAAAATGTCCCTTCTGAGGGATAATATCCCTTCTTGCGGATAGTTTAAAGGAAGAATAGTTAAATCCATAGGAAAGAGATGAGAGGTATCCGTTTTCTATCAGATTGTTGCTGTGTTGATCGGCAATGTGAATAAAAGAGATATTTGTATTTAAGGACAGCTTTCTTAAATGAGTACCGGAGGATAGGTTTAGCGGTATTTCAATTCCGGTTTTAAACTCATTTTCATTCCATCTATAGTAATGTGGATATCCCGAGGATCTGCCTGTCTTGGAAAAAGAGAAATGGATCTTAGGGAAAAGAGCCGAATATGTTCCTTGAAGCAGAAAAACCGGTCTTTTTTCGTTTGTATTAAATTTAAATGCAGTTATGAGAGAAAATGTGTTTAACTTATTGTCGGAAAGAAAGTAGAGACCGGGCTCGGGCATTGTAGGGTCGAAAAATCTGCTGTGAAAATTGATAAGATCCTTAAATTTATTATATTTTTTGATTTTTGGTATAAACGTGACGGTTTTTCCCGAAGAAAACTCATTCTTGTTTAATCTTGATTTGTTAAAGTTTTCAAAGTAATATTTTTTACTTGGAACTGTTTTAATCGGTTCCCATTCTGAAGGAGATAAATCGGAAGATACTATGGCAGTTCCGTTTATATCATAATTACAATATATTAACTTTTTATTTTTTTTATCAATTTCAGGGAAATATGCACCGTAAAGTGCTGATGTTATACGGAATTTTTCTCCGGTTTCAATATTGACGGAATAAATATTGTCAATTCCGTCAATATCCGATCCGTAAATAACATGATTTTTATATATAAGAGGATGATTATAGTTTTCAAACGAATAGGGAAGAACCGTTGAAAAAGTTTGGTTATCCGTATTGATGATGCTTATACTTTTTTTACCTGATTTTTGTAATATTACCACTATTTTTTTACCGTCTTCCGACCAGTTGGGTGATGCAATAAATGATCTGTCACCCGGTGAAAAATGCTTTAAAATATTTCCGGTTTTAGAATTTAAAATTACGATTCGGCACTGTGAATCCTGCTTAACATTAACTGCGGCAATCGTTAGTCCGTCAGGGGAAAAGACAGGTGAGAAAAATCGAGTCTTTTTTGTAATTCTTTTTTTACATCTGCTTTTTACATTAAATAAAACTATTTCCGAATAATCTTTTTTCCCCCATCTGATATCAGGTCTGATTTCAGACCAGACAATGTTTTGGTTTTTGACTGAAATATTATTTTTAGTACCCTCAATCGGGTTTATCTGGAATATATTTTTTTCTGTTTTATCCGGATTTATTCTTACTATTGATAATGGTCGAGAGAGAGTGTATTTTTGAGAGATCAAATTCCCATTATCATCTGATTTCGGAGAGCTGTAATATGTCCACTCTTTTCTTTTCGGGCTTATTGTTTTAAATGTGGTCGGGGATATTTTTTTAAATTTTTCTTTCCAGAATGTTGAGATATCTTCCATTGAATCGCGATAGATTCTTTTTATCCCTTTTCCGACCGTTCTTTTTAAAGAAGAGGAAAAAATAAAGGGATAATATGAATATTTTGATGAATGATCAAGCATTCTCTTCCATGTATTTTTTGGATAATTATTTCTTATATATGTTGTAATGAAAAAACCCAGTTTGTAAATATTAGGTATATAATCTTTATATGACGATAGATATGCTTTGGAATAACTATATATTTTATTATTAAGCAGCAAAGTCCTTAAACCAACGTTAAAAGAGGCAACTCTTCCGCGTCCTCCTTTTGAGAGAATTGTTTCGCTATAAACAGCATCACCCTCCCAAAACCATTGTGGAACTGATAAAAAAGAGAAAAGTGAGCGTCCGAATTCACCGAAGATCAATCCGGAAAATTTTGTAAAACCTCTGTTAAAAAATGAAAATTGTGCAGTATGTCTTCCTTCATGTATGGCAAGTCCGTTTAACCAATCGATGTTTCCCATGAACATACTTTGAGGAGGTGTTAAAAAAAATTCACCCTTTTTAGGTGCAAGTTGGATATAACCGTTTGAAATATTACCGAAGTTATTCAGGAAAATAGTAAATTTTTCAACTCTATTTTTTTTAGATAGAGAAATAGACGGATATATATTCTCAAAGTATTCAGCAGTATTTTTTGCAATTTTTTTTAAATTTTCCGGGAATACTATGGCGAAATGTACAGTATCAATCTGAAACCATTTAATTCCCGGAGGGTATTGAAGGTTCTCATAAGCAGATGAAAATAGAAGTGGACCGATAAAAAAAAGAATAATAATAAAAATAAGTCTGACTGTTTTTAACATTAATTTCAGTATATCTTAAACCGGATATTATTGTAAATTAAAAAATCGAAATATTTAAATTTTAACACGTCTTCCGGATCCGGACCCTGATCTGTTTCCTCCCTCATTAAAGTTCCGTTTATCTCCTGATAAATGTATGCAAGATACTTACCGGAAAATTACAACTTTTTTGTGTATAAAATAGGACATTGAATATGTCACAAGGTCGTTATATTATGATATACTTTTATTTTATCGGAGAATAATTATGAATAAGAGTGATTCCTATAGATGGACTATAGGTCGGATAAAAAAGAAAGTGAAAGACCACATTAATACTATTGCCACACTTGCAAATACAGCTGCCATATTAAAAGAGGGGTTTGAGAACTATTTTTGGGTCGGGTTTTATTTTTTCAGAGGGAATTATCTGTTGTTAGGTCCTTTCCAGGGACCTCCCGCATGTGTGAAGTTATTATTGGATAATGGTGTATGTTCAGATTGTGCAAATGAGAGGAAAACTATTATTGTCGATGATGTACACGAATATCCGGGGCATGTTGCTTGTGATTCAAGATCAAATTCGGAGATTGTTGTTCCGATTTATAATCATAAAAAGAAGTTAATGGCTGTTTTGGATATTGATAGTATCAATTTTAGTGATTTTGATGAGACTGACAGAGAAAATCTGTTGGTGATAGCAGATCTTTTAAAAAACATTTGGGATCAACAGGATTCTTAATCGTGACACCTGATATAGTAGGAAAAATATTTGCTCTTTCATGTGCACTATTATGGGCATTTGCCGTAATTTTATTTAAAAAATCGGGTGAATCGATTTCTCCTTTGGGATTGAATTTATTTAAATCAACTGTTGCAGCACTGCTTTTTATTCCCCTCCTGATAATCATGGGGAGTCCCTTTATACCGGCTGAAGTAACTGCAGGAGATTTTCTTATTCTTATTATCAGCGGATTTATAGGAATATCTTTATCTGACTTGCTGTTTTTTAAAGCTCTTAATATGCTTGGTGCCGGGCTTACGGCAATTGTTGACTGCTTTTATATTCCTTCCGTTCTTATACTTTCCTACATATTTTTGGGAACTCCGATATCTCTTGTAGAGATCACAGGTGGAATTATGGTAATTGTTGCAATTTTGATTGCAACGTTAAAAATCCCTGATGGAAAAAAATCCGAAAAAAATATTGCTCTTGGAATTTTTTACGGGACAACCGCAATGTTTATAATGGGAATTAGCATAATTCTTATGAAACCTGTCCTGGATAAAACATCAATTTTATGGGTGTCCGAAGTAAGAATAATAGCGGGGGTTATAGGTCTTTTTCTGTTTCTTGCGTTCCAAAGAGATAGAAAAACAATTGTAAGATCTTTGCTGACCGTCAGGAACTGGAAATATGCAATGCCCGGTTCAATACTCGGTAACTTTATTGCAATGGCATTATGGGTGGCTGCATTCAAACTGACATCTGTGAATTCAGCTGCAATTCTAAATCAACTGAATACGATATTTATTGTAATTATGGCTTCACTTATTTTAAAGGAAAAGTTTACAATCAGGCGATTTGCTGCAACCATACTTGGTTTTATCGGAAGTATAATTATTTTGATTTTCTAACAGAGATTATTCGTTTTTCACCGCATCCACAATATTGATATTTGCAGCTTTTTTTGATGGAATAAGTGTAGCTGTAAAACTTATTATAAGAGAAACAAGAATAACCATCCCAAGGTCAAAAGGTTTTATAGAAAAAGTTATGTGACTCATCTGGTAGATTTCTCTCGGAACTTTTATAAGTTCTAATTTATTTGCAATAGCTGAGAAACCCAAACCAAGTACGGTACCGAAAAAAGTTCCTGCAACTCCGATAAAACTTCCCTGAATAAAAAAAATCTTTCTAATTGTTTTTGATGAGGCTCCGTATGAAAGAAGAATTCCTATATCTTTTGTTTTTTGAATGACGAGCAGTATCAGCCCTGCAATTATGTTAAGGGAAGCAACAACTATGATAAGGGAAAGTGTGAAAAACAATACTGTTTTTTCAAGGTCAAGAGCACTATAGAGTGAAGCATTCTGATCTTTCCATGTTATGACTGATAATCTTGGTGGAATAAGTTTTTTTAATTTTTTTGCAGTTTCATCAACCTTGAACATATCTTTTACATATAACTGAATATAGTTAATTTTATTTTTCAGACCAAAAAGTTTCTGACCTGATTTTAAATTGGATATTATTGTACCGTTATCCATTTCATAAAGACCCGAATCAAAGATTCCGCTGATTGTAAATCTTTTTATTCTAGGAATTAATCCGGTAGGAGAGAGAACTGTTCTCGGTGCTATAATTAAACATCTGTCTCCGGTAAAGAGTCCCATTCTCTCTGCCATATCTTTCCCGATCACTATCTCATTTTTTTTAACCGGAAGTCTTCCTGATTTAAGTGTAGTTAACCAGTTTTCCTTAGGTTTCCCTGTAAAGTCTATTCCCCTTAAAATGGCACCTGATCCGCTTGAGTATGTTCCCTTTAAAAGAACAGTTCCAAAAACAACCGGTGAGATATCAGTGACTTCAGGAAAATCATTTTTAACTTTTTTCATTATCTCTTTATAACCGTCTATACCGTCACCAATAATATTGTTTAGCATAATATGTGCTGTAGATTCTAAAATTTTTCCTCTGATATCCCTTTGGAAACCATTTATCAAAGCGAGGGCAATTATCATGGCCGCAACTCCGATGGCAATTCCGATTATAGATACTAAGGATATTGTAGAAATAAAAGAGTTTTTTCTTCCTTTAAACAGATATCTTTTTGCAATGAACGTTTCAAATCTCATTCTTTCGGGCGAAGAGTTGGGAAAAGAATAACTTCTTTTATATTATCTGCTCCTGTATACAGCATTACAAGTCTGTCTATTCCGATTCCTTCTCCGGCAGCCGGAGGCATGCCCTGTTCAAGAGCTCTTAAAAAATCCTGATCAATGGATTGAGCTTCATCATCTCCTTTCTCTCTGTCTTTTACCTGAGATTCAAATCTTCTTCTCTGTTCTATAGGGTCGTTGAGCTCGGAAAATCCGTTGGCTATCTCCATTCCTCCGATAAAAAGTTCAAACCTTTCGGTTTCTTTATCATCAAATCTTGACTGTTTGGATAATGGTGAAATGGCTTTGGGATAGTGTGTTACAAAAACAGGGTCTATCAGGTCATTTTCCACATAGTGGTCAAAAAGTAATTCAAGCATTTTACCGTAAGTAGGAGGCATCTCTTCCGATTGGAGATTCATTTCTATAAATTTTTTCAATTTACTTTCGATCCAAAGATCTTCTGTCGGAATTCCGGATTTGTCCGAGATCAGTTCCATAAATTTTTTTCTTTTGAACGGTGGTTTTAGAGAAATAGAATTACCGTGGAAAGTAATATAGTCGGCATCGAGAACGGATC
This sequence comes from uncultured Clostridia bacterium, assembly GCA_964633415.1. GTDB lineage: Bacteria > Acidobacteriota > Aminicenantia > UBA2199 > UBA2199 > CAZNLS01. The sequence continues at coordinate 26,541 of CAZWFY010000019.1, read as the reverse complement.
CGTTCAGTTCGGAGAACAGTTTTTCCGTAAGATCCATATAGTATTCAAAATCCTGATAGAGTTCATAAAATTCAAGCATTGTAAATTCCGGATTGTGCATCATTGAGATACCTTCATTACGAAAGTTTCGGTTTATCTCAAATATTTTTTCCATTCCTCCGACAAGAAGTCTTTTTAGGTAAAGTTCCGGAGCTATTCTAAGATAGAGATCAATATTAAGGGAGTTATGATGGGTTATAAACGGTTTTGCCGAGGCACCTCCTGCAATGGAGTGCATCATGGGTGTTTCAACTTCTCTGTATCCGATATTGTAAAAAAACATTCTGATATTCTGAATTATTTCGGATCGGGTTTTAATAATAGATCTTGAGTTTTCATTAACAATAAGATCAAGATATCTTTGTCTGAATCTCAACTCTTTATCCTGAAGTCCGTGCCATTTTTCCGGAAGCGGATGAAATGATTTTGAGAGAAACTTAATTTCCGAAACAAGAATGGTCAATTCTCCGCTTCTTGTTTTGAAAAGTTTCCCTGAAACTCCGATGATATCGCCAATATCAAGAAGTTTAAAGAGAGCAAATATATCTTCACTAACCATATCTTTTCTTATATACATCTGAATAGTTTCATTTCCGTCAAAAATATGAAAAAAAGAGCTCTTACCCATTTTTCTTATCGACATAATTCTGCCGGCTACTTTAAACTCATTTTTCAAATCTTCAAAATATTTTTCATCTTTTTCCGAATATTCACTTTTTAATTCCGGAATTGATATATTCTTATCGAATTGGTAGGGATAGGTTTCCATTCCCAATTCTTTAACTTTTTCCAATTTTTCCAATCTTACTTTAAACTGATCTTCCATTTTATCCTCTTTAATTAATAAATTTTTTTTTTCTTTCGATTAAGTGAATTAAAAATTTTTTTATTTCCGTAAAAGATATATTTCCGTCCATTACAATATAATTAGCAGTAAATCCCTGATATTGGGGATCGTAGAAAAAACTTTCTCCGGATGGAAGTGATATCTCTAACCATCGGTGCGGAACCGGAATAAAATCCTTTTCATCTTTTTTTTTTAGGAAAAATCCTTTTACATATTTGCTGTTAATTCCGATTGAATTTAGCATCTCCCTGACAAGTGCCGAATATCCGATACAATTTGCCTCTTTGTGAATGAGAACCTCTTCGGGTCTTTTAAATATTGAATTCTCTTTATAAGAAATATTATCCTTTACATACCATGAAATATTTTGCAGGTAAGATTTAAGAGATATTGTATTGTGAAAAAGAGCCTCAACGGTTTTTCTTTCTTCATTCGAAAGTTTTTTTACATAGTCTTTATCCAACGATATGCGAAAATTAAGATCTATATCAATATATCCGAAGTTTTTTATTGAAAGTTTGACAATATTACCGGATTGCAAAGTGACGGTTTGCAAAAAATTATCATTTGCATAGTTATGAAAGATTGACGGTTGTTCGGAAATAAATTCAATGGAGATATGGTCAATGTGTTTTGAGGGAAAAAGTATCATTAAAAAAACAAGAAGTGTTTTCATTTTATTACACTGTCCAATAATGCATTAACTATTTTGTATGAGTCTTCCGATCCGTATTTTTTGGCAATTCGGACAAGGTCGTCAATAATTACTATTTTTTTGTCATTTACTTTGGATTCGGCAATTCCGATTCTTAGAAGATTTCTGTCTATGGGGTTTAATCGTTCGAGTTTCCATCCTCGAAGATTCTTTGAGATCAGCGTATCTATATTTTCACGGTCATCTTTAATTATGTTGAGAAGAGTCATAATGAAATTTTTTTCCAAGTCGTTCACACCTTTAAAAAAAAAAGCGTTATTGGCAAAGATATCCTCAACATCAAGTTTAAACAGATCCATCAAATCAATCTGATATAATAGTTTAAGAGTTATTTCTCTGCTGTATTTTATACGAAACATACCGGTCTGCTATTTTCAGATCTTTGCATCTATAAAAAGGTTGAGGAGCTCAATTGCCGTTTGGGCAGCAGTAAATCCCTTGTTGCCCATTTTTGTTCCCGCCCTTTCAATTGCCTGTTCTGTTGTATCTGCCGTTATTATTCCGTAAGTTATCGGAATTGATAATTCAAGGTTAAGCATTGCGATACCTTTTGTAACTTCATTTGCAACATAATCAAAATGAGGTGTTTCACCTCTGATTACCGCACCAATACATATTATGGAATCGTACTTACCGGATTTTGCACTTCTTTTTGCTGTTAAAGGAATTTCAAAGGCACCCGGAACACGAATTATATCAATTTCATCTTTATTTGCACCGCTTCTAAGTAAAGCATCCAATGCACCTTCCAGGAGTTTTTCGGTAATAAAATTGTTAAAACGAGAAATAATCAATGCATACTTAAATCCCTTAGATATTAATTCACCTTTATATTCTTTCATTTATATCTCCTGTTGGAAAAAAATACATTAAAAATACGGATATGTCAAGCCTTTGCAGTTAATGAAGAGGTTAAAAACAGAGTCATGAACCGCTGAATTGAATGTTTGAAAACCTAAGAGACGGAGTTCTTATTCTTGAAAATTCGAATGTATCGGTTGCAGCTTCGCAAAAATTTTTCCATAGATCCAAAGAGTTTCCGGTGATGTTCATCTCATTTACAGCATTTTTATATTTTCCGTTCTCAATAAGAATTCCGGTAATCCCAAATGAAAAATCACCTGTTGTTGAGTTGAAATTTCCACCTATAAAACCGGTTATAAGTATTCCCTTTGTAATCTCCGATATGATTTCATTCAGAGTCTTTTTACCCTTTGGAATCACCAGATTTGAATAAGATCCGGATGTTGACTCCATTTTTAATTTTTTCCCGTAATATGAGTTGATATAGAATCCGTTTAGAACTCCTTTATCTACTATTTTTCTCGGTAAAGAAGTTAAACCTTCGGAGTCAAAGAGCCTTGAGCCCAATCCTCCCATAATGAAAGGATCGTCTATTATATTTAATTCTTCGGATCCGATCTTTTTGCCCTTCATATTTTCGAGGTAGGATTTTTTTAAATAGATTAATTGTCCCCCGAGAGGAGATATGAGGGTATTCAATAGAGTTCCGACCACTCTATTCTCTACAACGGTCTCATATTCACCCGATTTAATCTTACTCTGTCCTCTTTTTCTTAAAGTGTTTTTTATCGATTTGTGTGCAATCATTCCCCAGTCGGGGAGGTTTTGAAGTTCTCTTGTTCCTGCATAGAAATAGTCTTCGATCAGTTTCCCTTTATCATCTTTGATCGTTACTTCGGCACCAAGAGAGAAAGATGTTGATATTTTTGTTCCTAAAAATCCATTACTGTTTAGAAGAATGGTTTCCGTATGGCTATCCGAAAAACCTACAGTGGAGGAGATAATATTTTCCCCGGACTTTAAAATTGCTTCATCTATCATCTTTAAAGTTTTTATTTTATCTTTAGTGGAAATTGCATTAATATTATTATCGTATATTTTAAGGTCTTTTTTTTTTCTGTTCTTATAATACTTTGGGTCCGGAAGAGATCTGAATTTATCAATATTTAAATATGATGTCATTTCTATACCACGATCGATAAACTTTTCAAGATCTTCCTCGTTAAGACTGCTTGTTGAATGGCTGGAAAATCTATTGTTCTTATATATAGAAATGTTAATTCCTTTTGAAACCGATCTTTTTAAAGTTTCAATTTTTTTCTTTCTGAATTCGATATTATTTTCCATACTTTCAATATAGGTGACGGAACACTCATCAGCTCCTTTTTTCAATATTTTTTCGGTAATCCGGTTTACAAGTTCCAATTTCTTTTTATTATTCATTTTTAAGCACCTCCGACTGTTATGGAAGAAACTTTTACAGTTGGCAGACCCATTGATACGGGAACGCCCTGTCCGTTTTTTCCGCATGTCCAACCGCCTTCCGCGAGTTTGAAATCATCTGCCACCATTGATATCTTTGAAAGAATATCAGGTCCGTTTCCTATTATATTTATGTCTTTTATCGGCGAAGTGATCTTACCGTTTTCAATTAAAAAACCTGTTTTAACATAAAATGTAAAATCACCGGCTCCGATAAGTACTTGACCGTTTGAGAATGTTTCGGCAATGATCCCTTTTTTTACACTTTTAATTATCTCATCCCTTTTATGAGGTCCGGGCAGCATATATGTGTTTCGCATCCGGGGCATCGGAGGGAATCTGAATGATTCTCTTCTTCCGCTGCCTGTGGGTTCTACGCCGTAATGTTTTGCACTCATTCTATCGTGAATATAGCTTACAAGTTTTCCGTTTTTTACAAGAACTGTTTTTTTACCTCTGTTATTTTCATCATCAATATTGACAGCACCCCGGTCATTTGGGATTGTTCCGTCATCAATAATTGTAACGGATTTTTCAGCTATCTTTTTGCCGAGTTTTTCTGAAAATGCTGATACTCCTTTTCTATTAAAGTCAGCTTCGAGCCCGTGTCCTATAGCTTCATGCAATAGGATGCCGGAACTTCCCGCAGAGAGCACAATTTCCATACTTCCTCCGTCCGGTTTTACCGCTTTGAAAAGATCCACCGTCCTTTTAACTGAAACATCGGCTATGCGATCCAACTCCGAATCGGTCAGAAAGGTAAAATCATTTCTTGCAGCAACTGAAAATCCATTACTCTCTCTTTTACCGCCCTCATCGGCGGTACAGCTTACGGAAACGGTTGTCATGGGACGTATATCAAAAGAGATTTTTCCGTCTGAGGATGCGATCATCACTTTTGAATTTTCATCGGCGAACCATATATTGGTTTTTATTATCCTAGAATCAAGAGAGAATACTCTGCTGTTAATCTTTGTTAAAAAAGGCATTTTTTCCTTGATGGAGATATCCTCCCAATCAGGTGGTACAGGATAAAGATTTTTAAATTTTATTTCAGACAGATCCGCTTTGTATAAATTTATCGGACTATCGGCTATATTTGCAGCAACTTTTGCAGCTTCTATTATAGATTTTAATGAAAGATCTTCGGTGAAACTAAATCCCGTCTGATCTCCCTTTATAACTCTTATTCCAACACCTATATCGAGACCTGTAAAGGCTTTATTGACATTATTGTCCTCCAGACCTATATAATTTGATGCTCTCTTTTCAAAATATATATCACAATAATCTCCACCCTTATTTAATGCTGTTGAGAAAATTTTGTTGATCTCCTCTTTTCCGGTCTTAAAAAGATCAAAAAAATAATCCAACCTAAAACTATTCCCGTTTTTCATAAAACGTTTACCTCGCTTCTTTTGTTAAATTTATCTTTCACTGTAATTATACTTCAATTATCTCTTTTGTTTTAGTTTTATCATTATTATTTGGAATATAAGAGGAAAAAGTATAAAATTAGATAAAATGAGGAAAAATGAGAAGTCGGATAGAGATAAATTCTAAACAATTAATAGATAACCTGAATATATTTAAAAGACTGATTGACGGACGTAAACTCCTTTTTGCCGTAAAGGGGAATGCATATGGCCACGGGATAAAAGAGGTTGTTTCCATATTGAAGGAGTATGATCTGGTCGATTATTACGGTGTGGATTCGCTTACCGAAGCACTTATTGTTAAAGAGACGGATCCTAAGAAAAAGATCCTTATACTCGGGTGGTGTGACAGAGATGAGTTGAAAAATGTTCTTGAGAATGGTTTTGAGATTGTTGCACCCTCAGTTGATTTCCTAGATATGATTAATGAAGTTTCACAAAATGAAGGGAAAACCGGAGTTGTTCATATGAAACTTGAGACCGGAACATCAAGGCTTGGTATGAATCCTGAAGAGTTTATCGGAGTTATGAAAAAATTTCCTTATAAAAATATCAGAGTTGCAGGAGTCTATTCGCATTATGCAAATATTGAGGATACGACCGACCACTCTTTTGCCCTTTCTCAAAGAAAGATTTTCGAGGATGTTTTATCGGGTTTTAATCTGAGAGGAGTTTTAAAGCATTTTTCATGCTCTGCAGCGGCACTCCTATTTCCGGAAACATATTTTGATATGGTCAGGGTAGGGATATCGGGTTACGGAATGTGGCCTTCCAAGCAGACACTCCTTTCATATCTTGAGTCCGGAAGGAATAATATTGAGCTTAAACCTGTTCTGAGCTGGTATTCCAAAGTAGCTCAGATAAAAAATATTAAGAAGGGATCTCCTGTCAGTTACGGACTGACTTATAAGGCTTTTAACGATATGAAGATTGCGGTTATTCCCGTGGGATATTATGACGGATATGATCGTAAATTATCGAATATTTCTACGGTTATGATAAAAGGGAATAAAGCTCCTGTGAGAGGAAGAGTCTGTATGAATATGTTTATGGTTGATGTCTCCCATATCAAGGGTGTGAAGCAGGGGGATGAGGTGATATTGATCGGAAACGACAATAATGAAAAGATAACGGCAGAAGAGTTGGGAGAACTTGCAGGAACGATAAATTATGAAATAATCTCCCGGATCGGTCCACACATCCCGAGAATTATCGCTTGAAGACAAGGGAGATGGTGCTTGATTTATCCTTTTGCATCCTGATAAAATAAAAGTGAAGTAAATTTCTTATACGTGGCAATAAAAAAGCATTATAAGTTGCCTACTTTAAATTATTTGCTATACTATTCTTTAGTAACAAGTCAATTTATCAGGGGGGGGGAATGAACTTGCGAAGTTTATTTATTATTATTATTTTGTTTTTTGTAGGGTTTTCATTTCATTTGAGTGCGAATAACTATAATTTCGGTGATAATGAACTGATGATGCTTCCTACAGCTGATACTTTACCTAAGGGTTCTATCATATTTTCAAATTATGAATTATCTTTGTTTAATCTGACTGTAGGTATTTCAAAGAATGTTCAGATCGGATTGTCAGGATTGTTTCCTTCTGGAGGAGAGGATGACAAAGGAGGAGTCTTTCTTTGTGTTAAACATAGAATAATAAATAGAAAGAAATTTAAAATTGCAGCTTGGGGATCGGGAAACACGAGTGGATTTCTTGCCGGAGGTGTTGCGAGCTATGGAACAGAGAAAACAAATGTTCATATCGGCATGGGGGTATTTCACTATAAAACCGGTCGCATATCCGAGGTCTGGAATAGTCTTTTCTTCATGGCGGGGATTCGTCAGAAATTAACAAAAAGTATATTTCTAATCGGAGAATACTATAGTAGATTCAGATATGAGGATTTGAGTAAGGGAATAGTTTCAGGAGGGTGTAGACTCAAATTTAATAAGCTATTATTTGATTTGGGTGGGGTTTACGGAGTGATAGTTGATAACGACCACATATTTTTTCCATACCTGAAAGTTTCATTATTAATAAAATAACCATGCGAATGGTAACGCCCTATGGCACTTAGCAGTTTGTATTATTTACTATAATGAAGTATAAATTTTATCAGAGGGATTAACGTTGTGGAAAATTATCTTGAAGAAATTATATTGGAATTAAAAAACAGCGGGATAAAATTTATAATCTGCGGTGGTGTGGCAGCCGTTATTCACGGTGTTGAAAGAATGACTGCCGATATCGATCTGTCACTTGCAATGGATGATAAGAATCTTAATGATTTTCTTAAATTAATGAAGAAACTGAATTTTATTCCAAGAGCACCTGTACCTCCTGAATATCTGCTTTATTCGGATAAGAGAGAAGCAATGTTGAATGAAAAAGGAGCTTTGGTTTTTACATTTATTGATGTTGACAGACCATTTAGACAGATTGATATATTTCTTGAAAAAGAAAAATCATTTGATATTCTGAAGGACTATGCTGAAACTATAAATATAGATGAAAAGGAAATCCATCTGATATCCCCTGAAAAATTGATAGAAATGAAAAAAGAGATCAAACCTCCGAGGAAAAAAGATCTCTTCGATATTGAGGAACTCAAGGAGATTTTGAAAAGGAGACAAGAGAGTGAAGGATAAACGCTTGAAAGATAAGTCGGGTAAAAGTTTTGAAGAAATTTTACACAATATTCCTTCAAGTGATTTTGACGGTCATACGGAGTTCAAGAATCTTTCACCGAAACAGAGATTGGAGTGGCTGTCACATGCGGTTCAATTTGCCTATAAATATTCGAAGAACAGGGATAAACTTTTCCCCAAACCGGATAGTAAGTGAATGGGCGTTCCCAATCGATTGTGAACAGATACTCCTTATTAATGGAGATAAGACCACTTAGATAAGATCTATACTATCGTTAATGTCGATAATATTATTTGCCACGGCGTATATTACCATTGCTGCTGTTGATTTTATTCCGAGCTTGGCGGTGATATTTTTTCGGTGAGAAATTACAGTATGAATGCTAATGAAAAGTTCATCGGCTATTTCTTTATTCATTTTACCTTTTACCAGTAATTTAAGCACATCTGTTTCTCTGTCACTTAAATTATTTTTTTTGTTTTTAACTGAAGATGTTTTGTTTATCAGTAAATTGTTTATGCTTTGATAAATCGTATTTGTATTATCATTTAAATAGATAACATTTTCGAAATTAAGCAAGAAATCTCTGTCCGGATTATTGGCAATAATACCAAGCCAATTTGTTTTTGTTAATTCGTTTTTTAAATTGTTAATATTTTTTATTTCATTTTTAGATATATTAGAACTAACCATTATCAAGTTTAAAAATGATTTGTTTTGATATGATGATAATTCTTGAATATTTTTACATACAAAAGTTTTAAAAGTTATTTTATATTGTTTTAGTATCGCTGTAATTCCTTCAATAATAAGCGGTGGTATTGAAATAAATGCTATGTATTTCAGTTTTCCCATTTTATCTGTTTTTCTGTTTTTTTTCTATTTTTTCAATAGACGGAACCAAAATCCTTTCTTCTATAATAGTGTGAATGTTTAAATCTCGTTCTAAACGAAATAAGTCAAACAAGAAGTTTCGTCTGAATTTTCTGTCGTTCTTTTCGGGTAGATATTTGATTAGTAGATTTTTTAGTTCATTAAGTTTACTTTCAATATCTTTGTGATTATATTTGTATTCATTTATTTTATAATTGGTGTTTGTTTCATTTTGACTTAATAGATTTGTTATGTATGGAAATACAAATCTTTCTTCATATTCCAAGTGTTTAAAAACTTCGTTTTTGTATACATTAAAAAAACGTTCTATAAGAATAAATGTTAAATCTTTTTCTTTTCTGCTTTTTACAAAATCTTCTATTTGTCCGGAAATATTAGGGATAAGTTCTGTTATGTAGTAATTATGAGAGTTTTGCAAATACTCCACTATTTTTTGTATATTGTTATTGTTTAAATTAAGATTGTTTTCAATTGTTTTATTGATATGCAAATTACAAATAGTCAAAAAAAGATTTACGTTAATTTCCTTTTCTTGACACATTTCCTCTATTGTTTTTTCTTGTAATCCAAATCCGATATTAAATCGCTCTAATACTAATATTAAAAAATGGTTTTCTAGTATTGTATTTGTTATTATTTCTTTTTTATTTATTTTTGTAAAATTCATTTGTTTTCCCTTTTTAATTCACAAAGATAATATAAATATGCTATTTGAGATTTTTCTTTCGCAGAAGTTGTAATCTCGCTATTGATAGATATTACGGCATATTGCTTTTTCTCAGTTCCTAATCCTTCAAAGCAGACGGTTGCATAAAGAACTGACTTTTTTGTTTTACTGTCAAAAATAATAATTTTTGTTGTTTGTACTATTGCAATCCAGCTAATAAACACGCCTATTGCAGTTATCAGTAATTTCATTTTAATTTCTTTATATTGTCTTTCAGGCTCTTTATTATTGATATATGCCAATTTTCAATAACCAATGGTAATTTTCCTGCACAAAATATCCTTACAGTTGATTGTGTCTTGCTAATTTGAATAATAATCATTATTAATCCGCATAAATTTTATTTTTCGAGCCATTCGTTGGCACGTTCAACAATCCATTGTGTGATACGAGCATCGGGCAGTAAGCCGTTTTGTGTAAAAACAATGTTCTTTCCTTTAAAAAATTTTTTAGTATCCATACAAAGTCCCATCATAACGAGGGGTGCGGGTTTGTTAGCCATTCGTTTTACGCCCATCGACAGATACATACCAACAACTATTACCCGATTTTTGTGGTTGCTTGCCTGTAGTATAGCACTTACACCATCGGTAGAAAATGACTGACCAACTTCAACAAATGCATGAGTTGAATAATCAATTCCGGTTTTTGCAAGAATAAAATTTTGGGTTTCTTCAACAAGGTTTTCCCACAAGGGTTCAAAATTCTCATCGCCGTGGGCAAGAATAACAAGAGCTTCATTGTCGGGATGTTCGGAAAGTTTCTTAACTTTATCCAACAAAATGTTTTTTATAATATTTTCGTATTCCATTGAGGCACCTACCGTAATTTTAATTCGGGTATTAACAATGTCTGTACCTTCCGATTTTATTTCATCGGCTTTCTCTTTTTTATATTTCAATCCCAAAATCGCAGGCACATCAAAAAGTGAATGTCCTGAAGGTGCAATAAATAGCGGAATAGCGAAAACGTCGGTAATTCCTTGTTCCTCGAAATCGTGAAAAACATCGGAAATTGTAGGCTTTGCCATTTCCATTAATGCCACCCGAACCAGCACAAAACCTTTAATGTTTTGTTTGACGAGTTCGCTCTTTACTTGTTTTTCGAGGTTTAAAACTGGAATATTCCAGGGTTGCGACATCGAGCCGTGTGCAATTATTAAGAGGGCTTTTTTCTCGTGCGCCTGTATGCTTAATGTAAACAAAGCAACCAATAATAATAAAATAATTTTCTTCATTGTTATATCTCCTATTTAATTTTCAAAATGAAATCCATTATCAAGCAATACACCACCGATTAAATCAGGTTTTAATTTACTAAGAACAATAAAGAACGCTTTTAAGACAGCTTTTATATTTATTGCATTATAAACTTTTAATGCAACATTTCGCATCGCTTCGTAAACTCCTTTGTTGTTGAGTTGTGGAATGTGCTTAATGACCATTTTGGTTATTTCTTCGACGTTTCTTACTTGCTGTGCTTCGGTTTGTTTATCCCCACAGTTTGTAAATCCAACAAGCAAAATGTTTGTTATTAAACTATTTAATGTTTTCATTTTTTTAATATTTATTCCCAGATAATTTTATATATAGTATTTATAAGTTACAATCAATACCTGCAATAATTCTTGTGCCCGTGATGTTATACTCGTCATAAATTTCCTTTGTATTTAGTAAATTACTTATTCTAAAATATAGTCTGGTAAAACTGTATATTTTTTTTGAAACAGCTAAATCTAATACTAAATATTGGTCGAGTACCTCATCAATATATTTACGACCTACTCTTTTTTGTATAGTTCTTTTTCCTACTATATGACTCATTATATTGATATTTAAACTTATCGATTTAATATTATAATTTATACCTGCAAATCCTCTAAAGTTCGGTCTATCATACAGAGTCTTTCCTGTCTCTTTATTTTCTGTATTCAGAAAAGTGGTCCCAAGGTTTAATTTCAAATTATCAACTGGTATTACCTTTAAATTTAAATCAATACCTTTGGATATAGCTTTCGCAACATTTATCCATGATAAAATCCAAGGTCTACGACTACGGTCAAAATGATGTGAAACTAAGTTTTTAACGTCATTATAAAAATAACTCCCTATCAGATTTAAGCGATTAGAAATTGCCCACTCCAGTCCACCTTGTGCACCAACAGAGGTCTCGGGTTTGAGATCAATATTAGGTTTTACTAAGAAATATCCCATATTCCAAGATCCATAAAGTTTTACAAGCTTAGGTTGACGAAATGACCTACCAACAGATGCTCTTAATTTTAAATTATCTGTTATACTTAGCTTAAAATTTGCTTTTGGGTTAAATATCGTTCCCCATAAATCATGTTTGTCAACTCTTGTCCCGAGAACCATAACCAAGTGACCAAGACTTATTTCATCTTGGGCATAAAAGCTGTGCATGGTTTGACTAGCAATGTAATCCTTTTTTACGTCATCAATATTTTCGTGTCGCATTTGATAACCTACTGTAAATAAATTATTTTTCACAATAGGGGTATTTACAAAAAATTCCACCTCATAAGTGTCATCTTCCCAATCACTCCTTCCTCCCGATTCATTGTTTATTGTATAGTGATGGTAACTAAAAAAAGAAGTCCTCAATTTAGCAAAGGTTCCCTTATTATCTTTCCAATCTAAATTTGAGTTTAAAATAACCCTTGTCTGTTTTCTGCCCTGCATCTTAAGGTTAGTATACTCATATCTTGGATTAATACTTAAAGATAACAAATCAGAGAACTTATAAGACAAAAAACCTGCGATATTAGTTGTAGCCATTTTATCAGTGTTAGCATTTACTCCATCACTATCTTTTTGAGAGATAGTAAAAGAACTTCCAAAGTTACCCAAATTCAGATTACCATTACCCTCAAAAAGTCGTAATTTTTCACTTCCAAATGATGTACTTAAATTAAGCTGAGATTTTCTTTGAAATGGTTTTTTAGTTATAAAATTTACAACACCGCCCATAGCATCACTCCCATAAAGAGCTGACGACGGACCCTTGACAACCTCAACTTTTTCTATCATATTTACAGGTATAGAGGCAACATCAACGCTACCATGACCTCCATAATACTTTTGACCATCAACTAAGATTAATGTATGTTTAGCGTCCATACCTTGAATAGTAATATTAGCTTTATTACCATATGAACCTGCGTTTTTACCTACATATACACCACTCATACCATCAAAAAGATCTTTAGTTTCTCTAATATTTAACTCTCTTATTTCTTCCGTTGTTAAAACCTCCATTGACACAGGCATATCACCAACCGTATGATTAGTTTTGGTTCCCGTTACAACTATTTCATATCTTAAAAGCGGGTCTGCCTCCAGAGAAAAATTCCTTATAGTATTTTCATTAATTTCAATATCAGAAATTTTTGGAACATAACCAGGACAGTACAAAACGAGTTTATATCTACCGGCACTTTCACCATCTAAACTATACTCACCTCTCTGATCTGTAAATGTGGCTTTAGCAAAACCAACCAATTCGACTTTTACATTCCTTAAAACCTCATTGGTACCCTGTTTTGTGATTTTCCCATTCATAGTTAATGCCGATAGGTCTGTTAAACAAAGAACTATTATAATTATCGTTGATATTATTTTACTCATTTTCAATGCCTCCTATTAAAATATTTAATGTTTTAATTACATTCAATATTGTATTTATTATCATAGTACATAAATATCAAAACAAGGAATCATGGACAATCCCTTAAAGTTGTGGTTTTTAAAGTAATTACCCTTATTAATAGGGATGAAGCCGATTAAATAGTAGCTATATTATCGTTAATATCGATAATATTGTTTGCCACGGCGTATATTACCATTGTTGCTGTTGATTTATTATATTGTTGGGGACAGTAGTGCAATAGTGCGGTTTTAGATAAATAAATGAAATGAAATAACATTTTTTTAACAAAATTGGAAAAAAAAATACATTGTGATATATGAATATTAGTTTAAAATATGTATGAATGATTATTAGAAAATATCATCCGGAGGGATTTTGAAGAAGTCAGGGATTTTTTTATATTTATTAGTGGTCTTATCGTTAAATTATTTCGGGTTTGCTCAGAAAAAAAATATTCGCGAAGATATGACTGTTGTTAATGTCGAAGTTCCCGTGAGGGTAATGTTGCATGGAAAACCAGTTGATAATCTGAAGAAATCTGATTTCAGATTATTTGAAAATGGGAAGGAGCAGAGGATAAACGGATTTTATATGGTAAGAAAAAAAATAGAAGGTCAACGGTTTGATCTCTCATCCGACAGAACGCAGGTTTACAAACCCCGCTATTTTGTTCTTGCTTTCAGGATATATTCAGTTACAAAACCGTTAACCGATTCTTTAAAATATTTTTTTAAAAAAATTCTAAAGCCGACTGATCAGTTGTTAGTGTTTATAAATGATAAAACTCTTTTTTTTAAAAGTGTAAAACATAAATCTGTTTTAATTGATGTTATCCGTAAATATATGGTAAAGGAAGGTTTAAAAGCAAAATTCAGATTTGAAAAAGCTTTCCAAAAGATCCGGTCGGATCTGATGCAGGCGAGAAATTTGTCGAATATCGGAGGAAGAAACAGCAGCGGAGAAAGACCTATGAGTATAATGCAGGCGAAAAGATTTATCGAAAATTACTCTCAAATACTGAAGGAATACAGAAGGCTGTTTTTAACTCCCGACATTGGAGTCTATTACAATTTCGCCAGATATCTTGAGAAAATAAATATTGAAAAATGGGTAATAACTTTCTATCAGTTTGAAAAATTTCCGACTATAAAAATATCCGGAAGATTGAGGCGGGAATTAGGTTCTGCGGTTGATTCAATTGATCGAATGGTTGAGATGGTTGATGAATTTCCATCTAAAGAGATAGCAAAAATTTTTTACAAAGTAAATGCAACATTTCATACACTGTTCTTTTCAACTTATGAGGATATTAACTCAAGAGATATTGAGTTGAAAACAATTTCAACCGATCTTGAGAACAGTTTTCGTGAGATAACAAAAAGAACAGGAGGAGAACTGGTTATATCCAACAAACTTGATATTTCTCTGGAAAAAATAGTAGAGAAAGAAGATATTTTTTATATGTTGACCTATTCTCCGGATAGCTCTGGAAAGACAGGTAAAATTAAAGTAAAAATAGATAATTCAAATTATAAGGTTTTTTATGATGATAATATAAGAGCCGATTATATTGCTGATTTTTTAAAAAAGAGAGAATCGGAAGTGACAACCGTTAAGCTTAATGATCTTATCTTTAATAATAAGAGACTTACTTTTTGTATTAAAGATATAATGCAGAGAAAATCAAGCGGGCATTTAAGAGGAAAAATAAAAGTTCATATTTCAATAAAGAGTAGCTCCGGAATAGAGATATTTAATAAAAGCAAGGTGATGAATGCCGATAAGAATAAAGTAGGAATAAGTATCGGTATTACATGGTTAAAAAGTGGAAAATATGATTTGATTGTCGATGTTTTGGATATATTGACCGGAAAATCTGCATTCGAATATAAAAGAATCGAAGTGAAATAGGGAATAATTAAGTGAGATCCTGATATTTATAAAACAAGAAATCCATACATTACCGTGTAATCTTTTTCTTTATCTTTGTTTTGAGACTATTTAATCCGGGGTTGCCGTTACAGTATTTTTCAGCCTTTTTTATAAAGTTCATCGCGTCTCTGTATCTGCCGGATTCATATGCAAGACCGGCATCTCTTAAATATCTTTTATAAAGTTCATTCTTAAGTTGAAGGTTTTTTTTTATCTCTTCTGCAAGTGGTGTGAACCTACCATTGGGATATTTAAACAGATAATTATTATATGCACTTATACTATTTCGCTCTTTTGTTGTATTCCACAGGTTTTCCTCTTTTTTTATTGCCGATTCTTTTATTAAATATATGGATAAAAATATAAGGAGAAGAATAGCCGTCAATAGAATTTTTAAGTAAGTTGTCTGTTTCTCTTTTTTTGCATTTTTACTTTTGTGGGTCTTTACAGCCGGAGTTTTGCCTGAATATTTTTTTAATACATTTGTCTTTTGCTGTTTTATTCTAAAAGAGACCGTATCTATCAACCTGATCAATCCGTCACAATCCCTGACCCTTTGTCCCGGATTTTTTGCAAGCATCTTATTAAGAAGAGGTTGAAGAAATTCAATTTTTTTGGGAAGAATCGGAATAGGACCGCTTGTATGTTTAAGTGCAAGTTTCACTATATCCGGATCTTTATATGGAGTATCTCCCGTTAGCATCTCATAGAAGACAATTCCAAGGCTGTATATATCACTTCTCCCGTCAATCCTTTTTGCTCTGATCTGTTCCGGACTCATATATTTCGGTGTTCCGATCGACATTCCGGTTTTTGTCAGATTACTTCCGGATTTTAGAGCTTTTACGATTCCAAAATCGGCGACAACGACTGTTCCGTCCGAACGAAACATTATATTATCCGGCTTTATATCTCTGTGAATAAAACCTCGTTTGTGGGAATATGATAAAGCTTTAGCAATATCTCTCATTATATTTAAAACTTCAATGTATGAGTTTTTCAGAGAATTTCTTCTTATTTTATTTCTGAGACTGTTATTAAGAAATTCCATGGCGATGAAATAGTAGTTTTTTTCTTTTCCTACATCATAAATAGATATAATATTTGAATGTTGTAATTGAGCGGCTGTTCTTGCTTCCTTGATAAATCTTTTCGTTATCCTTTTTTCTCTTGAATAAGAGGGTGAAAGAATTTTAATTGCAACATTTCTTTTTAGTTTTTCATCAAAGGCAAGATAAACTTTTGAAGTACTGCCCGTATTAATAAGTCTTTTTATTGTATATCCGGCAATTTTTTCAATCATATGCTTAATATGTTAATAATAATGGTTAATAATCTATTCTGCAAATGAGTAAAGCAATCTAATCTCATCTGCCCATATTGAGTCGTCAATTGTCTCCAGTATAAGGGGAATATTATCAAATCTCGGATCCTTCATAATAAATTTGAAAGTATCAATGCCAAGCTCTCCTTTACCGATACTATTATGACGGTCGACTCTGCTCCCGAGTTTTGATTTTGAGTCATTAATGTGAGCACCCTTAAGATATTTGAATCCGACAATTTTTTCAAAACTATCCATTGTTTTGTTATAAGTATCTTCGGTTCTTATATCGTAGCCGGAGGCAAATGTGTGGCAGGTATCCAGGCAAACTCCGATCCTGTTCTTGTCCTCAACTTTTTCTATAATATATGCAAGATGTTCAAATTTGTAACCGAGACTTGTTCCCTGTCCTGCAGTATTCTCTATTACGGCACATACTCCGGATGTTTTTGAAAGAGTAATGTTGATGGATTCCGCAATAATATCCATACATTCCTCTTCGGAGATCAGCTTTTTGTGGTTTCCGGGATGGAAATTTAACAATTTCAACCCGAGCTGTTCGCATCTTTTCATCTCATCGAGAAATGATTCCCTGGATTTAAAAAGTCCCTCTTCCTCAGGATTGCCGAGATTTATCAGGTAACTGTCATGTGGAAGAATATAGTCGGGTGAAAAGTTAAGTTGAACACATGATTTTTTAAACTCTTCAATACTTTTTTCCGTTAGTGGCTTTGCATTCCATTGTCGTTGATTTTTTGTGAAGAGAGCGAAAGCTTTGGCACCTATTTTCTTAGCATTTAAAGGTGCGTTTTCGACCCCTCCGGATGAACTTACGTGAGATCCAAGAAATTTCATATTATTCTATTTCAAATAAAATGTGATTTGATAGAATATTTTCTCCTTCACTTACTCCCAGTGATTTTAAAATACCGCTCTTTGGTGCTCTGATTTCATTTTCCATTTTCATAGCTTCGTGAATAAGTACAATATCTCCCTCTTTTACGGATGCACCCTGTTTCAGATATATTTTTTTTATACTTCCGGGAATAAAACTTTTTACAATTCCCGATTTTTTCATTTTTGTCGGTTTTTCTTTGAAGTAGAAAAGTTTGTCTATTTTCAAAAGTCCGGTGTTAAAATGTTCTCCATTGATATAGATGCCTTGAGGATAACCCTCATTGTCTTTGTCAACCTCTATCTGGAAAAGTCTGTTATTTAAAAAAAATGATTTAACACCTGTTTCATCACTCTCTCCGATCCTTATGTTAAATTTGGATTTATTGATCTTTATCTCTGTTTCCGAAAAAAAAGTTGCATTGTTAGATATTTGAACTTCATAATTTTTCTTTTCAACCTGAAATTTATATTTCATTTTTATTCACCTTAAAAATTCCCGAAAATTCTTTTGAAAAACCCGGGTTGTTTCATTTTCTCAAGTTTCTCTTTATAATTTTTTTTACTGTTCTCTATGTGAAAATATGCGGATAGAAGAGTTGCTGCGATTAAATTTTCTTCATCGTTCTTTTTTCTTTCGGAGTATTTACATTTCTTACTAAGGAAGTCTATAGTTGTATCTCCCGAATGGAGGTTGGAACTCTTCAGAAGGTGCTTTAGAAAGGTTATGTTTGTTCTGATACCTTTAATAACTATATTATTTAAAAAGTTATTCATATCCTTTATGGCATTCTCTCTTTTTACGGCAAAAGTGACTATTTTGCCTATATAGGGATCGTAAAGAGGGGATACTTTGCTTCCGGAATAGAGACTTGTTTTATATATATTCCTGATTGAGGAATAGCTGAAAAAATCGGTAACTTTTCCGGAAGACGGTCTGAAATTATTATCAGGTTCCTCAGCCATCAAAGAAACAAGCATAACGCAATATTTAGGTTTTACAATGTGAGTACCTTTTACATTATGAAGTGTTTCCCCTGTAGAGATTGCGAATTGTTTTTTTAGAAAATTTGCGATTATGTGAATTTCAGGAATTAGTGTGTTAATTTGAAAAGACGGATTGATTTCTAAAAAGTAAGCCTTTCCTTCCGATACTATAAATTCGGAGTAGCCTAACCCGATATAATTAAGTTCCTCTATTATCTTTTTTGTATTCTGATAAAGTGATTCTCTTATCTGTGCATTAATATTAACGGAAGGTGATTCCTGGAATATTTTTTGAAATCTTCTCTGTATGGAAGATTCAATCTCGGGAAGAAAAAGTATGTTACCTTCAAAATCTCTTATGAAAGGAATTTCAATATGGTGCCCATTTGGAAAATATTCTTCGGCAAATATTCCCTCTCTGTGTGAAATATCGGACTTTAAATATTTTTTACAAATTTCTATACCCTCTTCTTTTGAAGAAGCGGTTTTTATTCCGGATCCTCCGAGTCCGTTAACGGGTTTAATAATTATGGGAAAATTCAGTCCTTCACTGACGGATTCACAATCAAGAGTACTTCTGATAAGTTGAGAATGTTTTACAATCGGAATTCCAAGTCCGGATGCTGTTTGTTTTAACTCAATCTTGTTCCGGACAAGTTTTACAACTCTTGAGCCGGGACCAATAACTTCAATATTTTTTTCTTCACATAATTTGAAAAATTCCGGGTCTTCCGCGAGAAAACCGTATCCGGGGTGAATGTAGTCGGCATTCAATTCAAGAGTTTTCTCAATGATCGCTTCTCTGTCCATATAGCTGTCTTCTAATTTTGAGGATAGGAATTTATAACTCAAATCCGACATTTTTACAGCGAGAGAATTTGAATCTTCGGGAGAATGGAGAAGAATGGTCTCAAGTCCGATACTTTTCATTGAATCTATTGTATCCAATGCTATCACACCTCTGTTCGGAATGACAACTTTCTTTTTTTGGGAATTATTTAGCATTTCAGACTCCTTTCTTACAAGGGAATATTGCCGTGTTTTTTTCTTGGAAGTGACATTGATTTATGTTCAAGAGATTCCAATGCTTTAATAAGGAGAGGTCGTGTTTCCGTTGGAAGAATTATATCATCAACATATCCGAATCCGGCAGGTTCTTTCGGATTTGCAAATTTTTCTTTATATTCCTGAATTAATCTTTCTCTTAATGATTCGGGCTGTTCGGCGGTTGACAGATCACGGCGGAATATTACGTTTATTGCACCTTGGGGTCCCATGACTGCAATTTCCGCAGTCGGCCATGCATAAACTATATCCGCACCGAGATGTTTTGAACTCATAACGATGTAAGCACCGCCGTAAGATTTTCTTGTTATAACCGTTAATTTCGGTACGGTTGCTTCGGAATAGGCGTAAAGTAGTTTTGCTCCGTGTTTTATTATTCCAAGCTGTTCCTGATCTTTTCCGGGTAAAAAACCGGGGACATCAACGAGACTGATCAAAGGAATATTGAAAGCATCACAAAATCTTATAAACCTTGCTCCTTTAAGAGAGGCGTTTACATCAAGTGTTCCGGCAAAGACTGCAGGATTGTTTGCAATTATCCCGACTGTTTTCCCGTCCAATTTTGAAAATCCTACAATTAGATTTTGGGCAAAATTCTTATGAACTTCAAAAAATTTACCGTTATCGACAATAAGTTTAATAAGTTCTTTAACATCGTAAGGTTTATTCGGATTTGCGGGAACTATCTCATTCAGCTTATCTTCCATTCTGTCAAAAGGGTCATCTGTCATTTCAACAGGAGGCATTTCGAGGTTAGAGGAGGGGAGATAACTTAATAATTCTTTAACCATATCAAGTGTGTTTTTTTCATCGCTGCCTACAAAATGTGTCACACCGGAAATTGAAGAATGACTCTCCGCACCGCCAAGATCATCAAATGTTACCTCTTCCTTATTAACAGCTTTAATAACTTCAGGACCTGTAACAAACAGATGACTTGTCTTATCAACCTGAAAAATAAAATCGGTTATTCCCGGAGAGTAAACAGCTCCTCCGGCACAAGGTCCCATTATCACCGATATTTGAGGAATTACACCGGAAGACATTGTGTTTCTGAAAAAAATATCTCCATATCCTGCAAGACTGCTTATTCCTTCCTGGATTCTGGCTCCGCCTGAGTCATTAATACCGATAATGGGGGCTCCGGCTTTCATCGCAAGGTCCATTACATTGACAATTTTTTTTGCATGCATCTCTCCGAGAGAGCCACCGAGAACTGTGAAGTCCTGTGAGTATATATAAACTATCCTGTCATTTACCTTACCGAATCCTGTTATAACACCGTCACCTAAAAATTTCTTTTTATCCAATCCGAAATTTGATGATCTGTGTTGAACAAAACCTTGAAGTTCAACAAAGGTTCCGGGATCAAAAAAATAGTCTATTCTCTCGGCTGCCGTCATTTTACCTTGAGAGTGCCTTTTTTTTATCCTCTCTTCTCCGCCTGCTGCATCTTTAATGTCTCTGAGTTTTTTTAATTCTTTAATTTTATTCTTCATATTTCATCCTGAAAAAATTATGTCAATTTTAACCACAAAAAAGCTAAAATGCAAATTTGTTAAAATAGGAGTATATAGAATTTTAAAATAAACACACATAATATAACCGGTGAATCGGCATGATTTTTCGTCATTTCTATTTCAAAGATTCAAAAAGTAGAGAGATTTAAAAATAAAAAATAAAAAAAGCTCTATATTGTTGACATTTTAACATAGCTGAATTATATTAATGCTGATGAGTGATTTTGAATTTTTTATTAATGTCTATGTAATGCAGTGTAATGCAGTTTCAAAACCCAATAGATTAGGAATAATTAAGTTTACGGGAGATTGGAAATGCAGATAAAAATGAGATTGCTTTTTCTTAAAAAAAACAGATAAAAATAGGAGGATATATGAAGAAAAAAAAAGATGTTCTGATTTTACTGCCTTTTGTTTTGTTTTTATTTACATTCTTCACTTATTCTTCTTCCGGTTATGTCGGCGACAAAACCTGTTTGGAATGCCATGATGATATGGTGAAAAATTTCAATAAGAATATTCACTCCAGATTAAAGAAATCTGAATTGAAAGGTCTTAGAAAAGGTTGTGAATCGTGTCATGGTCCGGGGGAGGATCATGCGGAAGAGGGAGATAAGACAAAGATCTTTTCATTCGGAAAAGATAATATGGGAGCTTCATCAAAAGCATGTTTGAGTTGTCACAAGAGTCTTAGAAGTTCGGATTGGAATTTAAGCGATCATTCGATGAATGAAGTCGGATGTACGGTCTGCCATCCTATACATAAAGGAAAAGAAGTTGTAAAGGAGGATCCATATCTCTGTATGAGTTGTCATAAGGATATAATGATTAAGTCTATGTACCCTTCGCATCATCCTCTTAAAGAGGGAAAAATGAAATGCTCAAGCTGTCATCAACATCATGGATCGTTAGTTAAAAATCTTAAAACAAATGAAAGGTTAAACGATCTCTGCTATTCCTGTCATGCTGATAAGAGAGGTCCGTTTGTATTTGAACATGCTCCGGTAACCGAAGACTGTTTATCCTGCCATAATCCGCACGGAACAGTCGCAAATAATCTTCTAAAGCAGAGTGAACCTTTTCTGTGTCTGCAATGCCATGAATCACATCTTCATGCGGGACGTGTGGGAATGACCACATCGAAAATATTACCGAGTACAAAAGAATTTTCTATGAATCCTCATGGAACAGAAGGTTGGAGAAGAGCATTCTTGACAAAATGTACACAGTGCCATTTTAAGATTCACGGAACAGATAATCCTTCCCAGACCGTTTCAGGACAGGGTAAGGGATTGATACGTTAGGAGGCGATCAGATGAAAAAATTAATAATAGTAATAATTATTACAACTCTTATTCTGTTGTTACCTCTATCCGGAGAATCCAAGAAAGCTGAAAAAGTTAAAAAAGATGACAATAGTGAAATTAAAGCTCAAGTGGGTGTTATCGTATTCGGCAAGAACGGAGCTACTGTTAAAGCGAAAGAGTATTGTCCGGTAGATGATGGTGTCCGCCCTTTTGTAAAAATAAATATAAGAGGCAATAAGGGTTCAACTTTTTTTAATATATTATCCGGATTTAACGGAGATCTCAGAGATCAGAAACAGTTTATTGATTTAGATTTTGACAGAACGTTAAGGCAAACCATATCTTTTGATTCACTATATCACAGACTTGATCATGATCCTTTGACAAACATTGATACGATCAGTACTGCAAGATCTGCTGCAACTGCAGAAGATTTTAATCCGAAAGATCAATACCATGTGACGAGAAGTGAATTAAAGAGTTCAACAACTTTAAGACTTCCTGTTTTTTCAGGGATGAAGGTGTATATAAAATACAGAAATGAACATAGAAGCGGAATGTACCAGGCGAGAACTCTAAGCAAATGTTCTTCCTGTCATATTGTTGCTAAATCAAGATCAATAAACAATATAAACAGAGATGTTAAGTTAGGTACAAATCTTAGGATCGGGAAAGCAAATATTGATTATTCATATACGAATAATAAATTTTATGAAAAAAAGAGTGCTCCTCAAAACCATTATCTGAAAGTTGAACATCCTGAAAAACTGGTTCCTGTTTTTACATCGAGAATTTCGGTCGGAAATGATGTAGATCTTCCTTTTGACATGATTCCCGAAAGTACTAAAAACACTCATAATTTAAGTGCTTCGGTTCCATTAAACGATACGAATAATTTTTCTGCGAGATATATAAGTTCCAGAGTTGAAAATCTTACTTCCAATCTTAAATGGGATTCAAATTCAGTTTCAGGAAGTTACTCTATGAAGTTTGGGAAAAAGGGATTTATAAATGCCATCGCCTCATATTATAGAATTAAGAATGACTCTATCTTTATTGATATAAATGAACCTCTTGATGTGGCGGGACCGAATGTCGGAAAAACTTATGCTGAAGTATTGGGACTTGATTCTTTTGATTATACAAGATTTTCTTCTTTATCCAGGAAAGTAATCGATTTCAGAACGAATTTTCTCTATAAATTTTCAAAAAAATTCAAGGTTAAACTCGGATATGAATTTGAAAATATCGAAAGAGATAGTTTTGAAGTAACAAAAACAGTAAGTAATACATTTAAAGGAAAATTTACATTCAAACCTGCTAAAAAGATTAAATTTGTTTTTGACGGTAAGATCATTAAAGCTACCGATCCCTTTGCAAATTTATTTGCAGGTGTTGCACCGGCTGTTCAGGAATATGCGACGGGCTCTCCCCTTGCGGCAAATTCGGTACAATTCTATACATGGCATACAAAGAGACGTGCCACTATGACAAACTATCCTGAAAATGTAACAGAATTAAAAGGAAGAGTCCATTGGGGTCCCTCTTCCAAATTTGCATTAAATGCAAATTTTCTTTACAACAAAGAAAAAAATGATAATCTTGTAATTACAGGAGCAAGCTGGGATAGAAATATGTTCCAGTGGGGGGTTGATATGTGGGCTTCCATAAGTACTAAGTTTCCGATATCTTTCTCCTATTATGACTATCAAAACAGATATAGCACTTTGTTTGCCGTTCCGGTAATTGAGGGCTGCGGAGCCGGAATAATCGGGGGAATGACGGGAACATTGACAGATATGATGGATCTTGATATCAGGACACAGAGTGTACTTCTCAATTTTAATTACTGGGCAGGAGATAAATTCACTCTCTTTGCAAACTTTAATTATAATAAGTCATCATCATTGATCAAAGAACTTTCACTTGATGCCTCTCAGGTCTCTCATCTGCCCGGATCCGGAGGAACTGCACTGAACTTTGATAATTTCGGAGGTATTGCGGACTATTCTGAATTGAATATGAAGCAGATAGTCGGACAGTTGGGAGCTAATATTGCATTGTCAAAGAAATGGTGGTTAAACGGGTCCGTTTATTACTATTTTTATGATGATATAGCCGAATATCTTTTCACTGATACGGCAGGAAAGAGCTACTCTTTCTATATAGGAGTTACCTGGAAGAATATCTGATAAATATTAGTAAAGATATGAAAGGGAGACTTTTTCGGTCTCCCTTTTTTTTTTACTTTGAAAGTTCTGTTTCAATTATTTTTACTATTTTAGGACTTTTCGGTTTTGTACGTGAGCGAAATCTTGCAACAGTTTTTCCGTTCTTTCCTATAATAAATTTTTCAAAATTCCATCGGATTTTTCCGGAAAAACCGGGGTTAGTCTTTTTCCCTGTCAGAAATCTATACAAAGGGTGGATCTTTTTTCCTCTGACCGATATTTTTGAGAACATAGGAAATGTTACTCCATAGTTAAGTGAACAAAATTCTTTTATCTCTTTATCGCTTCCAGGTTCCTGCCTTAAAAAATTATTAGCGGGAAATCCAAGTATTACAAATCCTTTATCCTTGTATTCAAGATATACTTTCTGTAATCCCTTATATTGTTTTGTAAAACCGCATTTACTTGCAACATTGACTATCAAGATCACTTTACCTTTGAAATCAGATAGAGATATGTCATTACCGTCAATATTTTTCATTGTAAAATCAAATATTGAATTATCCGAATTAACTGTTTCTTCCGCAAACATCACTCCTCCTGAAAAATTTATAAATAAAAATGTTAATATTATGAATATTTTAAGTTTCATTTTTTCTCCTTTCCGCTATTATGCTACAATTCTTATGAAACCACAAGGGTTATATTAAAAGATTATTTATTAAATCAATAGATATACTTAGGAAAGACTATTGATTTGAAAAGATTTATTGCATACGTGTCGGTCATTCCGGCAATAAAATCGATGATCCTTCTCTCGATATTGTCTTCTTCGGGATAAGTGTTGATGTACTCTTCCGGATTTTTGTTGACATGTTCATAGATTGCAAGAAGGATATGCTCGGTTTTTCCCCTCTCTCTGTTGAAATCCTTTCTGAGGTAAACCGAGTCAAAGAGAAATTTTCTTAAATTTATAAGCTGTTCGTATATTTCAGGAGATATTGCAATATATTCAAGGTTGGATTCCAGAGTTTTTCTTATTATATCAACCACAAAAGTATCTATTCTTTTTGCATATGTGGTTCCTAATATTTTAACCGAGATTTCAGGGATTGATTCTTGGGTGATAAGACCTGCTCTTATGGAATCATCAAGGTCGTGATTAACATAAGCTATGATATCGGAAATTCTTACGATCTGACCTTCCAGTGTTTTGGGCATTTTGTCCGGGTCATTTGAAAGTATCTCTCCAATGCCCTTGGAGTGTTTTAAAATTCCGTCTTTTACTTCCTCTGTAAGGTTAAGCCCTTTACCGCTGTATTCAAGTTTATCAACCACCCTGAGACTATGTTCATAATGTCTGAATCTGATATCGGAAAGAGAGTCGAGAATCTTTTCACCCATATGTCCGAATGGAGTATGCCCGAGATCATGACCCAAAGCTATTGCCTCTGTCAGGTCCTCATTCAAATTCAAAGCTTTTGATATTGTTCTTGCGATCTGGCTGACCTCAAGTGTATGTGTTAATCTTGTCCTGAAATGATCACCTTCGGGAGCTATAAAAACCTGAGTTTTGTGCTTTAACCTTCTGAAAGATTTTGAATGTAAAATCCTGTCTCTGTCTCTTTGGAATTCCGTTCTTACGGGGGATGGTTCTTCTGATCTTATCCGTGTTGAATTGATGCTCTTTGATGCATTTGAATGAAGTTGTTCTTCTCTTTTTAGAAGCTCTTTGTAAATATTCATTAATTGTTTTTTACATTAAACGATCCGGAGTGTCAACCGAATTCAACTAAATATAGGAGTTTTTATTTTTCCTCTATTTTCTCCACAACTATAGACATTTTTGTGACAAGAGCTGCAATAGCTCCGACTGCGGCAAGGACAGGAGCGATAGCTGCTCCGACAACTCCGAGAGTCAAAGGTATTTCAATAATACTCTGTTCCTGTTCGTTTTTTATTATTATACGCCGAATATTTCCTTCATGAATAAGTTCCTTTATCTTATCAATCAGTTCACTGCCGTTTAAAATAAATTCCTCTTTACGTGAATTACTATTTTTTTTTGTCA